>NZ_JBIUXN010000017.1:0-97036 GCF_044744005.1 Streptomyces sp. NPDC087440 | reverse complement strand
CGGCCCCGCCCCCGGCCCGCGCCCGCCTCCCCCCGAACCGTCGTGGCCACGGGCACCACACCCTCCCCCGCACCCCGGCCGGGGCCCCCCCACGGCGCGCGGCGCCCGACGGCCCGAATCCGGTGACACCGCGTCAGGCAGCACCCTGCGCGCCCTGTTGTCCCGTACGGGGTTGTCCCGTACGGGCGCGGCACGCGTACTTCGTGGCCTCGACGGTGCTGCGGGCCAGCGCCATGGCGTCGTGCAGCAGCACCATCGGCTCGGCCCGGTCGTCCGCACCGTCCTGCTGCCGGGCGCGCAGCAGCACGGCGGCACAGGCCAGCGCGTCACAGGCGGCACTGACCTCCGCGGGGATGCGCAGTCGGCGCGGTGCCCGCAACTGCCCCTCCAGCCACTCCAGTTGCTGGACGACCGTCGTCAGGTCGACGGCCGTCTCGGACACCGAGGATGCCGTGGGCACCTCGGACACCTCGGACACGACGGACATGCCCCACCCTCCTTCCCGCCGGGACGCCGGCACCGGACGCCCCGGGGGAGGGGCGCCCCGGCGCCGGCGTCGATGGACGTCACGCGGCCGGTTCGGCCTTCGTGACGAGATAGTCGCCGAGCACGAGATAGTCGATCTCGGTGCCCAGGAAGCAGTTCACCGCATCCGTCGGGGAGCACACGATGGGCTCGCCCGCCACGTTGAACGACGTGTTGATCAGGCAGGGCACGTCCGTACGCTCGGTGAACGTGCGCAGCAGCGAGGCCAGCAGCGGCTCGTCCTCGTCGGTGAGCGTCTGCACCCGCGAGGTGCCGTCGACGTGCGTGGCACCCGGGATGACCTCGTGGTACTCCGGCCGGACCGGGAAGACGAACGTCATGTACGGCGAGCGGGTCTTGCGGCCCATCTCGAAGATCTTCGGGGCGTCGGACTCCAGCACGATCGGCGCGAACGGGCGGAACGGCTCCCGGTGCTTGACCCGGGTGTTGATGACGTCCTTGATGTCCGGGAAGCTCGGGTTTGCCAGGATGCTGCGGTGGCCCAGGGCCCGCGGCCCGTGCTCCAGGCGGCCCTGGAACCAGCCGATGACGACCTTGTCCGTGAGCAGGTCCGCGACCCGCTCGGCGACCTTGTCCTCGGGCAGCCGGGTCCACTCCACCCGCCCGGTGAAGTCCCCGAGGGTCCGCTCGATCTCCGTGCTGTCGTACTCGGGACCCACATAGGGGGTGACCGTGGCGGCCCGCGCGGGCCCGGCGGCGTCCGGGTGGTTGGCCCAGGCGTGCACGGCGGCACCGATGACGACGCCGGTGTCACTGGCGCCGAAGGACACGGACATGTCCTCGAACCGCGAACCCTCCAGCAGGTGCGTGTTGTTGACGCAGTTCAGCGCCAGGCCGCCCTCGAACAGCAGGTGGTCGAGGTCGGTGCGCGCCTCCAGGGCGCGCAGCTGGTGGCTGGTGACGGCGGTGAGCATCTCCTGCGCGGCGGCGGCCAGTGTGGCCTTGTACTCCACGGTGTCCTCGTACGGACCGAAGTGCTGCTCGAAGAGGTCGTCGAAGCAGCGGCCGTTCTCCGGGTCGTGCGGCCGGCACAGGGTGTAGCGGCCGTTGTCGTGCAGCTGGACGATGTGCTCCAGGAACGGGTTCGGCCTCGGCGGCTCGGCGAACCCCGACAGGCCCATGACCTTGTACTCGTCGTTGTTGGGCACGAAGCCCAGGAACCGGGTGATGGACGCGAAGAGGTTGCCGATCGAGTCGTTCGCGCTGATCGTCGCCTCGTCGAAGACGCTGATCTTGCCGTCGCGGATCTCCCCGATCAGCGAGGAGAACAGCTCCGCCCGTCCGTCACTGATCAGGAACGCGGCGTCCTGCTGGCCCGCCATGTAATAGCCGGTCATCGCGTGGGCGAGGTGGTGCTGGACGAACACCACCTTGTCCGGGTCCGGGGTGAACCCGGTGCGCCGCGCGAAGTCCGCGAGGACCGCCTCGGGGCTCAGCGCCTCCCCGAACAGGGCCGCGAGGTGGCTCAGGCGCACCACCTTGTCCGCGGGCTTCAGCGGGGCGCCCACCATGTCGCCCATCATCGCGTCGAAGACCTGGTCGGAGAACCGCCACGGTATGGCGATGAGGTCGATGTCGGAGAACCCGACACCGGCCTGCTCCAGACACCACTGCACCGCGTTGACCGGGAAGTCGGAGGTCTTCTTCTCCCGGTTGAGGCGCTCCTCCTCGACCGCGGCGACCAATTCCCCGTCGACCAGGAGTGCGGCTCCCGCGTCATGGCCGAGGACGTAGTGCTTCTCGGTGCCGACCGCGCCGAAGTGCTCGGCGAAGAGATCGGCGCCACGGGTGAACCCGTTGCACCCCAGAACAATCATGGCGAATTCCTTTTCCGTTGTGCCGAGTTGTCGTGCGGTGAATAGTAGGAAGAGGCTATCGACGGTATTCGGGGCCGGACAATGTGCGCCCCGCACCGCCGTACATGCATTTCACACACCTGTGCCGCATCCGATAAATCCTCGTAGAATTGACGGCCTGTCACGGCTGCCGCATTTCCTTTTCTGTCCGGCCAGTTACCGGGAGGACCGCAATGCCACTGGACCGCATACTCCGCCACCTGATCGCCTGGCAGCAGGCCGACGGCCCGCCCGTCCCGGCCCGCGCCCTGGGCGTCGAGGAGGCCCGCCGGAGGTACCGCGCCAACGCCGCCCCGCTGCCCACCGACACGGCGCAGGGACCGCACCCCGAGGTCACCAGCACCGACGAGACGCTCACCGCGGCGGACGGGACCACGCTCGCCTGCCGGGTCTACACCCCGCCCACGGACCGGGGCCGGCTGGTCACCTACCTGCACGGCGGCGGCTGGACCGTGGGCGACCTCGACAGCCACGACCTGGCCTGCCGCAGCGTGGCGGACGCGCTCGGCGCGGTGGTCGTCGCCGTCGACTACCGGCGGGCCCCCGAATTCCCCTACCCCACACCGCTGCTCGACTGCATCGCCACCGCCCGCTGGGCCGCCCGCGTCCACCCCGGCCGCCCCCACGTCCTGGCCGGGGACAGCGCGGGCGCCAGCCTCGCGGTCGGCGTCGCCCTGGACGCCCGCGACCAGGGCGACCTGCCGCTCGCCGCCCAGCTGCTCCTGTACCCGCCGACCGACCCCCGGCTGCTGTTCGCCGCGGGCAGCGCCCATGCCGAGGGACACCTGCTGTCCCTCGACGACATGGCGTACCACTACGACCTGTACGTGCCCGACGCCCACCGGCGCCGCGACCCCGCCGTCGACCTGCTCGGCGCCGACCTGCGCCACCTGCCCCCGGCCGTGGTCGCCACCGCCGAATTCGACCCGCTGCACGACGAGGGCGTCGAACTCGCCGACAAACTGGCCGTCAGCGGCGTGCCGGTCCGCCACGTCCCGGGACCCGGCCTCGTGCACGGCTACTTCCTCATGCAGCACCTCGTGCCCGCGGCGGCCGCCCGCTCCGCGCTCGTCCTGGCGGAACTGGACACGCTGCTGGGGCCCCCGCAGCACGACGACCGCCCCGCAGCCGACGAGCACTGCGAGGCGGTCCGGGCCTGAACCCCGGGGCCGGGGCGGGGGAGTCAGGCCGCAGTGCGGCACCCCCGCTCCTGCCCCAGCTGCTCCTGATCCTGCTCCGGCAGGCACAGCACCGGGGCCATCGAGGGACCGCGGTCCTCGTACAGCACCGCCAACTCCCCCTCCAGGAACAGCCGGCGCATCGCGACCCGGCGGATCTTCCCGCTCGTCGTCCGCCGCACCCCGCCCCGCCGCAGCAGACAGACGGCACCCGCCGTGACACCGAAAGCCCCCGCCACCGTCCGGCGCATCCGCTCGGCCAGCCGCCGCAGATCCGCCTCGGCGGGCCGCCCCTGCACCTCGTGCACGACGACGAGGTCCTCGGCGCCGAACGCGTCGGCGGGCACCGTGAACACCGCACCGGCCTGCGCCAGTTCGGGATGGCTCAGCCGCAGCGCCCGCTCGACGTCCTGCGGGTACAGACGGCCCTCGGCCAGCCGCAGCTCCTCCTCGACGCGGCCCAGGACGTACAACTCGCCCTCGTGCAGCGCCCCCAGGTCGCCGGTGCGCACGAAACCGTCCGGCCCGAAGGCGTGCTCGGTCGCCGGTGCGCAGTTCCAGTACGCCCGGCCCAGGCTCGGGCCGCGCAGCCAGATCTCGCCGACGCCGCCCGGCGCCACCTCCTGCCCGCCGACCGGCTCCACGATCCGTATCTCGCAGTCCAGCGGGCTGCCCACGCTCACCAGATCGACACCGGACCGGGCGGTGACGAACCGGCGCTGCCCCAGGTGGCCGGCGTCGACCGTCGTCACCACCGGCCGGCGCCGCGCCGCGCAGGAGACGAACACCGTCGCCTCCGCCATGCCGTAGCAGGGGCACGGCGCGGTGTCGGGCAGGCCCGCGGGCGCGAAACGCTTGGTGAACGCGTCCAGCGTCGCGATGTCCACCCGCTCCGAGCCGTTGTACGCGAGCTGCCACCGCGACAGGTCCAGGCCGTCCAGCTGCTCGTCGGTGACCTTGGCCAGGCACAGTTCGTAGGCGAAGTTCGGTGCGGCCGAGCAGTGCACGTCGTACCGGTCGATCAACTGCAGCCACTGGTGCGGGCGTTGCAGGAACGCGCTGGGCCGCATCAGGACGCTGGTGGCGCCGATCAGCAGTGCGGGCAGCAGCTGACCCAGCAGCCCCATGTCGTGGTACAGCGGCAGCCAGCCGCCGACCCGGGACTCCCGGGTCAGACCGAAGGCACGGCGCTGGGCGTCCGCGTTGTGCAGGAGGTTGCCGTGGCTGAGCATCACGCCCCGGGGCTCGCCCGTCGTGCCCGAGGAGTACTGGAGCATCGCGAGATCCTCCGGTCCGACGGGCGGCGGCGACCAGGAGCCCGGCACGGGCAGCGCGTCGCCGCCGGTGGCCACGACCCGGGCGCCCAGCCGCTCGGCGCCCGCCCAGGCCTCGACGTCCGCCAGGTTCGCGGAGTCCGTGAGGACCACCGACGCCGCCGCGTTGCGGGCGATGTGGTTCACCCGCTGCTGCTCGTGCCGGTAGTGCCCCGGCAGCGGTGCCGGGACGGCCACCGCCCCCGCATACAGGCAACCCAGGTACGCGGCGGTGAAGTCGAACCCGCTCGGGTACAGCAGCAGCACCCGGGTGCCCACCGGGCAGCGGGCCCCGAGCCAGGCACCGACCCGGCGGGCCTGCGCGTCGAGTTGGGCGTACGACCACGAGGTCGAGCCGTCGGCCCGCTCCACGTCGTCCACGAAGACCAGCGCCGTACGGTCGGGAGCGGCGTGCGCGTGCGCACGCATCACCGCGGCGACGCTCGCGGCCTGCGGTAGATCGACCATGACCTTCAGTTCCTCTCTGCTGCGTACTCACGGTGGATGGCGTGCTCGAAGCGGTGCGGTCACTCTCTTCGGCGCACGGTGCGGCTCAGCGCGGAGCCACGAACAGCTCCCGGGCCTTGGCCCGCTGGAGCTTGCCGCTGGTCGTCTTCGGAATGCTGCGGCGGGGCACCAGGTGGATCGCGGCGGGCGCCACCCCCGTGCGGGAGGCGACGGCCGCCCGCACCGCCCGGCGCAGCGCCTCGTGGTGCGCCTCCTCCAAATCCGTCTCCACGATCAGGTGCAGCTCCTCGGACTCGGCGTCCTCGGGGCGGTGCCCGACCGCGATCACGGCCCCCAGCCGCACTCCGGGCACCGTCTCGGCGGCCTGCTCGAAGTCCGAGGGGAAGTAGTTGGAGCCGCGGATGATGACCAGGTCCTTGGCCCGGCTGGTGATCCGCAGACCGCCGTCGCGCAGATAGCCGATGTCACCGGTCCGCCACCAGCCCTCCGCGTCCTGCGACGCGGCGGACTCCTCGGGAAGGTCGAAGTACCCGTCGGTGCGCGAGGGGCTGCGGAACTGGAGGTGACCGATGGCGTTCTCCGGCAGCGGCCGCCCTTCGGCGTCGACGACGCGGATCTGCGCGCCGTCGACCGGCTCGCCGCAGTCGGCCACCTGCACCGCGTCGGCGCTGTCCGGGTCGACGTCGACGGCCCGGCCCTCGGCGACGGCCGCCTCCCGGTCGATGGAGTCGAACACGAAGGGCGCGCCCGGCAGCTTCACGGTGAGGACCAGGGTGGCCTCGGCCATGCCGTAGCCCGGGGTGAACGCGTGGGCGGGCAGCCCCCAGCGGGCGAACCGCTCGGTGAAGCGCCGCGCGGTGGCCGGCTGGATGGGTTCCGCCCCGCAGAACGCGCTGCGCCAGTGGGACAGGTCCACCCCCTCCAGCTCCTCGTCGCGCACCCGCGAGGTGACGTACCCGTACGCGAAGTTCGGTGCGGCCGCCACGGCCCCCCGGTAGTCGCTGAGGTGCCGCAGCCACTCGGCGGGGGAGCGCAGGAAGCGGGTCGGCGGCATCAGGACGGTGCTCGCGCCCACGTAGGCGGGGCTCAGCACACCGGTGATCAGGCCCATGTCGTGGTAGAGCGGGGCCCAGCTGACGGTGGTGTCCTCGCGGGTCCAGCCGACCCGGGCGGTCAGCTGCCGGCAGTTCGCCGCCATCGCCGCGTGCGAGATCATCACGCCCTTGGGCGTGCCCGTCGACCCCGAGGTGCACTGGATCATTGCCAGTTCGTAGCCCGCGGGGACCCGCAGGGGGTGGGACGGGGCGTCGCTCGCGGTGGCGCGGGCGTGCAGCACGGCCCCGTCGATCAGGGCGGCGCCGCCGAGGTCGGGCAGCGCGTCGATCACCGCGGCCGTGGTGACCACGGCGGCAGGCCGCAAGTACCCGATCAGATCCTTCAGTTGCCCCTCGAACCCGGCGGCGCCACCGAACCGTACCGGTACGGAGATCGCCGTCGGCGCGGCCCCGAGCAACTGGGTGCCGAAGAAGGCGGTGAGGAACTGCGCGCCCGTGGGCAGACAGAGCAGCACCCGGTCGCCCGCCCCCACGCCGTGCTCGGCGAGGGCCGCCGCACACCGGGCGGCGTTCTCCACCAGCGTGTCGTAGCGCACGGTGTCCACGGTGCCCGGCTCCGGGAGCAGGGTCACCGACGAGCCGTCCGGGCCGCGCTGCGCCTCGGCGAGGAGCGCGTGCCACACGGTCGAAAACGGTTCGGTCGCGGTCATCAGAGCCTCTCCTCGACAAGACGGGTGAGCGGATCGGCCACCCACGGCCGCACCGTGACGTCGTCGGCGACCAGACGGGCGGGACGGAACAGGTGTCGATCGGCCAGGTCCCGGGCGGCCAGCACGCCCGCCGGGGTCAGACCGCCGTACGACGGGCTCGCGGTGGCCGGTTCGAGGCCGAGCAGCATCGTCTCGGCCAGGCAGGAGTAGAAGACGCCCGGCGGCAGCGTGATGCCGGGGAAGTGCGGGGCCTGGTCGTGGGGGAGCGCGATGCGCCCGCCGGACACCAGCGTGACGTTGGACAGCCCCGCCACGGCCGGGTGCACGTCGCCGGGCACCGCGAGGTCGCAGACCAGCACGTCCCGGTCACCGGCCAGATGGTGCGGCAGGATCACCGGGTCGGCCGCGTTCGTCGCGCTGACCACGATCGGGCAGTCCCGCAGCGCCGTCAGGTCGTCGCAGACCGACACCTGGGTGGCACCGGTGAGCCGCTCGGCGACGGCGTCGAGCCTGCGGGCCGAACCCGGACGGCCCACCAGCAGCAGCGACTCGCAGTGCGGGGCGATGAGTTCGGCCATCACCGCGCCGATGTTGCCCACGGCACCGACCAGCGCGACCCGGCGGTTCCCGGGCCCCGCCTCGGCCAGTTGGCGGCACAGCAGGTCGTACGCACAGGCGGCGGTCAGCGAATTGCCCGAGGTCACCCTGACCCGGTCCTCGACCACGTCCCGGGCGGCGTTGGCGACGATCGACGTGTGCCCGCCGAGGCCGATGACCTCGGCCCCCAGCGAGACGCCCAGGTCCACCGCGTCGAGCACGGTACGGCGCAACCACCGCCCCTGGCCCGCGCGCAGGGCGGCATTGGCCTGCGCGGCGGTGAAGGGGACCGCCACCATGACGACCTCGACCGTGCCCCGGGTGCCGGAGGCGACGCGGTGGCGGGCGACCTCGAACGGGTCGAGCTCGCCCTGGATCCGGTCGAGCACGTCCGCGCACTGCCCCGGGGACCAGGACGCCAGCTCCGGCGCCATCGCCCCCAGCTTGCCGGGGACGTCCAGATTGGCGAGGAACACCACCCGGGGCACGTCGCCCGGCGCGGCGGTCGGCCGGTCCCCGCGGGGCTGCGGGACCGGGGTGCGCGGCTGCCACGGCCCGTCGGGCGGGGTGGCCAGATGGGCGAGGAGGGTGGCGTGGTCACCGTTCTCCAGCAGCCCTGCCACCTCGTCGAAGGCGGCCGCGATGTGCTCCACGTCGGCGGCCCGCAGGAGGGCGGACGGCTGGACGCGCAGCGTCGTGGGCGCCGACAGGGTCGGGATGACCCGCAGCCGATGGGTGTGCAGCAGACGTCCGGCGATGAGGTAGCCCAGCGACTCGGGGTCGAACACCTCGCGCAGCAGACCCGAGGCGGGCTCGGGGAGCCGGAACTCCACCCCCAGGAGCAGACCGCGCCCCCGGACCGCGGCGACGGCCTTCGGCCACCGGGCCGCCACGTCGGCGAGCCGCTCGCGCAGCAGCGCTCCGGTGGCCACGACGTCCTCGCGCAGGGACAGGGCCAGGTCGAGCGCGGCCGTGGCGATCCGGGAGGAGAACTCGTCGTCGGCGAAGGTCGACGTGTGGTGCCGGCCGAAGTCCGGGACGTACCGCTCGGCGGCCACCAGGAGCGCCGAGACCTTGGCCAGGCCGCCGCCCAGGGACTTGGAGAACAGGTAGTAGTCGGCCACCACGCCGGAAGGCTCGGAGGCCAGGAAGGTGCCGGTGCGGCCCATGCCGGACTGGATCTCGTCGAAGACCAGGACCGCGCCGTGCCGGTCGGCCAGCTCGCGCAGAGCGGCCAGCGTCTCGGCGGGCACCTCGCGCACGCCCGCCTCGCCCTGGACGGGCTCCGCGAAGCAGGCGGCGAGCGGCGACAGTCGGCGAGCGGCGGAGTGCGGCACCCCGGCGGCGTCGACGGTGACCCGGTGGGCCTCGACGAACGCGTCGTCGAGCGCACCCTCCACCGCCTGCGGCGACCAGTCGTGCAGCCGCCGGTGTTCGGGACCGGGCACATGCAGGTCCGCGGGGACGTTGCCGCCGTGCGTCAGGGTGCCCGCACCGGCCGTCTTGCCGTGGAAGGCGTCCTTCAGGGAGACCAGGACCGGGTCCGTGCCGCGCAGTGCGGCGATCGCCGCGATCGACGCGGTGAGCACCTCCTCGCAGGGGCGTCCGGCCGCGGGCCCGTCCGCGCACGCGACATGGCCGACGCCGTCGCGCCGCACCCGGCGCAACGTCTGTTCGTCCTCCTCCTGCAGGGCCGCCAGGGTCCGCCGGTGCTCCACCGTCGCGTGCTTGACCGCGGCTTCCACGGCCTCCGCACCCGTGCAGCCGAAGGTCACCACGTACCGGGCACCGGTCGTGGCGCCGACGGTCTCGGAGAGCCGCCGGGCCAGCTCGGCCGCGCCCGGGCGGAAGCTGCCCTGGGCGTTGAAGGGGACCTCCTCGTCCAGGCACCGGCGGGCCACCTCGACCAGCGCCGGGTGGTTGTGCCCGAACAACGAGGCGCCGGCCCCGCCGACCAGGTCGAGGACCTCGACCGTTGCGGCGGGGCGGTGCCCGTCCGCCGGACGCTCCCAGGTCAGCCGGTCCCCTCGGCCACGGCTGTAGGTGGCGTCGAGATGCAGGGCGCGAAAGAGCCGGGCCAGTTCCGGGCGGGCGTATTGCGCGAAGGCGGATGCGGGGTCGATGGGGGCATTCATGCGGCACTGTCTCCTTGCCCCGCCCGCACCAGGAGCGAGGCGGCGACCTGGTCCCGTGCGTCGTGCAGGGTCAGCATCGACGCTGCCTGCTCGTCGGATATCTGAATGCCGAACGTGGTCTCCATCTCGATGACCAATTCGATGGAGCGGACGGAGTCGAGCCCGTAGTCCAGGAGCGGGACGTCCGGATCGATGTCGGACAGGTGCAGCCGGGAGCGGAAGATTTCCTCGACGGCGGAGAAGATGTCATTGACCATTGCGTGCTTTCCCCATTCAAGATGGAATTCCAGGGCGACGTACAGAGTTCAACTGCGCGAGGGCGCGGCGCCGTTCAACTGACCGGCGTGGCGGCGCGGCGGCGCGGTCGGCCTGCGCCGTGCGCCGTTCAGCTCCGTATCGCCACGGCGAGCGCGAGGCCGCCGCGCGAGCGGACCAGGACCGGCACCGACTCCCCGCCGTACGAGGCGGTCAACACGTCGTCGGACAAGGTCAGTTCGATGCGCCAGAACACGAAGTCGCCGAGGGACTCGATGCGGTTGAGCGCCTTGAAGGCCGCCTCCTTGGCGACGAACAGCTCGGCCGGAACGTACCGTCCGTCCGGTACGAGCAGGTCCTGCCGCTCCCGCCGGCGGAAGGTGAACCGGCCCATGCGGTCGGTGACGATCGCGTTCTCGACGTCGACGCCGACCGCCTCCGCGCCGGGCACCACCGCCGCGACGGCCAGATGCTCGGTGTGGGAGATCGAACCGGCGAACCCCGGTGGGAAGACGGGCCGCCCGACCGGGTCGCGCGGGACGGCCACCTCGGAGGATCCGGCCGAGGTCAGGGCCTCGGCCGCCGCGGTGCGGCCCGCCGCGAACTGCTCGGCCGGCCCGTGCGGCCACGGCACCGGCTGGATGCCCAGCCGGGTCGGCGCCGCGATGTGTGTGAAGAGTTCCGGCAGTTCGGCCACCGTGTGCCCTTCAATCGCCCAGGCGCAGGGCCGCGACGTGACCGGCCAGCGAGTCGATGGAGCGCAGCACCTCGGGCTGGAGGTCGTCGTCCCACTCGAACCCGAAGGCGTCCTCCATGGCGACCAGCAGGCTGACCAGCCCGGTGGAGGAGACTCCGGCCTCGCGCAGCGACAGATCGCCCGGGAAGCTGCTGATGAACCGGTCCTGGCCGAACAGCTCGGCCAGCAGGGCGCGGATGCGCCGCGCGATGCTCTCGGTGCCCGCGTCGGCGGCCGGGCCGCTGCCGGTGCTGCTGCCGCTGCCGGTGCCGGTGTGCGCGGGGGAGAGGGTGTCGGTGTCAGGCATGGGCTTCCGTCTCCGCCACGAACTTGAGGATCATCGACTGGAAGGACTCGGGGTCGTCGAAGAACGGCACATGGCCCGCGTTGGGCATGATCTCGCAACGGCCCCGCGGGAACAGCGCGGCCACCTGACGGCCCCGGCCGGGGCTGAGCAGGATGTCGTCGTCGCCGAGCACGACCAGCGTCGGTGCGCCGATCCGGGTCAGCAGTTGGGAGCTGGGGTCGCCCTCCTGGACCAGGGACAGCCCGTTGGCCAGTTCCTCGGGGGTGTTCATCGCCATGAAGCTCTCGCGCAGCCCCAGGAAGCCCGGCGTGCCGCCCTCCTCGTTCATCTCGCCCGCGATCACCTCCGGGTACATGTGGTTGTACAGACCGGCGATGCCCTGGGTCTGCAGGGTCACCCGCCAGGCCCGGTTCAGTTGGCGGTGCCTGCGCATGCCCGTCAGCCCGAAGACCGGCCCGGCCAGGATCAGGCCGCGCACCCGGTCCGGGTGGGCGAGCGCCACGTCCCGGGCGAGCTGGGTGGAGGCGGAGGTGCCGACCAGGTAGGTCGACTCGATCTCCAGCGCGTCGAGCAGACCGATCAGGTCGGCGGCGTGCTCCTGCCAGCTCGGCTCCTTCGCCAGCTTCCCGGACGCACCGTGGTTGGCCAGGTCGTACGTCACCACCCGGTGGTGCTCCGCGAGCTCCCCGGTGATCGACCGCCAGAACGGGGCGCTGAGGAAGAAGTTGTTCAGGAAGGTGATCGGGGTGCCGCTGCCCACGGACTCGTAGTAGAGCTCGACGCCTTCCCGCACCTGGGCGCGGCGGGCGTCGGGGGGATAGGACAGGTCCATCTGTTCCTGCTCATCGGCTGCCATGGTTCTCCACCTGTTGCTGGTTGTCGGGGTGTTGCCGGTTGTCGGGGTGCCGCGCGCCCGCGAGGACGGGGGTGCGGGCCAGGACGGGGGCGAAGCCGCGGACGACGTCGGCCGCGGCCCGTTCCTCGGGGACGTCCGCGCAGGACAGTCCGCAGTACAGGGCCATCTCCTCGATCCGGCCGGTGGTCGCCTCGGTGGGCACCGCCGAGCTGAACCGGGGGATGAGGTACGGCCTGCCCTCGACCACGGTGCGGCCGATGAACGTCCGGGGCTGGTGCGGATCGGCGGTGACGGACGTCGCGAGGACGCGGTGGCGTCGGCCCGGCCAGCCGATCTCGTACACATCGGTGATCACGGTGTCGTGCGCTCCGGCGCCGGTGACCGCCGCCTTGAAGACGGGGTGGGCGCGCGACTCGTGGGCGACGACGAAGGCGGTGCCGAGCAGCACCCCGTCGGCGCCCGCGGCCAGCGCCCGTGCGGCCTGCCGGGGCGAGCCGATGCCGCCCGCGGCGACCAGGCAGGCATCCGGCACCCGGGTGCGCAGGGCGGCGACCAGGTCGTCCCGGCGCGCGGTGCCGAGCAGATGCCCGCCGGCCTCGATGCCCTGGGCCACCACGACCGCGCCCGAGGCGGCCGCGCGCACCCCGTCCTCGACGGTCCCGACCTGGACCACCGCCGCGCGCCCCGCCGCCGCGACCCCGGCGAGCACCGGGCTCCGGGGCATCCCGAAGAACGACAGGTGCACCCGCCGCGGCGTCTCGGCCAGGACCTGCGCCACCTGACGTTCCAGCTCGGCGTCGCCGACCACCTCGGGGATCAGATTGACGCCGACCGGCCGGTCGGTGCCCGCGACGAGCCGGGCGAGCATCGCCGACAGGGCTTCGCCGACCAGCTTGTAGCCGCCCGCGCACCCGGCCGCCCCGGCGTTGGACACCGCACACGCCAGTTCGCTTCCCGCGACCCCGCCCATGCCGGACTGCAGCAGGCTCACCTCGACGCCCAGCACCTCGGCCAGCGGCGGACGCGTCGACCGGTGCATCAGCTCAGGCTCTCGACGGCGGACGCGGCGGCCTCGGCACTGCCGAACCGCTCGGTCAGGGTGTGCACCCACCGCTCCAGCCCGAAGGCCAGGCAACTGGTGTGCGCGGTCTCCGCACCGGCACGGATCCCGCACCGCTCGCCGAAGAAGTTGCGGTGGTAGTTGACCGACCCGATGGCCAGCCCGTTCACCACGAACTCCTCCTTCACCGGGAACAGGCGCTGCATCTTGGCCTTGCCGCCGTTCTTGTCGAAGAAGGGGTCGGTGGCCACCTCCAGCTTCAGGTCGAGGCCCAGCTCGCCGCAGAGCGCCGTCACCGCCTGCTTGGCCCGTACGAGATGGCTCTTGGCCGTGTCCTCGGGGCCGACGCAGACGATCTCCCGCATGGAGAAGCCGAGCAGCCGCTGCAGACCCCGGTAGTGGTCCTCGTTGCGGAAGCAGGTGCCGACCGTGGTGCGCAGCACGCCCTCCTCGGGGAGTTCGGCCCCGCGCAGGTTCAGGTAGACCGAGTAGCACGCCGCGGACGGCAGGGCGAACGCGGCCGGCTCCATCACCTGCGCCGGTATCCGCTCCACCGGCCGGACCGCGTCGCCCAGCGCCGCGGCCAGCCGCCCGGGGTCGAGCCGGGTCGCGGCGAGCCCCAGGTGCGGGAAGTTGTCGTAGTAGTCGAAGGTGTCCAGGTCCTGACAACGCATCAGGAACGGGAAGCGGAACTCCGGGGCCCGCCAGTCGGCGGCCAGGCCCAGGATCACCCCGTCGATCGCCCGGTACAGACGCAGCTGTGCGCCGTCCAGGACTTCCAGACCGGTGCCGGTCGCGTACGTGGTCATGCTGCCGCCTCCTTCACGAAGAACCGGGAGTCGATGGCCCTCAGGGTGCGGAAGTCGTCCAGGTCCAGGTCCTCGGGGTCGATCGTCTTCCCCGTCAACTCCTCCAGCAGGAAGATGAATTCGATGAACGCCAGGGAGCTGATGGCCCGGCTGTCGATCAGGTCGAGATCGTCGGCGACACTGTCGAGCCGGGGATTGCGCTCCAGAATGAACGCTCGGACCTCTGTCATCGGATCGGTGCTCGTCATGCGATGTCCTCCCGTCCCACACCGGACTTGGTCAAGAAACGCCGGGTCCGCTTGAGCACCTGGTCGTGCGCCTCGATGCGCGCGGGGTGGCTCAGCGCGCGCCGCCGCAGGGCGAGGGCGTCCGGAATGCCCGCGTCGCGGTAGGCCGCCGGGTTGTAGAGCGTGGCGATGCTGTACTGCAGGTAGCTCTCCAGGTACTCCGCCACCAGCGGCACCTCCTGCGGATGCCGCTGCTTGACCTGGTTCAGCAGCTCGGTGAAGACCATCCGGCCGAACGCCACGTGCCGGCTCTCGTCCACGTGGTGCACCCGGTTGACCTCACGGGCGATGAACGGCAGGGACGCGTCCGTCGCCATGTGCGCGTTGTAGTAGTCGACGATCTCCTCGAAGATCAGGATGCGCGCGAAAATGATCATCTCGCGGGACGTCCGGGAGAGATGGTCGACCGAATCCGCCCGCAGCGACGGCTGGCTCGGGTACAGCCGGCCGCCGTACCGCAGACAGAACTTGGAGAAGAACCACATGTGTTCGTTCTCCTCGCCGATGAAGTGGTGCAGGAACTCCGAGACGTTGGCGTACGTCGGCTCGTGGATGCGCAGCACCACCTCGGTGAGCAGCTCGCGGATGCCGTGGACGTTGAGGCTGAAGAAGTTGATCGCCTCGGACCGGGTCAGGGCGAGCTGCTGCTCACGGGTCAGCTCGTCCCACATCGGGGTGCCGCCCAGCGTGGTCAGCTTCTCCGACATCCACGGCATGTCGGGCTCGATGGTGTCCGGCCAGTCGAACATCGTGTACGGGTTGTAGTAGCCGGACTCGGCGAGATTCTCCAGCCGGTCCAGGTCAAGGGTGACCGGGGCTACCTCGGTGGCCGCCATTGTTCTCCTCTCCTTGTCAGATGTGTTCGGCGCAGGGCTCTGTGCGCGGGGGGCGGGGGACGTGTTCAGCGCAGGGCTTCAGCGGAGGGCTTCAGCGCAGGGCGCGGATGTCCGCGTGCACCTGGACCGGCTCCAGCGAGCCGCAGCCGTGGTGGGCGAGACCGACGTCGGCGGACGCGGTGGACGGGATCACCTTGTTGTAGACCGAGCCCAGACACAGCTGCTGGAACGCCTCGGTGTTCCCCGGAAGCCGCCCGGCCAGCTGCGCCTTCGCGATGTCGACGGTCTTGACCGCCCCGTCCTCGTCCTCGACCTCGACACAGGCGTGCGGCAGGTCCAGGGCCCCGCCCAGCACGCCGCAGAACCAGCCCCGCCGGGCCACGGCCCGGTGTCCGGCCGCGCGGAACTGCTCGGCCAGGAACAGGCTCGCCGCGATACAGCTCGTCGCGCCCAGCCGGTGCACCAGATCGTGGTCGGCCTGCATCGGGACGGGCAGCATCTGCCAGCGGTAGCCCGCGTCCAGGTAGTCGTGGGTCAGCGTGCGCAGGACGGGGGAGCGCAGCGGGCCGAGCGCACCGGTCGTGGTGACCTTCGCCGTGTACCGGGCCGATCCCGGGCCCGGCTGCGGGGCCGTCACCTCGGCGAGGTGCCCCCCGAACCGGGAGGGCTCGGGGGCCTCGAACCGCCACGGCGCCGCCCCGTCGCACTCCGGGCACTCCAGGTCGACCCGGAAGTCCCAGGACTTGGGGCCCAGCAGCGCGTCGACCGGTCGGCCGGCGAAGCGGAACAGCATGCGGAACGCCAGCTCCGGCTGTGTCGTCCCCTTCCCCGAGTACATCCCGAGGTTGTAGAGGTCGTTCACGTCGAAGTGGCGCACCGCGTCCCGGGTCTCGAACGGCAGGCCCGCGTCGATCAGCGTGTCGAGATCAGCCCGGTCGCAACCCAGCATCTCCCGTGCCGCCGATTCCGGCTGATTCCTCACGGAATACAGGTCGGGAACAAATTCGATGGAACCTGCGATTTTCTCCCAGGACAGTTCAGTGACGGATTTTCGGTTCGACACCGACTACCTCCCCAGGTATCCGTTCTCACCGGCTGAATTTCAACCGGTAAAAGGAACCTAACAGTGGTGTGTCAGGGGCCGACAGATTCACCGCACATGAGGGTGCATGCATTTTGCACGGCGCGTCGACCGCGTCAGATCCACTGTTCTTCCCGCGCGATGCGGAGCGCGTCAATGCGATTGCGCGCACCGATCTTCGCCACCACGGACGAGATGTAATTGCGCACGGTCCCTTCGGACAGGAAAAGTCGCGCGGCGATCTCCTCCAGCGTGTCGCCCTGGTCCAGACGCTCCAGCACGGCCAACTGCCGAGGTGACAGCGGGCAGTTGGCACCCGTCACCGCCGGGACCGTCAACTCGGTGTCGAAGGCGCGTTCACCCTGGTGCACCAGGTGCACCGCCTCGAAGAACCGGCGGGGTGGCGCACCCCGTCGCACCATTCCGGCAATCTCGCCGTCCAGGGCGCGACGTACGACCGACCGAATGCAGGCGGTCGCGACCAGAAGGGTCCTGCTGCCCGGAAGAATCGCAATCTTCTCGGCGATGTCGACCGTTTCGTTGTCGCGTCCGTCGAAACTGATGACAGCGACATCCGGACGATGCAGTTCCGCGAACTCCAACGCGGCGAGTCTGCTGCCCGTGCTTTTTGTGACCGTGACCCCCGGCTGCTGATCAAGCAATGCCGAGAGCGCAGACCGAGACAAATGGAGATCGTCGAAGACCATCACGTCTATGCTCACTCAGATTCCTCCGATCAGTGCGCCGACCGTTCTCTGGAAGAACCGGCGGCGCAGCATCGTGACACGGAGGGTCTGGGGGAATTCTGGATGCGTTCTTCAGACGGTGCACGCCGTTCTTCAGACGGTGCACGTCGCTCTTCGGAGACGGTGTACGTCGGTCTTCACACGGCGTACGTCGCCCGAGCGGCGCCCGTCAGCACGCGGACAGCGGCAGCGCGAGGAGGTCGACGCCGTCGGGCGGCCCGGTGAGGCGACCGGCCGTCGTCCAGCCCCAGCGCCGGTAGAGCGCGTGGGCCGGCGCCGCCCTTGACGCGGCGAGTACGGCGTGGTGCTCCGGGCGGTCGGCCAGGAGCAGGTCGAGCAGGGCGCGGCCGTGCCCGAGGCCCCGCGACTCCCGGACGACGGCGAGCTCGTAGACGTAGAAGAATGGCCGATGCAGCCAGGGCGGGGCGGGCGCCTCGGCGCGCGGGTGCCACCAACCGCTCTCCCGGCGCACTCCGTAGGCGAAGCCGCCCAGTGCCCCGGCGTCGTCGTGCACGGTGGTCACGCAGAAGCCGGGCAGGGCCGCGTGTGCGGCGAGCTGCCCGGCGAAGGCGTCGGCGTCCTTCTCGTCCTCGTGGTACGGCGCCTCCCGGTACACCCGCAGGTATACGTCCCGGAGTGTTGCGGGACAGGGGACTTCGGCCGAGCGTTCAGGCATGGTCGACAGTCTCCCGCAGGGCGGCCACGGGCAGGGTGCGGTTCAGCCGGGCCAGCACGGCGACCGCCGCGAGGCAGCACACGCCCAGGACGAGCCAGGGCAGTTCGGGCCGCGCGGTGAGCAGCTGGGTGAACACCGCGGGGGCCGCCACCTTGGCCAGCCCCCACATCAGCTCCTCCAGACCCAGGTACCGGCCCCGGACCCGGGCGTCGGCCATCGACACGATCAGCGCGCTGCTGGTGGGGGCCTGCAACAGCTCCGCGACGGTGAACACGACCATGCCCAGGGCGAGTCCGGCGAAGGCGAGGGTGGTGTCGGCGGTGGGGACACAGGCGAACACGGCGAAGGACACGATCCACAGCACCGCCGCCACCTGGAGCACCCGCGGCCGTCGACGGCGCTCGATCGCCTTCGCCACCCAGGTCTGCGCCAGCATCACCAGCCCGGTGTTGATCGCGAACAGCATGCCGGGCTGCCAGGCGGGCAGGCCGCGCGCGTCGATGACGTACGCACTCAGCAGGACGGTCAGCGCCAGGTCGCACAGGGCGAACACCAGGACGGTGACCAGGAATCCGAGGAAGGCGCGGTCGGCGAGGACCTCCCGGTACCCGCCGCGCTCGCCGACCGGGCGGACCACCGGCCCGGGCGCGGTGCCCGGCAGTACGGTCAGCGGTCGCCAGGTCCCGATGAGGACCGCCGTGACCAGGAACGACGCGGCGTTGAGCAGGACCACCAGGGTGTAGCCACCGCCTCCGTCCCAGGCGACCAGCAGGCTGCCGAACAGACCTCCGGCGCCGAATCCGACGTTGCGCAGCGAGCGTTGCATGGCGTACCAGCGCGTCCGCTGCCCCTCGTCGGCGATGTGCGCCACCAGCGCGGTGGCCGCGGGGCGGAACAGGCTCTCCCCGCACAGGGTGGCCGTCACCAGGAGGACGAGCTGCCACCGCGCGTCGGTGAACACGTACCCCGTGAAGGTGGCCACCCGGATCAGATTGCTGGCGATCATCACCGCGCGCGGCCCGAACCGGTCGATCAGCGGACCCGCGAGCGGCCCGGCGGGCAGCGAGATCAGCGCGGCGACCGACAGCATCACACCGACCGTGGTCAGCCCGATGTCCTTGGCCGCGTGGAAGTACACCACGGCGAAGGGCAGGAAGAGCCCGGTGCCCAGGGCGTCCACGGCCTGCGCGACGACCAGCGGGCCGCGCCCGCGGGTGTTCGGCAGCCCGAGGGTGTCGATGACGGCCATGTGTGCCCCCAGAACTCGTCGATGTGCGAAAGGTGCGTGCGGCCGCGTGGTACGGCAGGTGTGCGCGCGGCGGGAATCAGGCGTGCGGCAGCGGAAAGACGTTGTACTCCTGTTCAGCCAACGGGCGCACGCGCCAGCCGAGTTGCACGCCCGCGCGGCCGATCCGCCCGTCGCCCCACATCGGCATCCCCGCGGGGAAGTTCGACACCAGCCCGGGCACGATGGTGTGCGCGGCGGCGAAACCGGCCGCCGACACGTCACAGGTCGTCAGATCGACGCTGATCACCTCGAAACCCCGCTCCTCGACCTGCCGGCGGTACGTCGACAGACGGCGCTCGGCGAGCCGGGGGAGCGTCTGCCAGGAGCGCGTGGGCAGGTCGGTGACCCACGGGGCGACCCGCTCGGCGGCCCGCGGGTCCAGGTGGAGCTGCTGCTGGCACAGCAGGTCCCGTACGTCGCCGAAGTCGGCGGCGTAGGAGTCGAGATAGCGGCGGTCCGCCCGGTACGGCTTCAGGTTGCCCAGGTGGGGCAGTTCCTCCTGCCCGCCCGCCAACGCCTTCTCGTCGTCCAGGAAGTGGCAGGTGTGGTGCAGGGTGAACCCCTCGGCCAGCGCCTTCGCGGCCGCCTCCACCGGGTCGGGCCGTGTGGCGAACCCGATGGTCAGCCGCCCGTGTTCACGGTCGGACACCGCCGCGGCCAGGACCGGCACGTCGAACTCGTTGTCCAGGTGGATCAGCGTGATGTCGTACGCGTCCAGGCTGTCGCCGACCAGCTCCCGGACCGAGTCCGGCAGCGGCAGCCGGGGCAGGCGTGCGGCGTTGGCCCACCACAGCATGGTGGTGTCGCGCTCGATCACCTCCTCCAAGCCCGAGGTGACGGCGTGTTCCTCGCTCGTGCCCGCGGCCACCCCGGCCACCAGGGGGTCCGCGTAGGCGAGAGGGTCGTGCTCGCCGTGGGCGACCAGGAAGGCGGGCACCCACACCGGCTCACCGGTGGTCCAGGACCGGCCCTCGACCCAGGCGCATTCCGCGTCCACGGTCAGCGGGGCGAAGGGGAAGCCCGCAGTGGCGTACTGCTGCGGCGAGTACAGGTGCAGCCTGCGCGGGTCGAGGGCGGGCACCTTGGCCCGGCGCAACTGGGCGTGGCTGGCGAACCGCAGCCGGTCCTCTGGCAGCCTGCTGCCGCAGTAGCGCTCGACCGCCTCGCCCACGGCGCTGCGCCGCGCACCCTCGAAATCGGACCACGAAGTGCCGAACGCCTGACGGTCGTTGGGCCAGTCGGCGACGCGCCGCATGTCGGCGACGTCGACCGCGCAGGTCCGCAGCAGGGCGGGCATGCCGGGCAGCGGTGCGAGCTCGTGGACGGCGGTGACCACGCCGACCTGGTCGTCGACGAGCAGATCCGTCGCGGCGTCACCGCGCCCGAAGGGCCGCGGCCGGGTCGGCACCGGCAGTACGGTGCGCTCGACGCGGCTCAACCGGCGTGCGTCGAGCTCGACTTCGGGGACGCCGTCCCCGCCCGCGAGCCAGCGCTCCAGGTACGCGGCGCCCTGCGCGGCGATCCAGCGGGCGTCGGCGGCGGTGCCGGGCGCGGTGCCGGTGGCCGGTGCGTCCTGCAGCGCCTCGACGATGCGGGGATCGACGGCCGCGGCCAGGCGCCGCTCCCGTACGTCCCTGAAGTCCGCCGTGCTGCCGGGGACGATCGCGGGGCCGAGGAACGCCCGGCCCAGTTCGCGGCGCAGCGGCAGCCAGCGCAGACCGAGTGCGGCGCACTGCGCGTCGATGCGGGTCAGTTCGGTGTGGGCGGGGTGGGTGAAGGCGGCGATCAGCACGGTGGTGCCGAGGTCGCCGCCGAGCGTGTCCGCGGTGAGGTCCTCGGGGGCCGGGGCCACCAGCGCGTAACCAGCCGGTGCGAGAGCGTGGGCGAGCGGTCCGGTGAGCGCGGGCGCGCCGGTGAGCAGGACCGTCGTACGCGAGCGCCGTGCGGCCCCGGCCGCCTCGTCCGGTCCCGGGCCCTCCTGCAGGCACCCGTCCTGCCGCAGTACGTCGATCACCTCCGCGTATTCCGGCGGCATTCCCGAAAGAACCTCGGCACGCGTCCTGGTCCCGTCGAGAAGGGACGCCCAGGCGCGGAATGCGGCCGTGGGTGCGGAAATGCGGAACTGGCCGCCGCCGGGCGTGGCGACAAAACAGAGATCCTGCTCGATGTCGTAGATCTCCACGTCCACGAGCCGCAGCGTCGAGTCCTCTGTCGCAGATGACATATCGGCCTCATCAAAAGGAAAAGCAGGGGCGGATGCATACGGAAAGTCCCCGGACCCGGGTTTCCCCGGGGCCGGGGTGGGACGACCCGGACCTGCTGAACAGGCCTGTGGTCAGTGCTTACTTGACCTGCTGCTCGACAGTCCCGCCGAAACTACTTGGCGACCGAGCGGTTGTGGACGACAGCGCGGTTGTGCACGACGGCGCGGTTGTGGACGACAGCGCGGTTGTGCACGACGGCGGTGACGGCGGTCTCGGTCTTGATGGTGGAAATCACGGAATTGCCTCCCATGGCTGAGGTGAATCTTCGGGGTGGGTTGTGCGTTGACAGGAATGAATCTACGAGCATGTCGACGGGCTTCCCAGATGTATTCGGCACCGGTGGGTATGCATATTGCACTGCCGGTGGAAGGGCCGGATGTGCGTGCCCGAGCACGGCAAGCCGGCAGCCGCAACCCGCCCCCGTCACGGCGGCCCTCCTCGTCCCGCGCCCCCGCGGCCCGCCCCCGTCGCGGCAGCGCTTCCGCCCCCGCCGCCCCCCCCTCCCGCCACCCCCTCCCGCGTCCCCGGAACCGCAGGTCAGCGGGTGGCCTGTACCGGAGTGCTCTAGGACCGCTTGAGGATTCCTAATAAAACGGGGCGGGCGGTTTTGTTTTCGGGTATCGTCGTCCCGTCAAGCCATCCGAACCGGAGATGCCTCAGGAGGCCCTGATGTTCGATGTGTTCGCGGCGGGCGGCCCGCCCACGCCGCAACCCGCCGACGGAGGACAGCCTGCGGTGGAGCTGGTGCCCATCGCGTCCCTGACGGCGGCGGATTCACCGCGCGCCACGGGAGAGGACGCGGACCACGTCGAGACCCTCGCGGAAACCTGCAACGTACTGCCGCCCATCGTGGTGCACCGGCCGACCATGCGCGTGGTCGACGGCGTCCACCGGCTGCGGGCCGCGGTGCTGCGCGGCGAGGAGAGCATCGAGGTCCGGTTCGTCGAGGGCTCGGCCGAGGACGCCTTCGTCCTGGCCGTACGGCTCAACGCCGAGCACGGCCTGCCGCTCTCCCGCAAGGACCGCCTCTTCGCGGCCGAGCGCATCATCGCCGGCCACGTCCACTGGTCGGACCGGCGCATCGCCGAGGTGACCGGCCTCGCGCCGACCACCATCGCCTCCTTGCGCGAGCGTTCGACCGTCCAGGTCGAGCAGTTGAACGCCCGCACCGGACGCGACGGACGCTCCCGGCCGGTCAACGGGGCCGCCGGGCGGCTCCGGGCGGGTCAGATCGTCGCCGAACGCCCGGAGGCCTCGCTGCGCGAGATCGCCCGCGAGGCGGGGATCGCCCTGGCCACCGCCCGCGACGTCCGGCTGCGGGTCCGCGAGGGAAGGGACCCCGTACCGCCCAAACTGCGGGAGGCTGCCCCGGCGAGCCACCCGGCCGAGACGGTGCAGGAGAAGGCCGAGCGGCCGAATCGGGCGGTCCCGGCGGCCGCGGTGACGCCGCCCGTCGTGCGCAGCCGGCCGGAGCCGGTGCTCGTGTCGGACGCCGGACGGCTGGCGAACCTGGCCCGGGACCCCTCCCTGCGCTTCTCCGAAGGGGGCAGGGCGCTGCTCCAGCTCCTCGCGCCCAACGCCCTCGACGACGAGAAGTGGAAGTGGCTCATGGGGGCCGTGCCGGAACACCGCTACGCCGACATCGCCCGCGCCGCCCGGCACTGCGGCGAGCGGTGGATCAGTTTCGCCGAAGGGCTGGAGCACGGCAACAGCGCGCCCACGGGCCGGGCCGTCTGAACGGGGAACAGAAGACGGCAGGGCAGCGGAGTGCGCCCGTGAAATCCCCTGTTCCAGGGGTGCACTTCGGGAGCGACTGTTAGCATACGAACTCGCCGGTTTGTTTGACGCGAGACGCGGGTGGCTCGGGTCAAGGAGGAAGAAGAGAAGAGGGTGGCATGGCGCAGCAGGAGCGGGCGGTCCGCACACGACGGACGATCCTGACCGCCGCGGCCGAGGTCTTCGACGAGCTCGGCTACGAGGCGGCCACGATGTCCGAGATCCTCGGGCGGTCCGGTGTCACCAAGGGAGCGCTGTACTTCCACTTCTCCTCCAAGGAGCAGCTCGCCCGTGAGGTGCTCGAGGAGAACGCCCAGGTCGTCCCCACCGTTCCGCACCAGGACCTGCAACTGCAGAAGGCCGTCGACACCGGCATGCTGCTCGCCCACCTGATGGTGCGCGACCCGGTGCTGCGCGGCGGTGTCCGCCTCGCCCTGGAGCAGGCCGGGCACAGCAGGGTGGACCGCAGCGTGCCGTTCGTCGCCTGGGCCGAGGCGAGCCGCGATGTGTTCCAACAGGCCAAGGAGCAGGGCGAGTTGCAGCCGCACCTCGATCCCGCGGCGCTCGCGGAGGTGTTCGTCGGAGCGTTCGCGGGCGTGCAGCTGATGTCGCAGGCGCTGAGCGGGCGCGAGGACCTCGCCGCCCGGGTGTCCTCGCTGTACCGCGTACTGATGGCGGGCGTCGCGGTCCCCAGCGTCCTGGTCCAGCTGGACGTGGCCCCGGACCGAGGGGCCCGGGTGCACCGGGCCATCGAGGAGGAGCAGCACTCCCGGGAACGCATCCGCGTCGCCGGGCGCAGCTGAGCACCACAACAGCAGCGAACCGGCGCAGCACAGCACCGCAGGCACGGCAGAGCACCGCAGGATCGGCAGAGCACCGCAGGATCGGTCAGCAACGGCAATTTCCGCAGTCACGGCGCGAGTTCATACGGGGAAGTGCACTCATGACGGTACCGGCTTGTCCCTACGCCATAGACCTGACGGGCAGTCGTCTCGCGGAGGAGGCCGCCGAACTCAGACGGCACGGCCCCGCGACACAGGTCGCCCTGCCCGGCGGCGTCACGGCCTGGGCCGTGACCCGGCACGCGGCCGTGAAACAGCTCCTGGTCGACCCCCGCGTCTCCAAGGACGCCCGACGGCACTGGCCCGGCCTGGTCGACGGACGCATAGGCGCCGACTGGCCGCTGTACCACTGGGTCAGCGCGGAGAACATGCTCTCCGCCTACGGCGAGGAACACAGCCGGCTGCGCCGCCTCGTCTCCGGCGCCTTCACCGCCCGCCGCAGTGCCGCCCTGCGGCCCCGCGTCGAAGCACTGACCACCGGCCTGCTGGACGCCCTCGCGGCCCGGCCCGCCGGAGCCACGGTGGACCTGATCGCCGACTTCGCGCTCGAACTGCCCGTCCAGGTGATCTGCGAGCTGTTCGGGATCGCCGACGCGGGCGACCGACTGGCCCTGCGCGACGGGCTCAGCGTCTCCTTCCGCACCTCCGCCACCGCCGACGAGGTGCGCGCCGCCCAGACCACCCTGCACGAGGTGCTCACCCTGCTGGTTGCAGTCAAACGCCTCGCCCCGGCCGACGACCTCGCCTCCGCCCTGATCGCGGCGCGCGACCAGGACGGCAGCCGGCTGAGCGAGAGCGAACTGGTGGACACCCTGCTGCTGATGATCGGCGCCGGGTACGAGACCACCGTCAACCTGCTGGGCAACGCGATCGTCGAACTCCTCGCCCACCCCGAGCAGTTGCAGCACGTGCGCGACGGCGCCGCCGACTGGAACGCGGTGGTCGAGGAGACGCTCAGGGCGCGCGGCCCCGCCGCCTACGTACCGCTGCGGTTCGCCCTCGAGGACATCGACCTCGGGGACGGTGTGGTCATCCGGCAGGGCGACCCCGTCCTGATCTCCTTCGCGGCCACCGGCCTGGACCCGGACGCACACGGCCCCGACGCCGAGACCTTCGACGTGCTCCGCCGCGAGCGGAGCGACCACCTCGCCTTCGGGTACGGGGTGCACCGCTGCCTGGGCGCGTCCCTGGCCCGCGTCGAGGCGGCCGCCGCCCTGCCCGCGCTGTTCGACCGCTTCCCCGACCTGCGCCTGGCCGTTCCGGCGGCAGAGCTCCGGCCGACGGTCTCCTTCATCACCAACGGCCACCGCGCCGTCCCGGCGATCCTCACCCCCCTGGCCGACCGGTGATCGCGGTCACCGGAGCGACCGGCACCGTGGGCGGGCAGGTGGCCCGACTCCTGGCCGCCGACCATCGCGTACGGCTGCTCGTCCGCGACCCGCACCGGGCCGCGAAGCAGGGCGTGCCCGGGCAGGCGGTCGCCACCGACCTCGGAGACCGGGCGTCCCTCGACGCCGCCCTGGCGGGCGTGCACGCCCTGTTCCTGCTCACGGCGAACCCGCTACTGCCCCACCACGACCCGAACATCCTCGACGCCGCCCGCCGCAGCGGCGTACGGCACATCGTTAAACTCTCCGCCCTCGCCGTGGCCGACGAGCACGCCGACGACCTGATCACCCGCTGGCAGCGCCGCAACGAAACCCTGCTGAAGGACTGCGGAGTGCCGTGGACGATCCTGCGGCCCCGTGCCTTCATGTCCAACTCCCTCGCCTGGGCCGCCTCCCTGCGCACCACGGGCGTCGTCCGGGCCCCGGACGGCACCTCCCGCAACGCGTGCGTCGCCCCCCAGGACGTCGCGGCCGTCGCCGCCCAGGCCCTGACCGGCCCCGGCGGACAGGCCCTGACCCACCCGCTGACCGGCCCCCAGGCGCTGTCCGCCGAGGAACAGACCGCCGTCCTGGCACAGGTGCTCGGCCGACCGGTGCGGTTCGAGGCCATCACCCTGGAACAGGCGTACGCGGCCTGGGCCGCGAAGTACCCCGAACCCGTCGCCCAGGCCCTCCTGCACAGCGCGCGCCGCCAGCGGGACGGCGCCAAGCAGGACACCGACCCCACCGTCGAGACGCTCCTCGGCCGCCCCGCACAGACCTACCGCCAGTGGGTGCGGCAGCACCGCCGGCAGTTCCTGTGACCCGACAGTTCCCACGACCCCGATCGGAAGGGTTCCCATGTCCAGTCGCCCCAGCGGAGTGGTGATCGTCGGCGGGGGGCCCGTCGGCATGCTGCTCGCCGCCGAACTCGGCGCGTACCGCGTGCCCACCACCGTCCTCGAAACCCGGACCGCCACCTCGGACGAGCCCCGGGCCGGCACCCTGCACGCCCGCACCACACAGTCCCTGGCCCGGCGCGGCCTGGCCGCCGGGGTGTCGGACGCCGACGTGACGGGGGAGAAGTCCGAACCGTTCCACTTCGCGGGCCTGCCCGGGCTGACCCTCACCGCCCCGGCGGCCGAGCCGCCGATCATCGTCAAGCAGTCCCAGGCGGACCTGGAACGCCGTCTGGAGACCGTCGCCCGCCGCCGCGGGGTACGGGTGCTGCGCGGCCACCGGGTACGCCGCATCGACCAGGACGCCGACGGCGTGCAGGTCCTCGCCGAGGCGGACGGCGGTACGACACTGCGCCTGCGGGTCGCCTACGCGGTCGGCGCCGACGGAGCCCGCAGCACGGTCCGCGACCAGTGCGGCTTCACCGCCGACACCCACGCCCCGACCGTGTCCGCCCTGATGGGACAGGTGCGTTTCGCCGACCCGGCGGGCGTGCCGCTCGGCTGGCAGCGCACCGCCCGCGGCTGGACCTCCGCCAAGTGCGACGCCGAGGGCCACGGCCGACTGCTCACCCTGGACTGCCGGGGCCCGCACCCCGACCGGGGCAGCGACCCCACCCTGGCGGAGCTGGGTGCCGAGGTCGAACGCATCACCGGCCGGCCCGTACCCCTGGCCGAAGCGTTCCATCTCTCCCGGTTCAACGACTTCTCCCGGCTGGTGACCTGCTACCGGCAGGGCCGCGTCCTGCTCGCGGGCGACAGCGCCCACGTCCACTTCCCCGTCGGCGGCCAGGGCCTGAACACCGGCCTGCTGGACGCGCTCAACCTCGGCTGGAAGCTCGCCCACACCCTCAACGGACTCGCGGGCCCCGACCTCCTCGACACCTACGACCGCGAACGCCGCCCCGCCGCCCTGCGCGTGGTCGACAACACCAGGGCCCAGCTCGCCCTGATGCGCCCCGACCCCGAACTCGACGCGCTGCGCGCCCTGATGAGCGAACTCCTGCCGCTGCCCGAGGTGAGCGGACACCTCGGCGGCATGATCAGCGCCCAGGACACCCGGTACCCCGCGGACAGCGGACCGGCATCCGTCTGGGAGGGCCGCTTCCTGCCCAACCACCCCCTGGCCGAGGACGGCACCGACGTGATCACCCTGCTCGGCGAGGGGCGCCCGGTGCTGCTCCTGAGCGAGGACGTCCCGGCGCCCGCCGGGGCCGACGGCTGGGCGCACGTACTGCGCACCTCGCGGGTGGCCGGACGGCTGGAGGGCGGCGTGGACGCCGTGGTGGTGCGCCCGGACGGGTACGTCCTGTGGAGCTCCGACGGCGGCGACCTCACCGGCACGCTGCACCGGTGGTTCGGCGCGCCGGTGAGCGGCGAGCGGGGGGCGCGGCGGGTCCGTACCGTGACGACGGCCGCAGCGGTCTCGGCCTCCGGCCTCTGAGGGCGGGCCCGCACACCCGCACGGCGACGCGAAGGGGCCCCGTCACCCGGCAGGTGACGGGGCCCCTTCGCGCCCTGCGGACGCCGCCCGGGGGCGGCGTCCCGGTGCGCTCAGTGAACCGGCTGCAGTTCCCGGGCCGCCTGGGTCGGCGCCCCGAGGATGGACTGCTGGAGCCGCTGCACGGATGCGCTCGGCTCCAGGCCCAAGTCCCGCACGAGCGCGGCACGCAGGCGTTGGTAGACGCTCAGGGCCTCGCCCGCGCGGCCCGCGCGGTACAGGGCCAGCATGAACTGGCCGCACAGGCTCTCGTTGAGGTGGTGCTGGTGGACCAGGACGGTCAGTTCGGGCAGCAGTTCACGGTGCCGCCCCAGGATCAGGTCCACCTCGATGCGCCGGTCGAGCGCACACAGCCGGGCCTCCTCCAGGCGCCTGGCCTGTACGTCGAGATGCCGGCCCCGGTCCACGTCGACGAGCGCGGGTCCCGTCCACAGGGCGAGCGCGGCGTGCAGCAGACGGCCCGCCCCGGCGTGGTCGCCCGCCTCCATGGCCTGGTACCCCTCGGTGCTGAGCCGGTCGAAGGTGCGGAAGTCGACGGTGCCGTCGCCCGGTTCGAGCAGATAGCCGCCCGCCCGGGTCACCAGCACGTCCTTGGAGCTGCGCGGTCCGCCGCCGGGTGCCTGGTCGAGTGCCGCGTCGATCAGCTCCCGCAGCCGCAGGACGTAGGTCTGCAGTGTGGTGCGGGCGCTCCGTGGCGGCCGGCTGCCCCAGAGTTCCTCCACCAGCAGCGAGGCCGGCACCAGTCGGCCCGCGTTCACGGCGAGCAGGGCGAGGACCTGGCGCGGCTTCGGCGCGGTCGGGACGATCTCCGTGCGGTCCAGGCGTGCCGCGAAGCCGCCGAGTATCTGAATGTCCATGTCTCTTCCCAGGTCCGTAGGGGGGCGCCCGCGGAACGGGACGCGAGCGGTGGGTGTCGCAGGGAACTAGGGGCGTACTGGAGAAGAATTAAACAGCACGGCCGGTTCTTTTTCTAGGGGGTCGGCGCATGGGCGGGCGCCGTGAAGAGCAGTCGAAGTTTGCGCTTACAAACACAACAAACCGCCGATGCGGTTTGTTAATGTGGAAGCTGGACGGGCGGGCCCTGCGGACAGCACGGGCCGCTCCGTACGGGGACGCCATCTCCAGGCCCGACGACGGGCGGATGGAGCGGATCGGGAGCGACGGAGCACTTCGATGGTCAAGCAGGAACGTGCCGTACGGACCCGCAGCGCGCTCATCGGTGCTGCGGCCGACGACTTCAGCCGCATGGGGTACGCCCCCGCCTCGCTCCTGGCCATCAGCCGCCGCGCCGGTGTGACCAGCGGGGCGCTGCACTTCCACTTCCCGACCAAGGACGCCCTCGCCTCCGCGGTGGTGGCCGCCGCCTGCCACCGGCTGCGCGGCATCGTGGAGCGCCGCGAACGCCGGCCCTCGCGCGCCGGGGGCCTGCAGCTCCTGATAGACGTCGGCCACGACCTCGTCGAGCAGTTGCAGGACGACGTGGTGCTGCGCGCGGGGTTCGACCTGGACGGCGACCCCGGATGCCCGGAGGACGTGGGTGACGTGCGCCGTTACTGGCACCAGTGGGTGCGCTCGACGCTGGAGGGCGCCCAGCGGGCGGGGGAGTTGCGGCCGGACACCTCGGTCGAGCACGTCGCCGGCGCGCTGTTCGTGTGCACGGCGGGCATGCAGTTGCTCGGACGACGGGACGTGCGGTGGGTCTCGCACAGCACGCTCAGCCGGTTCTGGAACCTGCTGCTGCCCCGGATCGCCCGCGACGAGGCGGGGCTGGACGTCACAGGGGCGCGCTGAGGCGCGGAAGGTGTGATTCCGGCCTGGTGCGACGGATCATTTTTGGCCAAGTAGCCGAGCTCGCGCGGGACGTGCGGCACGGGTCCGCAGCCCCTTGGCGCCTCCCCCGGCGGGCCGCCGGGGCAACGACGAGTGCAGGCAGGGCGGTTGGCGGGTGCCCCCCGCGACGCTCATGCACGTCCGGCAGCCGGACGGGAGTCCTCAGTCGAGGGAAGCCCGGAAACCGTGGGTGCCGGAGATTTTCCTTTGCAGCCGCCTGAACTAAACCGGTGCGCCCGTATATTTTGTGCTCGCCCTTTCGAACACGTCGTTGTCCCCCTGTGATCCGGCAAGAAGAAGGGAACCCCCCATGACCCTGGTCGTGCGCCCTCAGCAGTACTCCGTCGACTCCGTCGTGCAGGGCGTCGAGGAACTGCCGCGGCTGACCACCACCGTCCCCCGGGAGTACGTGCACCGGGCCTCCCTGGCCGAGGTCTTCCTCACCGGATGCCGCCAGATCGAGGGCACCCGCTTCGAACTGACCGGGCAGTGGCCGCGCGCCCACACCTTCTTCACCACCCCGGACGGGACCCAGCACGACCCCATGCAGGCCGCCGAAACCATTCGCCAGGTCGGGCTCTACCTCGCCCACTCGGAGTTCGGCGTGCAGCTGGGGCACCACTTCCTGTTGCGGGACATGGAGTTCACCGTGTGTCCGGAGCACCTGGGGATCGGGCGACGCCCCAGCGAGCTGGTCCTCGAAGCCGTCTGCACCGACGTGAAGTGGAGAGGCACCCGCCTCGTCCAGTTCGCCATGGCCATCACCATCGACCGCGAGGGGCACCAAGTGGCCCGCGGCAGCGGGCACTTCACCTGCGTCGCACCGGCCGCCTACCGCCGCCTGCGCGGTGCGCGCGCCGAGCTGGACGCCTCGGCGCTGCAGCGCCCGGTGCCCGCCGACCCCCGCCGACTGGGGCGCGCGCACCCGGCCGACGTCGTCCTGTCGGCCACCGACCTGCCGGGCCGCTGGCTGCTCAGCCCCGACACCCGCCACCCCATCCTGTTCGAGCACGGCGGCGACCACATACCCGGGATGGTGCTCATCGAAGCCGCGCGGCAGGCGGCCTGCGGGGCGGTCGAGGCGCCGAACGTCCTGCCGGTCGGCGCCGCCACCGAGTTCTTCCAGTACGCCGAGTTCGGCGCCCCGTGCTGGATCGACGCGGTCCCCGTCACGGCCGCTCGGTCCGCCCTGCACACCGTGGACGTCAGCGGACGGCAGAACGGCAGCGAGGTGTTCCGCACCCGGATGAGCGTCCTCGAGGTCTGAACGGCCGAAACCGGCACCACCGTACGCGAAAGGGTCCGCCCCGGACGGGACGGACCCTTCACGTACCTCTCTGCACTGATGGGGACAGCCCCGCCGGGCGGGAGCTCAGGGGCAGCCGACCACCTGCGCCGCGAACGACAGACCCGCACCGAAGCCGAGCAGGAGAACCGGGGCACCCTGGGGCACCTCGGCACGCTCCACCAGCTTGGACAGCGCCAACGGCACGCTGGCGGCGGAGGTGTTCCCCGAGTCCACGACATCGCGCGCGATGACCGCGTTGGTGGCACCGATCTTGCTGGTCACCGCCTCGATGATGCGCAGGTTCGCCTGGTGCGTGACGACCCCGGCCAGCTCGGACGGGTCGAGGCCGGCCGCCTCGCAGGCCCGGCGGGCCACCGGCGCCAGGGACGTCATCGCCCACCGGTAGACGACGTGCCCGTCCTGCCGGAACAGGGCGGGCGGTCCGGTCGGACCGGAGGTGCCCAGGGTGATCGCACTGCCCCGCTCGGGCAGCGACCCCCACACCGCCGGACCGATGCGGTCGGGGCCCGCGGCCTCGGTGGCCGTGACGACCGCCGCGCCCGCCCCGTCGCCGAAGATGACGCAGGTCGTCCGGTCCTGCCAGTCGAGGAAGTCGCTCATCTTGTCCACACCGACGACCAGCGCGGTGCGGGCGCTGCCGCCGCGCACCGCCAGATCGGCCGTGGCGAGCGCGTACGTGAATCCGGCGCACGCGGCGTTGAGGTCGAACACGGCCGCGGCGGGAACGCCCAGCCGGGCGGCGACCGTGGCGGCGACGCTGGGCATCCGGTCCACCGCCGTGCAGGTCGCGACGATCACCAGGTCGACGTCGGCGGCGTCCGCCCCCGCCCGGGCGAGCGATTTGGCGGCGGCGACCGTCGCCATGTCGGCGACGCTCTCGTCCGCGTCCGCGACATGGCGGGTGGCGATGCCGACCCGGGACCTGATCCAGGCGTCGGAGGTGTCGACCAGGGCGGCCAGGTCGTCGTTGGTGAGCACACGGGTCGGCTGATGGTGGGCGACGGAGACGATCCGACTGCCGGGCTGGGAAGCGGTCACGGTTCCTCCAAGGGTCGTGGTCCGGGTCGTGGTCCGCAGAGCGAGGTGCTCCGACGGGCGGGTCAGGCCACGTCCCGCTGTGCGGGGGGACGGGGCAGGGACTCCAGCGGGGCCAGGTCCTCGGTGACCGTCGCCAGCACCTTGGCCACCGCGTCGTGCAGGAAGAAGTGCTCGCCGGGCAGGATCTCCAGGCGCCCGGCGGTGTTCGTCTGCCGCAGCCACCGGTGCAGCTGCCCGGCCACCACCAGGGGATCGCGGTCACCGCCGAACACCGTCAGGGGCACGGGCAACGGAGCCTGTACGTGGTACCGGTAGGTCTCCAGGAGCGAGAAGTCGGCGCGCAGCGCGGGCAGCACCAGCTTCATCAGCGCCGGGTCCTCCAGGAGTTCGGCCGGCGTGCCGCCCAGGAAGCGCAGTTCCTCCACCACCTCGCTGTCGGGTGCCGCGTGGATCGGCCGCCGGGTGCGCGGCAGGTCGGGGGCCTCCGAACCGGAGACGAACAGGTGCGCCGGCAGCGGCAGGCCGCGCGCCCGCAGCGTCCGGGTGAGCTCGAAGGCGATCAGCGCGCCCATGCTGTGGCCGAACAGGGCGTACGGCCGGTCCAGATGCCCGGACAGGGCGTCGGCCAGCGCCTCGGTCATCAGCGGCATCCGGCCGATGGGAGTCTCGCCCCAGCGGGTGCCGCGGCCCGGCAGCTCCAGCGGATGCACCTGGACACGGTCGGGGGTCAGGCCGGACCAGGCCCGGTAGGCCGTGCTGCTGCCGCCCGCGTAGGGCAGGCAGAACAGGCGGACTCCGGCCTCGTTCCGCGGCTCCGTCCTGGCGAACCAGGGGTTGCGCATGATGGGTTCCTCCTTCGTCTGGCAGGGGCTTCGTACGGCAGGGGCTTCGTGTGCCGGGGGCTTCGTGTGGCAGGGCTCCGTCCGGCGGGGACGCGGCGCGCGCGGCGCACCGCCGGGCGGCTCAGTCGGTCAGCGTCAGGGCGCCCGAGGGGCAGTGGCGCACCGCGCGGCGCGCGGCGTCGGACACCGGCTTCCGCTCGCCCTCACCGGTCGGCAGGACGACGACGGTGCCGTCGAGGTCGGACTGGTCGAAGTGGTCGGGGGAGATCAGCGCACACATGCCCGCGCCGATACAGCGTTGGGTGTCAGCCTGGATCTGCAAGGTCGTGTCCCGTTGCGGTAGGTGTCCGGTGGGTTCAGACGGCCATGCCGCCGTCGATCTGGACGGTCGTGCCGGTGATGTACGCGGCCCGCGGCGAGACCAGATACGCCACCAGGTCGGCGACCTCCTCGGGCGCGGCGAACCGCCCCAGCGCGATGCGCTCGCGAAACCGCGCCCGTACGTCGTCGGGCAGCGCGGCCACCGGGTCGGTCTCGACGAACCCGGGCACCACCACGTTGGCGCGCACCCCGTACCGGCCGACCTCGCGGGCCAGCGACGCGGTGAAGCCGATGATCCCGGCCTTGGAGGCGGCGTAGTTGGTCTGCCCGGCGTTGCCGTACCGGCCCGCGACCGAGGACATCGTCACGATCGCACCGCGCCGGCGTTCGATCATCCCGTTGATGACGGTCCGGCAGAGGTAGTACGTGCCGTCCAGGTTGACCCGCTGGACGTCGACCCAGTCGTCGTCCTCCATCGCCGCCAGCGGGCCGTCGCGCAGCACGGCGGCCGAGGCGACCGCCACGTCCACCGGGCCGAGGGCGTCCTCGGCCCCGTCCACGAACTCCTGGACGGCCATGCTGTCGCCGACGTCGGCCCGCCGCACGTACGCCGTGCGGCCCAACGCGTCGATCTCCTTCGCCAGGCTCTGCGCGGCCGCCGTGTCCACGGCATGGCACACGGCCACGTCGTAACCGTCCTCGGCCAGGCGCAGGGCGACCGCGCGCCCGATCCCGCGCGACCCGCCCGTCACCAGGGCCACACCGGCCCGCTCGGCGCTGCTCATACCGTGTCCTCCTGGTTCGTGGGGGCGTCGTCCTGGGCCAGCAGGCGGAGCAGCTCCGCCTCCACCTCCTCGTCGGACAGCTCCGCGAGCTGCTCCAACTCCGCGCCGGGCGCCGGCTCGTCGCGGCTGAGCACCTCGATGACGCTCTCGGCCCGCGGGGCCGCCCCCGCACCCGCCTGAAGCAACCCGGCGGTGTACGCGACGGTGGGCTGCTCGAAGAAGGCCCGCAGATCCAGTTCCACGCCGAGCCGGTTCTTGAGCCGGGTGCCGATCTGCACGGCGCCCAGGGAGTGGCCGCCGAGGGCGAAGAAGTCGTCGTCCACACCGACCCGTTCCAGACCGAGCACCTCCTGCCACACCTCGCAGATCTCCTGCTCGCGCGGGCTGCGCGCGGCGACGTACGGCGTGTCCAGGTCCGGCCGGGGATGGCTGCCGCCCGGCAGCGCCAGCCGTCCCATCTCCTGGTCGAGCACCTCGGGGGTCAACGAGCGTGCCAGCTCCCGCAGTTGACGGAAGTCCCGCCGGGAGACCACGAGATGGGCGGGCAGGCCGGACGTCGCCAGGAGCCGGGCGAAGACCTCCCGCCCCTGCTGCTCGGTGATGCCCTCGGCCAGCATCCGCAGGACCTGCCCGGCACCGTCGCCGTCCTTTGCCGGCTCCGGCTCGGGCGGCACGACGGCGTCCAGGATCTGCTCCCGCAGCCGGTGCGGGTCGTTGATCCGCTTGATGGTGAAGTCGCCGATCCTGGCCAGCAACAGGCCGTCCGGATCGAGGAGTTCGATGTCGCAGGTGCTGGTCTCGCCCGCGGAGTCCGTCGCGCCCTTCACCTCGACGTAGGCGTGCACCGTACCCGTCAGACCGTGGAAGACCCGCAGGCTGCGGTAGCTGAAGGGCAGGTAGTACGTGTCGGGGGCGTGCACCCGGGCGGTGCCCCCGGCCGCGTCGAGCAGGGCCGGGTGCAGCAGGTAGTGGTCGAGGTCGCCGTGGAACTCCTCGTCGAGCCGCAGCGTCGCCATCACCCGGTCGGGGCCGACCAGGATCTCCTTCATGCAGTGCCAGCGCGGCCCGAAGGAGAACTCGATCGGCCCGCCCTTCTCGAACCGGTCCAGCCGCAGCCCCAGCTTGATCGACTCGTCGGTGTCGAGCACGTCGGTCACCTCGCAGCGGGCCCGCAGCTCGGCCAGGTCGCGCACGACCCTCGGCGCGGGCTCGTGGAAGCCGACCGTGCCCCGCGCGTGATCGGTCCACGTCGTCCGCCCCGAGGCCGCGGACCGGCTGCGCACCGCGAAGGTCCAGCTGCCGTCGCGCTCCTCCACGGTGGTGAACACCTCGCGTTCCTGCCCGTCGGGGACCACCACCGGCACCATGTACTGCACGTCGCCGATCTCGATGTCCCGCCCCGCGGCCTGCTCGGCCACGGCGGCCCGGACGAGCTCCAGGTAGGCGGTTCCGGGCACGAGCCCGTGCTCCTGGATGCGGTGGTCGTCGACGATCCAGCTCTCCGCGGTGCTGAACACCGTCGCGTACGTCCGCGAGGTGGGCGTCGACTGCACCAGCCGCCGCAGCAGCGGGTGCCCCGTCAGCGGGGTGCCGGTGTCCAGGCCGAACCGGGCGTCGAGCCCGGCCGCCATGCCGACGCCCTGCCAGGTGTCCCAGCCGACCGAGGTGACGGGCAGCCCGGTCTCCCGGCGCTTGCGCTGCGCCCACGCGTCGAGGAACGCGTTGGCCGCGGCGTAGTCGCTCTGGCCCGGACCGCCCAGCACGGACGTCACGGACGAGCACAGCAGCAGGAAGTCCAGGTCGTCCGCACCGCAGACGGCGTCCAGGGCGAGCAGCCCGCGGGTCTTGGCCGCGAGCACCGTGTCGGCGTCGGCGGGCGACTTGGTGACGATCAGCCCCTGGGACGGCAGCCCGGCGGCGTGCACCACGCCGTGCAGCGCCCCCGCCGTCCGGCGCAGCTCCTCGACGGCCCCGCGCAGCTGCTGCTCGTCGGTGACGTCGGCCTCCAGCACCAGCACGCGGGCACCCCCGGACACGAGGCGCTGCAACCGCCGGATCCGCACACCGGTGGCGTCGGAGTCCCCGTGCTCGGCGAGATGCGCGTCCCAGTCGCCGGGCGCCGGGAACGGTGACCGGCCCAGCAGGCCGAGGACCGGCCGCTGCGCAGTGGCGGCGATCTGCTCGGCGAGCGCCAGACCGATGCCGCCCAGGCCACCGGTGATGAGGTACCCGCCGTCGTCGCGCAGCCCCGTGCGCGGGGTGCCGTCGCCGGGCGTCGGCGCGATCCAGTCCACCCGGTCGAAGCCGCGCGCCCACACATGGCCACCGCGCAGGGCGAGTTCGTCGCCGGTGCCGCCGTGCGCGAGGACGGCGCGCACGGCACGCAGGTCAGCGTCCCGCACACCGTCCACCGCCGCACCCGTGAGGTCGAGAACCCGGCAGGCGACCCCGGTCTCCTGCGGGATCACCGTGGCCGCACCGAGCAGCAGGGCGTGCTCGGGCAGCAGCGGCTCGTCGCCGGTGACGTCGTACACCCCGTGGCAGAGCACGTCCACGGCGACGGGGGCGGACGGCTTCGCGTCCCCCAGCGCCTGGGCCAGCGCGAGCAGGCTGTCGAACCCGGTGCGGCGCGCCGCCTCCAGCCGCTGAGCGTCCGGCAGGGCCTGCCGCGCGTCCCGGTCACCGGTGCTCCACAGGTGTACGAAGCGAAGGCGCCGCCCGTCCCCGGCCGCGAAGGGGGGACCGTCCAGGGAACGGGCGAGCGCGGTCAGGTGGTCACGGTCGGCGGGGTCCACGGTCCAGGACGCCTCGCCGGTCTGCTCCCGTACGGTGCCCGCGCCGACGCGGACGACCCGGTCACCCGCCTGTTCCAGCCGGTCGGCGAGCGCGTCGCCGAAGGGGAGTCCGGCACCCAGTACGACCCAGGTGTCCCCGGTGCCTCCGGTCGGGGCGGGCGGCACGAGACGCTGCCAGCCGGGAGTGGAGAACCAGCCGCCCGGGGAGGCGACGGCGGGCTGCGCGCCGCGGGGTCCCGCTGCGGGCTCGACCCAGAAGCGGCGCCGCTGGAAGGGATAGCCGGGCAGCCGCACCGGACGGTGGCGGTGCGGGCCCTGGAGCGCCTGCCAGTCGACGATGACGCCCGCCGACCAGGCCGCCCCGAGCTGAGCGAGCAGATGGACGTCGTCCGCGACCTGCTCGCCCGGGTGCCGCAGGGAACCGACGACACTCCGCTCCGGCGTCCAACTCCCGTGCGCCTTCGTGAAGTTGGCCAGGTTCTGGCCCGGACCGACCTCCACCAGGACGAGACCGGGGTCGGCCAGGAGCACGTCGAGCGCGTCACTGAAACGCACCGGCCGGCGCAGATGCGCACCCCAGTACGCGGGGCTGGTGGCTTCCTCGGCGGTGATCCAGGTGCCCGTGACGTTCGACAGGAACGGGATCTGCGGGGCCGACAGCTCCACTGTGCGCACCACGTCGACGAACGGGTCCACGGCCGCGTCCATGGCGGGGGAGTGGAAGGCGTGCGAGGTGTGCAGCCGTCGGCAGCCCACCCCCTCCTCGGTGAGCCGCCGCTCCAGGGCGTCGACGGCGCCCGAGGGACCGGAGACGACGCTCAGCCGCGTGGAGTTGACGGCGGCGACGGTCAGGCCGTCACCGAGCCGGGCGGCGGTCTCCTCCTCGGAGAGGAAGACGCTCAGCATCGCCCCCGGCGGCATCTCCTGCACCAGCCGCCCCCGCGCCGCCACCAGCCGGACGGCGTCCTCCAGCGAGAACACCCCCGCCAGGCAGGCGGCGACGTACTCGCCGATGCTGTGCCCGACCATGGCCCGCGGCACGACGCCCCACGACTGCCACAGGCTCGCCAGCGCGAACTCCACGCCGAACAGGGCGGGTTGGGCGAGCCGGGTCTGCCGCAGCCGGTCGGCCGCCGCCCCGTCGTCGGCCCCGAACACCAGGGTGCGCAGGTCCTCGCCCAGCTGCGCGGCGAACAGCTCCGCACACCGGTCGAACGCGGCGGCGAAGACCCCGCCCCGCGCGTACAGGTCCCGGGCCATGCCGGGGTACTGGGCGCCCTGGCCGGGGAAGAGGAAGGCGACCGGCGCCCGGTCGGACGCGGCAGCCGGACCAGAGGCGGAGGCCCCCGCCAGGCGGCGCAGCGCACCCACGGCCTCACCGGTGGTGCGGGCGACGACGGTGCCCCGGTGGGCCAGCGGCGTCCGGCGCTGCGCCAGGGTGTGCGCGACGGCGTCCAGATCGGTCGCGGCGCCATCGGCTGTGGCGCCATCGGTCGCGGCGTCCCGCTCCAGCCGGTCCGCCAGCAGCCCGGCCGCCTCACTCAGCGCCGGGGCGGACTTCGCGGACAGCGCCAGCAACCGCGCACGGTCATCGCCGCCCTCCGGCGTCCGCCCGGCTACGGACGGCTGCTCGGCGGGAGCCTCTTCCAGGACGACATGGACGTTCGTACCGCCGATGCCGAAGGAGCTGACCCCGGCCCGGCGCGGGCGGTCGGTGCGCGGCCAGGGCCGCAACTCCGCGTTCACGTAGAACGGGCTGTCCTCCAACTCCAGTGCGGGGTTGGCCCGTTGGTGGTGCAGCGTCGGCGGGATCGCCTCGTGCTTCAGGGCGAGGGCGGCCTTGATCAGGCTCGTCACCCCGGCGGCCGCGTCGAGGTGCCCGACGTTGCTCTTCACCGAGCCGATCGCGCAGTAGCCCCGGGCGTCGGTGCCCGCCCGGTGTGCGCGGGTGAGCGCGGCGACCTCGATGGGATCGCCCAGCGGGGTGCCGGTGCCGTGCGCCTCCACGTACCCGACGGTCTCGGGGGCGACGTCGGCCAGCGCCAGTGCCTCCGCGACGACCTCGGCCTGCCCCTCCACGCTCGGCGCGGTGTAACCGGCCTTCAGCGAACCGTCGTTGTTGACGGCACTGGCCAGCACCACTGCGTCCACCCGGTCACCGGCGGCCTGTGCGTCGGCGAGCCGGCGCAGCACCACGACGCCCACCCCGTTGCCGGGCACCGTGCCCTGGGCGTCCGCGTCGAAGGCCCGGCAGGTGCCGTCCGGCGACAGGATGCCGCCCGGCTGGTACTCGTAACCGCCCTGGAGCGGGGAGCTGACCGAGACCCCGCCCGCCAGCGCGATGTCGCACTCGCCGCCCAGCAGGCTCTGCGAGGCGAGGTGCACCGCGGTGAGCGAGGTGGAGCAGGCCGTCTGGACGGTGATCGCGGGACCGGTCAGACCGAGCTTGTAGGCGGCCCGCGTGGCCAGGAAGTCCTTGTCCGAGGCCAGCATCACCTGGTACATGCCGGACGCGTCCAGCACCTGCTGGTTGTTCATGAGGTTGAACAGCAGGTACGTGTTCGGGCCCGCGCCCGCGAAGACCCCGATCCGGCCCTCGAACCGGGCCGGGTCGATCCCGGCCGACTCCAGGGCGTGCCAGGCGCATTCGAGGAAGACCCGGTGCTGGGGGTCGAGCAGCTCGGCCTCGCGCGGGCTGTAGCCGAAGAACTGCTCGTCGAACAGGTCCGCGCCGTCCAGGGAGCCCTTGGCGCCGACGTAACCGTCGCGCGCCGCCGTCCCCGGATCGATGCCGGCCGCGACGAGCTCCTCCTCGGACAGGACGGTGATGCCCTCCCGCCCCTGCGCGAGGTCGCTCCAGAAGGCGTCCACGTCGGCGGCGCCCGGGAAGCGGCCCGCCATGCCGACGACGGCGATACGGTCCTGATCTTCACCCGGGTCCTGGTTCGGGTCCGTCTGCTGGTCCGGGTCGTGGTGGTGCTGTGACACGTGGATCACCTGTCTCCGCGAGAGGAAGCCCGGCGTTCGGCCGCCTGCTGCCGCCGCGTACGGGACTGACGTCGGTTGAGTGCGCGCTCCCGGCCGCCGCGCGTGGCGGCGGCGGGCTCGCTGGGGGTGCCGCCGAGGAAGGCGGTGAGGGACTCGATCGTGGGGTGCTGGAAGAGCTCGACCATGCTCATGTCGTGGCCGAGCGAGGCGGCCAGACGGGTGCGGAACTCGGCCATCAGCAGCGAATGCCCGCCCAGGTCGAAGAAGTTGTCGCGCATGCCGACCCGCTCCACCCCCAGCAGGTCGCGCCACAGCCCGGCCAGCTCCTGCGCCAGACCGGCCTCCGGGGCCACATACCGGGTGCCCGGCGTGTCACGGCCGGGCTGCGGCGCGGGCAGCGCCTTGCGGTCGGTCTTGCCGCTGGGGGTCAGCGGCAGGACGTCCAGGACGGTGAAGAACGACGGCACCATGTACGCGGGCAACTGCTCGCGCAGATGCCCGGTGAGCTCCTGGGCGGTCGGCGCCGCGGGCCCGGCCCCGGTGACGTACGCGACCAGGCGCACATCTCCGGGCCCGAAGCTGTGGGCGGTCACGACCGCCTCCCGGACCGAGGGATGCCGGGCCAGTACGGCCTCGATCTCCCCCAGTTCCAGGCGCTGGCCGCGCAGCTTGACCTGGTGGTCGAGACGCCCCAGGAACTCCAGGGCCCCGTCGGGGCGGTGCCGGGCCAGGTCACCGGTGCGGTAGATCCGCGCCCCGGGCACCAACGGGTCGTCCGTGAACCGCTCGGCGGTCAGCTCCGGGCGGCCCAGATAGCCCCGGGCCAGCCCCCGTCCGCCGATGCACAGCTCACCGGGCACACCGGCCGGGACCGGGCGGTCACGGCCGTCCAGGACGTACATCCGGGTGTTGGCGATGGGCCGGCCGATCGGCACCGGGCGCGTGTCGTCCTGCGGGCGGCAGTGCCAGGAGGTGACGTCGATGGCGGCCTCGGTCGGACCGTACAGATTGTGCAACTCGGCGCGGTGCACGGCCAGGAACCGGTCGTGGAGGTCCCGGGAGAGCTCCTCGCCGCTGCACAGGACCCGCCGCAGCCCGGCCGACCGCTCCGGCGGCTCGGACAGGAACAACTGGAGCATCGACGGCACGAAGTGGACCGTCGTGATGCCCTCGGCGGCGATCGTGTCGGCCAGATACCCGCTGTCGCGGTGCCCGCCGGGCCGGGCCATGACCAGCACGGCCCCGGTCATCAGCGGCCAGAAGAACTCCCACACCGACACGTCGAAGGAGAACGGCGTCTTCTGCAGCACCCGGTCGCCGGCGTCCAGGCCGTACGCGTCCTGCATCCACAGCAGCCGGTTGCGCAGCCCGGCGTGGACGTTCATCACCCCCTTGGGGCGGCCCGTCGACCCGGAGGTGAAGATGACGTACGCCAGATCCTCACCGTCCACCGCCACCTGCGGATCGCGCCCGGACCGTACGGCCAGCTCCCCGCCCAGCTCCTCCCACCGCAGGACGGGGCAGCCCAGTTCGGGCAGCTCGCCGGAGAGGGCGCCGTGCGTGAGGACCACGCGCGGCCGGGCGTCCTCGACGATCGCGGCCAGCCGCCGGGGCGGCAGCGAGGTGTCGAGGGGGACATAGGCGCCGCCCGCCTTCAGGACGGCCAGCAGGGCCACCGGAAGCTCCAGGGAGCGCTCCAGGGCGATGCCGACCAGCACGTCCCTGCCCACACCCCGGTCGCGCAGCAGATGCGCCAGACGATTGGCGCGCTCGTTGAGCCCGGCGTACGTCAGCGAGACGCCCTCGCAGCGGACGGCCTCGGCGTGCGGAGTGCGGCGCGCCTGCTCCTCGACGACCTCGTGCACCAGCCCGTCGGGCCACCGGCGTTCGGTGGCGTTCCACTCCTCCACCACCCGGTGGCGCTCCGCCGCGTCCAGCACGTCCAGCGACCCGACGGGCGTGTCCGGACGGGCGACGACCTGCTCGACCAGCCGCCGGAAGCGGTCGGCGAGACGTACCACCGTGTCCTCGTCGAACAGGTCGCGGTCGTACTCGAACCACCCCGTGACACCACCGTCGGTGTCGAAGGCCTGCAGTTCCAGATCGAACCGGGCGCCCTCGCTGCGGACCGGCAGCCGGGTCAGCCGGGCACCGCCCAGCGCGAGCGTGGGCACCGGCTCGCGCCCGTAGCTGAAGCTCACCTGGTACACCGGCGGGCGGCTCAGGTCCCGGGCGGTGGTGACATCGGCGACGATCAGCTCGAAGGGGACGTCCTGGTGCGCGTACGCACCCAGGCAGGCGTCCCGGACCCGGGCGAGGACCGTGGTGAAACCGGGCTCGCCGGACAGGTCCGCCCGGATCGGCAGCGTATTGACGAAGTACCCGATGAGGGGCTCGACCTCGGAGCGGCCGCGCAGCGCCGTGGGCACGCCGACCACGATGTCGTCCTGGCCCGACTGCCGGTGCAGCAGGACGTCGAAGACCGCGAGCAGCGCCATGTACGGGGTCGCGCCGTGCCGTCCGGCCAGCGCGGCCAGCCCGCCGACCAGCTCCGCGGGCAGCGACATCTGCACGGAACCGCCGTGGAAGCCCTGGACGGCCGGCCGGGGCCGGTCGGTGGGCAGATCCAGGGAACCGGGCGCGCCCGCGAGGTGCTCGCGCCAGTACGCCAGGCCCTCCTGCCAGCCACCGGCGGCCAGCTGCTCGTGCTGCCAGGCCGCGAAGTCCCCGTACTGGACGGCCAGTTCACCCAGCGGCGACGGCCTGCCCGCACCGAACGCCTCGTACAGCTCGGACAGTTCGGACAGGAAGACGCCCATCGACCAGCGGTCGGACACCAGGTGGTGCATCGCGACCACGAGCACGGACCGCTCGGGGCCGGTGTGCAGCAGCCGCAGCCGCACCAGCGGCCCGGTGGCGATGTCGAACGGCTCGGCGAGCGCCGCGTCGATCCACTTCTGCCGGTCGGCGTCCGTGTACGCGTCCCCGCCCAGGTCGGTCTCGGGAAGGTCGAGGTCCAGGTGCGGGCGCACCACCTGCACCGGGGTACCCGCCCGGGACTCGAAGGTCGTGCGCAGCGCCTCGTGGCGGCGCACGATCTCGGCCACGGCCATGCGCAACAGCCCGGTGTCCAGGGGGCCTTCGACGCGGACGGCACCGGGCACGATGTAACCGGGGTTGCGCGGCCGCAACTGTTCCAGGAACCAGGTGCCGCGCTGCAGGACCGCCAGCGGGAAGGTGTCCTCCGTCTGCGGGGAGGTGCGCTCGGCGAGCAGCGCGTCGAAGCGGGCACGGTCCTCGGGGGACAGGGCCGCGAGCCGGGCGGCGAGGTCGTCGGTCATGACGCCTCCCGCCCGGCCGGGGCACCGGCCAGCTCGTCGAGGAGCGCCCGGGCCGCATCGGCGGCGCGGGGCACCCGCTGGATCGCAGCAGGTGCCCCGGTGCCGCCGAGCGCCGGGTCCGCCGCAGAGCCGCCGCCGGTCGCGGCGAGCTCGGCGACGATGTTCCTGGCGACGCCGGCGATGGTCGCGTCGCCCAGGAAGTCGGTGATCTGCAGGGTCAGGCCGAGGCGGCTCTGGATCTCGTTGCGCAGCTCGACCGCCATCAGCGAGTCCAGTCCGAAGCCGGTCAGCGGGTCGTCGACGCCGACCGCCGTGGCGGAGGAGCCCAGGACGTCCTTGACGCTGAGCACGAACCCCTCGCACAGCGCCGCCAGGCGCGCCGACGCGTCCAGCGCCAGCAGCTCGGCCGCCGTCGGGATGCGGCTGGCGCGCCGCCGCCCCCGCGAGGAGCGGCGCACGGTCCGCGACCCGCGCGCAGAGCGGTCTTCACCCGCGGTGCGCGACGCGGCCCGCCCGTCGGCGCCGGTGTCGTCGGCGGGTGCCGCCGCACCGTCCCACGCCCGGGCCGGCTGCCAGCAGCGGACCGGGTCGAAGGGATAGGTGGGCACCGGCACCCGGGCCCGGGCGTAGTCCCGGTCGAAGCCCGCCCAGTCGACCGGGGCTCCCGCCGCGTACAACTCGGCCACCGTGGGCAGCAGCACCGCCCAGTCGTCGTGCCCCGGGCGCAGGCTCGGCAGCAGCAGGTCCTCGTGGCCGGGCGGCAGCGCGTCACTGATCACGCCGAGCAGGGTGGGGGCCGGGCCGACCTCGACGAACGTGTGATGGCCCAGGGCGCGCAGCGTGGCGAGACCGTCGGTGAAGCGGACGGTGCCCCGCACATGACGGCACCAGTAGTCGGGGTCCGGCGCCCGGTCCCACGGCCACAGCTCACCCGTCACGTTGGACACCAGCGGAATGCGCGGAGCCCGGAAGTCGATCTTCTGCGCCGCGTGGCGCAGCGGCTCCAGGACCGGGTCCATCATCGCGGAGTGCCCGGCCGATGCGATGTGCAACGGCTTGGCCTTGACCCCGCGGGCCAGGAACGCGGCACACACCGCCTCGACGAGCTCACGCTCCCCGGAGATCGCGACGTTGGCCGGACCGTTGACCGCGGCGATGCCGACCCGGCCCGGGTGCGCGGCCAGCTCCCGCAGGACGTCCTCCTCGGAGGCGAACACCGCGGCCATGCTGCCCGGCAGGGAGAACTCCTCGATGATCCGGGCGCGTTCGACCGCGAAGGTCAGCCCGTCGGCCAGCGACATCGCGCCCGCCACCGTCGCCGCGACGCACTCGCCGAAGCTGTGGCCGAGCACCGCCGCCGGGGTGATGCCCCACGAACGCCACAGCTCGGCCAGGGCGTACTCGACGACGAACGTGGCGGGCTGCGCGTAGGCGGTGTGCTGGATCTGCCGGTCCTCGGCGTCCTCGGGGAAGAGAACCTCCAGCAACGGCCGCTCCAGCAGCGGCCGCAGAATCTCCGCGCACTCGTCCACCGCACGCCGGAACGTGGGCTGCGTCTCGTACAGACCGCGCGCCATGCCCGGACGCTGGGCGCCCTGCCCGGTGAAGAGGAACACCACCTCACCGGTACCGGCCTCGCCCTGCACCAACCCCCCGGCGTCCTCGCCGCGCGCGAACGCGGCCAGCCGGTCGGCGACCTCCGCCCGGATGGACCCGACGACAGCGAGCCGGTGCCGGAAGTGCGAGCGCCCGGTGCCCGCCGCGTGCGCCACGTCCGCCAACTCCGCTCCACCGGTGGCCAGTTGTTCGGCGTAGCGCCCGGCGAGCACGGCCAGCGCGCTCTCGCTGCGCGCCGACAGCGGCAGCACGGACGCGGGCCTGCGGGTGTCCCCGGCGGGCGGCACCACGGCCGGGGCCTGCTCCAGGATCAGGTGGGCGTTGGTGCCGCTGAGCCCGAAACTGCTCACCCCGGCCGTCCGCGGGCCCTCGGGCTGCGGCCACGCGGTCAGCTTCGTGGGCACCTCGAACGTGGTACCGGCGAAGGAGATGTTGGAGTTCAGCCGGGAGAAGTGCAGGTTCGGCGGGATCTCACCGTGCTCCAGGCACAGCGCGGCCTTGATGAGCCCGGCGATACCGGCGGCCGCCTCCAGATGCCCCATGTTCGTCTTCACGGCACCCAGGTACAGCGGCGTGCCGCTCTCGCGCCCGTACACGTCGGCCAACGCCTCGGCCTCGATGGGATCACCGAGCCGGGTGCCGGTGCCGTGCGTCTCGACGTACCCCACCTGACCGGCACTCACCCCGGCGGCGGCCAGCGCGCGCCGGAACACGTCGCGCTGCGCGGCGCCGTTGGGCGCGGTGATCCCGGCGCTGCGCCCGTCCTGGTTCACCGCGCCGCCGCGCACCACGGCCAGGATCCGGTCCCCGTCGCGCTGCGCGTCCGACAGCCGCTTGAGGACGACGACCCCGCCGCCCTCACCCCGGACGTACCCGTCGGCGTCGTCGCTGAACGTCATGGCGCGGCCCTGCCGGGACACCGACCCGAACTGCGACTGGGAGATCATCAACAGCGGCGAGAGCACCACGTTCACCCCACCGGCCAGCGCCATGTCGCACTCGCCCAGCCGCAGGCTCTGGCACGCCTGGTGGACGGCCACCAGCGATGAGGAGCAGGCGGTGTCGACGGCGATGTTGGGGCCGCGCAGATCCAGCAGATAGGCGATGCGTGCCGGGATGAAGGAGGCCGCGGCACCGGAACTGGTGTACGCGCCGACCTCCTCGGGGTGGCGCAGCTGGGCGGTGATCCAGTCCCAGGACGCCGTCCCCATCCACACGCCGGTGCGGCTTCCGGCCAGGGCCGACGGGGCGATCCCCGCGTTCTCCAGGGCCTCCCAGGTCACCTGGAGACTGAGCCGCTGGGCCGGGTCCATCGCGACGGCCTCGCGCTGGGAGATCCCGAAGAAGTCGTGGTCAAAGTTCTCCAGGTCGTCCAGGAAGGCACCGGCGCGGGTGTAGATCTTCCCGGGCCTGCCCGACTCCTCGTCGTAGAACGCCTCGTGGTCCCACCGGCCGGCGGGTATCTCGCCCACGGCGTCCGTGCCCTCGGACAGCATCCGCCAGTAGGAGTCCGTGTCCGTGACCCCGCCGGGGAACCGGCAGCCGGTCCCCACGACGGCGATCGGCTCGTTGCGGGACCGCTCGTGCTCCGCGACCTTCTGCTGCAGGCGCTCCAGCGTCAGATAGGCACGCTTGAGCGCCTCGGTCGCGCTCTGGTTGTCACCCGGCGACGTCATCGCTGAGCCCCTTCCTCGATCTGTGTGGTCTTGGCCGTCAGAAGTGCGGCGAGTTCGTCCGCGGACATCGCGTCGAGATCCACCGGGCCGTCCGCGGCGCCGACGTCGGCGGCGGCGAAGCCGGTCGGCACCGGCACGTCCGGGACGTCCTCGGGAGGTGCGCCCCCGCCGTCGCCGGACTCCAGCGCGACGTCCATCCGCTCCGCCAGATGGGGCACCAGCGCGTCGAGGGTCGGGAACCGCCAGGTGACCGTGGAGGCCAGCTCGATGCCCAGCGAGGACTCCAGGGCCTTGCGCAGCTCCAGGGAGAGCAGCGAGTCGAAGCCCATGCTCGTCAGCGGAGCGCCCGTGTCGATCCGGGCGGTGTCCGAGCCGAGCAGCCGGGCAGCGACGGTGCGGCAGTGCTCGCTCAGTACGCCCGTACGCCGACGGCCCGGCTCGACCGCCAGCATCCGGCGGCGGATCTCGTCCCGGGGCCCGGCGGTGCCGGGGCCCGCGTCGGTCTCCTCGACCAGGGTGCGCAGCAGGCCGCCGCCGTGGTGGGCGGCGAGCCGCTCGCGGTCCACCGGCAGCACGCACACCTGGGCGGCACCGCTGCCGATGATCCGGTCGAGGGCGGCGATGCCGTCCTGCGGGCTGATGCTCTCGATGCCGCGGGCGGCCAGCGCACCGCCGCGCTCCGGGCGGGCGGCGAGGCCGATCTCCGCCCACGGGCCCCAGTCGACGCTCAGGGCCGGCAGACCGCGGGAGCGCCGGTGGTGCGCCAGGGTGTCGAGGAAGGCGCTGGCCGAGGCGTAGTTGCCCTGGCTGGCCGAGCCGAGGACGGCGGCGGCCGACGAGTACAGGACGAAGAAGTCCAGCTCGCGCCGTGCGGTGGCCTGGTGCAGATGCCAGGCCGCAGCGGACTTGGGGCCCGCCACGGCGTGGAACCGGTCCCGGTCCAGGCCGGTCAGCAGGCCGTCGTCCAGCACACCCGCGGCGTGCACGACACCGGCCAGCGGCGGCAAAGTGGCGTCGATCCGCTCCAACAGGCCGGTCACGGACGCCCGTTGGGACAGGTCGGCGGCGACCACGGTCACCCCGGCGTGTTCCCGCAGCGCGTCCAGGGCCCGCTCGGCGTCCGGCGTGGGAGCACTGCGGCCGACCAGCACCAACTGGCGGGCGCCCTGCGCGACGAGGTAGCGGGCCGTCTCCAGACCGAGCGCGCCGAGACCACCGGTGATCAGGTACGTCCCGAAGGGGCGCACCGGGGCGGCGCCGGGCGCCGTGGTGACCCTCTCGTCGGGCGCCGGCACCAGCACGATCTTGCCGGTGTGCCGGGCCTTGGCCATCGCGGTGAAGGCGGTGGCGGCATCGGCGAGGGGATGGGCGGTGACCGGCAGCGCGCTGAACTCGCCCCGGTCGAACCCGTCGAGGACCTCCACGAACAGCCGGGCGACCCGGGCGGGCTCCTCGCGGATCGTCTGCTCCAGGTCCACGGCCAGGAAGGCACGGTTGCCTTTGAAGAATTCCAGGCCGATGTGACTGTTGTCGTAGATGTCGCGCTTGCCGATCTCCACGAACCGCCCGCCGGGCGCCACCAGTTCGAGGGAGCGCACCAGCGTCTCGCCGGAGGCGGAGTTGAGCACCACGTCGACCCCGCGACCGCCGGTCAACTCCCGGACGCCGTCGGCGAAGTCGAGGGTGCGGGAGTCCCAGACGTGCTCGACGCCCAGGCCGCGCAACAGGTCCCGCTTGGCGGGGCTGCCCGCGGTGGCGAACACCCGGGCGCCGCGGCGGCGGGCGATCTGGAGGGCCGCGAGGCCGACACCGCCGGTCGCCGAGTGGATCAGTACGCTCTCGCCCTCACCGAGGCGGGCCAGGTGCTCCAGGCCGTGCAGCGCCGTCAGGAACGCGATCGGCACGGCGGCGGCCTGCTGGTCGTCGAGCGAGGGGGGAGCGGGCGCCACCAGCCGGGCGTCGAGGGTGAGGAAGGCGGTCATGCTGCCGGGCGCCGCGGCGATCACCCGGTCGCCGACCAGGTGCTCGCCGACGCCGTCGCCCACGGCGGTGATCCGCCCGGCGCACTCGGCGCCCAACGGTACGACGCCGTCGGCACCCGGGTAGGAGTCGAGGGCCTTGAGGACGTCACTGAAGTTCACCCCCGCCGCACTGACCTCGATCTCGACCTCTCCGGGGCCCGGCGGAGTGCGGCGCCCCCACGTCGAACGAAGGCTGGCCAGGCTGCCGGGACGGGCCGCCACCAACTGGTGGTTGCCATCACGGGCGGCGTCGAAGGCCCAGGCGGGCCCGCCGTCCTCACCGGAGCGAGGGACCTGCGTCCACGGCTGGAGCGCGGGCGTCAGCCGTACGTCCCCGCGCAGCGCGACCTGCCCGTCGTCGCCCGGGCGCAGCACCTCGGCGAGCAGCAGCCCGCCCTCGTCCGCGCCCCCGGCCGGGTCCAGATCGACGACCGTGCTGCGCAACTCGGTGTGCTCCAGGCCGATCACCCGCGCCAGACCCCACAACGGGGCCTGGGCGACGGCGAGTTGATCGCCCTTCGCCACCGGCTGGGCGCCGCGGGTGAGCAGTACCAGCCGGGGTGCCGGGTCCAGTCCCGCACCGGCCAGTTCCTGCATCAGATGGAGTGCGGGCAGGCAGACCCGGTCGTACGCGGCCACCGCCCGCTCCTCGTCGGCGTCCTCGGGCAGGGCCGCGTCGAGAGCCCCGGCCAGCACGATCCCGTCCGCGCGGATGCCCGCGGCGGCCAGGTCGGCCAGCAGCGCGGCCACGTCCTCCCGGCGCCCGGGATCGAGTTCGTACCGGTCCGTGCCCACCGTGCGCAGGGCGGGCCCGGCGGTGACGGTCAGGCAGCGGGCACCGCGCGCCCGCAGGCCGTCCGCCAGGGCGGCGGCGGTGCGGCCGGAGTCGGCGAACAGCAGCCAGGTGCCGGGCGGCCGGGGCGTCGTGACGTCGTCGGCAGGTGCCGGACGCCAGGTGACGTCCAGCAGCGCCTCGCCCACCGGGTCGGCGGCACCGGCCCGCTCCAGACGCCGCAGCGTGATGTCGCCCACCTCACCGACGGCCGTGCCCCCGGCGTCGTACAGGACGACACGCGCACCGGCGACCGTCGGCGCGCCGGGGTCGGCCGCGATGACGGTGGCGTGCGCCCAGCGCGGTTCCGCACGCTCGGCGAACAGGGTGAACCTGCCGACGGCGACCGGTACGTACGTGGCGTCGAGCGGGGTCTCCTGGGCGTCGAGGGCAGCACCGAGAACCTGCAACGCGCTGTCGAGCACGGCCGGGTGGACGAGATGGGCCCCCCGGTCGGAGGTCAGGGCGGCACGCTCGTGCAGCCGGGCGACGGCCTCGGACCGGCCCTGCCACAACTCCTCGATGCCCTGGAACGCGCTCCCGTACCCGAGCCCGGCACGACGCAGGGCCGCGTAGTGCTCCGCGGGCGGGGACAAGGTGGTGCAGCGCGCCCGTACCGCTGTCAGCGGTTCTCCCACCGAGCCGGAAGCGTCCCGGCGGAGCCCCGCCCGCGCCACCTGCGTCCACTCCTCGTCCGCACCGGAGCGGGTGAACAGACGCACCGACGCGGTGTCGGCGGTGCCGGGAAGCAGGGCGAGCTGCACGGTGGCCCCGTCGGACTGCTCGGGCACCACGGTGAGCCGGGTGAACTCGACGTCGTCCAGGACGGCGTCCGCACCCAGATGGGTACGGGCCGCCGCGAGCGCGGCGTCCAGCACCAGCGCGGCGGGCAGCACCGGGCTGCCCCCCACCTGGTGATCCGTCAGGTACGGGAACGCGGCGAGGTCCACGGGCGCCGACCAGTGAACGGCGTGCGGCGCCAGCGCCGACACGGTGCGCTCCCGCAGGACCGGATGCCCGCGGTGCACGGCCCGTCCCGCCGGACGCTGCTCGTACCAGGCACGGGTGCGCTGCCAGGGATAGGTGGGCAGGGCGACCATGGGGCCCGCCTGGCCGTGCACCCGGGTGAAGTCGACCGGGTGGCCCGCGGTGTAGAGGCGGCCGAGCTCGCCGAGCACGGTGGCACGGCCGGGCTGGTCGCGGCGGAGCGAGGAGACGGCGACGCGGCCGTCGTCGTAGGACGCCAGACGCTCGGTGACGGCGTCGGTGAGCATCGGGTGGGGCGACACCTCGACGAACATCGTGTGCCCGGCCTCCAGCAGGGCGCCGACGGCCGTGTCGAACAGCACGGGACGGGTGAGGTTGGCCGCCCAGTACGAGGCGTCCAGCCGCTGCCCCGGGACGATCTCCCCGGTACCGGTGGAGATCATCGGGAGGGTGGTCGCGGCGGGACGCAGGGCGGCCAGGCCCGTTTCCAGCGCGGCGGCGACGGGCTCCATCAACGGGCAGTGCGAGGCGAACTCGACCGATTCCAGGACCTTGCAGTACAGGCCGTCGTCCACGAGCGCCTTCGCGAAGGCCTCCACGGCGGCCTCGTCACCGGAGAAGACGGTGGAGTTCGGGCTGTTGGACGCGGCGATCCACACCTGCCCCGGCGTGCGCTCGGCCAGCAGGGCACGGGCCGTCTCCAGTGGGACACCCGCGACCGCCATGCGGCCCTTGCCGGTGGCCGTGTGCAGGACGGTGCCCCGGTGCAGGGCGATCAGCAGGGCGTCCTCCAGGGAGAGGGCACCGGCCACCTGGGCGGCGGCTATCTCGCCGACGCTGTGCCCGACGACGGCGGCGGGCTCGATGCCCCAGGACCGCCACAGCGCGGCCAGCGCGATCTGGACGGCGGTGAGGGCGGGCTGGCCGACAGCGGTGTCGAGCAGCCGGGACTCGGCGGGGTCGGCCGCCAGCTGGTCGAGCAGCGACCAGTCGGTGTGCCGGCGCAGCAGCGCGTCGGCCCGCTCCAGGACGGCACGGAACGCCTGCTCTCCGCCGAGGCCAGGACCGAGGCCAGGACGAGACGCCTGCTCGCCGCCGAGGTCGGTACGGAACGCCGCCTGCTCGCCGCCGAGGCCACCGGCCAGCAGATCGGCGGCCAGCGGCCACCAGCGCGGCCCCTGCCCGGCGAAGACGAACACCGGCTTCGAGCGCAGTCCGGCACGGCGCACCCCGGTGCTGAGACCGGGCGCCTCCGCACCGCGCCCGAACGCGGCCAGCGCGCTGCGCAGTTCGGCGGCGGAGGAGCCGGTGCAGGCCAGCCGGTGTTCGTGGTGGGTGCGGCGGACGGCGGCCGCCCGGGCGAGCGCCCGCACCGGGGCGTCGTCGATGAGCGTGTCCTCGTAACGGGCGGCGAGGTCCCGCAGGGCCTGCTCGTCGCGGGCGGAAACGGTCAGCAGCACGTCGCCCTCGGCGGCGCCCTTCTCCGGTCCCGCGGCCCGCGGCGGTTCCTCCACCACGAGGTGGGCGTTGGTGCCGCCGAACCCGAAGGAGCTGACGCCCGCGAGCGCCACACCGCCGGTGGGCCAGGGTCGCAGGCTGTCGGCGACCCGCAGGGGCAGCTCGTCGAAGGGGATGTGGGGGTTGGGCTCGCGGTAGTGCAGCGTCGGCACCACCGTGCGGTGGCGGACCATCAGCGCGGCCTTGATGAGGCCGCCGATGCCCGCCGCGGCCTCCATGTGACCGATGTTGGACTTCACCGAGCCGATCACGCACGGATCGCTCGCGTCGCGCCCCTCGGCGAGCACGGCGCCCAGCGCCTTGGCCTCGATGGGATCGCCCAGCACCGTGCCGGTGCCGTGCGCCTCGACGTACCCGATGTCGGCGGCCCGCACCCCGGCCTGGGCGTGCGCCGACCGCAGCACGGCCTCCTGGGCCTTCGGGTTGGGGGCCAGCAGACCGTTGCTCGCACCGTCCTGGTTGACGGCGCCGCCCCGGATGACCGCGTGCACGGGATCACCGTCGGCCAGCGCCCGGCTGAGCGGCTTGAGGATCACCACGCCGGCGCCCTCGGACCGTACGTAACCGTTGGCGCCGGCGTCGAACGGCTTGCAGCGGCCGTCGGCGGACATCACCCCGGCCTTGCTGAAGTTGATGGCGAACGCGGGGGAGAGCACCAGGTTGACCCCACCGGCCAGCGCGAGGTCGCAGTCGCCGCGCGCCAGGCTCTGGCACGCCTGGAGCACCGCCACCAGCGAGGAGGAGCAGGCGGAGTCGACGGCCATGCTCGGACCGTGCAGGTCCAGCAGGTACGACAGCCGGTTCGCGGCGATGCTCAGCGCGCTGCCGCTGCCGGTGTACGCGTCGATGGCGTCGAGGTCGCTCAGCTGGGCGGTGCCGTAGTCGAAGCTGGAGATGCCGACGAACACCCCGGTCTGCGACCCGGACAGCGAGCCGGTGGGGACGCCCGCGTGCTCCAGCGCCTCGAAGGACACCTCGGCCAGCAGCCTTTGCTGCGGGTCCATCCGGGCCGCTTCCTGCTGCGAGATGCCGAAGAAGGCGGCGTCGAAGCGGTCGGCGTTGTCCACGAACCCGCCCCAGCGGCTGACCGTGCGGCCGGGAACACCGGGGTCCTCGTCGTGGAACTCCTCGGTGCTCCACCGGTCGGCGGGCACCTCGGTCACCGCGTCGCGGCCCTCGGTCAGCAACTGCCAGAAGCTGTCGGGTCCGTCGACGCCGCCGGGGAAGCGGCAGCCGATGCCGATGACGGCGATCGGTTCGTCGGCGCCCGAGGACGGCGCGGCGGTCGCAGTGGGGGAGGGGGAAGGGGCGGGTGCGGGTCCGGCGAGGGTGGTGGCGGGCTCGTCGACTGCCGTGAGCTCAACAACGGGGGCGGCCGGTGCGCCCGCCAGGTGCCGGGCCAGTTTGGCGGCCGTGGGGTGCTCCCAGACGATGCCGGGCTCCAGTTTCGTCGCCAGGTACTCCTCCAACTCGCCCACCAGAGCGACCAGTTCGACGGAACGCAGCCCGTACCCGGCGAACGGCAGCTCCGGATCGATGCTCGCCACCGGCCGTCCGGTCGCGGTGGCCAGCGCCTCGCGCAGCCACCGCTCGACGTCGCCGACGCCAGGTGCCGGACGCGGCACGGACCCTGTGGTGCCGTGGGTCTGCTCGGCCGCTGCCGGGCCCGGCGCACCGGCCTCGTTCGCGCACCACAGCGCGAGCGGCTCGAACGTGCCGTCCAGGACGGCGTCCATGCAGGCCGCGCGCTGGAGCTTGCCGCTGGAGGTCTTGGGGACCGTACCGGTGCGGGCCAGGGCGACGACGTACGGCTGCAGCCCGTGCTCGCGCACGACCTCGGCGCGGATGGCGTCGATGACCTTCTCGCGGGCCTCGGGGGTGCGGCTGCCGCGGTACTCCTGGACGACGATCAGGCGTTCCTCGCCGTCGATCTCACGGGACCCGGCGATGCCGCAGCCCTGCCGCAGCCCCGCATCCACGCTCTCGACGGTGCGCTCGATGTCCTGGGGGTAGTGGTTGCGTCCGGCGACGATGACGACGTCCTTGATGCGCCCGGTGACATAGAGCTCCGCGCCGTCGGCGAAGCCGAGGTCACCGGTGCGCAGGAACGGTCCTTCGCCGGTGGCCAGGTGCGCTCCGAAGGTCTCCTGGGTGGCCTCGGGGCGACGCCAGTAGCCGTGCGCGACGCTCGGTCCCGCCACCCAGATCTCCCCGACCTCGCCCTCGGGCCGTACGAGGTGCGTCTGCGGGTCCACGATCACGACCGTCTGATCGTGCAGCGAGACACCGCAGCCGGGCAGGTTGCGCGCCCTCTCGCCGGGTCCGGCGTCCGTGGCCACACCGTGCTGGAGCGGTCCGGCCGCCAGGTCGCGGTGGACGGGCTCGGCGTCCGGCTCTCCGGTGGAGACCACGAGGGTGGCCTCGGCCAGGCCGTAGGACGGTGCGTGGGTGGTGGCCCGGAAGCCGCATTCGGCGAACGCGGCGGTGAAGGCGTCCAGGGTGGACCTGCGCACCGGCTCCGCACCGTTGAGGGCGACCCGCCAGGTGCTCAGGTCCAGGGTCCGGCGGTCCTGCTCGGTGACCTTGGCGACCGCGAGGTCGTAGGCGAAGTTCGGTGCGGGGCTCGCGGTCGCCCCGGCGTCGGAGATGGCGCGCAGCCAGCGCAGCGGGCGCTTGAGGAAGGAGTACGGCGACATGAAGGTCACCGGATACCCGCCGTACGCGGGGGTCAGCAGGCCCATGATCAGGCCCAGGTCGTGGAACGGCGGCAGCCAGCTGACCATGTGCTGGTCGCGGGAGTGCCCGAAGAACTGCCGGTTCATCTCCGAGATGTTGTGGATCAGGTTGCCGTGCGTGACCATCACGCCCTTGGGGCTGCTGGTCGAGCCGGAGGTGTACTGCAGGAACGCGAGGTCGTCCCGGTGGGTGCCGGGCTCCCGCCAGGAGTCCGCGGCGCCGGGGTCGACGGAGTCGACCGGGACCCAGGCGATCTCCCGCAGCACCGGGGCGTGTTCGGCGAAGCGGTCGACGAGGGCGATCGTCTCGGCTGGCGCGAGCACCACCGAGGGCTTGGCGTCCTCCACCACGGCCACCAGGCGCGGCAGCGTGCGCATCGGGAACGCCGGGTCCGGCGGGTAGACGGGCACGGCGACGATGTCGGCGTACAGGCAGGCGAAGAACGAGACGACGTAATCCAGCCCGGCCGGGCACATGATCAGGGCGCGTTCCCCGGCGGGGAAGCGTTCCTGCAGCGTCGCGGCGATGGCGCGGGCCCGCAGGTCGAGTTCGGCGTTCCCGAGGGTCTGGGGGTCTCCTTCTCCGTCCACCAGGAATCGGAAGATCTGCTCCTGCGCGTGCTCGTCCAAGACCGTACGGAAATGGTCGACAAGTGATCGTGCGTCCCGGCCCGGCATCCGACCGTCCTTTCCCTCTCAAGCTGCGAAACTGCGGGGTGCGTGACATGGCGTTTTCCGCTCGGAGTTCCTCAGGGGCAGAAGTGATTGCCCGTCAGAGAGCGCTCCGGAAAGACCAGTTGAACCAAAGCGTCAGAAATCTCGGATGTCAGGACTTCCGGCCGTCGGGGATCGTGCCCGTCGTCGTACGAAATCGGTTGATGGCCGACTCGTGGCGGGCACGCAACTGCGTGTCGTGCACCCCGAGCCCCTCCTCGGGGGCCAGGCAGAGCACCCCGACCTTGCCCTGGTGCCGGTTGTGGTGCACGTCGTGCACGGCCTGCGCGGTCTCGTGCAGCGGCACCACCTCGGACAGCGTGGGGTGGATGCGGCCCTTGGCGATCAGGCGGTTGGCCTCCCAGGCCTCCCGGTAGTTCGCGAAGTGGGTGCCCACGATGCGCTTGAGGTGCATCCACAGATAGCGGTTGTCGAAGGTGTGCTCGTACCCCGAGGTGGACGCACACGTCACGATCGTGCCGCCGCGCCGGGTCACGTACACGCTCGCGCCGAACGTCTCCCGGCCCGGGTGCTCGAAGACGATGTCGGGGTCGTCGCCACCCGTCAGCTCGCGGATCCTGGCACCGAACCGCCGCCACTCGCGCGGGTCCTGCGTGGTCTCGTCCTTCCAGAACCGGTAGCCCTCGGCACTGCGGTCGATCACCAGTTCGGCCCCCATGCGCCGGCACACCTCCGCCTTCTGCGCACTGGAGACCACGCACACCGGGATCGCCCCGCCGTGCAGCGCCAACTGGGTCGCGTACGACCCCAGACCGCCGGAAGCGCCCCAGATCAGCACGGTGTCGCCCTGCTTCATCCGGGCCCCGCCCGGCGAGACCAGTTGCCGGTACGCGGTGGAGTTGACCAGGCCGGACGCCGCCGACTCCTCCCAGCTCAGGTGGCGCGGCCGGGGCATCAGCTGGTTGGCCTTGACCAGGGCGAGTTCGGCGAGCCCGCCGAAGTTCGTCTCGAAGCCCCAGATCCGCTGCTCCGGGTCGAGCATGGTGTCCGCGTGCCCGTCGGGGTGGTCCAGCTCCACCGACAGGCAGTGCGCGACGACTTCGTCGCCCGGTTGCCAGCCGCTCACCCCCTCGCCGCAGCGCAGCACCACACCGGCCAGGTCCGAACCCAGCACGTGGTAGGGGAGGTCGTGCCGGGAGGCCTGCGGGGAGGTCTTGCCGTAGCGGGACAGGAAGCTGAAGGTCGAGATCGGCTCGAAGATCGACGACCACACCGTGTTGTGGTTGATGCCGCTCGCCATCACCGCCACCAGCACCTCCCCCGCTGCGGGTTGGGGGGTGGCGACCTCGTCCAGGTGCAGCGAGCGGCGCGGGTCCTTGTCCCGGCTCTCCATGCCGTCGAACATCGCCGTCTCGTCGGCGTGCAGGGCCACCCCCCGGTAGAACTCGGGCACGGGAAGCCGCCCCACCTCTTCGGGTGAGCCCGAAAGGATCGCGTCGAGGATCTTCTGCATGGTCTGAGGACCTCTTTCCGGCTGGGCTGAGAAACGCAGAGCACGACGAATACACATCGTGCGCGGAAGGGAATGCAAAAAGGGAGGATGAAAAGGAAAGCGAAAGGGAATGCGGAAGAGGGGATTCCCTGGGGCCCAGCCACGGCATTGGGGCAGGCGCGGAATGAATGCTGACACCGGCCGTGTCGCCGAGTCCAGTGGTTATCGGCGCGCACCAATTGACCGTTCAACTGGCTGATCCGGTCAGTCGAACAGAGCGCGCGAGTACGCAAGTCGCCGTTCGGGCAAGGGTGTTCAACTGTCCGATCCGGCCAGTTGAACACCCCCTTGGTTCATTCGTTCGTCAGGGATTTCCCTGATCGCGCCTGGGGGGCCGCCCCTGATGTCGGCGCATTCTTTGCCTTCTACGGTGAGGAAAGTGGACTGAACGGGGTGCCTTCGTGTCGCCTCATACCGAACGTCCCCTCCAGAAAACAAGAAAGGGCGAACATGCGCACCACATCCTCAGGCTGGACCAAAGGCCGCGTCACGTCCGTCGTCGCCGGTGCGGTACTGGCCCTCCTCGCGCTGACGCTCGTCGGGGTCGGCGGCACGGCCCTCTACTACGCGTCGCAGAACGACGGGTACATCGACCTGGGCACCAGCCGGTACCAGCACCGCACCGACACCTACGCGATGACCGCCGACACCTGGCACGCCGACCAGCAGCTCGGCGGCCTCTACGACGACCTCAAGGTCACCTTCGAGCCGGACAAGAAGTCCGACCAGGTCTTCGTCGGGATCGCCGGCGCCAAGCAACTGGGCCAGTACCTCAACGGCGTCGAGCACGTGACCATCCACGACTCCGGCGACAAGGGCGACAAGCAGAGCAACCACCAGGGCGCTGCGCCCAAGACGACGCCGGGGCAGGCCCAGAACGTGTGGATCGCCAAGGCGGGCGGGCAGGGCGCGCAGACCCTGAACTGGCCCGTGCAGCCCGGTGAGGTCGGTCTGGTCGCCATGAAGGCCGACGGCTCGCGCGGGGTGTCCGGCCAGGTGACCGTGGCAGCGAAGATCGGCGCGCTGACCTGGACGGGCATCGCGGGGCTCGTCGTCGGCGTACTCCTCCTCGCCGGAGCGGTCCTGATGATCGTGCGGCCCGTCCGCCGGGCTCGGGGTCGCGCCTGATCCGACCCGCGGGACCACGACACGGCGCAGGCACGCATTCCGCGTGCCTGCGCCGTGCGCTGTCTGCGGCAGCCGACGGGCAACAGACACAGGCGGCGGGGGAGAGGCACCCGACCGGCCCGCGTACACCCCGCCCGACCCGCCCGCGTACGTCCCGACCGGCCCGCCCCCGACCCGCCCGCGTACACCCCGACCGGCCCGCGTTCACCCCGAAAGGCCGGGCGTTTCAGGCGTCCAGTTGCCTCTTCCGCGACCGAACGGCCAAGCTGCGGGCGGAAGGTTGTTCCAGGCCCACTTCCTCAACGGGCCCTCCCTCCACGGCACTTGACCCCTCGCCGCGACCCCGCACGCCGACAGGCCCCGCGGGCGAACCACCCGGCGAGGGCGCCCCCACGGTGCAGGCACTCGCCGCCGCCCAGACCAACGATCAGGAGTGACTGGCGCATGACCGACATCGACCTGACCAGCCTCACGCCCGAGCAGAAGCGCGCGCTGCTGGCAGAGCGGTTGCGGCGCGGGAGCAGCCAGCAGCCACCGGCACGCGAGCGCCGCTTCGCCGCGTCGTTCCCCCAGCAGCGCATGTGGTTCCTGGACCAGCTCAACCCGGGCGGCGCTGCCTACAACATCCCGGCGGCCGTACGCGTGCACGGCCCCCTCGACGTGGACGTCTGGCGCCGCAGCCTCGCCGAGATCGTGCGCCGCCACGAGTCCCTGCGCACCACCTTCGAGGAGACGGACGGCGAGCCCGTCCAGGTCGTCCACGACAGCGGCGAGGTGGAGCTGACCGTCCGGGAGTGCCCCCACCTGCACGGACCCCAGGGCGAGGACGGCATCAGGGAACTGGCCCGCCGGGAGTTCGCCCGCCCCTTCGACCTGGGCACCGGACCCCTCGTCCGCATGACGTTCCTGCGCCTGGCACCGCAGGAGCACGTCCTGCTGCTGACCATGCACCACATCGTCGCCGACCTGTGGTCCACCTCCGTGCTCTTCGGCGAACTCGTCACCCTGTACGCGAGCCACCTCACCGGCACCGCCGCCGAACTGCCCCCGCTCTCCGTCCAGTACGCCGACTACGCGGCCTGGCAGCGCAAGGAACTGTCCGGACCGGGCTTCGCCGCCGAACTGGACTACTGGCGCACCACGCTCGACAAGGCCGCACCCATCCTCGAACTCCCCACCGACCGGCCCCGGCCCGCGGTGCTCGGCTCGACGGGCGCCTCCCGGCCGTTCCGGCTGCCCGCCTCCGTGATGAACCAGGTCCGCGAGCTGAGCCGGCGCACCGGAACCACCCCCTTCATGACCCTGCTCGCCGCCTACGTCGCGCTGCTGCACCGCTACAGCCGGCAGGAGGACATCGTCGTCGGCGTGCCCGTCGCCAACCGGGGCCAGTCCCAGGTCGAGCAGCTCATCGGCTACTTCGTCAACACCCTCGCCCTGCGCCACGACGCGTCCGGCAACCCCACCTTCACCGAACTGCTCGGCCGGGTGCGCACCACCGCGCTCGGCGCCTTCGCCCACCAGGAAGTGCCCTTCGAACGGCTCGTGGAGGAACTGCGCCCCGAACGCGACCTGTCCCGATCGCCGATCTTCCAGGTCTCGTTCGTCTACCAGAACATCCCCGTGCCCGAGTTCGGCACCGGCGGACTCACCCTGGAACTGATGGACGTGGCCAGCTCCACCGCCCGCTTCGACCTCGAACTGCAGGTCTTCGAGCAGGGCGACGAGCTCAGCGGCTACTTCGAGTACAACACCGAGCTGTTCGACGACACGACCATCGACCGCATGGGCGCCCACCTGAAGACGCTCCTGGACGCCGTGCTCACCGACCCCGACCAGCCGATCCTCGACATCGCGCTGCTCACCGAGGCGGAGCGCCAGGCCGAGCGGGACGAACGCACCGACACCCGGCACACCTGGCCCGACACCCTGCTCACCCACCAGCGCATCGAACACCAGGCAAGGCTGCGGCCCGGCAAGGAAGCCGTGCACTGCCAGGGCGAGACCCTCACCTACGCCGAACTCGACGCCTCCGCCAACCAGCTGGCCCGCCGCCTGCGCGCCCTGGGCGTCGGCCGGGACGTCATGGTCGGCATCAGCCTGGAGCGCTCCCTCGACATGGTCGTGGCCGTGCTGGCCGTCCTGAAGGCCGGCGGCGCCTACGTGCCCGTCGACCCCCAACTGCCCCAGGACCGCATGGCGTTCATGATCGAGGACGCCGCCCTGCCCGTCCTGATCACCCAGAGCTCCGTACTGCCCGCCCTGCCCCCCTCCTCCGCCACCACCCTGTGCGTGGACGAACTGCGCACCGAACTGGCCGCCGAATCCGCCGCACCCCTGGATCTGGACGTCGACGGCGCGGACCTGGCCTACGTGATCTACACATCGGGCTCCACCGGCCGCCCCAAGGGCGTCCAACTTCCGCACCGGGCCCTGCACAACCTCTTCCACGCCATGAAGCAGTGGCCCGGCATCGACTCCGACGACAGCCTCATTGCCGTCACCACGCTCTCCTTCGACATTGCCACCCTGGAACTGCTGCTGCCCCTCGTCGAGGGCGCCCGCGTCGTCCTGGCCACCCGCGACGTGGCCACCGACGGCAAGCGCCTGGCCGACGAGATGGCCGCCACCGGCGCGACGATGATGCAGGCCACCCCGTCGACCTGGCGCATGCTCCTCGACGCGGGCTGGCCCGGCCGCCCCGGACTGCGCGGGCTGATCTGCGGCGAGGCACTCCCGCCGGACGTCGCACGGCGCCTGCGCGCCAAGGGCGTCGACCTGTGGAACATGTACGGCCCCAGCGAAACCACCATCTACTCGCTGGGCACCCGCATCACCGACGACACCATCACCATCGGCCGCCCCATCGCCAACACCGAGGTGCACATCCTCGACCCCGAGGGCCGCCCCGTCCCCTCCGGCGTCCCCGGCGAACTGTGCATCGGCGGCCTCGGCCTGGCCCGCGGCTACCTCAACCGGCCCGAACTGACGGCACAGCAGTTCGCCCCCCACCCCGACCCGTCCGGACCCGCCGACCGCCTGTACCGCACGGGCGATCTCGTACGACGCCGCGCCGACGGCCGCATCGACTACCTCGGCCGCCTCGACCACCAGGTCAAACTGCGCGGCTACCGCATCGAACTCGGCGAGATCGAGTCCGTGCTCATGCGCCAGAGCCAGGTCAAGGACACCGTCGTCGTGGTCCGCGAGGACCAGCCCGGCGACCAGCGGCTCACCGCCTACGTCGTGCCCGACACCGCGACCGACGCCCCCGACGAACTGCGCCGCACCCTGCGCACCGCACTCGCCGCACAACTGCCCGACTACATGGTCCCCTCCGCGTTCGTCATCCTCGACGCGCTGCCGCTGACCCCCAGCGGCAAGACCGACCGCGGCGCGCTGCCCGCCCCCGACGGCCAGGAGACCCGCACCGCGGCCGCCTACGCCGCACCGCGCGACGCCGACGAAGAAGCCCTGTGCGCCCTGTTCGCCGATGTCCTGAACGTGCCCCGCGTCGGCATCGACGACGGCTTCTTCGCCCTCGGCGGCCACTCCCTGCTCGCCACCCGCCTCGTGGCCCGCGTCCGCAGCACCCTGGGCGCCGAACTGCCCGTGCGCGCCCTGTTCGAGAAGCAGACCGTGGCCGAACTCGCCGACCTGCTGCGCCAGGACACCGGACGCACCCGGCCCGCCCTCACCCGCGCCGAGCGCCCCGACCCGCTGCCCCTGTCGTACGCCCAGCGCCGCCTGTGGTTCCTGCACCAGATGCAGGGCCCCTCACCCACCTACAACCTCCCCGTCGTCCTGCGCCTGACCGGCGCCCTGGACATCCACGCCCTGCGCGCCGCGCTCGGTGACGTCGTCGCCCGGCACGAAGCGCTGCGCACCGTCTTCCCCGACACCGAGGCCGTCGCCTGCCAGCAGATCCTCGACGCCGAACAGGCCCGCCCCACCCTCGACGTCACCACCGTCGACCCCGGCGACCTGGACGAAGCGGTGGCCGGTGTCGTACGCCACGCCTTCGACCTGACCCGCGACATCCCCCTGCACGCCCACCTGTTCGCCACCGGCGACGACACCCACGTCCTGGCCGTCGTCGTCCACCACATCGCAGCCGACGGCTGGTCCCTCGAACCGCTGCGCCAGGACCTGGCCCTGGCCTACCGGGCCCGCCGGTCCGGCCACGCCCCCGACTGGGCGCCCCTGCCCGTCCAGTACGCCGACTACGCCCTGTGGCAGCGCGACCTCCTGGGCGAGCAGGACGACCCCGACAGCACCTGGTCCCGCCAACTCGATTACTGGCGCGACGCGTTGGACGGCCTCCCCGAGCGCATCGCCCTGCCCGTCGACCGCCCGCACCCGGCCGACGCCTCCCACCAGGGCGACACCCTCACCTTCCAGTGGGACACCGACCTGCACGACGGGCTGGCCACCCTCGCCCGCACCTGCGACGTCAGCATGTTCATGGTGCTCGACGCCGCCCTCGCCGTCCTCCTCAGCCGCCTCGGCGCCGGCCACGACATCCCCATCGGCGTGGCCAGCGCGGGCCGCGACGACCAGGCCACCGAGAACCTCATCGGCTTCTTCACCAACACCCTCGTCCTGCGCACCCGCCTCACCCCCCGACAGACCTTCCGCGAACTGCTCACCGCCGTCCGCGAACGCACCCTCGACGCGCTCGCCCACGGCGACATCCCCTTCGAGTCCCTCGTCGACCGCCTGCACCCCACCCGGTCGATGTCCCACCACCCCCTCGTCCAGGTCATGCTGTCGTGGCAGACCGTCACCGGTGAAACCCTGGACCTGCCCGGCATCACCGCCGAGCCCCTCGTCCACGGCACCGGCACCGCCCGCATGGACCTCGTCCTACTGCTCCACGAGCGGCTCACCGCCGACGGCACCCCGGCCGGCATCGACGGCGGCTTCGAGTACAACGCCGACGTCTTCGACCCCGACACCGTGCGCACCCTGCTGCGCCGACTGCGCCACGTCGTCCTCGCGATGATCGCCGACCCCGACCAGCCGGTGGACGACGTCGACCTCCTCACCCCCGCCGAACGCCACCACGTCCTGGAGGAGTGGAACACCACCCACCCCCAGCAGGACATCACCGCGAACCTCGTGGAACTCTTCACCCAGCAGGCCGCCCGCACCCCCGACACCACCGCCGTCAGCTGCGGCGACGACCGGCTGACCTACCGCGAGCTGAACGACCTCACCGACCGGCTCGCCACCCGCCTGCGCGCCCTGGGCATCGGCGCCGACCACACCGAGGACGCGGTGTGCCTGCTCATGGAACGCTCGGTGCGCCTGCCCGTCGCGATCCTCGCCGTCCTCAAGGCCGGCGGCGTCTACGTGCCGCTCGACCCCCGCTACCCCGACTCCCGGATGCGGCTCATCATGGCGGACACCGGCGCCACCCTCCTGCTGGTCGACGGCGACCTCACCCACCCCACCCCCGAAGGCCTCGCCGTCCTCGACGTCACCACCGAACTCGCCGCCCTGGACAACACCCCCGCCCACCCCCTGCCCCCCACCCGGCTCGGCGGCCCGGACCGCATGGCGTACGTCATGTTCACCTCTGGCTCCACCGGCCGCCCCAAGGGCGTCGCCGTCACCCACCGCAACGTGGCGAGCCTGGCGGCCGACCCCGGCTGGCAGGGCGGCAACCACACCCGCGTCCTCATGCACGCCCCCACCGCCTTCGACGCCTCCACCTACGAGATGTGGGTGCCGCTCCTGTCCGGCGGCCAGATCGTCGTGGCACCCGCAGGCGACCTCGACCCCGACGTCCTCCTCGACACCCTCCGCACCCAGGGAGTCACCTCCGCCTTCTTCACCGCCGCCCTCTTCAACCTGCTCGTCGAACGCGACCCCGAAGCCCTCTCCCAGATGCGCGAAGTGATGGCCGGCGGCGAGGCCCTCTCACCCCCCGCCGTCGCCAAGGCCCTCGCCGCCTGGCCCGAAACCGTCCTCACCAACGGATACGGACCCACCGAGACCACCACCTTCGCCGTCCTGCACCGCACCCGCGAGACCCCCGGCGCCACCGTCCCCATCGGCACCCCGATGCACGACACCCGCGCCTACGTCCTGGACGACCGGCTGCGCCCCGTACCCGTCGGCGTCTCCGGCGAGCTCTACCTCGCCGGAGCGTCCCTGGCCCGCGGCTACCACCAGCGGCCCGGCCTGACCGCCGAACGCTTCGTCGCCTGCCCCTACGACACACCCGGGGCCCGCATGTACCGCACCGGCGACCTCGTACGCTGGCGCGCCGACGGACGCCTCGACTACCTCGGCCGCACCGACGACCAGGTCAAGATCCGCGGCTTCCGCATCGAACCCGGCGAGATCGAGAACGTCCTGGGCACCCACCCGGCCGTCGCCGACGCCGCCGTCCTCGTCCACGACAAACCCACCGGCGGTAAGGAACTCGTCGGCTACGCCGTCCTCACCGACGGCGCCCACGCCGAACCCGCCGCCCTGCGCGCCCACATCGCCGAACGCCTGCCGCAGTACATGGTGCCCACCGTTGTCATGGTCCTCGACGCCTTCCCGCTGACCGGCAACGGCAAGCTCGACCGCCGCGCCCTGCCCGCCCCCGAACGCGGCGACGCCACCGCCTCACGGGCCGCGGAAACCCCCACCGAACGCACCCTGGCCGGCGTCTTCGCCCACGTACTGGGACTGCCCGAAGCCGGAGCCGAAGTCGGCTTCTTCGACCTCGGCGGCGACAGCATCCAAGCCACCCAGCTGGTCGCCCAGGCCCGCACGGCAGGCCTCGTCTTCACCGTCCGCGACGTCTTCACCCACCAGACCGTGGCAGGCATCGCCCAGGTCGCCCGGCACGCCGACGACGACACCACGACCACCACCACCGACATCGGCACCGGCCCGATCCCCGCACTGCCGATCCTCGAACGCCAACGCCACCTCGGCGGCCCCACCGTCGGCTTCGACCTCTCCGCCACCGTCGCCCTGCCCGCCGACGTCGACGAAGCCCGGCTCACCGCAACACTCCAGGCCGTCGTCGACCACCACGACGCCCTGCGCACCCGCCTGGTCACCGGACCAGGCGGCCAGTGGTCACTGCACGCCGCCGAACCCGGCACGATCCAGGTCGCCGACCTGCTGCGACGCGTCGACCTCAGCACCCTCGACGCCGCAACCGCCCGGACCGTCACCGACCGGGAGACAACCGCGGCCAAGCAGGCACTCGACCCCGCCACCGGGGCCATGCTGCGCCCGGTGTGGTTCGACGCCGGACCCCACCGGCCCGGCCGCCTGCTGCTCGCCGTCCACCACTTCGCCGTCGACGGCGTCTCCTGGCGCATCCTGCTCTCCGACATCGCCATCGCCTGGGACGCCGTGGCCGCAGGCCGCGACCCCCACCTCACCCCGGTGACGACCTCCCTGCGCGGCTGGGCCGAACGCGTCGCCACCGGCGACGCCCTCACCCGCCACCGCCCGGAACTGCCCCTGTGGCAGCGGGTGCTGGCAGACGCCGAACCCCTCGTCACCAGAACACTCACCCCCGACCGCGACGTCACCGGCACCGACAACCACCTGACCGTCACCCTGTCCGCGAAGGACACCGCCCCCCTCCTCGGCCAGGTCCCGGCCGTGTTCCGCCGAGGCATCCAGGACGTCCTGCTGACCGCCTTCGGCCAGGCCGCCGGACGCCACCGCACCGGCCCGCTCACCCTGGACGTGGAGAGCCACGGCCGCCACGAACACCTCGTCGACGGCGTGGACCTGTCCCGTACGGTCGGCTGGTTCACCAGCGTCCACCCCGTCCGCCTCGACCCCGCACTGCCCTGGGACCAGGTCACCGCGGCAGGCCCCGCCCTCGCCGACACCGTCGTCCGCACCGGACAGCAACTGCGCGACCTGCCCCAACACGGCCTCGGCTACGGCGTCCTGCGCCACCTCGACGAACAGTCCGCCGCCCGCCTGGCCCCCCTGGCCGCCCCCCAGGTGCTCTTCAACTACCTCGGCCGGATACCCGTCACCGACGAAGAACGCCCCTGGCTGCCCCTGCGCGACGACACCACCGCCCCCACCCCCACCGCCCGCCCCCTCTCGCACCCGCTGGAGGTCAACGCCGTCACCCAGGACGGACCCGACGGCCCCCACCTGGTCGTCCACTGGACCTGGGCACCCTCACTCCTCACCGAGGACCAGGTCCGCACCCTCGCCGACGGCTGGTTCGACGCCCTGCGCGCCATCACCCGGTGCGCCACCGCCGTCGAGAACGGCACCGTCGCCCTGGACCCCCACCCCGCACCCGCCGCGGCCGCCGGCGCCGCCGACCTGCTGAACACCCCCATCCCCAAGGCCGACCACACCAACGGCACCGGCCTCTCCTTCGGCCAACTGGAGTTCCTGCTCCAGCCCGTCGGCCCCGACCACGCCCACCACGCCGTCATCACCGCCTTCCGCCTCCGCGGCCCCCTCGACACCGTCGCGCTGCGCCGCAGCCTCGACGACCTCGTACACCGCCACGACATCCTGCGCACCCGCTACGTCCACCGCGGCTCCGCAACCCTGCAGTTCGCCGACGGCCGCCCCCAGTGGCCCATCGAGACCGTCGACCTGCGCGGCCACAGCACACTGTGCCAGCACGAGGAACTGCGCGCCCTGCTCACCCGGGAGACCAAGAAGCCCTTCCGCATCGAACGCGGCGACATGGTGCGCGGCCTGCTCGTGCGCCTCTCCGACGACGAACACGCCTTCGTCCTCGTCGCCCACCACATCCTCGTGGACCACTGGGGCTTCCTCGTCGTCTTCGGCGAACTCTCCCAGCTGTACGCCGCCCACGCCTCCGGCACCCGCCCCCAGCTGCCCGAGGTGCTCGCCCAGCACCTGGACTACGCGGCCTGGGAACAGAGCCTGCTGGCCTCCGGCGCCCTCGACGACCACATCAACCACTGGCGCACCGAACTCGACGGCGCGGCACGCCACCTCGACTTCCGGGCGCCCGCCCACCAACTCGACGACAGCATCGAAGGATTCAGCCACAGCATCGTCGTCGACTCCACCACCATGGACGCGGTCAAGGAGGCCGCCCGCCGCGAGGGCGTCACCCTCTTCATGATGCTGATGGCGGCCTTCCACGTCCTGCTGCACAGCTACTCCGGCGCCACGGACATCGCCGTCAGCCACCCCCTCGCCGGCCGCGAACGGCCCGAGACCGAATCGATGGTCGGCCCCTTCATCAACATCATCCTCAACCGCTCCCGGATGGCCGACGACCCCACCTTCCACGAACTGCTCCAGCGCGTCCTGCACAGCGAACTCGACGCCTACTCCCACCAGAACGTCCCCGTACGCGCCCTCGTGCACGACGGCATCGTCGGCGACGGCAACTACCTGCCGATGCGCGTCATGCTCAACCTCCTCGGCGTCCCCACCAAGTCCCTCACCCTCGACGGCCTCGACGTGACACCGCTCGACATACGCATCGGCGACGAGACGCCCCTGCCCGAACTGATCACCGCGATCGAGCCCCACAACCTCGACCTCTACCTCGTCGCCCGCGACGTCGAGGGCGAACTGCGCGGCCTGTGGGTCTACGACCCCGACTACCTCGCACCGCAGGTCATGGGCGCCCTGGTCAACCAGTGGCCGCGCATCCTGCACCTCGCGGCCAACAACCCGCAGTTGACCGTCTCCCAGCTCCGGGACCGCCTCCTCGCCCCCTGAGCCCGCCCCGCCGCCACCCCACCGGCCGTCGCCCCGACCGACGGCACCACACAGGGAAGATGACCGCGACCATGAACGCCATCACCAACGGACTGCCCACCCTGCGCGAACGCCCCCTCGACCCGCCCGGCATCCTCCGCGAACAGGACCCCATCAGCCGGATGACCTTCCCCGACGGCCACCCCGGCTGGCTCGTCACCGGATACCGGCAGGGACGGCAGATCCTCGCCGACAAACGCTTCAGCTCCTCGCCCACCCACAAGCACCTCGCCTTCCCCTCCGACCGCCCCTCCGACCTGGAAGCCGAGATCCCCGGCCTGTTCGAGCACATGGACGCCCCGGACCACACCCGGTTCCGGCAGCGCCTCGCCGGCCAGTTCACCCTGCGGCGCATGCGCCTGCTCGCCCGGCGGATCGAGGAGATCACCGCCCAGTACGCCGACGCCATGCTCCGCAAGGGACCGCCCGCCGACCTCGTCGCCGACTACGCCGTACCCGTGTCCTCCCAGGTCATCTGCGAACTCCTCGGCGTCCCCTTCGCCGACCGCGACCGCTTCGTCGGCGACTCGGAGAACCTCCTGCGCCTCGACGTCGACCCCCAGGACGCCCAGGCATCACTGAAAGACCTCCTCGACCTCACCGGCGAACTCCTCCTGCGCAAGAAGGCCGCACCCCAGGACGACGTACTCAGCGTCCTGGTCACCGCCGACGACATCTCCTTCGAGGAGTGCGTCGGCGCCACCCTCCTGCTCCTGGTCGCCGGCCACGAGACCACCGCCAACATGCTCACCCTGGGCACCTACGCCCTGCTGAACAACCCGGACCAGGCAGCCCTCCTGCGCGCCGACCCCACACTGATCGACAAGGCCGTCGAGGAACTGCTGCGCTTCCTGACCATCGTGCACGTCGGCGTGCAGCGCACCCCCACCGAGGACGTCGAGATCGACGGCGTCACCCTGCACCAGGGCGAAACCGTCCTGATCCACCTGCCCACCGCCAACCGGGACCCCCACCAGTACCCCGACCCGGACCGCCTCGACATCACCCGGGGCACCCACAGCCACCTCACCTTCAGCCACGGCATCCACCAGTGCCTCGGCCAGCAACTCGCCCGCCTGGAACTCAAGATCGGCTACACCGCGCTGCTGCACCGCTTCCCCGACCTGCGCCTCGCCGCCACCGCCGACGAGATCCCGATGCGCTCCGACATGACCGTCTACGGCGTCCACCAGCTCCCCGTGACGTGGTGACCACCCCCCGGACACCGTGACCACCCCCCGGACACAGGGACCGGGGCACCGGACCGACACCGTCACGCAGACAGACACCAGGGCAGGAAGAGGACCCATGACGCACCCGTTCGACGACCCCGACAGCGACTACCAGATCCTCGTCAACAGCCGCGAGCAGCACAGCATGTGGCCCAGCGGCATCCGCGTCCCCCACGGCTGGTCGCCCGTCTTCGGCCCGGACAGCCGGCAGGCCTGCCGCGACTACGTCGAAGCCCGCTGGACCGACATACGCCCCGTCCCGCTGCGGACCGCCCCATGACCACCGAGACCCGGAAAGCCCCCTCACCCCTGCGGAGCTCCCCGTTCCGCAGGGTGATCGCCGCGGAGTTCATCTCCTCCGTCGGCACCCAGATGACCACCCTCGCCCTGCCCTGGTTCGTCCTGACCACCAGCGGCTCACCCGCCCGCATGGGACTGGTCTTCCTCATCCAGATCCTCCCCGTGCCCCTGCTGAGCATGCCCGCCGGACTCCTCGTGGCCCGCTGGGGCGCCCGCCGCGTCACCATCGTCGGCGACCTGTGCAGCGCCACCCTCATCGCCGCCGTACCCGCCCTCTACCTCATGGACATGCTCCCCTTCTGGGCACTCCTGGTGATCGTGGCCCTGCTGGGCTGCGTCACCGCCGGCTACCTGTCCGCACAGCGCATGCTCCTCACCGACACCATCGGCACCGACGAAAGCCTCGTCACCGCGGGCAACGCCCTGTTCGAGACAGCGACCTCCACCGCCCGCCTGCTCGGACCCGCCGTCGCCGGCCTCCTCGTCGCCCAGATCGGTGCCCTCAACGTCCTGTGGGCGGACGCCGCCTCCTTCGCGCTCTCCGCCGCCCTGCTGACCCGGCTGCCCCGCACCACCCCCAGCCCCCAACCACTGGCCGCCCACAACATGGCCGAAGGCGCCCGCCACCTGCTCCGCGACCCCGTCCTGCGGACCCTGGCCCTCGCCACTCTCGGATACGGCACCCTCATGCCGGTCGTCATGCTCGCGCTGCCCGTCCTGGCCACCGACCGCTACCACGCCGACCCCCACGTCGCCGGCTGGCTCCTGGCCGCCTGGGGCGGCGGCACCGCACTGGGCACCGTCCTGGTCGCCTGGCTCGCCCGCCGTACCGCACCCCTGAAACTGGCGGCGGCGGGCGGAGCCGGCGCGGCCGTGGTGCTGTGGCTGCTGCCCTGGGACCAACCGGTCACCACGCTGGCGCTGACCGTCGCCATCAGCTGCATGTTCCTGCCCGCGGTGACCGCACCCGCCGTCACCATGATGATGCTCCGGCCCCCGGAACACCTCCGCGCCCACGTGGTCCCGGTGTTCGGCGCCGCCGTCTTCCTCGCCAGCCCGATCGCCTACGGCACCGCCGGCCTGCTGTTCGAACACCTCGCGGTCAGCACCGTCCTCACCGCGGTGGCCGTAGGAGCCACCCTGTGCGCCCTGCCCCTGCTCAAACTCGGCCTGTCACCCAACCGCCCCTGAACGAACCGACGGCACCACGACAGAGGTCAGCACAAACCCGTCCGCCGCCATCCACCGCCCGTCGAACACCTGCAACCGCCCACCGGGCAGCACCGGGCCGGGGACCAGCAGACGGGCGGTGAACGAACCGTCCACGGCGAACTCCACACTCGCCTCCGAGAAGTCCAGCCACCGCCCCGTCAGCGGAAACCACGCCTTGTACACACTCTCCTTCGCGCTGAACAACAGACGGTCCGCATGCACCGCCCCCCACGCCGCCCGCCGCAGCCGCTCAGCCTCCTCCGGCCTCACCACCGCCTCGAACACCCCGGCGGGCAACGGAAGATCCGGCTCGGCGTCGATCCCCAGCGAGAGCACGTCCGCCACCCCGGCCACGGCAGCCGCACAGTACCCCTCACAATGCGTCATGCTGCCCACCACACCGCCCGGCCACCGAGGCTCCCCACGCGGCCCCGGAAGCAGCGGAACCGGAGCCACCCCCAGCGCCCCCAACGCCTCGCGCGCACACAGCCGCACCGCGGCGAACTCCCCACGACGCTTGGCGACCGCCCTGTCGACGACCGCGGCCTCCTCCGGGAACAACGCCCTCACAGCAGCCGCGAAGACGTCCTGGGTCCGCCACTCCACTGCCACCTGCTCAGGAAGAATGCGCTCGATCATTGTGCTTCCGTGACCTTGGGGACGACGGTCAGGACGCACCACCCCACCCGGCGTCCAAGAACCACAGAAGTCTCACCCAACGCCACCACCCTGTCGAGCACGAACCCCGAGCCGCCCCGACAACAGGCACAACCCGCCCCCGTCCGGCCCGCGTTCTGCACCACAACACGTGCAATCCGCATCTCGTCGCACACCACGACGCCGGGCTAGCGTGATGCGTACCGTCACAGGCCGTGAACGAGCAATGCCCCGCGGCCGGTTCGCGAAGGTCCCGTCGTAGCGGACCACGCGGTGACAGCACGAGCCACAGGACACGAGGGCCTCAGACCTGCGGCGGACCCTCCCTTCGGCATGCGCCCGTACCGCTGCCCGGACTCGCCCGGGCCCACGCGGTCACCACCCCGCATCCGGCAACCGGACCCGCCCCACCCGTCCGACCCCTCGTGCGGACCGAGAGAGGACGGAATGCCCCAGCACCCCCAGCACCCCCCGTACCCCCAGGACCTCCCGCACACGAAGCGGCTGCCCCTGACGACCGGCCAGCACGGAATCTGGTTCGCCCAACGGCTCGACCCGGCGAACCCGACCTACATCACGGCCGAGTACATCGACATCCACGGCCCCCTCGACACCACCGCACTGCACACCACGATACGCAGCGTCCTGACCGAAGCACAGTGCCTGCACGTCCGCTGCGAAGAGGACAGCACAGGACCCTGCCAAGTCACCGACGCACCCCCCACCGTCCCGGTCACCGTCCTGGACCTGAGCACAGAGCCCGACCCCTGGGCCACCGCCGACCAGTGGATGCGCGACGACCTCGCCCACCCCCTCGACATGAACCACCCACCCCTCTACACCCAGGCGATCCTCTCCCTCGGCGAAGACCGGCACCTCTGGTACCAGAAGTTCCACCACCTCGTCACGGACGGCTTCTCCCACGCCCTCATCGCCTCCCGCGTAGCCGACCGGTACACGGAGACGACCACCGGCACACCACCCGCCCCGACCGCCTTCGGCCCACTCCACGACCTCGTACAGGACGACACCGACTACCAGACATCCCCCACGGCGGACACCGACCGCGCCTACTGGCAACAGACCATGACCGGCGCCGGACGAGCGGCATCGCTCTCCGAACGGACCGCACCCACCCCGCACAAACACCTGAGCGACACCCACCACATGCCGCCGCCGGACTTCACCCGGCTACGCAACGCAGCCCGCGCCCGGCGCACCCACTGGAGCAGCCTGCTCACCACCGCACTCGCCGCCTACACCCACCGCATCACCGGAGCCGAAGACATCGTTCTCGGCCTGCCGGTGACAGCACGCACCACCCCGACACTCAAACGCACCCCCGGCATGACGTCCAACCTCCTGCCCCTGCGCCTGCACGTCACCCCCGACACCACCCTCGCCGAGCTGGTCCGCCACACCACCACCCAGAGCCGGCACGCCCTCAAACACCAGCGCTACCGCTACGAACACCTCCGCCGAGACCTCGGCCTCCTGCACGACGGCAGCGCCCTGTGCGGACCGCACATCAACGTGCTGCCCTTCGAGTACGACCTCACCTTCGGCGAAGCCACCGCCGTCTCCCACGCACTGGCCACCGGGCCCGTCGACGACCTCACCCTCACCGTGCTGCCCCGCGAAGAAGGCCTGCGCCTCACCTTCAACGCCAACCCCGGCAGATACACCCCCGCCGAACTCGCCGGACACCTCACCCGCTTCCGCACCGTCCTCGACACCCTCCTGGACGACCCCGAACACCCCGTGGGCGACCTCGACATCCTGGACACGGCAGAACACAACCGACTGCTGGACTGGGCCCAAGGCGGGGGCACCACCGCAACAGACCCCCGCACCCTGCCCGAAGCCTTCGAGACCCAGGCCCGCCTCCGCCCCGAACACACCGCCGTGACCTGCGAAGGAACAACCCTCAGCTACGGACAGCTCAACACCCGGGCCAACCGCCTGGCCCGCCTCCTCCTCCAGGCCGACGCCCGCCCGGGCCGCCACGTGGCACTCGCCCTGCCCCGCTCCCACGACCTCGTCACAGCACTGCTCGCCGTCCTGAAGTCCGGCGCCGCCTACATCCCCGTCGACCCCGACTACCCGCCGGACCGCATCACCCACATCCTCCACGACGCCCAACCCCAACTCCTCATCACCACCAGCGAACTCGCAGCCCGCCTCCCGGACCACGGATGCCCCCGCATCCTCCTCGACGACCCCGACACCCACACCGCACTCGCCACCCTCCCGGCACACAACATCGACAACCCCGAACGCACCACCCCGCTCACCACCACCCACCCCGCCTACGTCATCTACACCTCCGGATCGACCGGCAACCCCAAAGGCGTGGTGGTGACCCACCACAACGTCATGAGCCTGCTCTCCGCCACCCGCACCCTCTTCGACTTCGGCCCGAGCGACGTATGGACCCAGTTCCACTCCTACGCGTTCGACTTCTCCGTCTGGGAAATCTGGGGAGCACTCCTGCACGGCAGCCGACTCGTGATCGTCCCCACCACCGTGGCCCGCTCACCGCAGTCGTTCCTCGCCCTGCTCGCCGCCGAAGAAGTCACCGTCCTCAACCAGACCCCCTCGGCCTTCCACCACCTCATGCAGGCCGAACAGGACACACCCGACCTGGCACAACACCTCGCACTGCGGTACGTCATCTTCGGAGGCGAAGCCCTCGACCTGAGCCGACTCGCCCCCTGGTACGACCGGCACCCCGACGACGCACCCCAGCTCGTCAACATGTACGGGATCACCGAGACCACCGTCCACGCCACCCACCAGCCCCTGACCGCGAAACTCGTGGTTGACACCCCCGGCAGCCTCATCGGCACCGGCCTGCCCCACGTCGACGTACACATCCTCGACCGCACACTGCGCCCCACCCCCGCCGGAATCACCGGCGAGATCTACATCGGCGGCCCCCAGGTGACGAACGGCTACCTCCACCGCCCCGAACTGACCGAACAACGCTTCCTCCGCCACCCCCTCGCCCCGGCAGGAACACGCCTGTACCGGACCGGCGACCTGGCCCGCCGACTCCCGGACGGAATGATCGAATACCGAGGACGCGCAGACGACCAAGTCAAGATCCGCGGATACCGCATCGAACTCGGCGAAATCGAAGCCGCGCTCAGAGCACTCCCCGACGTGGCCGACGCCCGAGCCCTGGCCGGCACCGACACCGTCGGAGACACCGTCCTGCGGGCCTACACCACTACAACCGACGGAGCCCACCCCGAACCAGGAACCCTGCGCACCGCCCTCAAGAACACCCTGCCCGACTACATGATCCCCGCAACGATCACCGTCGTCGACGCCTTCCCCCTGACCGCCCACGGCAAGCTCGACCGCACGGCCCTGCCCACCCCGGCCCCCACCCGCTCACAACCCCCCACACCCCCCACAGACCCCCTCGAACGACAGATCACCCAGGCCTGGAACGACGCCCTGCCCGGCGCAACCCCCGACGGCATCGGCATCGACGACGACTTCTTCGACCTCGGCGGCGACTCCTTCAAAGCAGTCCGCGCCGCACGAAACATCGGCGCACAGGCAACAGCGATCGACATCTTCCAACACCCCACCCCACGCCGCCTCGCCACACACCTGCGCACCACCGCCCAACACACCACCCCACACCCCTGGCTGCGCACCCTCACACCCACCAGGCCCACCCCACCCCGCCTGACCCTGATCTGCATCCCCTACGGAGGCGGCAGCGCCACCGCCTTCCAACAACTCGCCGCCTGCCTGCCCCCACACATCGAACTACGCGCCGCCGCCATCCCCGGCTACGACCCCGCACTCCCCACCCAGGAAGGCCCCCCACTACACGAAGCCGCCGCCCACCTCGCCGAAGAGATCACCCGCACCGTCACCGGCCCACTCGCCCTCTACGGACACTGCGTCGGCACCGCACTCACCCTGCTCACCGCACGCGAACTCGAAGACCGCAACACCACCCCCCACGCAACCCACCTCGCCGCAGCCCTACCCGAACCCGACCCCCATGGCGCACTCGCCACCCTCGCCGCCCAGAGCGACGACACACTCCACACCTACCTCCAGTCCCTCGGCGGCTTCAACGGCGTCCTCGACCCCACAGACCTGCACCGCACCCTCACCATGGTCCGCCACGCAATGATCCGGGGAGCCACCTTCCAGATCGAGGCCGCCACCACATGGAAGAAACTCCACACCCCCCTCCACATCGTGATCGGCGACGCAGACCCCGCCACCGCAGGCTACGAAAACACCTACCGCGCCTGGGGCCACTACACCCACCACACCCACCTCTCCGTACTCCCCGGAGCCGGCCACTACTTCGTCAAAGACCACCCCCACCCCCTCGCCACCACACTGACCACCATCAAATAACCCCTTAGCTTGACTCTGTCGGGGATCTTGGACCCGTCGAGGTCAGGTGACCAGCGTGCGCCTCGACTTCGGCCGGGCGCTCGGGCCGTCTGGACCAGAGACGGGACTTGCGCGCCGGAATGGGGCGACGGGACAACGGATTCCTCGGCTTTCTGCGACGGTCGGCGGAACGCCCCGGGCAAGTCCGTGCGCCGCGCTGGAAGACGCAAAGATCCCCGACAGAGTCATCACCACGTCCTGGAAGTGGCATAAGAAGACATCTCATTTGGTGAGTCTGCGGTAGCAGATGAGGGTGCAGGCGATGCTGGTGAAGGCGAGGAAGTGGTCGGCTTTGCGCTCGTAGCGTCAGTGCAGTCGCCGGCAGCCAGCGAGCCAGGCTATCGTGCGTTCCACCGTCCAGCGGTGGCGGCCAAGGCGTTGTGAAGATTCAACTCCCCTGCGGGCGATGCGGTGTGCAATGCCTCGCCCGCGTAACCATTTCCGCAGGTGGGCATAGTCGTAGCCCTTATCGGCGTGGAGCTTGCCGGGCCTGCGCCGCCGACGTCCCCGGCGTGAACGGATGGGCGGGATGCCCTTCACGAGCGGGATCAGGGCCTGGCTGTCGTGCAGGTTGGCCCCGGAAATGCCGACGGAGATGGGCAGACCGGAGCGTTCCCTGATCAGGTGGATCTTCGAGCCGTACTTGCCCCGGTCGACAGGATTCGGACCTGTCAGGTCCCCCTTTTCAGGGCCCGCATGTTCACCGAGTCGATCGCGCACCGCGACCAGTCCAACTCTCCGCGGGCACCGAGTTCGTCGAGGACCAGGCGGTGGAGCTTGGCCCACACCCGGGCCTTCGACCACTCCGAGAACCGCCGGTGGGCCGTGGCTCCGGACGGACCGAACGACGCGGAAGGCAGCTGCTGCCAGGTACAACCCGACGTCGCCACGAACACGATCGCGGCCAGAACCTCCCGGTCGCCGTGCCGCCGACGTCCGCCGCCCTGGGGCCGGGAAGGCGCCTCCGGCACCACCCGTTGGAACAGCTCCCACAACTCGTCCGGCACCAACCGCTCAACGATCCCCACCATGACCCACAGAATACCGGCACAGCCAAATGAGATTTCTTCTTATACGCCGGAGCCTGCACCACGTTCCCGCTGCGGTGGAGCGGATGGAGGAGGAGCTGCGGGTCATCATCAAGCTGGGATTCGAGGCGTACTTCCTGGCGGTCGGCCAGGTCGTCGCGGACGTCCGTGAGATGGGGATCCGGGTGGCGGCCCGCGGGTCGGGTGTCGGGTCGATGGTTGCGCACGCTCTGCACATCGCGACGGCGAACCCGCTGGAGCACAACCTGCTGTTCGAGCGGTTCCTCTCTGAGCGGCGTACGTCGCTGCCGGACATCGACGTGGAGTCCGCCCGCCGCCTTGAGGTCTACGACCGCATCTTCGCCCGGTTCGGGGCGGAGCGGGTCGCGGTGACCGGCATGCCCGAGACCTACCGCGCCCGCCACGCCCTGCGCGACACCGGCCTCGCGCTGGGGATCGCACCCCAGCAGGTCGATCGGATCGCGAAGTCCTTCCCACACATCCGGGCCTGCGACATCTCCTCCGCGCTGGCCGAGCTCCCCGAGCTCCGTCAGCTGTCTGAGGAGGCGGCGTCGGGCCGGTTCGGGCCGCTCTTCGAGCTGGCCACCGGCCTCGACAAGCTGCCGCGGGGCATGGCGATGCACCCGTGCGGCGTCATCATCACCGACAACACCCTGCTGGACCGGCTGCCGGTGCAGCCGACGCCGGGCGGCCAGTACCCGATGGTCCAGGCCGACAAGCACGACGTCGAGGACCTCGGTCTCATCAAGCTCGACGTCCTCGGGGTGCGGATGCAGTCCTCGATGGCGCACGCCGTCGACGAGATCGCCCGCACCAGCGGTGCCCCGCGCATCGACCTCGACGACCCTGCCCAGGTCCCGCTCGATGACTTCTTCGCGTTCAAGATGATCCAGAACAGCGACACCATCGGCATGTTCCAGCTCGAATCGCCCGGTCACCAGAACCTCCTGGGGCGTCTCCAGCCGCGGGACCCGCAGGACGTCATCGCCGACATCTCACTGTTCCGGCCGGGCCCGGTGTTGTTTCCGCACTCACTGTGTCCCGCACTGGTCGTGTCTCTTTGCGACGAAATTACGTCGCGGGCCGAGTCCCAGCCGTTCAGTCAAGAATGTTGCTTTGGAGTAGCAGGAGCTTGCCTACGTCGAGATGGCCTTCCGGTTCACCGAAACCGTGCTGCTCGGTTTCGGCATCATTGCCGTACACGACCGCGCCAAGTGATAGCGACGTCTGGCCGCATGTGATGAACGCAAGGGACGCGTGGGTGGCACTGCGGGCGCGGTAAGTAGGCAACTGAACATTTCTTCAGGCTCACTCGACCGTAACGGCGGTCTGAGCGGGTGCGGATCTGGTCGAAGGCTTGCGGGAGTCCGCCCAATTGGGCTCGGAAGTGGGTTAGGCGCGCTGTCTGATGTTCGGTTCCGGCAGCACGGAGGTGATGAGGTCCGCGAGGTACGGCATGTGGTCGTCGAGGAAAAAGTGGCCCCCTGCCAACACGTGGAAAGAGAAAGCAGCCTGTGTTTCGCTCCCCCAGGCTCGCGCGGCCTCGACCGTGACACCTGGGTCCTTGTCACCGGTCAGGACCGTTATCGGGCAGTCGAGCGGGGGCGCGCTCCGGTAGATGTAATCTTCCACGATCCGGTAGTCGGCGCGTACTGGTGGAAGGGCGAGGCGCAGGAGATCGGGGGAGGACAGCAATTCGTCTGGCGTTCCGGACAACTTCCTTATGTCCTCGATGAGTTCGGAGTCAGACATCTCGCCCACTGGCTTCCTCCTGGCGGGCCACTGCGGCAGAGAGGGGCCGCGTCGACCGGAGACGAACAGAGCGGCGGGCGGCTGTCCCTCGGCCGTCAGGCGTCGCGCAGCCTCGAATGCCAGGAGCGCGCCCATGCTGTGCCCGAACAGGATCGTCGGCGTCCCATCGACGGGCGCCGGAAGTGCGGCGAGTGCGGCTGCGACCATCTCTTCGGCTCGCTCGGCGAATGGCTCTCCGAACCGCTCCTGGCGGCCTGGGTACTGCACGATCAGTGGCTCTATGGCGCCAGCAACGGCGGCCGAGAGCGCGTGGTAAGCGCTAGCCGAGCCGCCTGCGTGTGGAAAACAGAGCAGGCGGCTTCCAGCATTGGGTGCGGAATGAAAGCGACGTATCCAGTCGCTCACGAGTGTGTCCTCCCTTTTCGGGTCGCGGTTCGTGCTCTCTGTCGCGCAGCCACTCGAGTTCAGTTGGGCCAGGCGGCGAATGGTGGTGTTCCTGTCACATTGCGGTTAGGGAGACGGATAGTTGTTCAGGGCCATTGACGACGATGGAGCTCAGCAGAGTCGGCTCGCCGTCGAGCTCTACGTTGATCGACTGAGTAAGTAACTCGTTGTAGAGATGGCGTAGTTCGACGCGAGCGAGCATGCTACCGATGCAGAAATGCTCCCCGAAGCCCAGGGCCAGGTGGCGGTTGGGGTTGCGGCGGATGTCGAAGCGATCGGAATCGGGGAATACTGCCTCGTCGCGGTTGGCCGAGGGCAGCCAGAATGTGACGCGGTCGCCGGCGGCTATCTGGTGTCCACGGATCTCCACCGGCCGGGTCGCGGTGCGCATGATGTGCGTCGCGGTCGAGGTCCAGCGCAGCACCTCCTCGACCGCGGAGGGCAACAGGGCCGGGTCCTGTCTGAGGTCCTGCCATTGGCCGGGGTGGCTCAAGAACGCCAGCATGCCCCCGGACGCTGCGATGCGGGTGTTCTCGGTGCCGCCGACGAGAAGGTTGTTGCAGTTGAGGATCACGTCGTCCGGGGTGAGCGGCTCGCCGTCGACCTCGGCCGTGGCGAGGATGCTCACCAGGTCGTCCGAGGGGTTCTTCGCCTTGTCCGTCCGCAGAGTGTCGAAATACCCCAGGATGTCGAGGTGTGCGAGGCGCTGCGTCAACGGGTCACCGGCCCCGAAGGCATCACTGGTCAGCGTGAACAGTCGTTCCCAGTCGGCACCGGGGATCCCCATCATCTTGCAGATCACATAGAGCGGGACGCGGGCGGCGACGTCCGCCACGAAGTCGCAGGTGCCCCGTTCGAGAGCCTCGCCCACCACACGCCGCGCCACCCCCTGGATGTCCTGCTCGATGGCGCGTACCGAACGGACCGAGAACCACTCGTCGACGAGCCCGCGCAGCTGTTTGTGTCGTGGCGCGTCGGTCAGCGCGAGGGTGCGCCCGCCGCCGGGGTCGGCGCCGTGGCTGTCGGGGCGCAGCAGAATCCCCTGGGCAGAGCTGAAAGTGTCCGCGTCCCGGTAGGCGGTGCGCACGTCGTCGTACGTCGTCAGGGCCCAGAAGCCGGGGAGGTCGGTCGGCTCGTGCCAGTACACGGGCGCGTGGGCGCGGAGCCAGCGCCACTGGGCGAACGGGTCGCCTGTCGCGTACAGCTCCGGGTCCACGAGGTTGATCTGCGGTTGCTGTTCGGCTGCTCGGATCGGCTCGGTTGCCATGCGGATGTCTCGCAACTCTGCTCGGCTTCAGTACGACACCAGGTCGAGGCGCTCGTCGGCGCGGCGCTCCATCGGTGCGGTGTCCCGGGAGACCAGGAAGGCTGGGCGGGTGGGGCGCGCGGGGGCGTTGGTGATGGCGTTGTACGTGATGAGCAGTAGCGCGCGGCGGTCCGCAGACCGGTTGTTGGACGAGGAATGGACGATGCTCGGGTGGAAGACCTGGATGGAGCCGCGCGGCCCCGTGAAGACCTTCCGGCCGTTCTCGTCGGCCAAGTGCCGCGCCCGGTCGCCGTCTACGGTGTAGGCGAGGTCGGCCGACACGTGCGAGCGCCAGTCGGACTCCGCGCCGTCCGCGCGGCTCTCGGGAAGGTCGAGCAGGCCCAACCGGTGCGAGCCCGGTATGGCGGTGAGTGGTCCGTTTCCCTCGTGGACGTCGTCCAGGGAGACGGCGATGTTGACGGCGGCGGGGCTCGGCATGCCGTCCTCCTCGTGCCAGAACGCGAAGTCCTGGTGCCACGGCCAGGCCGCCCCCTCGTGGGCCTGCTTGAGGTTGACCTTGAACTGGTAGACGTAGACGGGCCCGCCGACGAGCTCCTCGGCGAGCTCCACCAGCCGGGGCAGGCGGACGAGGGCCGCGCACACCTCGTCGAAGGCATGGCAGCCGTGGAGGGCGCGAACCGTGCCGCTGTCCTTCTCGTACACGACCTCGGGCCGGCGTTCGTGGCTGATGGAGACCACGCGCTCCCGCAGCAGTGCGACGGCGTCGTCGCTGAAGCGGAACGGCGGCTCGCACCAACCGTCCTTCTCGTAGGCGGACTTGAGGTCGGCGAGCGAGGTGGCAGTTTCTGCCGCGGAGCTGGCCATGGACACGAATCTCCTGGGTGACGTAAGGAAGGGGCCTGACTCGGCCGTGGGCCGTGCGGGGCCGGTGCGAGTCAGGCGGAGGTGAGGACGAGCGCGGCGTTCTGGCCGCCGAAGCCGAAGGACGTGCTGAGCGCGCTGGTCGCGACCACGTCCCTGGGCTTGTCGGTCACTAGGTCGAGCCCGGCCGCCGTGTCATCCACCCGCTCCACGTTGGCAGTGGGCGGCACCTGTTGGTTGGCCAGTGTCAGCAGGGTGAAGGCCGCCTCCAGGGCTCCGGCCGCGCCCAGGGTGTGTCCCGTCAGGCTCTTGGTGGCTGTCACCGGCGGGGCGTGCGGGAACACGCGGGTGAGCATGCTTGCCTCCGCGGCGTCGCCGAGCGGAGTCGCGGTGCCGTGGGCGTTGATGTGTCCGATGTCGGCCGCCGCCAGACCGGCGTCGGCGAGGGCGGTGCGCGTGGCGAGCTCCGTGCCGCGGCCCTCGGGGTCGGGAGTTGTGTAGTGGTGGGCGTCGGCCGAGGCGCCGTACCCGGCGACATGGCCCCGGACGCGCGCCGAGCGGGCCCGCGCGTCTTCGGCGCGCTCCAGGACGAGCATGCCGGCGCCCTCGCCGAGCACGAAGCCGTCCCGCTCCGCGTCGAACGGGCGGGAGGCCTCGGCGGGAGCCGTGCCGCGCGTCGACAGTGCGCCCATGCGGCTGAAACCGATGCTGGCGATCCTGGCGCGGCCGGATTCGGCGCCGCCGACGACGGCGATGTCGCAGCTGCCTGCCCGCAACAGATCCCGCCCCAGGCCAATGGCCGTGGCACCGGAGGCGCAGGCCGTGCTGACGCTTAGGCTGGGGCCGAACACGCCCAGGTCCGTGCTGATCTCGCCGGCCGTGATGCCGGTCAGACAGCGCGAGATGAAGAGCGGCGAGACACGGGAGTGGTTCTCGGCGGCGAAGTGCTTGGACTGCCGGTCCCAGTGTTGCGTGCTGGTGCCGCCCACGCCTAGGATCACCGCGACCCGCGCCCCGTCCCAGGACTCCGGGTCGAGCCCGGCGTCGGCCACGGCCTGTCGGGCCGCGACAACCGCCATCTGCGCGTAGGGCTCCAGGCGCCAAGAGAGCGCGCGGCCGAGCTGGGCGTCCCCGTCGAAGCCGGGCACGGCGCAGCAGAAGTCGACGGCCAGGCCTTCCAGAAGGGGGTCGGCGGAGGCGGTCGAGGCGCCGGCGAGCAGCCCCGCCCAGTTGGCCTCGACGCCAATGCCGAGCGGCGAGACCAGGCCGAGGCCGGTTACGGCCACCGCGGGGGAGGCGTTCACGAGGAGACCTCGGTCCGGCTGCTCATCGCTGCCTCCACCACAGCCACCGCCTCACTGATGGTGCTGTCCGGCGTTAGTTGCAGCGGCGGAACGCCGTACTCCTCGTCCAGGATCACCGAGAACTCGACGAGCGCCAACGAATCGATCTTGAGCTCGACGAAGGTGATGTCGGGGGTGATGAGCGACTTCTCGATGCCCAGAGCATCGGAAAGGCGCTGGACGATCTCGTCATGGGTGCTGGACATCGGGAGTTCCTTCCAAGAATGGCCGGACAGAATGCGCGTCATCGACTGCGGGTGCGTATGGGTTCCGGTTGGAATTTCGTTGGAACTCCGGCATTTCAGGGGCCTGCACGGAAATAGGCAAGGGTATTGTCTGGCTCGCCCGCGACAATTCACGCATGAGTCGTTACGTAACCATTAATATTGTGCTCGATCGTATCCTGCCGCCTCAGACCCGGTGCGGTCACGATAATCGCGACCCTAGGCCACGGATCTCCGCCGTGGCAAGCGGCAGCTTGCCAAGATATTCGGCGTTATTAGCCGCCTGCTTCATTTACCAGGCATGACTGGCTGCCGGGTCGTTCCGGTTTCATTCATTGATATATGAATGAAAACGAAGTGATAGATCGCGGGTGCATCGTGCCATCGACATGTCGCGATGGGGGGATGTACAGCGATGCCGAATTCCAGAGATGTGCTCGACGGGTTGCCGGCCGGCCCGCTGCCTCTTCCCTGCGACCCGGAGGGCACCTCCCCTGTCCAGTGGGTGCACATGCCGAACGGTGTGGGGGTCTGGGCGGTGTCCGACTACCACCTCGCCCGCCAGGTGCTGGCTGACCCGCGGTTCAGCCGCGCGGCCGCCGTCGCGCCTGACGTGCCGAAGGTCGCCAGCATCGACCCGTCGCCCGACTCCATCGTCAGTCTCGACGGCAAGGCGCACTCCCGGCTGCGCAGAATTGTGGCGGGGGCCTTCACCGAGCGACGCATCAGCGCGCTCGGCCCGTTCATCGAGACCCGCTCGAGCGAACTCCTGGACGCCATGGCTAACGGCGGGCGGTCGGCAGACCTGGTCGCCGGGCTCGCCGCGCCGCTGCCGCTCAGTGTGCTCTGCTACATGCTCGGCGTTCCCGAGGCCGACCGGGAGAGCTTCCGGGAGTGGGTGCCGGTCCTCTTCGACCTCGACGGCGAGGGCGCCGAGATCCGCACCCGGGCGTTCCTCCTCACCCACTACATGACGAAACTCATCAGCGGCAAACGCAAGGAGCCCGGCGGCGATCTCATCAGCGCCCTGATCCAAGCGGCCGACGAGGAAGGGAAGCTGACGAACCGTGAGCTCGTCACCCTCTCCCTGGCGCTCCTCATGGCCGGCTACGACTCCACCGCCGACCAGATCACCCTCGCCTTCCTGAGCCTGCTGCACGACCCCACTCGTGCCGCCGCCCTGCGCGCCGATCCCTCTCTGGTCCCCGCCGAGGTCGAGGAGCTCCTGCGTATCAACCCCTCGGCGCCCCTCAGTTTCAGTCGCGCGGTCACCGAACCCGTCCAGCTGGCGGATGTCACCATTTCACCGGGAGAACCGGTCCTGGTATTCCTCATGGGCGCAAACCGAACCCGCGACGATTCCGGAAACCCCGCAGGAATCCCCCATCTCACGTTCGGCCGCGGAGTGCACCGCTGCCTCGGCGCCCCGCTGGCCAGACTTCAGCTGGCAACGGTCATCCGTTTGACTCTGGAGCGCTTCCCGAGCCTCGCGCTCGCCGACGACGTCGAACGTCTCGACTGGAAGCCCGCTGCGGCGACGCGCGGCCTCAAGTCCCTGCGTGTGCAGTGGTGAACGGGCTGCTGACGGGCCTGTCGTACACACCCGAAACCCGCGCCCGTCCCGGATGAACGGCGTGCCTATAGTGTGCTGCGCCATTGATTTCGTCGTTGGCGCCTGACACCCCAGCGCTGCCGACTCGCCCAAGTGCCCCAAGGCCGGGGCCGGGCGAGTGGCTGACCAACCGCTGGGGCCGGGCGCGAATCCACCGACGAACTTCGGGCGCTACGCAATAGTAATTACCAGATAGTTCCACTTGCGACGGGGGTAACAGGGTGGTTTTGGGGAGTGACCGCATGGCTTCCTCCGATGCCGCGCACGAGGGCGCGGGCGAAGCCAAGCACGAAAGAATTGCCATAAGGGTTCTGGGCGCCCTGTCGGCGACCGTGAATGGACACCCTGTTGTGATAGCGGGTCCACGGCAGCGCACCATCTTCGCGATGCTCGTCCTGGCCGGGGGGCGCGTCGTCTCCGTGGACAGCCTCGTGGACGCGGTGTGGGGAGGCCGACCGCCCAACACCGCACGGACCCAAGTGGCCATCTGCGTCGGGGCATTGCGCAAGGCATTCCGGGCGTCACTCTTCGCCGCCCCGGTCATCGAGACCACCCACCCCGGATACCGGATCCTGACGCGGGCGTGCACCTTAGACGCCCGCGACTTCGCAACCATCTCCGCGGAGGCAGCCGAAAGTATCCGCCTCGGCCACGTCGACGAGAGTGTCGGGCTGTACCGGAAAGCCCTGGAACTGTGGACCGGGCCCGCCCTGTCCGGTGTCGCGGGGCAGGTGATCGAGGACGAGGCGACGCGCCTGGAGGCGGAGCGCCTCGCCGCCTACGAAGCGCTTTTCGACGCGGAGCTCACGCTCGGCCGGCACCAGGAAGTGCTGCCCGAGCTCTCGGCGCTGGCCGACGACCAGCCCCTGCACGAGAAGCTGCGGCACAGCCTGATGCTCGCTCAGTACCGGTCCGGGCGGCGGGCGGAGGCGGCGGAGGGCTTCCGCAACTGGCGCAGGAGGTTCGTGGAGGAGATCGGGATGGAGCCGAGCGCGCCCATCCACGAGCTGCATCGCGCCATCCTCCAGGACGCCCCCGAACTCTCCCACTTCGGCGACGACGAACGCCAGTCCGGGCGGCGCGCCTCGCCAGCAGAACTGCCCGCCGACGTACCAGAGTTCCTGGGCCGAGAGACGGAACTCGCCGTCCTGGACACCCTGGTGGCTGACGCGGGTGACCAGGAGCCGTCCGGCGCTGCCCGACCGCGCGCGGGCGTCGTCGCCGGCGCCGCCGGAGTCGGCAAGACGAGCCTCGTCGCGCACTGGGCGCACCGCGTCTTGCAGCACTTCCCCGACGGGCAGCTCTACGCCGACCTGTCCCAGTACGAGTGGACGCAGCCGAGTGCTACCGTGCACGCGCTGCTCGGCCGCTTCTTGCGGGTCCTCGGCGTCGCAGCGGAGCTGGTCCCCGAGCGCCTCGACGAATGTGTCTCGCTCTACCGCAGCCTGTTGGCCGACCGGCGCGTCCTGGTGGTCCTCGACAACGCCTCCAGCCTCGCACACATCCAGCCGTTCCTGCCGGGCAGCGGCCCCTCGCGGGTCGTGGCGACCACCGGCGGACGCCAGGACCCGATGGCCGTGGGCAGCGGCGCGGTCCGGGTCGACCTCGGCCCCCTGCCCGACGCGCAGGCGGTGGAACTGGTGGCGCGGATCATCGGCGAGCGCCGCGTCCTCGAAGACACCTCGGCCGTCTACGAGTTGGGCCGCCTGTGCGGCAGGCTTCCCCTCGCGCTGCGGGCCGCCGCGGGTCGGCTCGCCGTCAAACCCCACTGGTCCGTACGGCATCTGGTGTACCGCCTGACCAAGGGACGCCGCCTCGACGAACTCAGCGCGGGCGGCCTGGAGGTGCGGCAGGGCTTGGAGCGCGGCTACCGCAGCCTGTCCGAGGAGGCGGCCCGCATGTGCCGGATGCTGGGCCTGCTGGACGCGCCGGACTTCACGGCCCACGCCGGAGCCAGGCTGCTCGCCGTGGACCAGGTGGCGGCGGAGGACGCGATGGAGCAACTCTTCGACATGCATCTGCTGACCGTGGTCGGCACGGACGCGGGCGGGGCACTGCGTTACGCCTTCCACGAGCTGGCGCGGCTCTTCGCCCGTGAGCGGGCGCTGGCCGAGGAGTCCGACCAGACCCGGCAGGCCGCGCTCAACCGCCTCTCCGGGATGCATTTGACCTGCCTGTCGATATCCAGCCGATAAGGGAGATATCTAGCGTCTTGCGTGTCATGTGAAGGAAGCGGCGATTTCGCAGGAGTGGCTGCAGGAGTGGCTGCGCGCACGGAAGGTACTGGTGTGGAGACTGCGCCTCTGGCGTTTTGGCAGCGCGTGCTCACCGGCGGTGGTTTCACGCCTTTGCCTCGGTGGCCGGTGCGCTCGGCGGACCCCGTCGGAGCCGTCGGCGGCCCCGTGCCGCAGAGTGCCCGGGACGCGACCGCCGTCTGGCGGGCCGCGGTTCCCGAGCCGGTCGCGCACGCCCTGCTGCGCCTGTGCGAGCGCTCCGGTGCGTCCCTGGACAGCGTGATCCTCACCGCCTGCGCCAAGGTCCTGGCGCAGGTTACCGCCGAACCGGTGGTGGTTCTCGGCCAGCTGCCGCCGTCGGCCGCCAGCGCCGGGGACGCGGTGCCCTGCCGGGTGGACGTCGGGGACGGTACCTGGGCCCGGCTCCTCGACGACACAGCCCGGATCCACGCCGACGTCCTGCGCCACCTTCCCGACTTCCCCGAGGAGAGCCGCACTGGTGGGGCCGGCCCGCTCTACGACACCCTGTTCGTGCCCGGTCGCGCCCCCGCCGCCCAGGACCTCGCGCCGGACACCGTTCTCGCGCTGGGCCTGTCCCAGGACGGCGACCGGCCGGCGCTCGTGCTCCGTCACCGCCCCGAGGCGGTGGGCGCCGACCAGGCAGGCCGGATCGCCGGATATCTGCTCGCCGCCCTGGACGCGCTGAGCGGCGCGTCGGACACGGACCACCACTCATGGAGCCCCCTCACACCCGACGAAGTCACCTACCAGACACTCGGGTTGGCCGGACCGCCGCGCGAACTGCCCGACCTGCGCGTCCACGAGCTCTTCGAGGAGCAGGTGCGCAGGCGCCCCGACGACGTCGCGGCCGTCCACAACGGCACCTCGTGGACCTACCGCCGCCTCAACCAGCGCGCCAACCTCGTCGCCCACGCCCTCCTCGACGCTGGGCTGCGCCCCGAGGGCGTGGTCGCCGTGGTGACCGAACGCGACCTGGAGTGGCTGGCGGTCGTCCTCGCCGTCCTCAAGGCGGGCGGCGTCTACCTCCCCGTGGAACCGCACTTCCCCGCCGACCGCGTCACCGACATGCTTCAGCGCAGCGACTGCCACCACGTGCTCACCCAATGGGGCGTCTCCCGCAGCCTGGACGAGGCGGCGGCGCGGCTGCCTGGCGTACGCGTCGACGATCTGGACGACCTGTCCTCGGGACCGGACACCGACCCCGGCCTGCCGGTGACGGCGGACCAGAGCGCGTACATCTACTTCACGTCCGGCTCGACCGGCACACCGAAGGGCGCCGTGTGCGAGCACGCAGGCTTCCTCAACCACGTCTTCGCCAAGATCGACGACCTCGGCATCATGGCGGGCACGGTGGTGGCGCAGACCGCGCCTCAGTGCTTCGACATCTCCCTGTGGCAGCTCGTGGCGGCCCTCGTGGTCGGCGGGCGCACCGTGGTCGTCGACCAGCCGGCCGTCGAGGACGTCGCCCGTCTGCTTGAGACCCTCGCTGAGGAGAACGTCGAGGTCCTGCAGGTCGTGCCCTCCTACCTGGAGACGATGCTGACCGAACTCGACCACACCCCGCGCCCGCTGCCGCGGCTGCGCTGTGTGTCAGCGACCGGCGAGGCGCTCAAGAAGGAGCTGACCGAGCGCTGGTTCGCGGCCTTCCCAGACAAGGCGCTGGTCAACGCGTACGGACTCACCGAGACGTCGGACGACACGAATCACGAGGTGATGACGGGCGTCCCGGAGGCCACGTCAGTGCCGCTCGGCAGGCCGGTCGCCAACGTACGTGTGTACGTGGTCGACGAGGCGCTGCGGCCCGTCCCGCTCGGCTCGCCGGGCGAGATCGTCTTCTCCGGCGTGTGCGTGGGCCGCGGCTACGTCAACGACGAGGAGCGCACCCGCGCCGCCTTCGTCCCTGACCCGCACGTGTCCGGCGCCCGTTTGTACCGCTCCGGCGACATCGGGCGCTGGCTGCCCGGCGGACGCCTGGAGTTCCTCGGGCGGCGTGACGCGCAAGTGAAGATCCGGGGCTTCCGCATCGAGATCGGAGAGATCGAGAACCGGCTGCTGACCGTCCCCGGCGTGCGCGACAGTGCCGTCATCGTGACCGGCAGCGGCGGCTCGGGCCAACTCGTGGCCTTCTGGACTGGATCCGCGGAGCTGACCGCGGACGCGCTCGCGGCGGCGCTCGGCCAGGCCTTGCCCGCGTACATGGTGCCGAGCCATTTCCACCGCCTGCCCGAGCTGCCGCTGACCGGCAATGGCAAGACCGACCGCAAGGCCCTGACCCGCGTCGCCGGCGAACGCGCCACGGACGACGGCGCGTCGGGTACCGGGGACGCCCCGGGCGAGGCGCCACGGACGGCCGCCGAGCGGCGGGTCGCCGCACTGTGGGCCGAGGTCCTCAAGGTGCCCGCCGAGCGCATCGGACGCGACGCCGACTTCTTCGGCCTCGGCGGTACCTCGCTCTCCCTCGTCCGCCTGGCTATCGCGCTCGAGCGCTCGCTCTCCCCGCGGGAACTGCGGGACACCCCGCGGCTCGCGGACCTTGCCGCGCTCCTCGACGACCGCGGCGCCCAAGGATCGGCACACCGGGCCGCGACCGCGGCGCCCGACAGCACGAAGACGGACGGCTGAACACCATGACCGACACCACTTCGCCCGGCGAAACCCTCCCCGATGGCTCCCGGCTCGTCCTCGGCGAGACACGGACACCGGTCCTCGAAACGTCCGGCCGCGACGTGCCCGCGAAAGACGTACGCGAAGCGCTCGGCCAGCACGGCGCGGTCCTCGTCCGCGGCCTCGGCCTGAGCGCACCAGCCGACTTGGCCGCCGTGGCCCACGCCCTCGACGTGACGCCGATGCGTGAACGCGAGAGCTTCGCCGCCCGCCACGACCGGGGGCACGGCGTGTACTCGGCGTCGCTCTGGCCGGTCGACGAGCCGATGTGCATGCACCACGAGCTGAGTTACGCCACCGAGGTCCCCGCCATCGCCCTCTTCGGCTGCCTGCGGGCCCCCGGCAGCGGCGGCGCCACCGGCGTGGCCGACGCGCGGGCCGTCCTCGACGCCCTGCCCACCGAACTGGTCGAGCCCTTCGAACGGGACGGCTGGCTCCTCGCCCGACACTACGGAGACGTCGGCTTGAGCTGGGCGGAGGCGTTCGGCACCGAGGACGCCGACGAGGTGTCCGCGTACTGCCGCGCGCACGACCTCGACCACCAGTGGCTGGCTGATGGCTCGCTGCGCACCCTGCAGCGCAGGTCGGCCGTCGTCCGGCACCCCGCGTCGGGGGAGCGCCTGTGGTTCAACCAGATCGCGTTCCTCAACGAACTGACGATGGACCCGGCGATCAGGGAGTACCTGCTCGCCCTCTACGGCCCGGACGCGCTGCCCTTCACCACCCGCCACGGCGACGGCACCGCCATCCCGGAAGCCGTGATCGCGACCATCAACGCCACTTATACGGCCGCCACTTCGCGCGAGCCGTGGCAGACCGGCGACGTGCTCGTCGTGGACAACCTGCGCATGGCGCACAGCCGCGAGGCCTACGAAGGCGAACGCGATGTCGTCGCGCTCTTCGGCGACCCGACACGGCTGCCCGGCCACACGTGGCCCGTGCCGGCCCGCTGACACCTCAGGAACCTCCAGGAACCCCTCAGGGAGCTTCTCCATGCCCGAGCAGTACGCGACACCATCGTTCTCCATAATCTCCGGGGTCCAGGTGCATCACGTCCTCGATGGCCGGCACCGGGAGGTGGTCGACCTCATCGAGGCCGCCTACCGGTGGCACGGCGAAGGACAGACCGTGAACCCGCCCTCATACTTCCTGCGGTTCCCCGACCGGCCGTCCTCTCGCATGATCGCCCTACCCGCGTCGGTCGGCGGCGACGCCCCCACCGACGGGCTGAAGTGGATCTCCAGCTTCCCGTCGAACGTCGAGCGCGGCATCCCCCGGGCCTCCGCGGTCCTCGTCCTCAACGACCACGACACCGGCTACCCACTGGCCTGCCTGGAGAGCTCCATCATCAGCGCCGCGCGCACCGCGGCCTCGGCAGCGCTCGCCGCCGACCGGATCGCGGAGGCCCGTGGCGGCCGCCCGGCCCGCGTCGGCTTCTTCGGTGTCGGCCTGATCGCACGCTACGTCCATGCCTATCTGGCGGGTACGGGCTGGTCGTTCGACGAGATCGGCGTGCACGACCTCTCCGCGGAGCACGCCGCCGGGTTCGGGGACTACCTGCGCCGCGCCGGTGAGCCGGGGCCGGTCACGGTCCACGACGACGCTGAGTCCTTGATCCGCTCCTCCGACCTGGTGGTCTTCGCGACGGTGGCCGGGACGCCGCACGTCACCGAACCCGCCTGGTTCGCGCACAACCCGTTGGTCCTCCATCTGTCGCTGCGAGACCTCGCGCCGGAAGTGGTGCTCGCGGCCACCAACATCGTCGACGACGTCGACCACTGCCTCAAGGCCGACACATCGCCGCACCTGACCGAACAGCAGGTCGGCAACCGGGACTTCGTCAACGGCACGCTCCACGACGTCCTGACCGGCACCCTGCGGCCGGACACCGAACGGCCCGTCATCTTCTCGCCGTTCGGACTCGGCGTGCTCGACCTGGTGCTCGGCCGACACATCTACGACGCGGTCGCGGCAGCCGGCGAACTGCACGTCGTCGACGGCTTCTTCCACGAGATGCGACGCTACGGCTGAGGAGGGGAGGCCACGTGCCGGTCATCTCGGCGCCCCAGGAGTTCAACCAGGACGACTTGTACGTCGATCTCGGTGCCGTGCTCGACATGCCCCTGTTCCTCAAGTGCGAGGGCTTCAATTTCACCGGGTCCATCAAGCAGAAGGCCGCCGTGGAGATGGTGGAGGCCGCCGAACGGGACGGCCTCATCGCGCCGGACTCCGTCCTGGTCGAGTCCTCCTCGGGAAACCTCGGCATCGCGCTGAGCGTCATCGCCGCTGCCAAGGGATACCACTTTGTCTGCGTCACCGACCCCCGCTGCAACCTGGCGGCCAAGCGCCTCATGTCGGTGCTCGGCGCCACGGTGCACACCGTCACCGAGCCCGACGGCGAAGGCGGATTCCTCGCCGCGCGCATTCGCCACGTGCGCGGCCTGTGTGCGGCGGACGACCGATACGTGTGGCTCAACCAGTATGAGAACGAAGCCAATTGGAGAGCCCACTACCGGCACACCGCGCCCGCCGTCGACCGCGCCTTCCCCGACCTCGACGTACTGTTCGTCGGGGCGGGTACCACGGGCACGCTGATGGGGTGCGCGCGCTGGTACCGGGAACACCGCCCGCACGTACGCGTCGTGGCCGTGGACAGCGTGGGATCCGTGGCGTTCGGGCATCCGCCGGGGCCGCGCATGATCCCGGGGCTCGGCTCCGGTGTCCGACCGCCCCTGCTGGACGAGGAGTTCGTCGACGAGGTGATCCTCGTGCCCGAACGGGAGACGGTGCGGATGTGCCACCGCCTCGCCGGGGGCGGATTCGTCTTCGGCGGGTCCACCGGCACATTAGTCAGCGGCGCCGGACAGTGGCTCGACGCAAACGCCGGCCGCACCGGGCTCACGTGCGTGGCGATATCGCCGGACATGGGCGAGCGCTATCTCGACACCGTCTACCAGGAGAACTGGGTGGAGGGGATCTACGGCCGCGAGGCGCTGGGGCCGAGGCGGCCGGATCCGACCGAGCGTCAGATCAACCGGATCTGACTCCGTTCGGCGTCACCCAGGGTGGCCGCGTAGCAGTACGAGGCACGGCCCGTGGAGAGCAGCGGCGCGTGGTGGACACCCGCCGCGTACGAGGAGTGGCAGGCCGCGAGGACTTCGGGGCCCTCGATGTGCCGGTCCACCGCCCTGGCGTACAGCCTGCCCGCCGACGTCGCGTCCTGCGGCGTCAGCTCCAGCAGTTCGACGCCGTCGCGGTCGAGTAGATCCTGCACGGCCGTACCGACGCCGGACTGATGGGATTTCGTGCAGTATTCGTCCCAACACGTGCGCATGGCACAGGAAACCGCGAACGTGACCGCGGGTATCACAAGACGGAGTTCCCCGGCGCTCATGGCGGCTTTGACGGAGGACGCGGCCGAGGAGTGGCCGACCGCGATCTCGTACAGGGCAAAGGAATCGGGTACTGCGCACCCATCTGATGTTCCCAGAAGGTCGTGCAGCTTCACTGATGCTCCCCTCGGTCTCAGGGCAGTTTGTGTGACGGAAGACCAAAGGATAGCCGTCGAAGGCGCCGAAAGGACCCTCGCCCGTGCATGAGAATCCAGGAATGACCGCGCGATATCGAAGTGATGAAAGCCCGTGATGGGGTGGGGTCCTCGGGCTTGTGAACACGGTCGAGCCAGCCGAGGGGCCGCCTTCTCCACATCGCCGGCCCCACTATCGAAGACGAGGTTGTGGTGTGACGAACCCCTTTGACGACACTGAGGGAAAGTTCCTCGTCCTCCTGAACGAGGAGGAGCAGTACTCGCTGTGGCCCAGCTTCATCGAGGTGCCCGCCGGCTGGCAAACCGTCCTTGAGGAGACGGACCGGAACACCTGTGTCGAGTTCATCGAGAAGAACTGGACCGATATGCGGCCCAAATCCCTCCGGGACGCAATGGACACGCACGCCTGAGGAAGGAACGCCGAGCCAGGACGGGCCGCCCGGGCGGTGACGCCCGCCCTGGCTCGATTCTCTTTCCTCCCTTCCCTCCGTTCCTTCCTTTCCCGTCGTTTCCAACTCATGGGCAGGTAGCAGGTGTCTGACGCTCAAGCCACTCGTCGACCGTTGTCCGCCGCGCAGCACGGCGTCTGGTTCGCGCACCAGCAGGGCCTCACCGACCTGGACTTCAGCCTCGCGCAGTGCGTCGACATCCGTGGCGCGGTCGACGCGGACCTCTTCAGGGCGGCCGTCGGCGCGGCCTTGACCGAGGCCGAGGCCCTTCGCGTCCGCTTCACCGAGGACGCCGACGGCGTGTGGCAGACCCCCATGCCCGTCCCTGAGGACGTCCTGACGTGCCACGACGTGTCGGCGGAGCCCGACCCGACGCAGACCGCCCTGACCTGGATGCGCGAGGATCGCGCCCGCCCCGTCGACCTGCTCGCCGATCGGCTCTACGACCTCGCCCTGTTCCGCCTCTCGCCCGACCGCCACCTCTGGTACACGCGCGCCCACCACGTCGTCATCGACGGCCACGGCGCCGCTCTGTTCACCCTCCGCGTCGCCGAGATCTACACCGCCCTCGCCGAACAACGTCCCTGCGGCGACTCGACGTTCGGGACCCTCGCCGCCCTCCTCGAGGAGGACGAGCAGTACCGCGCGTCTCCGGACTTCGCCGAGGACCGGACGTACTGGCAGGACCGACTCGCCGACCGGCCCCAGCGGTTCAGCCTCTCGCGCCGCGCCGCCACCTCGCGCGGCTCCTCGCTGCGCGCCACCATCCGCCTCGCCACGGCCCTCAACGACGACCTCGTCGCCGCCGCCCGCACCGCCCGCACCCACTGGTCCGTGGTCCTCACGGCCGCCGTCGCGCTGTACGCCCACCGCATGACCGGCGCCGACCGCATCACGCTCGGTTTCCCCGTCACCGCCCGCGTCACCCTCACCGCTCGCCGCACCCCCGGCATGACCGCGAACGTCGTGCCGCTCCGGCTCACGGTGGGCGCGCACGACGACTTCGGGCAGCTCGTCGCGCGCACCACCCGGGCCGTCAAGGAGGCGCTGCGTCACCAGCGGTACCGCCAAGAGGACCTCCAGCGCCACTTCGCGCCATCACCCGACGCCTCCGGTTCCTTCGGACCGCTGGTCAACATCATGGACCTGCAGGACGGCCTGGCCTTCGGCGAACACCCCGGCAGGCTCCTCAACCTCGGCAACGGCCCCCTCGACGACCTGGCCTTCGACGTCTACGGCACGGCACGCGGCGAACAACTCGTCATCCACCTCGACGGCAACGAGACGCTCTACACCGCCGACGAACTCACCTGGCATCTCGCCCGGTTCGAGCACACTCTGGCCGCGGCCCTGGCCAAGTCGGCTCGTGCCCTCGGCGAGCTGGACGTGGTGCCCGCCCAGGAGCGCAAGCTGCTCCTCCAGGCCTGGAACGCCACGGTCGCGCAGGAGCGGACCGCAGCGCCGGCGGAGCGGATCGTCGAGTCGGCGCGGCGAACCCCGGACGCGCCCGCGGTCGTCGCGCAGGACGGTGTCCTCTCGTACGCGGAGCTGAACGCCCGCGCCAACCGTGTCGCCCAGCTCCTCATCGAGCACGGCGCGGGCCCGGAGCGCGCCGTCGCGGTGGTCGAGACCCGGTCGGTCGACTGGCCCGTGGCGCTGCTCGCAGTGGCGAAGGCGGGGGCGGCGTGTCTGATGCTGGACCCAGAGACCGACGCGGGTTCTGAGGCGGAGGCCGATGCCCTGGCGGGGGCGCGGGTGGCGTGCGTGCTCACCCCTGGCCACGCGCCAGAACTGCCGGTGGAGCCAGCGCTGCCCCGCATCGTCCTGGGCGAGCCCCGTACCGAGGAAGCACTGGCCGGGCGGTCGGACGCCGACGTCACCGACGCGGAACGCGCCGCGCCGCTGCTGCCCTCCCACCCCGCGCACATCAGCCGCACGAGTGGCCTGACCACCACGTACGCAGCCCTCGCCGACCAGCTCGCCTGGCTGCGGACCCGCCACCCGCAGGGTCCCGGCGACCGTGTCCTGCAGGGGACCGCGCCACTGTGGGAGTGCCACTGGGCACTGGGCGGCGGGGCGACGTTCGTCCTCCCCGAGCGCGCGGCGACCTCGTACGAATCGGCCCCGCACGACGCGGCCCGCGTCGCCGTCGGCCTCGCCGCGGACATTGCCACCCGGCAGATCACGGCCCTGCACACCACCCCCACCGTGCTCGCCGCCCTCCTCGCCCGCCTCGACGAGCCGGGCACGCAGACGTACTCCTCCCTGCGCACCGTCGTTTGCGACGGCGAACCGTTGCCGGCTCAGCTCGCCGCACGCTTCCGTGACGTACTGGGCGACGTCGCTCTCAGCACCGCATACGCGCCCGTGGAGAGCGCCGCGCACGCCACGGCGGGGAACGCCGAGACCGCGGCTCAGCCGGGCGGCGCCTCGATCGGCAGGCCCGTGCCAGGAAGCCGGGTGTACGTCCTGGACGCTTCGCTGCGCCCGGCACCCGTCGGCGTGACCGGCGAACTGTACGTGGCTGGCGCACAGCTGGCGCGCGGCTACACGGGCCGTCCCGGACCGACCGCCGAGCGCTTCGTCGCCGACCCGCACGGCGCACCGGGGGAGCGGATGCACCGCAGCGGCGATCTCGCGCGATGGCGTGTCGACGGAAGCCTCGAACTCGTAGGCCCCGCAGCGGAGTTCGCAAGCATGGCCAAACTGTGTGCGGAGACCGCCACGGTCGTCGCCGCCCACCCTCACGTCGGCCAGTCGGTGGCCGTCGTCCGCGAGGACGCGGACGGGACCGCCGTCACCACCGCCTACGTCGTGCCGCCACCCGGTATCGAAGCCGACCCGCAGGCGATCCGGCGCCACGCCGCCGAACGCCTGCCCGCGGCGCAGACGCCGACTGCCGTGGTCGTGCTCGACGCGTTCCCCGTCACCGCCCGGCACACCCTGGACCGCGCGGCACTGCCGCTGCCGGCCTCGGCGACCGAACCGACCCGGCGCACCGCGCGCACCCCGAGCGAGGAAGCGCTCTGCCGCGCCTTCGCCGAGGTCCTCGGCGTCGACACGCCCGGCATCGACGACAACTTCTTCGAGCTCGGCGGCCAGTCCCTGACGTCGATCCGGCTGCTCAGCCGGGTCCGCACCGAACTCGGTGTCGAACTGCCCGTGCGCGCCCTGTTCGAGGCGCCCACCGTAGCGCGGCTGTTGCGGCGCATCGACGAGGCCGAACAGGCCACCCGCGTCGGCCTCGTCTCCGCGCAGCGCCCCGACCGGCTCCCGCTCTCCTTCGCGCAGCGTCGGCTGTGGTTCCTCAACCGCCTCGAAGGGCCGGCGTCGACCGCGTACAATATGCCATTCGCTGTACGCCTCACCGGCGACCTGGACCGGGAGGCGCTGGCCGCCGCGCTGCGGGACGTCGTCGTCCGGCACGAGTCGCTGCGCACCGTCTTCCCCGAAGGGTCGGACGAAGCGCCCCACCAGAAGATCCTGGACCCCGACGAGGCCCCCGCCGACCTTCTGATCACCGCTTCCGCGACCACCGACGAACTGCCGGACCTGCTCACTTGCGGCGCCGCCGACGCCTTCGACCTGACCCGCGAACTCCCGCTGCGCGCCACTTTGTTCACCCTTGGCAAGATCGAGCACGTGCTGCTCCTGGTGATGCACCACATTGCGGGCGACGGCTGGTCGATGGTCCCGCTGGCACGGGACCTGGTGACGGCGTACGAGGCGCGTGGAGCGGGGGAGTCCCCGGACTGGAAGCCATTGCCGGTGCAGTACGCGGACTACACCTTGTGGCAGCACCGAACCCTCGGCGACGAGAACGACCCGACGAGCCAACTCTCCCGTCAACTGGCCTATTGGGCAGCGACTTTGGAAGGCCTGCCGGAGCACCTCGACCTGCCCGCGGACCGGCCCCGTCCGGCCCTGGCCTCCCATCGGGGCGACAGCGTGCCGGTCGAGATCGACCCCCTGACGCACCGGGCCCTGGCCGCGCTTGCCCAAGAGGGCGACGCCAGCCTCTTCATGGTGGTTCAGGCGGCATTCGCGGTGCTGTTGTCGCGGATGGGTGCGGGTACGGATATCCCGATCGGTACGCCGATCGCGGGGCGTACGGATGAGGCGCTGGACGAGCTGGTCGGTTTCTTCGTGAATACGCTGGTGTTGCGGACGGATCTGTCGGGTGATCCGACGTTCCGTGAGTTGGTGGAGCGGGTGCGGGAGACGGACCTGGCGGCGTATGCGCATCAGGATGTGCCGTTCGAGCACCTCGTGGAGGTTCTCAACCCGGTCCGCTCCATGGCGTCCCATCCGCTGTTCCAGGTGATGCTCGCCTTCCAGAACAACGCCGCACCGCACTTCGAGCTCCCCGGCCTGGCCACGGAGATCGACCAACTCGACACCCAGACTTCCAAGTTCGACCTGCTCCTGAACGTCACGGAGCTGCGGGACGCCGATGGTGAGCCCGCGGGTCTGGCGGGAGTCCTGGAGTTCTCCACTGATCT
>NZ_JBIUXN010000016.1:56544-249993 GCF_044744005.1 Streptomyces sp. NPDC087440 | reverse complement strand
GTTACATTCCGAACCCGGAAGCTAAGCCTTTCAGCGCCGATGGTACTGCAGGGGGGACCCTGTGGGAGAGTAGGACGCCGCCGAACAATCATTGTGGAAATGCCCCGTACCGGGAAACCGGTACGGGGCATTTCTGCGTTTACGGGTCGTTTTCATTGCCTTGCCCCGAGGGCGGGCTGCGAACAGGCACGGACGTCGAGATGGTGGTGAACCGGACGGGTTGGCCCGCACGGTTCACCACCCACGAACTAGTGCGGGGCGTTGCAGGCGCAGCCCGGGGTGGCCGTGGCCGAGAGGGCTCCTCCTTCGGGAGGGGTGCTCTCGGCTGCGGCCTTTTCAACGTCCGCGAGCAGGCGGGTGCGGTCCGCCGGGCCCAGGTAGTGGCCCGCGTTGACGACGGAGTGGATGTCGCGGGTGTGGCGGATGTTGGTGAGGGGGTTTGCGTTGAGGATCAGGAGGTCGGCGGGGCGGGAGGTGGGGAGGCGGAGCAGCTGGGCGGCCTGGGTGGTGGCTGTGGTGAGGACGTCGCGGGTGGGGAGGCCGGCTTCGGCGAGGAGGCGGAGTTCCTCGTGGAGGGAGAAGCCGGGAACCGCGTAGCCCGTGCTGGTGTCCGTGCCCGCGGTCAGGCGGACGCCCGCGCGGTGCATCTCGGAGACGAGGGTGAGGCGGTGTTCGTAGATGCGGCGGATGCGGGCGGTGTCCTCCGGGGTGCGGGAGCCCGTCATCGCTTCCCAGACGTAGGGCCAGGAGGCCACCGACCAGGCGGGGAGGTACTTCCAGTCGGGGGAGGAGGTGGGGAGGTCGGCGGTGCGTTCCAGGTGGTTGTGGATCGTGAGGGTCGGGGTGACGTAGGTGCCGTGCTCGGCGAGGGTGTCGAAGAGGCGGCGGGCGCGGCCCTTGTCGTACGAGCGCATGGCCTGCCACTCCAGCGGGTGGACCTGGCGGAACCAACTCCCGTAGCGGGAGAGGCTGGAGGGGTCGTTGGGGTCGATCCGGACCTTGGCGAGGGCCTTGCGGATGTCGCGTTCGCGGGAGGACGTGGCCAGGAGCATGGCGTGCAGGTGCTCGATGGAGCGTTGGCCGGAGGTGGCGGCGCGGGACATCGGGAGGGTGTCCGGGCAGTGGCCGGCGAAGGGGATGCCCTGGCGCTTCGACTCGTCGGCGATGGCGTAGTAGGCCTCCGGGGAGAGGCGTGAGTAGACCTTGACGAAGTCGGCGCCCTCGCGCTTGACGCTGCGGACGGTGGCGCGGGCGGCCTTCGCGTCGGCGACTTCGAGGACCGACAGGCCCGTGTCCTTGGCCCAGATCGAGGGCGGGCCGTCGACGATCGGGCTCGCGATGACGAAGCGGGGGCCGAGGAGGGTTCCGGCGGAGATCTTCCGTCGCCAGGCGTGGTGGAAGGGCTGGCCCCACATTTCGCGGATCGAGGTCACGCCGGTCAGGGGGAAGAGGGGCGGGGTGAGGGCGTCGTCGCCGCTGGTGTGGATGTGGGACTCGATCAGGCCCGGGATGACGTACTTGCCCGTGAGGTCGACGACCTGGGCGTGCGGGGGCGGCTTGAGCTGGGCGCTCGGGCCGGTGGCGGTGACTCTGCCCTCGGTGAGGAGGAGCGTGTGGTCGGGGAGGGGGCGGGCGTGGGGGTTCAGGAGGAGGGTGGCGTGGGTGAGCGCGAGGACGGGGGGCTTGGGGCGGTCGGCTCGGGTGACGTGGTTGCTTGCGGGGGTCGCGGTCGCGGGCGGGGCGAGGGCGAGGCCGGTCAGGGCGGCCGCGGTGCCGAGAGCCGCGGTGCCCAGAGCCTCACGGCGGGTGGGGGCGTGCGGGGAGCGTGCGGGCTTGGGCATGGGTGGTCGCCTCTTCTGCCGGAGTGGTGGGTGCGTGTCGGGCGAGTGCTGGTTGAGCGGCGCGTCCTGAGGGGACGCGGGGGATCGACTCGTACGACTGTCGCCGGTTTGGAGGCGGAAAGCTGTGGGTGTGGAGGGCCTTTCCGCGGGGGGTGCAGGTGTACCAACGGGGTGGGGTTGGCCCCCTCAACGCGCTTGTGGCCAGGCGGAGTTGAACTGTTCCTGGGAACGGAGCAGGGCCAGGGTCGGCAGACCTTGGCCCTGACCGGCCGTGAGGAGCTCCGGGAGCTGGGGAAGCGGAGCCACGGCCGCGACATCGTCCAGGACGAGCGTCATTGGTGGGTCGAGCCGACCGTCGGTTGACCGTGCGGCCATGCGGCGGCCGTGCTCGACCACGTGTGAGGCGAGGGCGGTGAGCAACGGCATCGCGCCCGGTCCGGTGGGGCGGGTACGGGGGTCCTCGATTGATTCACCGACCATGTAGAGCGTTCCCCCCTCGACCACAAATGATTCCAAGGTGAGCGAATCGGTTCGGTTTGGGGTGCAAGCCTCGCGGATGTGGATCGAGGAGAGGGCGGAGAATGCGCGCGTCGTGAGGTGCTGGGCCTGTTCGCGGCGCTCGGGGTGGGCGGTGAGGGCCGATTCGAGGAGGCCGGCGGCGCCGGATCGGGCCCGGGGGTGCGTGCGGAGGATGCGGACGGGCTCGTGGGCTCCCGATCCCTGGGCCCAGCGCAGGAGGTGCTTGAAGGGGCGGTCGTCTATGGCTGCGGCGTGCAGCCAGCTGCTGAGGAGGGTCTCGGCGGTGTCGGCGACGGCGGAGTCCGCCTGGGCGCGGGGGCGGACGGGGGCGAGGAGGGCCCGGGCGCGGGCGGTCGCCGTGGTGGGGTCCTCGCAGCCGGTGGTGGGGGACCAGTGGAGGCGGGAGGGGGTGTCGCAGTGGTGCTCGGGGTCGTAGAGGAGGACGGGGCCGAGTTTGGCGCGGGCGTCCTTGGTGTCCGACCAGAGGGTGGGGGTGGAGGTCACCACCAGGGTGGGGCCGGGGGCGTCGAGGATGGCTTCGGTGGCGGTGGTGTGGTGGGTGGGGCGGTTGAGGAGGAGGCCCCAGTGGGGGGTACGGGGTGGGGGTGGCGGTGCGGAGAGGTGTACGTCCTCGGGGGCCGGGCGGGGGGAGGTCAGGTGGGCGGTGGTGGTGGGTGCGGGGGGCTCCGCGGGGGCGGTGTCGGGGTGGGGCGTGCCGGGGTGGGCCGGGGGTGGGGGTTCGGCTCCGCCGGGGGCCGCCCCCTTGCCCGCCCGTTCCGCCCCCGGGGGGCGGCCCCGCCGCCCAAGGGGGCTACCGGGAGCGGGGGTGGTGGGTCTGGGCTCGCGGGAGTGGGTGCGGGTGAGGCGCCAGCGGGTGAGGGTGCCCAGGGTGAAGATGGTGAGGACCAGGAGGATCAGGAGCTGGCTGATGAACAGGCCCCAGAAGAGGCCGTAGCCGGAGAGTTCCCCGGCTGGGGTGGTGGGCCAGGCGGCGGGGATGTTCTGGGGTTCGGTGGCCAACTGGCGCATTGCCGCAGGCGTGTTGGGGAAGGTGACGCGGCTCGGCCAGGAGCCGTGGGCGAAGAGGCCCGCCAGGCCCGTGGAGGTCCAGGTGAGGACCGTCAGGCCGAGGAGGAGGCCCAGGAGGCCCAGCAGGAGGCCGTCCGGGATGCCTCCGGTCCCCTCGCGGCGGGGCCCGCCCCCGCCGCCCCGGCCCTGTTCGTGGCCCCGGCCCCGATCGTACGAACCGGGCATGTCAGGCCACCGTCGCGTCCGAGGACTCGACTTCGGCCATGTGCTGCTCGATGAGGGCCGCGCGCTGTTCCGCCTCCCAGTCGGCGGCGCGGGCGTCGTCGTTGAGGAAGGACTCCTCGGGGGCCGCGGAGGACTCGGTCATGGCGCGGTCGGTGAAGACCAGGGGGCGTTCGGCCTCGGTGATCAGGTGTTTGACGACCTGGACGTTGCCGTTGACGTCCCAGACGGCGATGCCCGGGGTGAGGGTGGGGATGATCTCGACGGCCCAGCGGGGGAGGCCGAGGACCTTGCCGGTCGCTCTGGCCTCGTCGGCCTTCTGGGCGTAGATCGTACGGGTGGAGGCCATCTTGAGGATGGCGGCGGCCTCGCGGGCGGCGGCTCCGTCGACGACGTCGGAGAGGTGGTGGACGACGGCGACGAAGGACAGGCCGAGGCGGCGGCCGAACTTCAGCAGGCGCTGGAAGAGCTGGGCGACGAAGGGGGAGTTGATGATGTGCCACGCCTCCTCCACCAGGAAGATGCGCTTCACGCGGTCCGGGCGGATCCAGGTGTGTTCCAGCCACACGCCGACGATCGCCATGAGGATCGGCATGGCGATGGAGTTGCGGTCGATGTGGGAGAGGTCGAAGACGATCAGGGGCGCGTCGAGGTCAATGCCGACCGTCGTCGGGCCGTCGAACATGCCGCGCAGGTCGCCGTCGACCAGGCGGTCCAGGACGAGCGCGACGTCCAGGCCCCAGGCCCGTACGTCGTCTATGTCGACGTTCATCGCCTCGGCGGACTCCGGCTCGGGGTGGCGGAGCTGCTCGACGATGTCGGTCAGGACGGGCTGGCGGTTGGTGATCGTCTCGTTGACGTAGGCGTGGGCGACCTTGAGGGCGAAGCCGGAGCGTTCGTCCAGGCCGTGGCCCATGGCGACTTCGATGATCGTACGGAGCAGAGCCAGCTGGCCGGTGGTGGTGATGGCCGGATCGAGGGGGTTGAGCCGGATGCCGTCGTTGAGGGCGGCCATCGGGTCCAGGCGGATGGGGGTTATGCCCAGCTGCTGGGCGATGAGGTTCCACTCGCCGACGCCGTCCTCGCCCTGCGCGTCCAGGACGACGACCTGGCGGTCCTTGAAGCGGAGTTGGCGCAGTACGTAGGTCTTCTCCAGGGCCGACTTGCCGTTTCCGGATTCGCCGAGGACCAGCCAGTGGGGGGCCGGGAGCTGCTGGCCGTACAGCTGGAAGGGGTCGTAGATGTAGCCCTTTCCGCTGTAGACCTCGCGGCCGATGATCACGCCGGAGTCGCCGAGGCCCGGGGCGGCGGTGGGGAGGTAGACCGCCTGGGCCTGGCCGGTGGAGGTGCGCACCGGGAGGCGGGTGGTCTCGACCTTGCCGAAGAGGAAGCTGGTGAAGGCATCCGTGGCTGCGGACAGCGGGTCTCGCATGGTCTGTCCTTTCCGGGGGGACCGGGGGCTTGGCGGTTAGCGACGGATGCCGGTGGCGAAGGGGAGGGTGTTCACGAAGGCGCGGTGGTGCTCGCGGTCGCACCATTCGAGCTTCAGGTACGACTTTCCGGCGGAGGCGCGGATGGTGCGCTTGTCGCGGGCCAGCTCCTCCGGATTGCGGGAGGAGACCGTGATGTAGCCGACGATGTTGACGCCCGCCGCGCCCGAGGCGAGGTCCTCGCCGCGCTGGTCGAGGCGGCCGTGGGCGGCGATGTCGCGGGGGTCGACGGTGCGGTTCATCTTCGCGGCGCGGGACGCGTCGGCCTCGTCGTTGGTCTTCTCCGTGAGCATGCGCTCGATGGCGACCTCGGTGGGTTCGAGGTCCATGCAGACGGCGACGGTGCGGATGACGTCCGGGGTGTGGACGAGGAGGGGCGCCAGGAAGTTGACGCCGACCGGGGTCATCGGCCACTCCTTGACCCACGCGGTGGCGTGGCACCAGGGCTCGCGGGTGAGAGACTCGCGGGTCTTGGCCTGGAGGTAGGTCGGCTCGACGGCGTCCAGTTCGGCGGGCCAGGCGTTGCGCTTGGTCATGGCCTGGATGTGGTCGATGGGGTGGTCCGGGTCGTACATCGAGTGCACCAGGGAGGACAGGCGGGACTGGCCCAGCGGCTGGCGTACGCGGATGTCGGCCTCGGCGAGGCGGGCGCAGATGTCGGTCAGCTCGCGGGCCATGACGATCGCGAGACCGGAGTCCTTGTCCAGCTTGCGCTGGCCCTTGGGGCGGGAGGCGCGGGCCATCGCGGCGCCCTCGGCGGCCAGTTCGCGGGTGTAGTGCATGCAGGCCACGAGGTAGGCGCGGTGCTGCTCGCTGGAGGTGGAGACCATCGACTGGAGCTGGTCGTAGGAGTCCAGGAGCCAGTCGGGGGCGGTGTGGTCGCCGCGCTGGGCGACGTCCTTGGCGTGCGCGTCGGGGTCGGCGGGGAGGGTGCGGGCGAGCATCTGGAGGCGGGTGACGAAGCCGTCGCCGTTGGCCACGTGCTTGAGGAGGGTGCCGAAGCGGTCGACGAGCGCTTCCTGGTCCTCGCTGTCGCGCAGGCCGACGCCCGGGCCCTCGATCTCGATGGCGGCGGTGACGGTGCGCCGGTCGGCGTGCAGGAGGACGGCGATCTCGTCGGGGCCGAAGGGGGCGGCCAGCCAGTTGATGCGGCCGATGCCCGGGGGCGGGCCGATCTCGACCTCGCGGCCGTCGATGCGGGTGCCCGCGTCCACCGCCTGGGAGCGGTAGGCGGTGCCCTTGCGGAGGTTCCGCTTGTAACTCCGGTTGATCTCGAACCACTTGTAGAAGGTGCGGTGCTTGTACGGCACGTACACCGCCATGAGGGCGATCAGGGGGAAGCCGACGAGCAGCATGATGCGCAGGGACAGGGCCGGGACCAGGAGGCCGCACATCATGCCGACGAACCCGCCCGCGATGATCAGCGCGATCTCGCCGGTCTCGCGGTTCTTGCCGACGATCGCGTTGGGCCGGGCCCGGCCGATGAGATACGTGCGGCGGGGCGCGATCGGGTGGGACTGGGTGGTCAACGCCCTCCCCCTCCTGAGTTCTTGCGGTGGCTGTGCGGGGAGTTGGAGGTTCCCGTGTTGCCGGAGCCGCGGTTGCTGTGGGTGCTGTTGCTACGGGCCGAGGGGGCTGCCGAGGGGATCGCTCCGCCGCCGCCTCCGCCGCCGTTCGAGGTTCCGCTGGAGGACGGTCCCGGGTTGCCCGTACGGGAACCATGGGCGGTGACGCCGCTGGAGGCGGAGTTCGCGGCCTGGCGGGGGGCGGGGGTGCTGCCGCCACCGCCACCGCCTCCGCCGCCCCGGCTGCTGTGGGTCTTGATGCCCTGGGAGACGAGGTTGGCGGGGGAGGAGAGGACCGCGGAGGCGCGGGCGCCGTCGGTGACCTGCTTGCGGCTGGCGCTTGCGGCGGCGATGTCGTCGCCGAAGCCGGGCACGAAACGGTAGATCATCGCGGAGGCGAAGATCGCCAGGAGGATGATCGCGAGGCCGGAGACCACGGCGGAGAAGGCGTTGGGGCCGTTGCCGGTGGAGAGCGCCCCGGCCAGGCCGAGGACGATCACGATGACCGGTTTGACCAGGATGACGGCGATCATGATGCCGGCCCAGCGGCGGACGTGACTCCAGAGGTTCTTGTCGACCAGGCCCGCGTAGACGACGGTGCCGAGGAGGGCGCCGACGTAGAGCAGGGCGGCCCTGATCACCAGTTCGAGCCAGAGGACGCCCGCGGCGAGGATCGTGACGAGGGCGACGACGATCAGCATGATCGGGCCGCCGCCGATGGAGTCGCGGTTCTTCAGGGCCTCGGCGAACGAGCCGAAGAAGACGTCGGTCTGGCCGCCGGACGCGGAGGCGATGACCTGGGTGACGCCGTCGGTGGCGGAGACGATCGTGTAGAGGATCAGCGGGGTGAAGGCGGAGGCCAGGACGGTGAGCCAGAGGAAGCCGATGGCCTCGGAGACGGCGGTGGAGAGGGGGACGCCGCGCATGGCGCGCTTGGCGACCGCGAGGAGCCAGAGGACGAGGGTCAGGACGGTGGAGGCGGCGAAGACGACGGCGTACTGCTGGAGGAACTTGGGGTTGGTGAAGTCGACGTTGGCGGTGGACTTGACCGCTTCGCTGAGCTTGCCGACGATCCAGGCGGCGGCGTCGGCGCAGCCTTTCGCCAGGGAGGCGAGGGGGTCCATGGAGTCGGTGGTGCCGGGGGTGGGGGCGGCGGGGGTGCTGCCGGGTTGGGCGGAGCCCTTTTCGCAGTACTCCTTGGCCGGACCGATCAGTGCGTCGCACGGGTTGTTGCCCGAAGGCGTGGGAGTCGGCGTCGGTGTGGGAGCGGCGAACGCGCGGGTTGCCAGCATGAAGAGCCCGACCTGTACGGACGCCAGCACGGCGGCGGCCGGCCCCACGCGGCAACGGAGGCTACCTGGCATAAGTGAACCCTCCGTACTCTTCGACTGCCTTGCTGATCTCGTCCGAGTTGGACGCGGTCTCGTCGCCCGGAAGCGGGGTCGGCCCCTTCTTCTGGGAGTCGCTCACGATCTTCCAGTCGTTGTCGACCCACTTGAGCTGGAAGGTCCAGGTGTTCCAGCTGGTCTTGACCGGGTCGGTCGATGTGGTCCCTGACATGCCGATCAGGCCGGTGTACCAGACGGCGATCTTGGCGTCATCGGCGTCGGCGGACTCGACCCTGGCTCCCACCGGGATGGCGCGCGAGACGAACAGGCTGCCCTGCGGGGCATCGCCGTTGGCATCGAGGCCCAGCTTCTGGAGGAACTGGGCCGAGTAGGCGGCGTCCTGACTTGCCTTCAGCTTGGCCGCCGCTTCGGACGTGTAGATCGAGTCCACGAGACGGTGTCTGCTGTCGGACTTGAACATGTCCACGGAGCTGAGGGCCACCGTGTAGTTGGTCGCCGCGCTCTGTGCACCCTGCACATTCCGCGCGAAGCCCGACGGAATCCCTGTCGCGCCCTTGCCGGTCACAGGCTTCACACCCGAAGCCGCCGTCGAGCTGGATTCCGGTCGGCCGCCGGACTGGCCCGTACCACCGTCCCCGTCCCCCGAACCCCGGTTGACGAACGCGATCGCCGCGACCAGCAGGACCACCACGCCCACCACCGTGACCGTCGACCGCGACGCCCTCACCCGGGGGGAGCGCGGGCGGGTCGAGCCCGCGTCGTCCGGCATGCGGGTACGCGTCTGGCGGGTGCCGCCCATCGTCGTGTAGGGGTCGTCCGTTCCCCTTCGCTCGTCGTCACCGCGGTTCATGCCGCGTACGCCCCCTCAGCCTTTCGCCGTCCCACGTCCGTCCCGCCGAATCCGCACACGTATGCGGTGGCGTACTGCTTAGACGGTAGCGGTGCCGCTTCCCGCGTGGGCGCGGTGTGGTGACTCGTCAGTTGAGTCGGCATCAGAGAACGCAACCTCGGGGGGAGTTCCGGGCACGCCCGGTGAGGACTGGGGGGAGAGGTGGCTAGACGGACATGCCGTACACGATGGTGAACAGCGTGCCGAGCGAGCCGATGATGAAGACGCCGGTCAGGCCCGCGACGATGAGGCCCTTGCCCTGTTCCGCGCTGAACGTGTCGCGCAGCGCCGTCGCGCCGATGCGCTGCTTCGCCGCACCCCAGATGGCGATCCCGAGGCACAAGAGGATGGCCACGGCCATGACGACCTCGACCATGATGCGGGCCTCGTTGCCAAGGTTTCCGAACGGCCCCCAGTTCGGCGCGATTCCGCCGATGATGGTGTTGATGTCGCCCTTTTCGGCTGCCAGGATCATTAAGTCACCGCCCCTGTCGGGTAGTTCGTACTCCTGCCGGACGGCAGAGAGCATCGCCCTATCTTCGCTGATGAAACCGCCCCGGTATGTCGACTTGGCGGCTCTCTTTACCGGACTTCCGCACGTACGTCCGGTCCCACCGCTCTGACCTGCGGTGCTCAGGGGGCGGGGCCGGTTGTCGGGGGAAAGCCGTATGGTCACTCTGTGTATCACGGGGGGTGACTCCGGGCAATGACTGGCGTTGTGCACCCTGGCTCTGTTACGTCGGGCCGAGGCGTGCGCTCCCGTGCGCCCGCGCTGCGTCTACGCGCGCGGGCTCTGCGTCGGGCCGGCCGAGGGGATCGTCCCGGCGGTCGGCGCCGGGGGCTGCCGGGTGACGTCGACCTGGTGGGCCACCGCCCACAACCACCGCTCCGCGACCGTGAGCCCCCGGTCCGCGCCGCCCGCCGCCCGGTCCGTCGCGCCGCCCGTGACGCTGCCCGCCGCCGCACCCAGGTCGGGGGCCGGGTGCGGCCTCGTACCGCTGAGGACCGCGTGCCCGGCGCCGCCGTCCCAGGCTGCGGTCGCGAAGACGTAACGCGTTCCGGGGGTCAAGGGGGCGTCCTCGCCGGGACTCTGAGTGACCGTCACCAGGCCGTCGAGGCGGCCCTTGAAGTTCCGGTCGACCCGGACTTCGTACAGCTCCTGTTCCAGCCCTCCGAGTGAGCGGTGGCCGGTCTTCCGGATGACGCCGCCGTGGAACACGTTCTCGGCGGACCCGGCGACCTCGCGCAGGTCGCCGGGGTCGTAGAGGGTGAGGGATTCCACGCCCCGCGGCCCGGGGGCGTACGAGGTGTATGTGGTGTACGAGGTGTACGTGGCCCAGCCGGACGCGGCGAGGACGAGGGCGGCGGCCGCCCCGAGACGTACGCGATGACGCATGGTCAGCCCCACAGCCTGCGGTAGTTGGTGACGTCCTGGCGGGTCGGGCGGCCGTCGGCGGGGAGGTCGGTGACGCCGCGTTCCATGAGGGTGAAGTACCAGTCCTGGGACTTGTGGCAGAAGCCGAGGGCGTGGCCCAGCTCGTGGGCGGCGACGATGCGCCGCCAGCGGGTGGCTCCGTAGCGGCGGCCGTCGGCGAGGTAGGCGTCGTTCATGAAGACGACGTCCGTGCCGGGGCGTCCGCTCCAGGCGGCCCCGGTGTTGTGCCACTTGCCGTCCGTGCGGTCGGTGTCCGTCCACTCCAGATCGGCGTACGAGAAGGAGTCGTCCGGGCGGAACCGCACCCGGTCCAGGCCGCGCGCCCGCTCCGTCCACGCGCGCACCGCGTGCCGCCGGGCGTCGTCGTAGGCCGTCGAGTCCTCCCAGGCGATCTCGCGGCCGTCCACCGAGGAGTCGCCCCGCGAGTCGACGCCGTCGGTGCAGCGGGCGGGGGCGGCGGCGGCCCCGGCCCGCTGGGGCAGGGCGTGTGCCGGGTTGGCGAGGGCGACGGCCAGTGCGGTGGCGGTGAGGAGGGTGGCCAGGGGGTGGCGGGCCGGAGTCATGTGCCCACTGTGCGGTGTGGGTCCGGCGGGGGTCGGGCACGACATGCGGGGCGGCCGGGGGCCGGGCGGCCTCCACACGCCGGACCCGGGGTTACTCGACTCCCTCCACGAAGTGGTCGAACTCGCCCGCCCGCACGCCCAGCACGAACGCCTCCCACTTGCGGCGGTTGGTGGTGACGACCGTCCCGGGATCGCTGGTCTCGCGCAGGTGGACGAGGTCCTCGGGGCCCTCTCCGGGCCCGAAGGCGATCTCGATCCAGGGGCCGGGGCCCTCCTCGCCCTCGGGGGCGGCCCGCACCCAGTCGAGATGGTCGGTCGCGCCGTCGAGCCGGCCGGTGGCCCTGGCGAGCCGGCCGGTCGCGCTGTCGAGCCCGTCGGTCGCGCCCTCGTGGGGTTCCGTCGTGTCCGTCATGGGGGACTCCTCGTTCCGAACGTATGTGCCTTCGGGGCCGGTGTCGCGCGATAGTGTCCAGCATGTCCGAGACCCAGGCGCCCGTGCCCGCGACCCCGGCGCCGCCCCGAACCCGGACGAACGCACCGGACCGCACTCCCGCTTCCCGCCCGTTCGTCGACCCGCTGCGGCACGCGGCCCCCGCGCTGCTCGGTTATGTTGCCGTACGACTCACCGGCCTCGCGATCCTGCTCGTCATGGCGGCCGCGCAGGGCAAGGACGGCATGCTCCGGCTGTACGGGCGCTGGGACTCACTCTGGTACCAGCGCGTCGCCGAACTCGGCTACGGGCACACGGTCACCCTCCCGGACGGCGCCGTCCACTCCGACCTCGCCTTCTTCCCGCTGCTCCCGGCGCTGGAGCGGGCCCTGCACGCCCTTCTTCCGCCGCTCGACGTCGCGGGCGCGGGCCTGCTCGTGTCCTGGGCCGCCGCGCTGGCCGCCGCGTGGGGGATCTTCGCGGTCGGCGCGCTGCTGTACGGGCGCCGGGCGGGCGTCCTGCTGGCGGTGCTGTGGGGGGCGTACCCGACGGCCTTCGTGCAGTCCATGGCGTACACCGAGACGCTGTTCACCGCGCTGGCCGCCTGGTCGCTGTACGCGGTGCTGCGCGAGCGGTGGATCACGGCGGGACTGCTCGCGGTGGGCGCGGGGCTGACCCGGCCGGTGGCGGCGGCGCTGATCGCGGCGATCGGGATCGCGGGGGTGTGGCGGCTGGTGAACCGGCGGGGGCCGGGGCGGGCCGCGACCCGGGGGAAGGACCGGGCGCCCACGTGGCGGGTGGTCGTGGGGGTGCTGCTGGCGCCGCTGGGCTGGCTCTCGTACGTCGTCTTCGTGGCCGTACGGGAAGGGGAGCCGTTCGCGTACTTCGACGTCCAGGCGGGGTGGGACAACCGGATCGACGGCGGGGTGGCGCTGGCCCGGTTCGTCGGCGAGCAGTTCGGGGCGAACGTCTTCGCGGGGGCGGGGCTGTGCGCGGCCTTCGCGGTGCTGGGGTGGGCGGTGTGGGCGGCGCTGCGGCTGCGGCCCGCGCTGCCGGTGGCGGTGTACGGGGTCGCGGTGGTGGTGATCTCGCTGGTCGGGTCGGGGTACTTCGGGTCGCGGCCGCGCCTGATGATGCCGTCGTTCCTGCTGCTGCTGGGGCCCGCGGTGGCACTGGCGGGGGCCCGGCGGCGCTGGGTGGCGGCGGCGGTCGTGGGGGCGGCGGGGATCGCGTCGGGGGCGTACGGGGCGGTGGCGCTGCTGGGGGCGGGGCCGCCGTGAGCGGACTGGGCAACTGGGGTTTCGTGCCCTGGAGTTGAGGCTCCCGGGTAATCTCCCCGGGTGGAATCTCTCAGGCCGCGCCAGGACCCCGACCGCATCGGTTCCTACACGCTGCTCGCCCGGCTCGGGGCGGGCGGGATGGGGCAGGTGTACCTCGGGCGCTCGCCCGGCGGGCGGCTGGTGGCGATCAAGGTGATCCGGGACGAGATCACCGACCACCCCGAGGCGCTGGCCCGGTTCCGGCGCGAGGCGAACACCGTGCGGGCGGTGCGCAGCGCGTACACCGCGAACCTGATGGAGGCCTCGCTGGACGCGGCTCCGTACTGGCTCGCCACCGAGTACGTGAGCGGGCCGACGCTCGCGCGGGCGGTGCGCGAGCGCGGGGCGTTCCCGGCCGACACGGCACGGGGGCTGTGCGCGGCGCTCGCGGAGGGGCTGGCGAGTGTCCACGCGTACGACGTCACGCACCGCGACCTCAAGCCCATGAACGTCATCCTGGCCGGTCAGGGCCCCCAGCTCATCGACTTCGGGATCGCGCGGGGCGTCGGGGACACGGCGCTCACGGTGACCGGGACGGCCCCGGGGACGCCCGGCTTCACTGCTCCCGAGGTGCTGATACGCAATCAGGTGGGCCCGGAGGCCGACGTCTTCGCCCTCGGGGCGACGCTGGCGTACGCGGTGACCGGCCGCCCGCCCTTCGGCAGCGGGCCTTCGGACGCGGTGTCGTACCGGGCGGTCCACGAGCCCGTCGACCTGGACGGCGTCGGCGACACCGGGCTCGTCGAGCTGATCCGGGCCTGCGTGGCCAAGGACCCCGCCGACCGCCCGACCCCCGAGGACGTCATCCGCGGCTGCGGGGTGCGGGGCGCGCTGGTGGACGACCCCTTCTACGGGGAGGTGGTGCGGGGCCTCGCGGAGTCGGTCCCGGTGGCGCCGGACGTCCTGCACGAACTGCCCACGCACGGACCGGGGTTGGGGTACATACCGACCCTGGACGCCGCCCCGCTCGGGCCCGGCACCACCCCCGGGCGGGGCGCCGCCGCCCGCAGACTCCGCCCGTGGGCGGTCGCGGCGGCGGTCGGCGCGGTGGTCGGGGTGTCGGTGGCGGGGGTGCTGCTGCTGCCGGGGTGGGGGGAGAAGGGGGCGGAGGGGGCCGGAGGGGGAGGGGGCGGTCAGACGGTGGCGGGGAAGACGCCGGGGGCGCAGCAGCCGCAGAAGTCGCCGAAGTCCCCGGAGGGGGGCACACCCCAGGGAGACGCGCCCAAGGAATCCCCCAAGGCCCCGCCGAAGGGGTCGCCCAAGGAGGACGTCCCGAAGGGCCCGCCCTCGTACGTCGAGCAGACCGCACCCGCCGCGAACCTGTGGAACGGCCTGCGGGACCGGTGCGCCCTGCCCGCCGAGGAGACCTACCCCCTGGACTTCCAGGGCTCCATCCCCCGTGGCAGTGCGCAGGAGGACGTGGGCCCGGGCAAGGTGCGCATCGGATTCCGGCTCAAGAACGCCATCACCGACGCTCCTCCGTACTACGTCTCGATCGCCGTGAAGCCGATCATGAAGGCGGGCGGGGACCGGGGGATAGGCGAGGACAACACCGCTCTGGGCTATCTGACCCGCCCGGTGAACCTGCACGAGGGCGACTCCACCGCGTGGAAGGACTTCACCTACCCCGACGACTTCACGGCCCGGGTGAACGGCAAGGCCGTCCCGGCCGCGCCCCTGTCCTCGTACACCGGCGAGTGGACCGTGAACTACCTGCACGTCACCGGGGTGCGGGAGTACCGGAGTTTCTTCTGTTCCGGCTTCATGTACCCGCTCGAGTAGACGGACGTTCGGATTCCGACATGCCCTGGGCCGAAACGGACGTACATCCGCTCCGGATGGGGGAGGGTTGAAGGGTGCGCAAAGTCTGGGTGGTGACGGGGGCAGGAGCCGGGGTGCTCCTGGCCTTCGTCACGCTGCTCGTCATCGGTACGTTCTCGGCGGCCGCGGGAATCGCCGGTCAGGGCGGTGCGGGCGGGCGGGCGGTGGGGCTGGCCAAGGGGGCCGTACCCGCGCTCTACCAGCCGCTCGTCCAGAAGTGGGGCAACCTCTGCCCCGCCATCAACCCCGCGCTGCTGGCCGCCCAGCTCTACCAGGAGAGCGGCTGGAACCCGAGGATCTCCAGCCAGGCCAATGCGCAGGGCATCGCCCAGTTCATCCCCGGCACCTGGGCCACGCACGGCATCGACGGTGACGGCGACGGGGACCGGGACGTGTGGGACCCGAAGGACGCGATTCCGTCGGCAGCCTCGTACGACTGCGAATTGGCTGGATACGTCAAGAAGGCGCCGGGTGACCCGACGAACAACATGCTCGCGGCGTACAACGCGGGCGCGTACGCGGTCATCAAGTACGGAGGCGTGCCGCCGTATCCGGAGACCAAGAACTACGTCAAGATCATCCGCTCCCTGGAGCAGAGCTTCGCCCGCCCCGTCGGCCGCGTCGCCCCCTCCCGGGCCGCCGCCACCGCCATCAACTACGCGCAGAGCAAGCTCGGCACGCCCTACCTCTGGGGCGGCAACGGCACCCCCGACCAGCAGGGCCGCTTCGACTGCTCCGGGCTCACCCAGGCCGCCTACCGCACGGTCGACATCGAGCTGCCCCGCGTCGCCAACGACCAGTACAACGCGGGCCCGCACCCGTCCCGCGACGAGCTGCTCCCCGGCGACCTGGTGTTCTTCAGCGACGACCTCACCAACTCCCGCAAGATCCGGCACGTCGGGATCTACGTCGGCGGCGGCTACATGATCAACGCCCCCTTCACCGGCGCCGTCATCCGCTTCGACAAGATCGACACCGACGACTACTTCGGCGCGACCCGGGTCACCGCCGACGGCGCGAAGGCACTGCCGAAGACACCGCCCGAAGCGTGATCCGAGGCCGGACGCGCGGGCTGCGGCGGAAGCGTGACGGTGCGTCGGATCTGGCCGGAACTCTCTGTGACGACTCGGCCCTGAGCTGGGACGATGAGTCTCTCTTCGATAACGTCATCGTGATCGTTCGGTGGAGAGTGGAACCTCTGGACGCCGCAGGGCGTTCCCTGGACGCAACGACTGCGACGACGACCGCGACGACCACCGCGATGTCGACTTCGGGAAGAACTGTCACGGGGGTGATGGACCCGCCGCGCACAACGACGTGCGCGAGCCGGGAGACGTGCGACTGCGACACAGCAAGGGCAAGGGGCCGTGCAGATGGCTGGACTCTCGATGGACGGGTCGAACCCCGATGTCAGCCTGCTCTACGACATCAACGGCATCGCGGTCGACGCCCCGGGCTGGGCGGATCGCGTCGTGGGCTTCGTCGGCGAGTACGGAATCCTGCTCGGGCTCGTCCTGGTCGCCCTCTGGTGCTGGTGGCGCGGCCGGGGCCGGGGCAGCGCCGAGGACGCGGTGGCGTCGGCCGCCGCGCTGGTGTGGGCACCGCTGGCGGCCGGAATCGCCCTGCTGATCAACATCCCGATCCGGGGGTTCGTGGAACGGCCGCGCCCGTTCCTGGAGCACCAGGGCCTGGAGGTCCTGGTGCAGGGCAAGACCGACTTCTCCTTCGTGAGCGACCACGCCACGCTGGCCATGGCGATCGCCGTCGGCGTCTTCATGGCGAACCGCAGGTGGGGCCTGTTCGCCCTCGCGCTCGCCTTCACGGAGGGACTCTGCCGGGTCTACATGGGCGTGCACTACCCGACGGACGTCGTCGGCGGCTTCGCACTCGGCACCGCCGTGACGCTGCTGCTGGCCCCGCTCGCCCTGATGCTGCTGACCCCGGCTCTGACGCTGCTGTCCCGCTGGGGGGCGACGCGTTCTCTCGTACGGTCGAGGGCCGCGCGGGAGCGGGACGCCGAGCGGCGGGCCGCCGCGCTGGCCGGACAGGCGCGGGTGGCGGCCCAGGCGCGGGACCGGGACGGCAGCGGCTTCAACGGGCTTGCCGCATAGGGGAGTTGAAGTGCCGACGGACTTCAGAGGGCCTGGGGGAAGTCGAACAGCCGGTCCGGGTCGTAGCGGGCCTTGAGCCGGGTGAGACGGTCGGCGGCGCTGCCGAAGTAGGCGCGCCGCCAGTCGGGGAGCGTGGCGTCCGGGTAGTTCTGGTAGGCGAAGCCCGACGCGTGGCGGCGCAGGGCGTCATGCGTGGTCGTCAGCCATTCCTGCTGGGCGGTGCCCGGCAGACCGGGCCGCCAGGACGCCGTGTACTGGGCGAGCATCCGCATGTTCCGGTGCACGAACGCGGTGGCCTCCGGGGCGACCCGGTTGACCGCGCCGCCGAGCGCGGTGAGGGCGACGGTGCCGCCACCGCCGCCCTGGGCGGCCGTGACGCGGGTGAAGCGTTCGACGGAGGCGAGCAGGGTCCGTACCCCCGCCGGGTCGAGGGACGTGGCGAAGAAGGCGGAACGGGAGGCGTAGTTCTCCCGGTTGAGGACTCCCGCGGGGTCGCGGCCCGGGGTCGTGCCGGGCAGGTGGCACTGGGCCTCGGAGAGGTCGGCGCAGCCCGCGTACTGGAGCATCGCGTCCAGGTGGGGTTTGCTGCGCAGGGTGGTGGAGCGCGGGGTTCCGGCCTTCGCGGCGAGCCGGTCGACGGCGTTGGCGAGGCCGGTGCGGGAGCCGAGGGAGAACGCGGCGACGTTCACGGTGGGGTTGCCGCCGCCCGCGCCCGCCGAGAAGTGCGCGGCGGACCAGATCTCGTCGGGCTGGCCGGGCCCCCACTCCTGCCAGGCGCTCAGTACGGCCGCCGCCTTCGACCACGGCCAGGTGAGATAGCCGGTGACCGTCTCGGGCGCCGGGTGCGTACGGAATTCCAGCTGCGTGACCACGCCGAACTGGCCGTTGCCCGCGCCGCGCAGGGCCCAGAAGAGGTCGGGGTTGGTGGTGTCGTCGCAGCGCAGGGTGGTGCCGTCGGCGGTGACGAGGGTGGCGGCGGTGAGGCTGTCGCAGGTCAGGCCGTACGCACGGGACAGCACGCCGTGTCCGCCGCCGAGGGTCAGCCCGGAGATGCCGACGGTGGGGCAGGAGCCGCCGGGGACGGTGCGGCGGGCGGTGGTGGTGAGGGCGCGGTAGACGTGGATCAGCTTGGCGCCGGCGCCGATGGTGGCGGTCGAGGACCCGTGCCGGACGTCCGTCAGCCGTGACACGTCGACGACCAGATGGCCGGTGCCGCTGGACCACCCCGTGTACGAGTGCCCCCCGTTGCGGATCGAGACGGGGGTGCGGGTCGCCCGGGCGAAGGCGAGGGCCTCGCGGACGTCGGCCTCGTGCGCCACGTAGGCGACGGCGGCGGGGCGCAGGTCGTCGAAGCGGGGGTTGTAGAGCTGGCGCGCGGTGGCGTAGTCGGCGTCCTGCGGCCGGACCAGCGACCCCTGGAGCGCCCGGCCGAGTGCGCCCCAGTCGCGGGCGGCCCCGGCGGACGTCGACCCGGAGGCCTTCGGCGTGGGCTTCCCGGACGCCGGGGCCTTGGCCGGGGGAGCGTCGTCGCAGCCGCTGGCCAGGACGGCGGCCCCCGTCGCGGCGAGCAGGGTACGTCGGCGGGGCTGGTTCATACGGGCCTCCCGGGGCGGGTGGGGCGGCGGCCCGGGACGTTCACGGCTGGGCATTGCCGCTGCGCGTGCCGTTGTGCCCGATCAACCCGCCCCCTAAACCGCCACGCACCCCGGGACCCCAAGTCGAGCGGGCCTCAACGCTCCAGCGCCGGGGCGGGCATTCAGGGGCGCGGGGAACTGCGCGACCAGCCACGACGCACCCGCACGGACCGGGGGTTCCAGGCGAGCGGGCCTCAACGTTCCCGTGCCGGGGGCGGGAGTTCAGGGGCGCGGGGAACTGCGCGACCAGCCACGACGCACCCGCACGGACCGGGGGTTCCAGGCGAGCGGGCCTCAACGTTCCCGTGCCGGGGGCGGGAGTTCAGGGGCGCGGGGAACTGCGCGACCAGCCACCGCGGCCTCGCACGGGCCGGAGACCACGACGTACCCGCCAGGGCCCCGCACGGGCCGGAGACCACGACGCACCCGCGGAGAGCGTTCAGTCCGCCACCCGCACAGAGTGCTCCACCGCATCCGCCCGCGCCCTGTCCCTGCTCCTCCGCGCCGGTCCCCGCCACCCGCACGGGCAGTGGGCGTGGGTGAAGGAGCCGTGTTCCGACGTCGTGGGGGTGTGGGGAGTGGCGGTGGGGGCCGGCCGGGGGGCTTCGTTCTCGGGCACGGGTCCACGGTACGGCGTGACGAAGTTCCCCCGGCACTCGTTAGGCGGGGCGAGCAGGAGGCTCGTACTCCGGAGGCAGGCGGATGGACAGGGTGAGCGGGGGCGCGGCCGCACTGGCCGTCGTGGTGGGGCTGGTGGGGACGACCGCCGGGTGCGGCGGGAGCGGGGCCGCGGCCGAGGACCGGAAGGGCGCCGATCCGGGGAGGGTCGTCAGAGGGGCCGCCGAGGCGGTACTGCGGGCGGGCAGCGCCGGGGACGTGCGGACCGGGATGGAGATGGCCGCCGGCGGGACGCGGGTGACCATCCGGGGTGAGGGCGTCTACGACTTCCGGGGGAGCCGGGGTCAGTTGAAGGTGCTGCTGCCGACCGGTCCGGAGGGCAAGCAGGAGCACCGGCCGATCGTGGAGGTGTTCGTACCCGGCGCCCTGTTCATGAAGAACCGGGGCGCCGGGGTGCCCGCCGACAAGTGGGTGCGGGTGGACACGGCACAGCTCGCCGACGGGAATCTCGTGACCGGTGGGGCGACCGATCCGCTCGCTGCCGTGGAGCTGTTGCGCGGGGCGCGGGACGTCGCGTACGTGGGCGAGGAGGCGGGTGGGGTGCGCCACTACCGGGGCGTGGCCGATCTCGCCGTCGCATCGCGGGTCGCTTCGCCGCAGGTCCGGGGGCCGCTGGGGGCGGCGGCGAAAGGGTTCTCCGCCAAGGGGGTCCCGTTCGACGCGTACCTGGATGCGGCGGGGCGGGTGCTCAAGGTGCGCCACCGGTTCAGCTTCGTGAACGCCGGGAAGGCGGTGGAGGTGGCCTCCACCGTCACGCTGGACGGGTTCGGGAAGCCGGTACGGGTCGTCTCGCCGCCCGAGGGCGCCATCTACACCGGCAAGATCCGTCGGCAGTAGACGCCGGGCGGTACGCCGGGTCCGTGGTCCCGGCGCGCCCCGGCGCATGGCGAGGGCGGGTGAGGGTGAAATGGCCCGTCCGTGCCATGCGCGGTGTGTGCCGTCCTCCCTACGCTAGGGAGTCGGCCCGCGGCGACAACGAGGTCGGGAAGAGGTGATGCAAGTGGCTCCGATGCGTGGTGCGGCCGTACAGGACCGCGTTGCCCTCGCCGAGATCGAGCTGTGCGGCGAGTTGATGATCGCGGCGTCCTCCGTGGACGGCGACCGGCTCAGTCCGGACCGCATCGACGAGGTGCTGATGCTCGCGGCGAAGGAGTTCGAGTAGGCGCGAGCGCTCCGCGAGGGGAAGCGGGAGAGGGGGGGGAGGCGACACCGGTCGCCTCCCCCCTCTGCGCAAGCCCTCTTCGTACAGCCGCAAGGAAGGTCGTACGAGCGAGATCCGTCACGTCCGCAGCATGCGCGCGATCGCCTTCGTCGCCTCCTCGACCTTCTCGTCGATCTCCGCCCCGCCCTTGAGGGCCGCGTCCGCGACGCAGTGCCGCAGGTGCTCCTCCAGGAGCTGGAGGGCGAAGGACTGGAGGGCCTTCGTGGAGGCCGAGACCTGGGTGAGTATGTCGATGCAGTAGACGTCCTCGTCGACCAGGCGCTGGAGCCCGCGGATCTGGCCCTCGATCCGGCGCAGGCGCTTGAGGTGCTCGTCCTTCTGCTTGTGGTAGCCGTGCGTGGTGGGGGCCTCGGTGGAGGGCGCGTCCGTCGTGGTCACGCCGGCCGCCTCTTCGGTGGTCGTCATCGCGTCCTCCTGGGAGAGAAGGGGGAGGGGCCGATGCGGTCGCATACCCCTCGTGGGTATATTCTACGGGATTTCGCCCGGGTTCCGCCGGGTCGCACCCGGGGTCCCGCCGGGGTACGGGCGGGCCGGTCTCCCGGTGCTCGGGGGCCGCTGCCCGCCACTCTGCCCGATGGGCGACACTGAGGAACGCCGGTTAGCCGTGGCCGGATGATGCGCCTAGCATCAGCCTGACCGAATCCAATGCACCCCGAGGACCCCACGTGCGCTTTCGTCTGACCCCCCGGGAGACGAGCTTCTACGACATGTTCTCCGCATCCGCGGACAACATCGTCACGGGCTCCAAGCTCCTCATGGAACTGCTCGGAGCGGATTCCTCCGCCCGGGCCGAGATCGCGGAGCGGATGCGGGCAGCGGAGCACGCGGGTGACGACGCCACTCACGCGATCTTCCACCAGCTCAACTCCTCCTTCATCACGCCGTTCGACCGCGAGGACATCTACAACCTCGCGTCGTCGCTCGACGACATCATGGACTTCATGGAGGAGGCCGTCGACCTGGTGGTCCTCTACAACGTCGAGGAACTGCCCAAGGGTGTCGAGCAGCAGATCGAGGTCCTGGCCCGGGCGGCCGAGCTGACCGCCGAGGCGATGCCCTCGCTGCGCACGATGACCAACCTCACCGAGTACTGGATCGAGGTCAACCGGCTGGAGAACCAGGCGGACCAGATCCACCGCAAGCTGCTCGCCCACCTCTTCAACGGCAAGTACGACGCCATCGAGGTGCTGAAGCTGAAGCAGATCGTGGATGTGCTGGAAGAGGCGGCCGACGCCTTCGAGCACGTGGCGAACACGGTGGAGACCATCGCCGTCAAGGAGTCCTGAGCTTCGTGGACACCTTTGCGCTGATCGTGACCATCGGAGTCGCGCTCGGTTTCACGTACACCAACGGCTTCCACGACTCGGCGAACGCCATCGCCACGTCCGTCTCGACGCGCGCGCTGACACCGCGGGCGGCGCTGGCCATGGCCGCGGTCATGAACCTCGCCGGTGCCTTCCTCGGGCAGGGCGTCGCGAAGACCGTCAGCGAGGGGCTCATCGAGACCCCGCACGGGCAGAAGGGCATGGCGATCCTGTTCGCCGCGCTGCTCGGTGCGATCGTCTGGAACCTCGTGACCTGGTACTTCGGGTTGCCGTCCTCGTCCTCGCACGCCCTGTTCGGCGGCATGGTCGGAGCGGCGCTGGCCGGGGGCACGGAGGTGATCTGGGGCGGCGTGCTGTCCAAGGTCGTCATCCCGATGTTCCTGTCGCCGGTGATCGGCCTCGTGATCGGCTATCTGGTGATGGTCGCGATCATGTGGATGTTCCGTAAGTCGAACCCGCACAAGGCGAAGCGGGGCTTCCGCATCGCCCAGACGGTCTCGGCGGCGGGCATGGCGCTCGGACACGGCCTCCAGGACGCGCAGAAGACCATGGGCATCGTGGTGATGGCGCTCGTGATCGCCGATGTCGAGGGTCAGGACGACGCGATTCCGATCTGGGTCAAGATCGCCTGTGCGGTGACGCTGTCGCTCGGTACGTACGCGGGCGGCTGGCGCATCATGCGCACGCTGGGGCGGCGGATCATCGAGCTGGACCCGCCGCAGGGGTTCGCGGCGGAGACCACCGCTGCGTCCGTCATGTACACGGCTTCGTTCATGTTCCACGCGCCGATCTCGACGACGCACGTGATCACCTCGGCGATCATGGGTGTCGGGTCGACCAAGGGGTCGCGGGCGGTGCGGTGGGGCGTGGCGAAGAACATCGTCATGGGGTGGTTCATCACGATGCCGGCGGCGGCGATTGTGGCGGCGGTCGGGTTCTGGGCGGTTCAGCTCGCCTTCGGTTAGGCGCACTCGTTTCCTGTACGGTCCTGGGCCCGTGCCCGGCATCCTTTTGGTGCCGGGGCGGGCCCTTTCCGTGTCCGTGCCCGGCACCGGGGTTGCCTGCGGCGCTGCCCCAGTCCCGCCCCTTCACCTAAAGCGCTCGGCCGCGCGGCTTGTGTGTGGTTGCTCGCGCAGTTCCCCGCGCCCCTGAAAGGGGCGATGCGCCCGCAGGGTTATGGGAAGGGGCGGGTAGGGGAGAAATCCGCCCCGGTGCCGGGTGTCGATCCGATCCCGCCCGGAGGGAAACGCCCTTCGCCCCGCCAGGGCCTGGGCCCGGCGGGGCGAAGGGGGGCTCGCGGTGGCACCGCCATGCAGCACCGCGAGGTTCGGGGGGACCCCGGGAAGGGGTCCGTTCGGGCTAGCCGAAGCGGCCGGAGATGTAGTCCTCGGTGGCCTGGACGGAGGGGTTGGAGAAGATCCGCTCGGTCTCGTCGATCTCGATGAGCTTGCCGGGCTGGCCCACCGCCGCCAGGTTGAAGAAGGCCGTGCGGTCGGAGACGCGGGCGGCCTGCTGCATGTTGTGGGTGACGATGACGATCGTGAAGCGCTCCTTGAGCTCCCCGATCAGGTCCTCGATGGCGAGGGTCGAGATCGGGTCGAGCGCGGAGCACGGCTCGTCCATCAGGAGGACCTGGGGCTCGACCGCGATGGCGCGGGCGATGCACAGGCGCTGCTGCTGGCCGCCGGAGAGGCCGGAGCCCGGCTTGTTGAGGCGGTCCTTGACCTCGTTCCAGAGGTTCGCGCCGCGCAGTGACTTCTCGACGATGTCGCCGAGCTCCGACTTCTTGTAGGAGCCGTTCAGGCGCAGGCCCGCCGCCACGTTGTCGAAGATCGACATGGTGGGGAAGGGGTTGGGGCGCTGGAAGACCATGCCGACCGTACGGCGTACCGAGACCGGGTCGACGTTCGAGGCGTACAGGTTCTCGTCGTCCAGGAGGACCTTGCCCTCGACGCGGCCGCCGGGGGTGACCTCGTGCATGCGGTTGAGGGTGCGCAGGAAGGTCGACTTGCCGCAGCCGGAGGGGCCGATGAAGGCCGTGACGGAGCGGGGCTCGACGGTCATCGAGATGTCGTCGATGGCTCGGTGGGAGCCGTAGTAGGCGGAGAGTCCGGAGACGTCGATTCGCTTGGCCATGATGACGGTCACTTCGCTTTCAGGGTTGTCGCGTCAGCGACCGGTCTTGGGGGCCTTCCAGCGGGCGATGCCGCGGGCCACCAGGTTGAGGATCATGACGAAGGCGATGAGGACCAGGGCCGCTGCCCAGGCGCGGTCGTAGCTCGCCTCGCTGCCGACCCGGTACTGCTCCCAGATGTAGAAGGGGAGCGAGGACTGGGCGCCGTCGAAGGGGTTCGGGTTGATCAGCTGGCTGCCGAAGACCAGGAGCATGATCGGGGCGGTCTCGCCGGCGATGCGGGCGATGGCCAGCATGACGCCGGTGGTGATGCCGCCGACGGCGGTCGGCAGGACCACCTTCAGGATCGTGCGCCACTTCGGTACGCCGAGGGCGAGGGAGGCCTCGCGCAGCTCGTTGGGGACCAGCTTCAGCATTTCCTCGGTGGAGCGGACGACCACCGGGACCATCAGGATCGCCAGGGCGAGCGCGCCCATGATCCCGGAGGGGCCCAGGCCGAACATCAGCATGATCGCGAGGAGGAAGAGGCCCGCCACGATCGAGGGGATGCCGGTCATGACGTCCACGAAGAACGTCACCGCCTTGGCGAGCGCGCCCCTGCCGTACTCGACGAGGTAGACGGCCGTGAGGAGTCCGATCGGGGCGGCCACCAGCGTGGCCAGGCCGACCTGCTCCAGGGTGCCGATCAGCGCGTGGTAGACGCCGCCGCCCGCCTCGAAGCCGGGGACGCCCGCCATCGAGTGGGTGAGGAAGTAGCCGTCGAGCACCTTGATGCCGCGGCTGATCGTCGTCCACAGGAGCGAGACGAGCGGGATGATCGCGAGGACGAAGCAGACCCACATGACGCTGGTGGCGACACGGTCCTTGGCCTGGCGCCTGCCCTCGATCGCGCCGCTGACGGTGAAGGTCAGGACGACGAAGAGGATCGCGGCGAGCAGGCCCCACTGGACCTTGCTCTGCCACCCGGCGAGCAGTCCGACGCCGACGCCCAGGGCCAGCGACACGGCCGCGAAGCCGAGCGGGGCCAGGCGCGGCAGGCTCCTGCCCGCGAGGGAGGACGGGGCGGGGGCCGCGGGCACGGCGTCCCTGGTCATCGTTGCCTGGCTCATGCGTTGGCCCCCGAGTACTCCTTGCGGCGGGCGATGATGAGGCGCGCCGCGCCATTGACCAGCAGGGTGAGGACGAAGAGGACCAGGCCGGAGGCGATCAGCGCGTCCCGCCCGTACTCGTTGGCCTCGTCGAACTTCGCGGCGATGTTCTGCGCGAAGGTGCCGCCGCCCGCGTCCAGCAGGTGGAAGGAGAGCAGGAAGTTCGGGGAGAGGACGGTCGCGACGGCCATCGTCTCGCCGAGCGCACGGCCCAGGCCCAGCATCGAGGCGCTGATGACGCCCGAGCGGCCGAAGGGGAGCACGGAGAGCCGGATGACTTCCCAGCGGGTGGCGCCGAGCGCGAGCGCGGCCTCCTCGTTCATCTTCGGGACCTGGAGGAAGACCTCGCGGCTCACGCTGGTCACGATCGGCAGGATCATGATCGCGAGCAGGATGCCGACGGTGAAGAGGTTGCGGGCCGGGCCGATCTCGGTCTTCTCGAAGATCAGCGTCCAGCCGAGGTACTCGTCCAGCCAGGAGTTCAGGCCGTCCAGGTACGGGACCAGGACGAGGGCGCCCCAGATGCCGTAGATGATCGACGGCACGGCGGCCAGCAGGTCGACCACGTAGGCGAGCGGCGCGGCCAGCTTGCGGGGCGCGTAGTGCGAGATGAAGAGGGCGATGCCGACGGCGATCGGGACCGCGATGAGCATCGCGATGACCGAGCTGATCACCGTGCCGTAGAGGAGTACGGCGATGCCGAAGACCGGCGGGTTGCCGGACGGGTCCCAGTCGAAGGTGGTGAAGAAGTTGCCCTCGTTGTCGGCGAGGGCGGCGCTGGCGCGGACGGTGAGGAAGATGGCGATCGACGCCATCACCACGAGCAGCAGGATGCCCGAGCCGCGCGAGAGGCCCAGGAAGATCTTGTCGCCGGGACGGGCCGCGGACTTCGCCTTGGGGGCGGGGGGCGGTTCGGCCGGTGGGGAGTCTGGGGGTGTGAGGGTGGAGGCCATGACGTGTCTTTCCGGTCTGGGGAGGGGCGGCCGGGGTGGGCCGGTCCCGGGCGGCGGTGCACCGGATGGTGGGGCGGGGTCTTCGTTGTGCGGTACGGGGGGCTGGGCGGGGGCTACCGGGCTGGGCCGGTGTCGGGCGGGCCGCCCCCTTGCCCGCCCGTCCCGCCCCCGGGGGGGCCCGCCGCCCAAGGGGGCGGGCGGCGGCCGCGCCCCAAGGGGGCTGGGCTGAGGCTGCGTCCCCAGGGGAGCGGCGGCGGGAGACCCGGGGTGGGTTACTTCAGGCCGGCGATGGTTTCGCGGACCTTGGCGTTGATCTCGGCGGGGATCGGGGCGTAGCCGATGGAGGAGAGGGCCTTCTGGCCCTCGTCCGAGGCGGTGTAGTTGAGGAAGGACTTCACCGTCGGGAGGGTGTCGGCCTTGTTGCCCTCGTCGCAGACGATCTCGTACGTGACGAGGACCAGCGGGTAGGCGCCCTCGGCCTTGGTCGCGTAGTCGAGCTCCAGGGCCAGGTCCTTGCCGGTGCCCTTGATCTTGGCGGCGGCGATGGCCTTGGAGGCGTTCTCGGAGTTGGCGGCGACCGGGGCGGAGGCGCCGGTGGCGACCTTCACCGTGGGGATGGACTGCGAGGTGGCGTAGCTGAGCTCGAAGTAGCCGATCGAGCCCTCGTTCTGCTTGACCTGGGCGGCGACACCGGAGGAGCCGTTGGCGCCCTGGCCGCCGGCGGCGGGCCACTTCTTCTCGGCCTCGTACTTCCAGTCGGCCTTGGCGGCCTTGCCGAGGTACTTGCCGAAGTTCTGGGTGGTGCCGGAGTCACCGGAGCGGTGCACGGACTGGATGGCCTTGTCCGGCAGCTTCGCGCCCGGGTTGAGCTTGGCGATCGCCGGGTCGTTCCACTTCTTGATCTGGCTGTCGAAGATCTTGGCGATCGCGGAGGCGTCCAGGACCAGGTCCTTGACCTCGGGGAGGTTGTAGCCGATCGCGATCGGGCCGCCGACCATCGGGAGGTCGATGCCCTGGCCGGTCTTGCAGGCCTTCTTCGAGGCGGCGACCTCTTCGGGCTTCAGCGCGGAGTCGGAGCCGGCGAAGCCGACGACGCCGTCGGTGAAGTTGGAGATGCCGTCGCCGGAGGAGGAGGACTTGTAGTTGATCTCCACGCCCTGGCAGGCGGCCATGTAGTTCTTGACCCAGAGGTCCATGGCGTTCTTCTGCGCGGAGGAGCCGGAGGCGAGGAGCTTGCCCTTGGCGCCTTCGCACTTGACGTTCTTGGCGGCGTTGGTGCCGCCGGTCCCGCCGGTGCCACCGCTGTTGTTGTCCGAGCCGCACGCCGTGAGGAGCAGGGCGCCGGAGACGGCGAGGGCGCCGAATGCGGAGGCGCGGAGCCGGTTCTTGCGCGGGAGCTTCATCACTCTCTGGGTTCCTTCCGGGTGCCGCCGGGCCCTGTGGCGGGCGGCGTGCGAGGTGGGTGGGAGGGGTGTGGGACTTCTCGGCCGGATGGCCGGTCCCTTGCGTCTGCCTGTACGAAATTAGGCAGATCAGGTGAAGCGGGCTGCGGGGGAGAGTGAACGGGGGGTGAACCGTGGCGGGCGGGCACGTGCCGGTGCTTGGCGGCGGGGGTGCGCTTGCCGGTGCCGGGCTGCTCGTGCGGTTCTGCCGCGCGGGGCGCCCCTTCAGGGGCGCGGGGAACTGCGCGACCAGCCACGACGCACCTGCACGGAACCGTCCAATGGCCGCGCGGCGAGCGCTTTAGGTGGAGGGGCGGGTCTGGGGCCTCTTCTGCCTGGGCAGGACGGGGCCGCGTGTCCGGTACGGGGGCGGGCCGGGGCCCCCTTGGACGCGCGTCCGGAGCAGGCGCTCGGCCAGGGGCCGGTGTCGGGGCGAGCCGGTGGCGAGAGGGCCGGAACGGGGCGGGGCCCGTGTCGGGCGGGCCGCCCCCCTTGCCCGCCCGTTCCGCCCCCTTGGGGCGGCCCCGTCGCCCAAGGGGGCTAGGGGGAAGGGGGAGGGCGGTCCCGTCGCCCAAGGGGGCTAGGGGGAAGGGGGAGGGCGGCCCCGTCGGCCAAGGGGGCGAGAGGGGAAGGGGGAGGGTGGCCCCGTCGGCCAAGGGGGCTAGGGAAGAGGGAGGGGAAGGGCGGCCCCGTCGCCCAAGGGGGCGGGGGGGAAGGGGGAAGGCGTCCCGCAAGTGCAGGTGGCCCGGAGAGTCAGGTGTCCCGGAAGGCCGGCTTCCGCCCCCCCGGAAGGCCGGCTTCCGCCCCCCCCCCGGAAGGCCGGCTTCCGCCCCCCCCGGAAGGCCGGCTTCCGCCCCCCCCGGAAGGCCGGCTTCCGCCCCCCCCGGGAAGGCCGGCTTCCGCCCCCCGGAAGGCCCCCGAGGGCTCAGGCAGGGCGCAGGGAGGAGAGGAGGGCCGGGATGAGAGGGCGGTCGCGGCGTTGGGTGAGGCGGTTGGTGGCCGCCCCCGGCGGGAGCCAGAGGAGCCGGTCGACCTCGGCGTTCGGGGCGAAAGAGCCCGCCGCCGCCTCGGCCGCCCAGTACGCGACCTCCTTCGGCCGCCCCCCGACCACGTACCGCACCGTCGGCAGCCGCGCCCCCGGCACACAGTGGAAGCCCGTCTCCTCCAGGACCTCCCGCAGGGCCCCGGCCAGCGCGTCCTCGCCGCGCTTCAGCTTCCCCTTCGGGAAGGAGAAGTCGTCGTACCGGGGCCGGTGCACGAGGCACACCTCCACCTCCCCGTCGTACGGCCCCCGCCGCCACAGCACGCACCCCGCCGCCAGCACGACCCCCTTGCCCGAAACGCTCATCCCGGCATCACCACCACCGCCTGCCGCCACGCCCGCTGGAAGGCGAAGCGGGCCGCCTCGACCTCGTGGCGCTGCGAGGAATGGAGTACCCCGAGGGCGTACGCCGTAGCGGGTGCGATGCGGGCGGTTCGGGCCGCCGCCGACGCGGCCGCGGCGGCTTCCGCCGCGTCCCGGTGCCGGTCCAGGGAGCGGCCCGCCTCCGCGAGGGCACTGGTGTCGCCCCCGGTGACCTCGGCCGCGTAACGGTGCAGGCGCAGGAGGAGGCGTACGTGGTGCCACGGGGAGTCCTGCCCGTCGTGGACGGCCTCCGCGTTGTACGGGCGGGCCGCCCGCCCCAGCGGCAGCGCGTCCACCGCCTCGGTCAGCCGCCGCCCGGCCCGCGCCGCGTGCTCGTACGGGTCGCCGGGCACCACGGGTGCGTCCGAGGCCAGCAGTGCCACCGCGTCGGCGAGGGCGTGGAAGCGGGAGGAGCCGAGGGCCTGGAGGGCGGCGGAGTGGGCGCGGGTGCGGGCGAGGGTGAGCTGCCGCTCCAGCAGGGCGGCGGCCCGGGCGATGCCGAGCGCGTTCTCCCGTACGGACGCGGCGGCCCCCTCCTCCCGCTGCCCCGGGACGGGAGCCGCCGCCCCCAGCCGTTCCATCGCCTCCAGCAGCCTCCCCAGCCGCGCCGAACACGCGTGCTCTCGGGCCAACGTCCCGCTCAGCCAGGCGAGTTCGGCCCGCAGCGGGTCCGCCCAGGCGGTGTCGGTCATCGGCCGGAAGGTGTGCAGCGCACCCCCGATCCGGCGGGCCGCGCGCCGCATGTCGAGGGCGGAGCGCGCGGACTGCACCGGGTCGGTGGCGTCCGAGCCCTCCCGGTGCCGCCGCAGCGCCCGCAGGAACTCGGCGGCCTGGGCGTTCAGGTGCTCGGCGAGCATCACCTCACCACCCCTGCGGGCAGGCGGAGTTGACGTAACGAAAGCTTCGGCGATGGGTTCATGGCGTGGCACGTCGGCGCCTCCGGGCGTCGATCAGCATTTCCTGTACGTGGCGAAGGGGGTGCCCGTCCGCGTCCGTGGCGTGACGCGTCCAGTTGCCGTCCGGGCCGAGGTGCCAGGACGAGGTGGTGTCCGACATGCCGGTCTCCAGCAGGCGGGACAGGGCGGCCCGGTGGGCCGGGTCGGTGACCCGGACCAGGGCCTCTATGCGGCGGTCGAGGTTGCGGTGCATCATGTCGGCGCTGCCGAACCAGACTTCGGGCTCGCCGCCGTTGCCGAAGGCGAAGACGCGGGAGTGCTCCAGGAACCGGCCGAGTACGGAACGTACGCGAATGTTCTCGGACAGCCCCGCCACGCCCGGCCGCACGGCGCAGATGCCGCGCACCCACACGTCGACCGGGACGCCCGCCTGGGAGGCCCGGTAGAGGGAGTCGATGATGGCCTCGTCGACCATCGAGTTGACCTTGATGCGGACGTACGCGGGACGGCCCGCGCGGTGGTGCGCGACCTCCTGGTTGATCCGCGAAATGAGGCCGTCCCGAAGGGACTTGGGGGCGACGAGCAGACGGCGGTAGGTCTCGCGCCGCGAGTACCCGGACAGCCGGTTGAAGAGGTCCGAGAGGTCCGCGCCGACCTGCGGGTCGGTGGTCAGCAGCCCCAGGTCCTCGTACAGGCGGGCCGTCTTGGGGTGGTAGTTGCCCGTCCCGACGTGGCTGTACCGGCGCAGCGTGTCGCCCTCCTGGCGGACCACCAGCGACAGCTTGCAGTGCGTCTTGAGCCCGACGAGCCCGTACACGACATGGCAGCCCGCCTCCTCCAGCTTCCGCGCCCACTTGATGTTGGCCTGCTCGTCGAAGCGGGCCTTGATCTCGACGAGTACGAGGACCTGCTTGCCGGACTCGGCGGCGTCGATCAGCGCGTCCACTATCGGCGAGTCGCCCGAGGTCCGGTACAGGGTCTGCTTGATGGCCAGCACGTCCGGGTCGGCGGCGGCCTGTTCCAGGAAGAGCTGGACGGAGGTCGAGAAGGAGTCGTACGGGTGGTGCAGCAGCACGTCGCGTTCGCGCAGGGCGGCGAAGATGTCGGGCGCGGACGCCGACTCGACCTCGGCGAGGTCGCGGTGGGTGCCCGCGATGAAGCGCGGGTACTTCAGCTCGGGCCGGTCGAGCCCGGCGATGCCGAACAGCCCGGTGAGGTCGAGCGGCCCGGGCAGCGGATACACCTCCGCGTCGCTGACCTTCAACTCCCGTACCAGCAGGTCCAGTACGTACGGATCGATGGACTCCTCGACCTCCAGGCGCACCGGCGGCCCGAAGCGGCGCCGCATCAGCTCCTTCTCCAGGGCCTTCAGCAGGTTCTCGGCGTCGTCCTCCTCGACCTCCAGGTCCTCGTTCCGGGTCACCCGGAACATGTGGTGGGCGAGGACCTCCATCCCCGGGAACAGCTCCTCCAGATGCGCCGCGATGACGTCTTCGAGGGGGACGTACCGCTCGGGGGAGGCCTCCAGGAAGCGCGACAGCAGCGGCGGCACCTTCACCCGCGCGAAGTGCCGGTGCCCGCTGACCGGGTTGCGCACGACGACGGCCAGATTCAGCGACAGCCCCGAGATGTACGGGAAGGGGTGCGCGGGGTCCACCGCCAGCGGGGTGAGCACCGGGAAGATCTGCTGCCGGAACAGGGTGAAGAGGCGGGCCTGCTCCTTCTCCGTCAGGTCCGGCCAGCGGATGAGGTGAACGCCCTCGTCGGCCAGCGCCGGGGCGATGTCCTGCTGGAAACAGGCGGCGTGCCGGGCCATGAGCTCGCGCGAACGCGTCCAGATCAGGTCCAGCACCTCGCGCGGCTGGAGCCCGGAGGCGGACCGTGTGGCCACCCCCGTCGCGATCCGCCGCTTCAGCCCGGCCACCCGCACCATGAAGAACTCGTCGAGGTTGCTGGCGAAGATGGCCAGGAAGTTAGCCCGTTCGAGGAGGGGCGTGGTGGGGTCCTCGGCCAGCTCCAGCACCCGCTCGTTGAACGCGAGCCAGCTGCGCTCCCGGTCCAGGAACCGTCCCTGCGGCAGCGGGGTCCCCTCCTGGTCCCCCTCCCCCTCCTCGTACATGTCGAGGTCGGAATCCAGATCCGGATCGAGCCCGGAGGCCGGTGCGGCGGCCAGGGTGTGCGGCCGGTGCGCGGCGATGGACCCGACGGACGGCTGCGTGTGCTGAACAGGAACGTCGGCGCTCGTGCTGCTCTTGCTGGCACCGGTGCTGGGCTGCTGCTGGCTCATGGCCCCATTCTTCCGTGCGGGGCCCTCGGCGGGCGCGCCGAAATAGAGGGCGGCGGGCGGGGTGGGCACGGGGGGTCGCATTGAGCGAGGGTCGCAAGGGTGTCTGAATCCTGGGTTACGGGGAGGTGGCCCCCGGGGGAGCGGGGGCGGACCGGGGGCCTCTGGGGGCAGACCTCGCTCGCTCCCGCGTGGGCGCCGTTCTGCCCGGTTCCGGCAGGGCGGTCCGGCGGGACTTGCCGGGGCGGCCCCCTGGGGAGCCCTGCCGGAGCCGTGGTCGGATGGCCGGGTGCTGGGGTGCTGGGGTGCCGGGGTGCTGGGGTGCTGGGGTGCTGGGGTGCTGGGGTGCTGGGGTGCCGGGGTGCCGGGGTGCCGGGGTGACGCCTCGCTTCGACCGCGCGCAGCGCTACTCGGAACGACCTGACCCGGAAGGGGCAGTGCGCCGTGGACGGTACGGAAGATCGCGGGGTGGCCGGCCCCCTCCCGCTCAAGCCGGTCCTCGCCCCTGACGAGACGTCCTACGGCCTGGACGTGTACTGCCTCCGGGCCCATCTCCTGACGGCCGTGGGCATCACCCTGGCCTGCCTCGTTGCCGTTCTCATCACGACCGGTGCCGCCCCCGCGACCCCGGAGCCCGTCGGATATGCGCTCGTCTCCCTGGGGCTCGGCGCCGGTGCGCTGCGGGCGGCACGCCGGATGCGGCGCGTCCTGCGCAGCTTTCCCTGGCAGGTGTGCCGGGCGGTGACGGTGCGTGGACGGCTGGGCGCACCCGTCGTGGTGCTGACTGATCCCGGAAGCGGACTTCTGCTGCCGTTCTCCGTGGCCACCACCCGCAACCGCTTCCAGGCCGCCGACCCCGGGCCCGAGGCCGTGCTGTGGTTCTGCGGCGACTTCGTGCGAGGCGGTGTGGTCTCGCTGCCGGGCGGCGACGCCCTGGTGTGGGTGCGTCCGCTCCGGGGGCGGGCCGCCCGCAGGGCGGTCGGGCGGGCCGGCCGGTAGCCGGGCCCGTCATCCCTCCCGGAGTCCCTCCCGCTGGGCCCGCCACCGTTCCATCATCAGCGGGATCTCCTTCTGCACGAACGCGAAGAAGTCCGCCGACTCCGCCATCCGGCGTCCCGCCGGGCTGTCGGGGCCCAGCAGTTCCGCGCCCTCCAGGAGGACTGCCTCCCAGCGCACCATGATCTGGTCCCGCTTGCCGAACATCTCGTACCAGAGCTCGTCGTGCAGCACGTAGCGGTCCCGCCGGGTGCCCGGCTCGCGTTCGCGCCGGACCATGCTCACGTGGGTGAGGTAGCGGATCGCGCCCGACACCGCCGCCGGGCTGATCTGCAACCGCTCGGAGAGTTCCGTCGAGGTCATCGCCCCGGTCTCGGAGGCGAGCAGCGCGGCGAAGACGCGGGACGACATGCGCTGCATGCCCGCGTCCGTCAGTTCGCCGGCGAAGCGCTCGACGAAGCGGGACACGGCGGCCTCGTCCGGGCGGGCGGTCAGGGGGTGCTGGTCGGCTCCCTTGTCGTTCACGCTGGTCATCGCCTCATCTTCTCCCCTGTTCGACGCCCTTCGATCGTATCCCCGACTTTATACGTTTCCTTAACTTCACAAATTTGTGAAGTGAGCGTACGTTCAAAAACATGACCAACGCACTCAGCGTGGCCGGACTGCACAAGTCCTTCGGCCGCACGCATGCACTGGACGGACTGGACCTGGAGGTCCGCTCCGGCGAGGTTCACGGCTTCCTCGGGCCCAACGGCTCGGGCAAGTCCACCACCATCCGTGTCCTCCTCGGCCTCCTGCGGGCCGACTCCGGGGCGGTGCAGCTGCTCGGCGGCGACCCGTGGCGGGACGCGGTCGCGCTGCACCGGCGGATCGCGTACGTCCCCGGAGACGTCACCCTGTGGCGCAACCTCTCCGGGGGCGAAGTCATCGACCTGTACGGGAAGTTGAGGGGCGGCCTCGACCCGGCGCGACGGGCCGAGCTGATCGCGCGCTTCGAGCTGGACCCGACGAAGAAGGGGCGTACGTATTCCAAGGGCAACCGACAGAAGGTCGCCCTCGTCGCCGCCTTCGCCGCCCGGGACGTGGATCTCCTCATCCTCGACGAACCCACCAGCGGGCTCGACCCGTTGATGGAGTCCGTCTTCCAGCGGTGCGTGGAGGAGGCCCGGGACGCGGGGCGGACCGTACTCCTCTCCTCGCACATCCTCAGCGAGGTCGAGACCCTCTGCGACCGGGTCAGCATCATCCGGCAGGGGCGGACGGTCGAGACGGGTTCGCTGGCCGAACTGCGCCACCTCACCCGTACGTCCATCTCCGCCGAACTGGCCTCCGCCCCCAACGGGGTCGCCACCCTCCCCGGCGTCCACGACGTCGACGTCCAGGGCAACCGGGTCCGCCTCCAGGTCGACACCGACAAGCTCGACGCGGTCCTGTCCGCCCTCACCTCCTCCGGTGTCCGCTCGCTCACCAGCACGCCGCCCACGCTGGAGGAGCTGTTCCTGCGCCACTACAGCGACGAGACCAGTGAGGAGGCGCTCGTACGATGAGTGCCGTCGCAGCCCCTGTCCCGGCCGGTGGTCAACTCACCGGCCTGGCAACCCTCTTGAAGCTCGCCCTGCGCCGCGACCGGGTCATGCTGCCCGTCTGGGTCCTCGTCCTCGGCGTCACCATGAGCAGCGGCGCTGGGACGGTCGACGAGCTGTACGGAACGGCAGCCGAGCGCGCGAAAGTCGCCGCCTCCATGGCCGGCAGCGGTTCGCTCCGCGCGCTCTACGGCTCGGTCTTCGACACCTCCGTCGGCGGCCTCGTCGCCTGGCGGCTGGGCGGTTTCGTCGCCCTCATGGCGGGCGCGATGAGCCTGATCATCGTCGTACGGCACACCAGGGAGGAAGAGGAGACCGGGCGCCAGGAGATGCTCTCCGCCGGGACGCTCGGGCGCCGGGCCCCGCTCGCCGCCGCCCTGCTCACCGCCCTGATCGCCAACACCGCCCTCGCCCTCCTCGCCTGCGCGGGCCTCGCCTCCTCCACGCAGGACGCGACCGGCTCCCTGGCCCTCGGGCTCGGGATCGGCGCGACCGGCATGTTCTTCGCCGGGGTCGCGGCCGTCACCGCCCAGCTCAGCGAGAGCGCCCGCCTGGCGAAGGGCCTCGCGGTGGCCGTCCTGGGGGCCTCCTTCGTCCTGCGCGCCGCCGGTGACGCCGCGACGACCGACTCCTCGTCGGTGCTGAACTGGCTCTCGCCGCTGGGGTGGACCGCCAACATCCGTCCGTACGCCGACGAGCGTGCCCTCCCGCTGATCCTGCTGCTCGCGAGCGCCGCCCTGCTGGCGTGGGCGGCACAAACCCTGGCCGCCCGCCGCGACGTGGGCATGAGCTTCCTGCCCGCCCGGCCCGGCCCCGCCACCGGGCGCCTGACCTCGGCGTACGCCCTGGCCCTGCGCCTCCAGCGCGGCACCGTCGTCGCGTGGGCGGCGGGCTTCCTGGCCTGCGGGCTGCTCTTCGGCGGCATGACGAGCGGCGTCACCGACCTGGTCGGCGGCAACGCCAAGACCGCCGAGATCTTCCAGCGGATGGGCGGCAGCCGGGCCCTGGACGAGGCGTTCCTCGCCGCGATGGTCGGCATGCTGGGCATGGTCGCCGCGCTGTACGCGGTCGGGTCCGTGCTCCGGCTGCACGCCGAGGAGACCTCCGGCCGGGCCGAACCGGTCCTCGCGGGCGCGGTCGGCCGACTCCGCTGGGCGGCGGGCCACCTCGTCATCGCCTTCGGCGGCTCGGTCCTCGTCCTGCTGTGCGGCGGGCTGGGCCTGGCCCTCGGGTACGGAAAGTCCTTCGGGCCGGTCCTGGGTGCCTGCCTGGTCCAGGTTCCGGCGGTGTGGACGCTGGCCGGTCTCGCGGTCCTGCTGCACGGGGTGCTGCCCACCCTCACGCCGGCCGCGTGGGGGCTGACCGGCCTGTGCCTGGCGGTGGGCTGGATCGGCCCGGTGATCGGCGCACCGGACGCGCTGCTGCGGATCTCCCCGTTCGGCCACCTGCCGAAGGTGCCGGGGGCGGAGATGGCCTGGACCCCGGTGCTGGTCCTGACGGGCGTGGCGGCGGCACTGGTGGCGGCGGGGCTGGCGGGCCTGCGGCGCAGGGACGTGGCGTAGGGACGTGGCGCAGGGGCCCCGGCCTCCGGTACGGGGTGGGGCGGGGCGGCGGCGGACCTGTGCGGCCCACCCCGCCCCGCCTCCCCTCACCCGCCCCCCGGCACCACCAACCCCCACGCCCCCTCCCGCACCGTCCACGTCCGGGTCCGGACCGGGCCGCCCACCGTGCCGTCCGCCCGGTAGCGGAAGTCCGGGCCCGAGACCGTGACCGTGCGGGCGCTGGCGGACGCGGCCGAGACGCCCGGGGGCCCCGCGACCTCGACCTCGACCGTGCCGCCGCCCCGGGAACGTACCGACACCCCTTCCACCGCCTCGTCCAGGTCGCTCAGCAGCACCCCGTCCGCCTCCACCCGCAGCCGGTACGTCAGCAGCCGCTTCGGCGGGGTCGGGCGCACCAGGGTGCGGACCAGGGAGCGGCAGGCCGTCCACACGGAGGGCGGGCCGCCGGAGGCCGCGCCGGGGCCGGAGGGGGAGAGGGCGGGGACGCGCAGCCCGCCCAGGACCACGCCGTCGCTGTCGTCGACCAGCAGGTCGAGCCGCCGCGACGCCCCCTCCAGGACCGCTCGGGCCGCCGCGACCGTGCCCGTCGGCACGCCCAGCGAACGGGCCAGGACCACCCGGTCGCCCACCGGGACCAGGCCGAGGGGATCGCCGTCCGCCAGCTCCCGCTCCCGGTGCAGGAGGCCCACCGTACGGAGCAGCGCGCGGTCGTCGCCGATGACGACCAGCCGTTTTCGGCCCCGGCGGGCAAGGGCCCGCGCGAACTCCTCGGCACTCTCCGGAAGAGAGATTTTTGTGCGTGCCCCGGCACACAGCACGTCTTTCGCGATGCGTACGGACTCGCCGTCCATACGCCGGGCGACCGGGTCGATGACCACCATGAGCTGGTCGGGAGCCGACACCTCGGTCCTTCCTCGGGTAGCATCTTTGTGCAAGAGCCCCTTGCGCTATTGCGCCAGGGGCTTCGTCTATTCCGGGGCAGCTCGTTCAGCGGTCAAGGCACGCGACGGACGTCAGGAGACGTCCCGTACGCCGACACAGTCGTCGGTGCACGTCATCGCGTACGCCCCTTGACCTTGGACATGCCCCGCCCGGAAGGGGTGTACGCCTGTGCCCGCACTTGTGCTGCTCGGTGCTCAGTGGGGTGACGAAGGCAAGGGAAAGGCCACCGACCTGCTCGGTGGATCCGTTGACTATGTAGTGCGCTACCAGGGCGGCAACAACGCCGGCCACACGGTTGTCGTTGGCGACCAGAAGTACGCGCTGCATCTTCTCCCTTCCGGAATCCTCTCGCCTGAGTGCACGCCGGTCATCGGAAACGGTGTCGTCGTCGATCCCGCCGTCCTGCTCTCCGAGCTGAGTGGGCTGAATGACCGCGGTGTCGACACGTCCAAGCTTCTGATCAGCGGCAACGCCCACCTGATCACGCCGTACAACGTCACCGTCGACAAGGTGACGGAACGGTTCCTCGGCAAGCGGAAGATCGGTACGACGGGTCGCGGCATCGGTCCGACCTACGCGGACAAGATCAACCGCGTCGGCATCCGCGTCCAGGACCTCTACGACGAGTCGATCCTCACCCAGAAGGTCGAAGCGGCGCTGGAGACCAAGAACCAGCTGCTCACCAAGCTCTACAACCGCCGCGCCATCGAGGCGGAGCGGATCGTCGAGGAGATGCTCCAGTACGCGGAGCAGATCAAGCCCTTCGTCGCCGACACCACGCTGATCCTGAACAAGGCGCTGGACGACGACAAGGTGGTCCTCTTCGAGGGCGGCCAGGGCACCCTGCTCGACGTCGACCACGGCACGTACCCCTTCGTCACCTCCTCGAACCCGACCGCGGGCGGCGCCTGCACGGGTGCGGGCGTGGGCCCGACGAAGATCAGCCGCGTGATCGGCATCCTGAAGGCGTACACCACGCGCGTCGGCGCGGGCCCCTTCCCCACCGAGCTGTTCGACGAGGACGGCGAGGCGCTGCGCCGCATCGGTGGCGAGCGCGGTGTCACCACCGGCCGTGACCGCCGCTGCGGCTGGTTCGACGCCCCGATCGCCCGTTACGCCACCCGCGTGAACGGCCTGACGGACTTCTTCCTCACCAAGCTCGACGTGCTGACCGGCTGGGAGGAGATCCCCGTCTGCGTCGCGTACGAGATCGACGGCAAGCGCGTCGAGGAGCTGCCCTACTCGCAGACCGACTTCCACCACGCGAAGCCGATCTACGAGAAGCTCCCCGGCTGGTCCGAGGACATCACCAAGGCCAAGACCTTCTCCGACCTGCCGAAGAACGCGCAGGCGTACGTGAAGGCCCTGGAGGAGATGTCGGGCGCACCGATCTCCGCGATCGGCGTCGGCCCCGGCCGCACCGAGACGATCGAGATCAACTCCTTCATCTGACGCGCGTCTCCGACGCGTCGCCGCGTGCCATGCGGACGGCCCGCCTTCCCCGGATGCCGGGGGAGGCGGGCCGTCGTATGGGCGGGGTGGGTCAGCACGTCGACGCGGAGCTGATGCGGATCTTGTCGACCACCCAGCTGTTGAACGTGGTCTCGTAGCCCGGCTTGGTGCACCACGTCTCGCCGTTGGTGAAGTGCGTGTAGACGACGTCGTCGTTGCGGGTGTTCACCATCTTGGTGGCGCCCTTGCTCGAACCGAGACTCTGCCAGCCGCTGGTGACGTCCTTGAACTGGCCCGTCTTCGTGGAGCCCTTGTAGAAGCACACGTACGGGTAGGCGCAGCTCGCGGCGGCGGCCTGCGAGGCGGACGAGGCCGAGGTGGCCGCCGAGGCCATCGGGGCGAAGGCCAGGCCGGTGCCCACCGCCGCGGCGGCCGCGGTGAGGGCGAAGCGCTTGCGTATCTGCATGGTGTCGGCTTCCTTTCCAGTTCACGGGCCGGGTGCCCCGGGAGTGTCCCGGTGGTCCCCCGAGTCGGCCCGTGCTGTGCGGGGAAGCGGTGCCGCCGGTCAACGGCACCGCGGTGCTGCTGGGCCAGGAACCTACGGGGGTGTGCCGGCGCCGTCGTCCCGCGCCGGGTTGAATTCGGCGGGCCGGTGAGGCGTACGGGGGAGACTCCTGCAACTTCCGTTGTACGGCGGGGAGTTGAGGCCAATTCCGGCCTGGTGCCCCCGTGCTCGTCGCCCCCTCCGAACTTTCCTCACCTTGTGAGAACTCTGGTCAACAGGCGTACCCCTTGGTAACTTTCGGCGCTGTTACCGCTAGGTAACACCCCTGACACCCCCACGCCATCCCCGTGTTCCATGAGACGAATCCGAGGGAACCATGCACCGCATCGCACCGGGCAAGCTGGCCACCGCCGTCGTCACCGTCCTGGCCGCCACCGCCCTCCCCCTGGCCGCCACCGCCTCCGCCGCCCCCACCGCCGCCGTGTCGCAGACCGCTTCGGCCTCCGCTGCCAAGGACTCCTTCTACGCGTACGACGGCGAGAAGCCGCTCTCCTCGTACGCACCCGGCGACGTGCTGAAGACGCGCACGCTGAGCTACCACGTCCTCGGCATCCCCACGCCGGTCAAGGCGACCCAGTTGCTCTTCCGTACGGTCGACGCCCAGGGGCGGCCGTCCGCCGGGGTGACCTCGGTCGTCCGCAGCCCGAACGGCGACAGCGGCAAGGCCGTCTCGTACCAGTCGTTCTACGATTCCCTCGACCCCGAGCACGGGCCCTCCCGCGCGATTGCCGGTGACGTGTCGCTCGGCGGCGCCATCGCCAACGGCGAGTCGCTGCTGCTGGCGCCGCTGCTGCTCGCGGGCTACAACGTCGTCATCCCCGACACCGAGGGCCAGACCGCCAACTTCGCCGCCGGGCCGGAGTACGGGACGAACACCCTCGACTCGATCCGGGCCGCGAGCAAGGCCCCGGAGACCGGGCTGAACTCCGCGACCCGGTTCGGGCTCGCCGGGTACTCCGGCGGGGCCATCGCCACCCACTGGGCCGCCGTCCTCGCGCCGAGCTACGCGCCGGACGTCAACAAGAGACTGGTCGGGTACGCGGAGGGCGGCCTGCTGGTGAACCCTTCCCACAACCTGAAGTACATCAGCGGGAGTTCGATCTGGGCGGGCGTCGCGCCGATGGCCGTCATCGGGGCCGCCCGCGCCTACGACATCGACTTCACGCCCTACCTGAACGACTACGGCCTGAAGGTCTTCAAGAAGCTTCAGAAGGCGTCCATCGCGAACGCGCTGGGCCAGTACCCGGGTCTGACCTGGAAGAAGCTGGTGAAGCCGCAGTACGCCGACCCGAACTCGGTCCGCCCCTTCGTCGAGGCCGTGAACAAGCTCAACCTCGGTTCGGCCGCCACCCCGCAGATCCCCGGCTACATCGCGCAGGGCAACGGGGGCGTCTTCGAGGGCACCCTCAGCAACCACCCGGGCATCGGGCGGGGCGACGGCGTCATGGTCTCCGGCGACGTGCGGGCGCTGGCGCGGCAGTACTGCGACAAGGGCAACACCTCCATCAAGTACCAGCAGTTCGAGCTGCTGAGCCACGTCGGGGCGGCCGTGCCGTGGGCCCCCACCGCCGTGGGCTGGATGAACGACCGCTTCGCGGGCAAGAAGGCCCCGTCGGACTGCGGGCGCATCCCGGCGGGCAACTCGCTGGACCCGGAGGTCCCGACGGGGTCCTGAAGGATCTTGAGGGCTCTTGCGGGCTCTTGAGGGCTCTTGAGGTCACCCCGTCAGCGGGTGCGGAGCTCCGTCGTCGCCGTGACCGCCACGGCGACGGCGGCCGGCAGGGCCAGCAGTGCCCAGGCCGGGACGAAGCTGCCGGTGAGGTCGACCAGCAGGCCGAGCACGGGTGGCACGGTGACGATGGCGATCTGGTTGACGGACATGGCCAGCCCCAGGGCGAAGCCGGTCCTGCCCGGCGGGGCCGCTTCGGTGACGTAGGCGACCCACGGGCCGTACCAGCCGAAGCCGAAGAAGCCGAGCCAGACGAAGACACCGGAGGCGACGACCGGCGACCTCCCGGCCGGTGTCATCAGCACGGCCAGACCGGCGATCACGGCGACCAGGCAGACCAGTACGACGGTGTAGCGCCCGGACCTGCTCCGGTCGCTCCAGGCCGCCAGGCAGATCCGGCCCGCGACGCCCGCCCCCTGGGAGGCCACCAGGACCAGCGCCGCCGTCCCCGCGCCGACCGCCGCCGTGCGGTGCAGGTGGAGCACCGTCAGGATGCCCACGCCGCACTGCACGGAGACCAGGCTGGTCCCCGACAGCATGATCTTCACCGTGGACGGCTCCCGGAGCATGCGCAGCCGGGCGCGGAGCTGGGCCGCGAGCGAGGCCGAGGGCTCGGTTTCTTGAATGGCGGGCGATGCGGGCGGCCGACGATGGCAGCCCATGAACAGCCCGGCCCCGAGCAACGCGACGAAACCCCCTGCCAACAGGGTCGCCCGCCAGCCGAACTCCACGGCCACAAGAGGGAGTACGGCAGAGGCGAGCGCCGCGCCCAGCGGCAGCCCGGCCTGCCGGATGCCCATGGCGACGCCGCGCTGCGACGCGTCGAACCAGGACGCCACCGACTTGCTGCCGCCCGGCTGCACGGTGCTGTACCCCATCCCGACCACCAGCAGGACGCCCAGCAGGGCCGCGTATCCCGTCGCCAGGCTCCCCGTGCACAGGGCCAGCCCAACCGTGCCCGCACCGATCCCGACCACCCAGCGCTCGCTGTACCGGTCCAGCAGTTCACCCGCCACCAACAGCCCGACCAGCGGCGCGAGTTGTGCCGCCGAGAGCAGGAGCCCCAGCTGTGCCGTGCTCAGATCCAGGGCGTTCTGCAGGTGGACGCCGAGTGCTCCGATGCCGCCCACGAAAAAGCCGGACGCCGCCTGGGTGAAGGTGGCGACGCCCAGCACGACCCAGCGGTAGCGCCACGGGTCCCGGTTCCGGAATCCGGTGCGTCCGGGGCGTACGACGTCCCCTGCGGTGCCTTGTGTCATGCGCACCACCCTGCTGTCATGGTCTTATGCAGCTCAACCCTTACGGCGCTGACGCCGTGAACCTGGCCGCGGACCTGGCCAACCAACGTCCCCGCAGCGCGGAGGAGTTGGCGGACCGCTGCCGCGCCGCCGGGCTTGTGCTGGAGCGCCCGGTGGCGGCGGACGACCTCGACCGCGCTCGGTCGGCCCTCGACGCGTGGGAGGCCGTCGTCGATGCCGCAGACGAGCAGGAGCGCGCCGACCTGCTCAACCGGATGCTGGCCGAGGCCGCCGCCTACCCACGGCTGACCGCCCACCCCGGCACCGGCTGGCACCTCCACTACCGGGACGATCAACAGCCGCTCGGCTCCGTCCTGTTCACGCTGTTCGCGGTCGGCACGGCGTTCCACCTCGCGCACCGGGGCATGCACCGGCTGGGGCGCTGCGAGACGACCGCATGCGACACGGCCTTCGCCGACACCTCGCGCACCGGACTGCAGCGCTACTGCTCGCAGCGCTGCGCCAACCGTGACGCCGTCCGCCGTCACCGGGCGCGGGCGGCGCTCGCCTGACCGGAGTGTGCCGCCTACGTCGCGGGGCTCACACAGGTGGAGCAGTCGGGGGACGGGGAGAACAGCCCGTGGACGAGGGCACGCGTCGTGCGGTCCAGGTCGGGTTCGGGCAGGGCGGAGGGGCACAGGGCAAGAGGGACGAGGGTGAGCAGGAGAACGGGCGCGTACGCGGCGGGCGGGGCGTCCGACGTGCCCGGGGCGGATCTCGTGCCGTAGCCGCTGAGGCGTCTGTGCAGCCAGCCCTTCGCGGCCCAGTACAGGGGGTGATCGGCTGAACTCACGGCGTGCAGCAGTACGTCCGGGGATCGCTCCCGGAGCGAGACCGTCAGCGGATGATCGCGCACGAGCCGTGCGGCGTACGACAGTTGGCAGGCCAGCTCGCAGAGTGGCGGGAGCTGCGTGACCACCGACTGCGGAGGCTCGTCGGCGTGCCGGAGCAGCAGGTCCAGCCCGTAGGCGAGTGCTTCGGAGTGCAGCTGCCGGGGTCGGGGCCAGTGCCGGTAGAGGAGGCTTCGGTGGGTGCCCGCGAGCCGGGCGATGTTGTCGAGCCCCGGCTTGCGGACGCTGTGCTCGGCCATGGCCTGAAGGGTGGCCTCGTAAAGGAGGCTGAGCGGTGGCGGGTCGATCACCCGCGGACGAGCGTTCATGGAAGCACCCTGACCGCCCCGCAGCTCCCGCGCGCCGAATACCTGCAAGATCACTCAGAGGTGGCGATCGGAGGGGGTGCAGGAAAAGTGGGACAGTTTGGGCGCGAAGTGTCCCACTTTTTGGAGGGGGGTGATTTTTGGCGGCGAATTGGCACCCGTCCCGCTCCGGCCGGTGCACCCACGCAGGAGGAACCCGTGTCGTACCCGCATCCCCGCAGCCCCGAGGAGCAACTCGCGCACGCGAAGCGCCTGTTGGGCCTTCCATGCATCGTCGTGATCTGTGGCTCCACCCGCTTCATGGCCGAGATGAACGAGGCCGATCTCCGGGAGACCGCAGCCGGAAGGATCGTCGTCAAACCCGGCTGCGACCTCAAGTCACCGCACGCGCTGTGGTCCGACCCCGCCGAGGCCGAGTCGCTGAAGGTCCGCCTCGACGAGCTGCACCGGGCGAAGATCCGGCTCGCCGACGAGGTGCTCGTGGTCGGCCCCTACATCGGCGACAGCACCCGAGCCGAAATCACCTACGCCCGCTCCCTGAACAAGCCCGTACGTTTCACCCACCCCGAAGTCGCCCCCAGCTCCTGAGCAGTCTCTGACGCGGGCGACCGGGTCGGCCGAGGCCCGGGGCATGATCAGCGACAGTCGTTGAGCCAGTCCCCCGGGATCAGGTCATGAACCCGGTCGAGGTCTTCCACCGTCCGGCCGCGGGCCAGAACGGCCAGGCCGTCGTCGACACGGAGAAGTACGTCCCGGCCCAGGAACCACCGGATCGCGTGCTCCTCCTCGCCGATCGGATACGCAGGAAGGGGCAGCCGGACCCCCAGCCTCTCCTCGGCCGCGACCAGATCGGCCTCCGCCCACCCGTCACCGCTCTCCAGGGCACCAGCCCCATGGGCAGCGAAGCCCTGGATGAAGCTCCACGCACCACTACGGCCTTCGACGCCTCCGGCAAGAGACGCAGCGAGATCGAACCCTTGTGTCAGACCGGGACGATATCCGTCCCGCTCACCAGACCCTCAACAGCCCGGCACACCGACGAAGACGCCCTTCTCACCCCGGGTGGCGCCGATTCGAGGAGGAGCAGCCCATGTCCATACGCATCCGCAAGGCTCCGGCCGCCGACGAGGGCGAAGGGTAAGGCTGGTGGCTCTACTCGGAAGGTTGACCGGCGAACGACGCGTTGATGCGCCGAATCCTGGCGTCGTGCGACGGGACTAGTTCGGTTCGGTGGTCGATGTGAGACGTGGTGTGCGACCGGCGCGTACGAAGTCGAGGTACTCGTCTTGGGCAATACCGGCGTTGACCCACCGGCCGGGGACGGCTCCCGTGCTGGCCTCGGCGGTCGCCATGGCCTGCGATTCGTCCTCGGCTGTGGCGACCTCCTGACCGAAGTCCTCCTCGCCGTCGGAATCGAGGGCGGGGAACTCGGTGAGATCGTAGAAGTGCTCTCCGCCGATGTCCTCGGCGGTGTGGAGCATGACGGTGTATCCAACAGGTGCTGGCCTGACCTCTACCCAGCGAATGCCGGGCTGGTCCGGTCGGCCTACCGCGCCGAGGAACTGTTCGATGGTGCGGCCCCGCCGTAGGGCGGCGAGGGCGAAGGATTCGGTCAGGTATCGCACGTGGACAGCGTAGAGCGACGCCTCAAGCTGCCTGGGCGGGGTACGGGGTCCAGGCACGGATTCGGTGAGTCGGGCCCGAAGCGCGTCGTCCTCCGGGCCCTGGTGTTGCGCCAGTGCACGTAGGCGCCGATGGCGGCGTCCTGTTCGCCGACTGGCTGATGAGCACAGACCTGAACACCGTACCGATCACGCACCCGGCGCAGAAGCAGGCTCTCGTAGACCTGCTCGCACGTCTGGAGGAAGTGGACGTCATCGAGTCCACCGTTGAAGAGATCGTCACAGCCCAGGCCGAGGTGGCCAAGAACATGGGCTGGTAGGGAGCCGTACGAGGTTGGGGGTTTTCGAAGGGCACGGCGGTGGTGGCTGCCCGGCGTGTGGCGAGCGCGACGAGGATCAGCCTGAGGCTGCTGAGTTCCATGTTGCCGGGGCGAGTCCTGTGCAGCGGCCCCGCGCGACGTCAGCGGGCCGCGCGTACGGCACGGCCCGCGTTCCCCGCAGCCGGACGGGGGGGCGTGGGTCAGCGGGGTTCGACGGTGGGGAGGAAGGCGGACCAACTGGCGCTGGAGACCGTGAGGATGGGGCTCGTGTCGCTCAGCTTGGAGTCGCGGATGTGGACGGTGTGGGGGCAGGCGGAGACCTCGACGCACTCGCCGCCACTGCTGGCGCTGTACGAGGACTTGTGCCAGTCGTAGGCCACTTCGAGGCACTCGCCTCCGCCGCTGCTGCTGTAGCTCGACTTGAACCACCGGAGGGTCTTGCTCATCTCTGCTCTCCCGCCAACTGCTCAATGAGGCCCAGCGATTCACGAGGGCCCAGGGCCTGTGACCGGATCTTCGCATATCGCTGGAAGTAGAGCGTGACCTTTGTGGGGTCTTCAAGCAGGATGCTCTCGTCTTGGATCTCCAGGTAGACCAGGCGTTCGTTGTCCAGTGTTTCGATGATGGTGAGGTTGCCCCGGTCGCCTGCGTACTCGCCGTAGCGACCGCAGTCCTGCTTGAGCACTTGGATGGTGACGTTGCGTCGACGGGCACATGCGGCGAGGTGACGCATTTGGTCGCGCATGATTTCTTCGCTGCCCACCAGCCGGGTGAGTACGGCCTCTTCGATAACCAGCTCGGCCAGGGCCGTTGGTTCACGGTCGAGCAGCGACTGCCGCTCCATGCGCGCCTGGACGAGTTCTTCCGCCCTCGCCTCCGAGACCGGTGGGTAGCCGCCACTGATCAGCGCCTTCGCGTAGGCCTCTGTCTGGAAGAGCCCATGCACGGTCTGCATCGAGTAGATGAACAGCGTCGCCGCCTTGGCCTCCAGGTCCGCGAAGTCCTGGAAGAACGGCGGGAACTTCTCACGCCGGACCGCCGTCCGAGCCTCCTCGAAGAAGCCGGACCCCTCGCCCACAACCTCCTCCAGCCGGACGAGCATCAGGTCGCTCGGCGGCTGCGCGCACGTTTCCATGGCGCTCACCGCCGCCCCGGTGAATCCCAGTTCCTGCCCCAGTCGATCCTGCGACCAGCCCCTCTGTTTCCTGATGGCCAGGACCATCTTCGCAACCAGTCGTGCCGCCGGACCTGCCGTTTCCTTGTTCTCCGCACGCGCCATCGCGTTCACCAATTCACTCTCAACTGGCCTCAACCAGCCTCAACCAGTCCCCGCCGAATTCAACCCGGCACAACGGGAGTTGGCATTGTCCAACGGCCCGCCGAAGCCTATGGAAAACGTAAGGCAGCCCCCGACAAGCTGTCAGCGTGGATACGCAAACTCGTGAAGTAAACATCGACTGGATTCCCGCATCCGGCTTCCAACTCCGCAAAGCCGGCGTGCAATTCGATGCCGTACGCATCGAGGGGAGCGCGGGGCGCCGGGTGGCCGAGATGCTGGAGGAGATGACGGGCGGCGACCCCGGGCCGATCGTCGCCGAGGTGAAGGGCGTCCGGGCCGTGTACTTCCTGGTCCGGGCCGGAAGCACCGGGTACCGGGCGTGGCCGCGCGGGGTGACGGTACTCAACTCCGGCCCGAACAGGGTGAGTTACGTACCCGTGCCCGCACTCACTGGCGGGACCTGGCCGCTGACCTGGTGGTGTCCGCCGAGTTCGGCCGGGCGGCGAGTGCATTCGGGGCTGCTGGCGGGCGTGGCGGACGCGGTGCTGGTGGCGGAGTCAGCAGAATCCGGCGGCTCACCCGAATGAGTGGGAAAGCTCAACCTGGCTTGCGCGTAGGGATGTTGATGGTCGCGTAATGGTCGGCGACATAACTTCAGATCAACATGAAACGGCCCCGCGGTGTTAGAGCACCCGGGGCCCGACACCCGGAGCCACCTCCAGATGTACATTCACCGTACCTCGCCCACGCGCGCCTTCACCATCTTCAGCAACCAATTGTTGCGGGATTGCTCGATCTCCTGGTGCGCGGCAGGCGTACTGATGTACCTCATCAGCCTCCCCGAGGAAGCCCGGGCGTCCGTGCGTTCACTGGCGGAGAAGCGCAAGGAGGGGCGGGCCCGGATCGCCTCCGCCCTGCGTGAGCTGGAGAAAGCCCGGTATCTGCGGCGCGAGGTGCGCAAGGACCCCGAGTCGGGGCACTTCCGGACCGTGTACGTGGTGTTCGACAGCCCGTACGAAACGAGCGGGCCGGAGCCCGTGGAGCCCGCCCCCGAGAATGAACCCGAAAGTGGCTGGAACCTGGCCTCCGGTGACCGGACGGCTCGCGGCACGGGCCCGAAACCCTTGGTTTCAAGCACCTCTCCGAAAGAACCTCCCTCCCTGGCGGAGGGCGAGGCCGACCCCGCCGTACGGACCGGGCGGGCCGCCCGCTTCCTGCACGGGCTCGGGCGGGCCGTGCCCGCGCTGTCGCTGGGGGCGGCCGAGGCGTTGAGGCTCGCGCCGCTGGTGGAGGTGTGGTGGGAGCGCGGGGCCAGTGACGCCGTACTGGAGAAGGCGCTGACGGCGGGCCTGCCCCAGGAGGTGCACTCGGCCCCGAAGCTGCTCGCCGACCGGCTGCGACGCAAGTGCCCGCCGGTACCGCCCGCCCCGCCGGAGCCGTTGCTGCGGCACGCGTGCGAGGGGTGCGGGGCGCGGCTGCCCCAGGCCGGGCGGTGCGCGGCGTGCGTGCGGGGGGTGGTGCGGGAGAACAGGGAGCCGGTGCCGGTCGCCGAGGGCGTGCTCGGGTTCATCGAGTCGGCCAGGCGGGGCGCGGAGGCGGCGAGGGCCGCGATGCGGGGGCTGGCGCCGGGCGTGTAGGGGGCTGTGCGTGCCCCGCACCCGCGTCCCCGTACCGACAAGGACTTCCGGCCCGGATCCGGGTCGGCGGAATCAAGTAACCGGAGAAGAAGGAAGGGGTCCTCGTGACCGCATTGCTCGAACCGCCCCAGGTGGTATACCGAAGGTATACTGCCGTTATGGCCGACACCACGATCAAGGTTGACCCCCTCACCCGCGACCGCCTGATGGTGCTCGCCCGGGAGCGCGGCATGACCATGCGCGATCTCCTCACGGAGCTGGCCGACGCCACGCCCACCCAGGAGGAGCTCCGCAAGCGGTACGAGGCGACCAAGGCTTACTGCGAGACGCACTTCGGAGTGACGCTGACGGACGAGGATCACGACCGGGCCGAGCAGGTGTGGAAGGACTTGGAGGCCGGTCGGCCCGTGGACAGCCTGTGACCCGGTCCGTGGCGGTGGTCTACGACGAATCCGCGCTGCTCGCCCTCGGCCGGGGCAACCGGCTCGCCTCGCAGTTCCTGTCCAACACCGAGCATGGGCCGACACGGCATGTGTACGTCCCCGCTGTCTGCCTCGCGACGGCGGACGGGGTGCGCAAGGGGCTCGCGGACCACGTGGGAGCCCTGCCCGCCGCCGAGATCGTGGACCTGGACTTCGCAGGTGCCTCGGCGCTGGGCGCGCTGCTCAGGGACGGGATCGCCATGCCGGTCGGACACGCCGTCCACCTGTCCCGCCCCACCCTGGACTGGCCGGACGGACGACCGGTCGTGACGGTGGAGCCGGAGCTGTACGCCGACATGCCGCTGGTGCGGACCATCCGGCTGCCCTGAGGTGAAGGGGGTGGGGCGCGTCCTGGGGCGCGTCCCACCCTCCTGCGCGGCGACCAGGGCGGTCACGATCAGGTCGCCGATCGTGGCGGGGCCGTCGTGGGCTCAGCCCGCCCGGCGGTAGGAGGCGGGTGCGTCGTCGCTGCTCGCCCCGGCCTGCGTGACGAACAGCTGCTCGCCGCGCAGTTCGAACAGCTCGGTGTTGGAGTCGCCGCTCTTGCAGTAGTCCTTGGGCTCGCTCGCGGTGACCAGGGCGGGGGCGACGCGGAGGGTGTTCGCGCCGCCTGTGCCCGCGTCGATCAGGGAACCCTCCCACTCGCAGTGGTAGTTGTCGCCGTCGCCGGTCTGCTGGAGGACGACCTCGCCGTACGTTCCCTGGCCGATCTTGAGGATGACGTTGTGGGTCGCGCCGTCCTCGCCCTTGTAGGTGCGCTTCCAGGTGGCGACCAGCGGGGCGGGCACGGCCTCCTTGGCCATCGGCGGGACCTTGCGGAGCACGGCGGTGTTGCTGCCGTCGCTGTCCGTCCAGACGACGGTGCCGTCGGGGCGCAGGCGCAGGGTCTGCTTGCCGGAGGGGGAGCAGTCGTCGCTCTCGGGGAGGGACTTCACGACGCGCTTGGTGTCGACCTCCAGGAGGTTTCCGGCGGAGATGAGGGTGGAGACGCCTTCGCAGAGGACCTTGTCGCTGGAGTTGACGGTGTCGATGATCTCCTCGCCCTCGGCGCCCTGCTTGATGGTGAAGCGGCGTACGGCTTCGACCGACCCGTCGGACTTCTTCACCTCGCCCTGCCAGATGCCGAGGTATCCGGCGGGGACGGCGCCCGGGCCGGGGGTGGGGGGCGGCGTGCCCGGGGTGGTGGGTTGGGCGGTGCCGGTGCCCGGGGCGGGTGGGTTGGCGGCGGGGGTCTGCTTGGGCTTCGACGAAGTGCCCTGCTGGGCCTTGTCGTTGTCCTTGCCGCTGTCGTTCTTGTCGCCGTTGCCGTTCAGGAGGCCGGGGGCGAGGAGGACGCCGCCGACGGCGACGGCCAGGGCCGCGACGATGCCGACCGCGATGAGGAGGGGCTTGCGGCCCTTGCGGGGGGTGGGGGGCTGCGCGGTGCCGCTGGGGGAGATGTTCACCGCGGGGCCGAAGCCGCCGGGGGGAGTGGAGCCGCCGGGGGGTGTGGACCCTGCGGGGGGCGGGCTTCCGTAACCGCCGAGGGGGAGGGAGCCGCTGGGAGGCGTGGACCCGTCGGGGGGTGTTCCGCCGAAGCCGGGCGGGGGCGGGCCGAATCCCGGCGGGGGCGCCGATGCGGAGGGCGCGGTCGGGGTGGGTCCGGGCGCGGGGGAGGGGGCGCTGGCGGCGGGCGGGTTCGGGCCGCCTCCCGGCGCAGCACCGGCATCGGGTGGGGTCCCGGGCGCGGAGGAGTCGGGCGCGGGGGGCTCCGGTGCGGGGGATTCCGATGCGGCGGAGGGCTCGGGCGCGGGGGAGGACTTTGGTGCGGGCGAAGGCCCCGGTGCGGGGGCGGCTGCGCTCCTCGGGTCGGCGGCCTCGGCCCGGTACGCCCCGGGCAGCGGGGTCGGAGGCCCGGCAGGCATCGCCGGTACGGGTGCCGCGCTCCCCGGGAGCGGAGTCGGCGCCGGTGCCCCCATCGGCCTCGGCGGCACGGACGGCGGCGGTGTCGCAGGCGCGGCGGGATGCGGTGCCGCGCCCGAGCCGGGAGGCGGTGCCGTGCCCGGGGCCCATGCCCCGCCGTGAGGCAGTGCCGCACCCGGAGTCGATCCCGAGCCGGGATGCGGTGCCCCGTCGGGAGTCGGTGCCGCACCCGGTGCCGAACCAGAGCCGGGGGGCGGTGCCGCGCCCGGAACCGCGCCCGCGCCCGGTGCCGCGCCCGGAACCGCGCCCGCGCCCGGTGCCGCGCCGGGAGGCGGCCCGAACACGCCCGCCGCCAGCGCACCCGCACCCAGCGCACCCGCCCCCAGCGCCCCGGGCACTCCCAGCGCCCCCGGCGCGCCCGTCGGCGGGCCCGCCGGCATCGGCGGCTGCGCCAGCCCCGCCGGAGTTTCCGCGTCCAGCAACTGCGCCGCATGACGCCCCAGTTGAGCCACCAGCGCCGCCGGAAGCCACGGCTCGTCCGAGCCCTCGTCCGGAACGGCCTCGGCGGTGCGCTCCGCCACCTCCCCCGGCGTCGGCCGTGCCGCCGCATCCTTCGCCAGGCAGTCCCGTACGAGAGGCAACAGCCCCTCCGGCACCCCCGTCAGGTCCGGTTCCTCCTGCGCGATGCGGAACATCACCCCGTGCATCCCGCTCTCGCCGCCCCCGAACGGGGCCCGGCCCGTCGCCGCGAAGGCCAGTACCGAGCCGAGGCAGAACACGTCGCTCGCCGCCGTCAGCGACTCGCCCCGCACCTGCTCGGGGGACATGAAGCCGGGGGAGCCCACCACGGCCCCCGTCCGCGTCAGCTTGCCCGTGCCGGAGACCGCGTCCAGGGCCCGCGCGATGCCGAAGTCGATGACGAGGGGGCCGTCGATGGTGACCAGGACGTTGCCGGGCTTGAGGTCACGGTGGATGAGCCCGGCCCCGTGGATCGCGGCGAGCCCCTGCGCCAGCCGGTTCGCCAGCACGCGCACCGAACTCTCCGGCAGCGCACGCCCGTTGCGTACGACGGCCTCGTGGAGCGTCGGCCCCGGAACGTACCCCGTGGCCACCCAGGGCTCCCGCGCCTCGGTGTCCGCGTCCAGCACGGGGGCCGTCCACTCGCCGCCGACCCGGCGGGCCGCCGCGACCTCCTGGGCGAAGCGCCGCCGGAACTCCGGTTCCGCCGCGAGTTCGGCCCGTACCAGCTTGACGGCGACGGTGCGGCCGCCCTCGGAGCGGGCGAGGTAGACCTGCCCCATGCCGCCCGCGCCGAGTTTGCTGAGCAGGCGGTACGGGCCGATGCGGGCTGGGTCGGAGTTGGTGAGGGCTTCCATGGGCCGAGAATAGGTTCCGGTCCAAGTCCCGGACCGGCCGGTGAAGTTGTTGTTACGGGAACGGAACTGACCGCTCCCGCAGCCCGCCACTCGCCACCCGCCTGCGCGGAGCTAGCCCGCCGCCCCCCACTTCCGCGCGAACTCGCCGGGCTCGCTGTCCGTGCCCATCGAGAAGTCCTGGAGGAGTTCCTTGCCCCGGTAGCGGATGATCCGCAGGTTCCGGGACGAGGAGTCCTGGACGCACTGCGGGTCGGACTTGTCCCGGTCGAGCGCCAACGGGCCGAGGACCAGCAGGTTTCCCGCGCCGCCGACCGTTCCGGTCCGTACGCACAGCTCGTCGCCCGGCAGCAGGTTGCCCTGGTCGTCCGTCTTGGGCATGGACTCGTCGAACCGTACGAGCGACGTCCCGACCGGTCCCTGGGTGACGGTCAGGGTCGTCCGGTAGCGGTCCCGCTGCTCGGCCGACAGCTCCTTGAACGGCACGGCCTCCCACACCCCGACGAACCGCGCGGGCACCGCCTCCGGACCGGCCTTCGCCCGCTTCAGGGTGGCGGTGACCGGGCCCGACCTCCACTCCAGTACGTCTGCGGAGTGCAGGGTGAGGGTCTGTCCCGCGGAGGGCGTGCAGCGCTTGGCGGGCGCGCTGGTGGTCACGGTGCTCTCGCCGAGGACCACCGTGTCCGCGTTCGCCGACACCAGCACCGAGCGGCCCATGCACAGCAGGTCAGGGCCGACCTGGACGTACGTTCCGGCCTTGTCCCCGGTGCGCCCCTGGGCGATCTCGATGCGGCGCGTCTCGCTCGGCATGTCCGGGTCGCCGCGTACGACGCCCTCCCACGCCCCGAGGAACGCGGCGGGCACGGCGTCGGCGGCCGGGGCGGCGCGGGTGGGCGCGGGCGTGTCGCCCGCCTGGCCCGGCGTGCCCTTCTCCCGCGCCTGGTACGCGGCGAACCCTCCGCCTGCGGCGAGCGCCAGCACCGTACACACGGCGATGACGATCCGGTGCCGGCGGCGGGGGCGGGCGGCGGTGGGGGCGTCGGGCGGGCCGGAGGTGCCGGATGTGCCGGTCTCCTCGGGCGGCGGCGGGGACACGGCGGAGACCTCCCCACCCCGCACTTCCCCACTCCGGACATCCCCTCCCCGTACATCCCCACCCCGTACCTCGAAGTCCAGCAACTCCGCATTGCGTTCACCGATCAGCGCCAGCACCCCGGCGGGCAGCCACGGCCCCGGCGGCGCCGACAGGTGCGCGGCGATCGACGCGGCGATCGACGCGGCGTCGGGCCGGGCGGCCGGGTCCTTGCGCAGGCAGGCCCGCACCAGCCCGGCCAGATCGCCGGGCAGGTCCTCGGCCCCGGGCAGCCGCGGTTCGTCGTGCGCGATGCGGAACATCACCGAGTGCGCCCCGCTGGCCCCGTCCCCGAACGGCTGCACCCCGCTCGCCGCGTACGCCAGCAGCGACCCGAAGCAGAAGATGTCCGACGCCGTCCCGACCCGCTCGCCGCGCACCTGCTCAGGCGACATGAACCCGGGCGACCCGAGCAGCTCCCCGGTGCCGGTGAGCGTGAGGACACCTTCCCCGGTCACCGAGTCGAGGGCCCGCGCGATCCCGAAGTCGATGATCCGCGGCCCCTGCACCGCCAACAGCACGTTCGACGGCTTGAGATCCCGATGGACGAGCCCCCCGGCGTGAATGGCCTCCAGCGCCTGCGCCAGCCCATGCGCCAGCACCCGCACGGTGTCCGCGGGCAAGGGCCCGAACTCCCGCCCCACGACGTCCCGCAACGACGGCCCGGGAACGTACGCGGTCGCCACCCACGGCACGTGCGCCTCCGTGTCGGCGTCGATGACCTCCGCCGTCCACACCCCGCCCGCCCGCCGCGCCGCCGCGACCTCGCGGGCGAACCGCTCCCGGAAGGAGGGCTGTTGGGCCAGTTCCGGCTGTACGAGTTTGACGGCGACGGTTCGTCCCCCGCTCGACCGCGCCAGAAACACGCGGCCCATGCCGCCCGCCCCGAGCCGGGCGAGCAGCCGGAACTGGCCCACCCGGGCGGGGTCTTCGGCTCTCAGCGCATCCACGGCGGCATGATGCCACGAGGGGTGGCGGGGTGAGGTGGGGCTCCTGTGGAGGGTGTCCTAGGCGGCGGTGCGGGTCAGGCGGCCGGTTTCGTTGCCCTCGATGGTGGCGGTGGTGCTGGTGACGCGGGTCGGGCGGGCGGGGTCCTCGCAGGCCGGGGCCCTCAGCACGGTCGCGCCCCACCGCGACCAGAACAGGACGGAGGGGGCGGGGTCGTCGAAGTACCGGCGGAGCTCCCACTGTTCGGTGCTGTTCACCTCGTCGGCCTTCAGCCGGAACCTGTCGTGGGTGAGGTGCACGAGGAAGCCGGTGTTGGTGGGGCGGCGGTGGTGGTCGAAGTGGACGCGCCCCTGGTAGAGCGCGCCGACGCCGCCCGGGTCCGCCCAGTCGGCGGCGGTGCCGCCGCACTCGGGGGCGGGGGCGGGGGCCGCCGCGGCGGTGGGGGTGAGGACGGTGGCGGCGAGGAGGGCGGCGGTGGCGGCGGTGGCGGTGCGGATCACGGGCGGGGCCTTTCGGTGGGGAGCGGGGGTCAGAAGGAGGCGCGGGTGAGGAGGGCGTACTGCGTGCGGGTGTCCAGGACGGCCTCGGTGACCCGGGTCGGGCGCGCGGGGTCGGCGCACTCCGGGAAGGTGAGGGTGACGGAGGGGTTCCCGCCGACGACGGCGTACGGCAGTTCGTACTCGTGGTCCCATTCCAGGGACCACGCCTGGCTGTCGGAGGAGTCGCGGGCGTCCTCGCGGAGCTGGTCCAGGGCGAGGCGGACGGTCCGGGCTCCCTCGGGACGGCCGTTGCCGAAGCCGTCGTAGACGACCCCCCAGTAGCTGCTGCCGTTTCCGTCGGCGTCGGCCCAGTCGGCGGCGGTGCCGCCGCACACGGGCGGGGGAGCGGCCTCGGCGGAGGCCGGAACGGCGGCGAGGAGTGCGGCGGCGGCCAGGGCGGCGGCGAGGGGGCGGTGCATGCGGGGCCTTTCTCCGATGGAACGGGGTGTCCGGCGCGCGGGGCGAGCCGGCGGCCCCGCGCACGGAACACCCTGTTCCACATCCCGCGGCCGACGCGCAGACGATCTCCGAATGGACGCAGGGGGCAAGGGGGTGCGGGCGGGCGCGCGGGGGTGGCCGTGCGCCGGGCATGATCGCCGTATGACTGCTGCCGAGATCGTTCTGATGGCCGACCCCCGGATCGCCGCCGTGCCGGTGCGGGACTGCGGCGAACCGCTCGTCGACGTACGCGAGGTCGGGCTCGAACTGCGGCCGGAGCGGGCGGACGGCGTGGAGGCGTACGCACTCCTGCGGTCCGGCGTCGCCGAACGCCTCCTACGGGCACAGGAGTTGCTCCCGGACGGGCTGCGCCTGGTGATCGTGGAGGGGTACCGGCCGCCGGAACTCCAGCGGGCGTACTTCGAGGAGTACGAGGAGGAACTGCGCGGCCTGCACCCCGAGTGGCCCGCCTCCCGCATCCGCAGCGCGGCCAGCCGCTACGTGTCGCCGCCCGACATCGCCCCGCACAGCGCGGGCGGCGCGGTCGACCTGACGCTCGCGGACGCGCGGGGGCGGGAGCTGGACATGGGCACGCGGATGAACGCGAGCCCGGAGGAGAGCGGGGGCGCGTGCTACACGGAGGGCCCGGGCGTGCCCCCCGCCGCCCGCACGAACCGGGCGCTGCTGGGCACGGCCCTGGACGCGGCGGGCCTGGTCAACTACCCCACGGAGTGGTGGCACTGGTCGTACGGGGACCGGTACTGGGCGCTGGCACGGGGCGAACGGGCGGCACTGTACGGGCCTCGGGGCTGAGGCCTCTCGGGGCGGGCTGACATGCCGCCCGAAGGGCAGGCATGCCAGGGGCGCGGGGAACTGCGCGCCCAGCCACGACCTATCTGCACGGAACCGTGCAACGGCCGCGCGGCGAGCGCTTTAGGTGGAGGGGCGGGTCCGGGGCCTCTTCTGCCTGGGCCGGGCAAGGCTGACGCGCCCGTCACGGGGGCGGGCCGGGCCCCTTTGGGCGCGCGTCCGGTGCCGGGGTGGCCCAAGGGGCGGTACCCGGGTGGGCCGGGAGCGGGAGGGGCCGCCCCCTTGCCCGCCCGTTCCGCCCCCTTGGGGCGGCCCCGTCGCCCAAGGGGGCTGGGGCGCAGGGCGGAGCTCAAGGGGGTGGGGCGGCGAAGGGCAGCAACAGGGTTGCAGGGCAAGGGTGTTGACAGTTTGCTGTCGTAGTGGCAGCGTGCTGTCATCGGCCGGGGGAGGCCGACCCCGCGATCTCCAGGAGACGCCCATGTCCCGCACGACCGTGCACCTCGCCGTCTACGACACCTACGCCGACTGGGAGTCCGGCCACATCACCGCCGAGCTGAGCGACCACGGGTACACGGTCCGGACCGTGGCCCTCACCGCCGAGCCCGTCACCACCAAGGGCGGCCTCCGCATCCTGCCGGACCTCGTCCTCGCCGACCTCCGGCCCGAGGAGAGCGCCCTTCTCATCCTCACGGGTGCCGAACTCTGGGACGAAGGGGAGGAGTTGGAGCCGTTTGCCAAGGCAGCCCGGGGGTTCCTCGACACCGGGGTTCCCGTCGCGGCCATCTGCGGAGCCACCGCAGGGCTCGCCCGCGAGGGGCTGCTCGACGACCGCCCGCACACCAGCAACGTCGCCTTCTACCTCGACGCCACCGGCTACCAGGGCTCCGCCCACTACGTCGACACCGACGCCCTCACCGACGGCGACCTCATCACCGCCAACAGCACCCAGCCCGAGGCCTTCGCCCGCGAGATCCTGCGGCGCCTGGAGGTGTTCCCGGAGGAGAAGCTGGACGCCTGGTACCGGCTGTTCCACGACTCCGACCCCACCGCGTACGCGATCCTCGCGTCGTGACGGCCCCGCGTCCGGACGCCCGCTCCCCGGAGACCCCCGCCCAGCAGCTCCTCACCCGTACCGCACTCGGCGTCTTCCGCCTCAACGGCCAGTTCGTCGCCGTCTCCGACCGGATGGCCCGCGAGGTGGGCCTCACCGCCGCCTGGTGGCAGGTGCTGGGGGCCGTCGACCGGGTCCCGGACTCCGTCGCGGGCGTCGCCCGCACCCTGGGGATCACCCGGCAGAGCGTCCAGCGCATCGCCGACGTCCTGGTCGGGCGGGGGCTCGCCGAGTACACCGACAACCCCGCCCACCGCCGCGCCAAGCTGCTCCGTATCACCGCAGCAGGGGTCGAGGCGCTGCGCCGGTGCAACCCCTCCCACGCCGCGCTCGCCGACCGGCTGCGCGCCGAGCTGGGGGAGGCGGGACTCGCCGAGACCGTGCGTGTGCTGGAGCGGTTGTCGGCCGCCATGGGCGCGGTGCCGTCGTCGTTCCCCTCCCCTCGGGGCGCCTCCTGAGGGACACTCGGTGACGAAACGGTAGCGATCGGCTGACTTCACCGTCGTACGGCGGAACTATCCTCGGCCCATCGCTGTCGCATCGGGGGAGGGTGGCACAGCAGTCATGGCCATGGAGAAACTGGGGCCCTCGGACCCCCAACGCATTGGCGCTTACCGCCTGTTGGCCCGGCTCGGGGCGGGCGGGATGGGGCAGGTCTATCTGGCGCGCTCGGACCGCGGCCGTACCGTCGCCGTCAAACTCGTACGGCGCGAACTCGCCGAACAGGAGGAGTTCCGCTCGCGGTTCCGCCAGGAGGTGCAGGCGGCGCGGCGCGTCGGCGGGCACTGGACGGCGCCGGTGCTGGACGCGGACACCGAGGCCGACGTGCCGTGGGTGGCCACGGGGTACGTCGCCGGGCCCACCCTCCAGCAGGTCGTCTCCGGCGGGCACGGGCCACTGCCCGAGCGCTCGGTGCTGATCCTGGCCGCCGGGCTCACCCGCGCCCTCAAGGACATCCACGCGGCGGGCCTCATCCACCGCGACCTCAAGCCCTCCAACGTCCTGGTCACCATCGACGGGCCCCGCGTCATCGACTTCGGGATCGCACGGGCGCTGGAGACGGTCACGGACAGCGGGCTGACGCGGACCGGTGCGCTGGTCGGGTCGCCCGGGTTCATGGCCCCGGAGCAGATCCGGGGCGACCGGGTCACCCCGGCCTGCGACGTCTTCTGCCTCGGGTCCGTCCTCGCGTACGCGGCGACCGGGCGGCTTCCCTTCGGTACGACGCACAGCGGCGTCCACGCGCTGATGTTCCGCATCGCGCAGGAGCCGCCGGACCTGGCGGACGTGCCCGAATCCCTCCACGACCTGATCCGCGACTGCCTCCAGAAGGCACCGGAGGCGCGGCCGGACCTGGACGCGGTACTGGCACGGACCGGCCCGGCCCCGGCCCCGGGGGAGCCGTGGCTTCCGGCGTCACTGGTGGCGCAACTGGGGGCGCACGCTGTGCAGTTGCTGGATCTGGAGAGCCCGACGACGTCGCTGCCGGGTGGGCGGACGCCGACCGTGGGGGTCGGGACGCCGTTGCCGCCGGAGGTGCGGGCGGGGGGTGAGGAGGGGGCTTCTCCGGGTGCTCCGGGTGGGCCCGGTGCTCCGAGTGCTCCGGGTGGGCCCGGTGGCCCCGGTGCCCCCGACGGTGGGGTCCACTCGATGCCGACCATGATCGTCGCCCCGGGTGCGGCGCCCCCGGCGGCCGGCAGCGGGGCGGGCCAACCCGGTGCCACGCCCCCCGCCGGACCCCCCGCACCCGGCACCCCCGGGGCCGGAGCGCCTCCGCATGCGGGGCAGGGGCTCCCGGCGCTCCCACCGGCGGCCCCGAACGCGTACGGCTACCCCAACACCCCACCCCCGCACGTGAGTTACGGCTACCCGCAGCCGGGCTACGACCCCTACGGCCGCCCCACGCCACCCGGCAGCTACGGCTACCCGAACGCGTACCTGGGCGCGACCCCCGTTCCCCAGCCCCCGCCCCAGCGCAGCAAACGCTCCACCCTGGTCCTGGTCGCCGTGGCGGTCGTGGTCGCGCTCGCGGCGGGCAGCTCGGTGTACGCGCTCATGCGGGGCGACGGCCAGGACAAGCCCCCGGCCGCCGTCGGCACCCCGGACAACAAACCCTCCCCCCAGAACTCCTCTTCCTCCTCCTCGTCCTCAGCGGGTACCCCCTCCAGCGGTACGGCCGCCACCCCTCCGCCCACCACCGCCGACGCGGCGGGGTCGATCCCCTCCGGCTTCCTCGGCACCTGGCACGGGACGGTGAGCGGGGACTCGGGGTCGAGCACCCGCGACCTCACCCTCCGCCAGGGCCGCTCCGGCGAGACGGTGATGTCCCTCGTTGCCGAGGGCACCTCGTTCCGCTGCCTCTTCGAGGCGGAACTCGCCTCGGACCCGTCGCCGGAGGGCCCGGTCAGCCTGGGTCCCTCGCGGGTGGTCACGGGTCCGGCGACCTCCTGCTCGCCGGGCAAGGCGTCGGAGGTGACCCTCCTCCCGGACGGCCGCCTGCGCCGCACGACCCCCGACAACAAGTCCGTCACGTACACCCGCTCCGGCTGAGCCCGGCGCCGGGCCCTGCGGGGTGCGGGTGAGTTGGTTCCTGAACGCCGGACGGGCTGAAGTGCCCGTTCCGGGCAGGGGATCACCCTAGGGGCGCGGGGAACTGCGCGACCAGCCACCCACCCACCCGCACGGAACCGTGCAACAGCCCCGCAGGGTTACGGGAAGGATGGGGTCTCCCCTGCTCGAACGAAGTTGAGAGCTTGGGGAAGGGTAGGGGAAACCTGCCCCGGCACCGGCTGCCGATCCCCCACCCCGCACACAAGCGCCCCCAGCCCAAGCCCCGTGCCCCACAAACCAGGGCTCAGGCCCAGGCCCCAGGCCCGGGGGCCGGGGGCCCGCCCAGAGCCCCCCCCACCCTCGACACCCTGCCGACCCCCACGCCCCATCCCGTACAGGATGGCCATAGCCCCTCCCACCTGCGCCGATCTACCCTCCCCCCATGACCCCTCACTTCACCCCCGACCCGGCCAAGGGCGCAGCCGTCAAGGCCGCCGACCGGGCGCACGTGTTCCACTCCTGGTCCGCGCAGGGCCTGATCGACCCCCTGGCCGTCGCCGGTGCCGAGGGCTCGTACTTCTGGGACTACGAAGGCAACCGCTACCTCGACTTCACCAGCGGTCTCGTCTTCACCAACATCGGCTACCAGCACCCGACGGTCGTCCGGGCGATCCAGGAGCAGGCCGCGTCGATGACGACGTTCGCGCCCGCGTTCGCCGTCGAGGCCCGGTCCGAGGCCGCACGCCTCATCGCCTCCCACACCCCCGGCGACCTCGACAAGATCTTCTTCACCAACGGCGGCGCCGAGGCCATCGAGAACGCCGTCCGCATGGCCCGCCTGCACACGGGCCGTCACAAGGTGCTCGCCGCCTACCGCTCGTACCACGGCGCGACCAACACCGCCATCAACCTCACCGGCGACCCGCGTCGCTGGGCCTCCGACAACGGGTCCTCGGGCACCGTCCACTTCTGGGCGCCCTTCCTCTACCGCTCCGCCTTCTACTCCTCCACCGAGGAGGAGGAGTGCGCCCGTGCCCTCCAGCACCTGGAGGACACCATCGCCTTCGAGGGCCCGGCGTCCGTCGCCGCGATCGTCCTCGAAACGGTCCCCGGCACGGCCGGGATCATGACCCCGCCGCCCGGCTACCTCGCGGGTGTGCGCGAGCTCTGCGACCGGTACGGGATCGTCTTCGTGCTGGACGAGGTCATGGCGGGCTTCGGGCGTACGGGCACCTGGTTCGCCGCCGACCAGTTCGACGTCGTACCGGACCTCATGACCTTCGCCAAGGGCGTCAACAGCGGTTACGTCCCGCTCGGCGGCGTCGCCATCTCCGGCAAGATCGCCGAGACCTTCGAGAAGCGTGCCTTCCCGGGCGGGCTCACCTACTCCGGGCACCCCCTCGCCTGCGCGGCCGCCGTCGCCACCATCCAGGTGATGGAGGAGGAGAAGGTCGTCGAGAACGCCGCCCACATCGGCGCGACCGTCATCGGCCCCGGCCTGCGCGACCTCGCCGAGCGCCACCCGAGCATCGGCGAGGTGCGCGGCACGGGCATGTTCTGGGCCCTGGAGCTGGTCAAGAACCGCGAGACCCGCGAGCCGCTCGTCCCGTACAACGCGACCGGCGCGGACGCCGCCCCCATGGCGGCCTTCGGTGCAGCCTGCAAGAAGAACGGCCTGTGGCCCTTCATCAACATGAACCGCACCCACGTCGTCCCGCCGTGCAACGTCACCGAGGCCGAGGCCAAGGAAGGCCTCGCGGCCCTCGACGAGGCACTCACCGTCGCGGACGAGCACACTGCGTAACGCTCGACGCGTCGTACGCAACCGAATGTGATCTCCCCCCTTGTCCTGCCCCGAACGCCCCATAAGGTGTCCGGAGCGGACGAAGGGGGAGACATTATGCCCGCGAGCGGAGCCGGCACGCGCGGGATCGTGCACCGCAGCACCCTGCGCCAGCAGTTGGCCGACGCACTGAGCGACGAGGTGCTGGCGGGGCGGCTGCCCCCCGGTCACGCCTTCACGGTCAAGCACATCGCCGAGCAGTACGAGGTCTCCGCGACCCCGGTGCGCGAGGCCCTCTTCGACCTCGCCGCGCAGGGCCTGCTGGAATCCGACCAGCACAAGGGTTTCCGGGTACGGGAGTACAGCGTCGCCGAGTTCCGGGGCATGGTCGAGGCGCGCTCGCTCGTCGTCGCCGGGGTGCACCACAAGCTGGCCGTCGCCACGACCGACCTCCCGCCGGACCGCCTGGCGGTGCTGCGCCGCCGCGCGGAGGAGGCCGCCCGGGCCGCCGGGGCGGGGGACCTGGACGTCCTCATCGGCTACGACCTGCGCTTCTGGAACGAGCTGGCCACCATGGTCGGCAACCCGCACATAGCCGCCTTCCTTCACCAACTCCGGGTCCGCTGCTGGGTGTTCTCCATCTCCCGCCTGCGCGCCGAACTCCTCCTGCGGGAACCCGGCAGCCGGGCGGGCGGCCTGTGGAGCCGTCACGAGGAGGTCGTCGCGGCCATCGCCCAGGGGGACGCGGAAGCGGTCTACACCCTCCTCGACGAACACGACACCCGCGCCCTCGGCTGGGCCGACCGCCTGGAGGGCCACGGCGAATACGCGGGCCCCCCGGGCTTCTGAGCCTCCGCCCGCCTGCTGCCCGCCGAGTGCCTGGGCCACCACTACGTGCCTGCTGCCCACCGGGCTTCTGGGTGCCTGGCTGCCTGCTGCCCGCCGCCGAGTTGCCTGGGCCGCCGAGTTTCCTGGGCCGCCGCCTGCCTGCTGCCCGCCGGGCTTCTGAGCCTCCGCCCGCCTGCTGCCCGCCGAGTGCCTGGGCCACCACTACGTGCCTGCTGCCCACCGGGCTTCTGAGCGCCTGGCTGCCGGCTGCCCGCCGAGTTGCCTGGGCCGCCGCCCACCCGCCGCCCGCCGGGCTTCTGAGTACCTGGCCTCCCGACCGCTGCTTGCCCGGGTGTCCGGGCCGCCTCCCGTCTGCTGCCCGTCGGGTGTCTGGCCCGCCGCCCACCCGCCGCCCGCCGGGCTTCTGAGTGCCGGTCCGCCCACCCGCTGCCCGCCGGGTGCCTGAGCCGCCGCCCGACCGCCCACCCGCCGCCCGCGTGGGTTCCGAGCCGTCGCCCGCCCGTTGCCCCAGCGCCCGGCCCCGCCCCCCGGAGCACCCCGCCCCCGACCTGTGGCGTACCCCGCCCCTGCTTCTGACCGGCGGTCTTCGCTCGACGTACACATGGCATTACGCTGCCTGGACCGACCGGTGCCGGACCCCGGGGCCGGACGCCCAGACCCACCTCATCCCCGCCCCGGACCGTGGAGGAGCGCACCCCTTGGCCTGTGACCTGTGGCTGGTCCCCCTTGTCGACATCCTCTGCCAGAGCCCCGACAACCCCTTCGCCGAAGAGATCGCCTCCTACGACAAGGCGCTGACCGACGCCGGTCTGCCGACGGTCCCGATCTTCCCGTACATGCCGGGCCTGTCCGGCGACGTGGCCCCGGTCGCGGGCTTCGACTACGACGCGCTGCACCTGCTGCGCCGGGCCTACCTGCTCCAGGCGCGCGGCCTCGCGGTGACCCCCGTCGACGAACTCGGCGGCGACTACGAGCAGTTGCTTGAGATTTTCGAGGAGACGGCCCTCCAGTCCCACCTGGTCTGGCACTTCGACCACGCCGGGGCGTACGTGCCGGTGGACTTCCCCGCCCCCCTCTCCAACGAGGAACTCCTCGCCGGGGGCGGCCCGTTGGGCTCCGCGCAGGGACTGCTCCGTGAACTTGAGTACGTCGCCGCCGCGATCGGCATCGACCCGGCCAACCCGCCCGCCGCGCCGCTGCCCCCGGCGGGGCCCACGGCCCTGGACGAACCCGCCGCGCCGGTGACGGACCCGTCCCCCTTCGCGCGCGAACGCCATGTGTGGCTGGGCCTGCACGCGGCCACCACCCGCAGCCTCGCCCAGGGCTCGATGATCATCTTCAGCTGACCGGCTGACCGGCTGACCGGCTCCGCACCGGGGGCGGGGAACCGCCCCCGGAACGCCCTAGCGGGGAGACTCCGGCGGCCGCTGCCTCGGCATGTTCGGCCGTGTCCCCGGCGGCAGCGGAATCCGGCTCGGGTGGCCGGAGGCGCCCTCCGGCCGGGCCGCCGGGGCGGCGCCCAGGGTCTGCATGACCAGGGGCGCCGGTCCCGACCGGAATTCCACCATCCAGTCCGTCGTCTCGACCCGGATCAGCTCGGTGATGTCCTCGGTGAAGCGCCGCAGGACGCCCAGGCACCGCTCCGCCGCCTCGCTGGCCGTCCCCTCGGTCGGGCCGAGGATCTCCCGTACGCTCTCCGACGCCCAGTCGAACTGGAGCGCCGTCAGCCTGCGCTGCACCGCCTGCGCGGTGGCCATGTCCCGCATCCAGCCCGACGTCAGCCCGAAGTACCGGTCGCAGCCCAGGCACGCCGCCCCCGCCAGCAGCGCCAGATATCCCCACCCGGCACCCCCGGACAGCGTCCCGGTCAGGTCGAGCAGAGGCAGCGAGGCCCCCACCACGACCCCCACCGCCGTACCGATCCGCAGTGCCCGCGCGCCCCGCCGCTTCCAGCCCCGGTCGGCGAGGTACCAGCGGGCCGTGCGCAGCGCCCCCGCCTCCACCCACCGGTACAGCTCGTCCAGCCGCTCCGCGGGCTCGCCCCAGTCGCCGAGCGGGAAGGGGCGGCCGGTGAGGTCCTCGGCGTCCCAGCCCCACTCCTCACCGCCGTTGCCCGCGACATCGTGACCGGAACCGGCGTCGTGCCGGGCCGGCGGCCCCTCGGGCTGCATCTCCGGCTGACTCACCGGGCACTCCTCTGCTCTTCTGCTCTGAGAGATCCGCGCTTCTTGAGATCCGCGCCGGGAACGCCCTGCGGGCGCACGCCCTGGGGGCGTGCCGGGAGCGTTCTGCGGCGTACCGGCAAACTGCTCCGTACGGGTGCGCTTGCCCTTCCTACCGCCGAATGGCGTGCCATGGGGCCGTTGTCCCGGTATTTCCCCCCGTACGAGGCCGTGAACAGGAGGAGGAGCCGAAGCCCACTCACTCGAAAGAGTCACTTGGTACGGCGTGCGGCGTGCCGTCGGGCGACCACGTAGGCTCGGATTGACCGACCTCTCGACCCCGAGACGGCGACCCGCAGACGACGAGGAGACATGCCGTGATCCCCGGTGGTGGCCAGCCCAACATGCAGCAGCTGCTCCAGCAGGCCCAGAAGATGCAGCAGGACCTCGCCCAGGCGCAGGAGGAGCTCGCCCGCACCGAGGTCGACGGCACCGCCGGCGGCGGCCTGGTCAAGGCGACCGTCAACGGCTCGGGCGAGCTGCGCGGCCTGGTGATCGACCCGAAGGCCGTGGACCCGGAGGACACCGAGACCCTCGCGGACCTCGTCGTCGCCGCCGTCCAGGCCGCCAATGAGAACGCGCAGACCCTCCAGCAGCAGAAGCTCGGCCCGCTCACCCAGGGCCTCGGCGGGATGCCGGGCCTGCCCTTCTGAGGCGAGCCACGGCCCCGTAACCCTTCTGTACAGCCCCCCGCACCAACTACCGTACGAACCAAGCAGAATCAGGAAGGCACTCCGTGTACGAAGGCGTGGTCCAGGACCTCATCGACGAGTTGGGCAGGCTGCCCGGCGTCGGTCCCAAGAGCGCGCAGCGGATCGCCTTCCACATCCTCCAGGCCGAGCCGACGGACGTCCGCCGGCTCGCGCACGCCCTGCTGGAAGTCAAGGACAAGGTCCGCTTCTGCGCGGTGTGCGGGAACGTGGCGCAGGAGGAGCGGTGCAACATCTGCCGCGACCCGCGCCGCGACCAGACCGTCATCTGTGTCGTGGAAGAGCCCAAGGACGTGGTCGCGATCGAGCGGACGCGGGAGTTCCGGGGGCGCTACCACGTGCTGGGCGGCGCGATCAGCCCCATCGAGGGCGTCGGTCCGGACGATCTGCGGATCAGGGAACTGCTCGCCCGCCTCGCCGACGGTTCCGTCACCGAGCTCATCCTCGCGACGGACCCGAACCTGGAGGGCGAGGCCACGGCCACGTACCTGGCACGGATGATCAAGCCGATGGGTTTGAAGGTCACCCGGCTGGCCAGTGGTCTCCCTGTAGGGGGAGACCTTGAGTACGCCGACGAGGTCACGCTCGGGCGTGCCTTCGAGGGGAGACGATTGCTGGATGTCTGACGCCACTTTTGTTGCCGCAGCTTTTGATTCGGTCGCGCGCGACGACTTTGTCGAACCGGACGACTTCGCCGTCCAGATCGCCGATCAGATCGAGAGCTTCATCCTGACCGTCACGGAAGTGGCGAAGGGTGACGAGCCGGACAGCGCGGTGCCCTTCCTGCTCCTGGAGGTCTCCCAACTCCTCCTCGCGGGCGGCCGGTTGGGCGCGCACGAGGACATCGTCCCGGACGAGCGGTACGAGCCGGACCTCGGCCCCGAGCCGGACGTCGACGACCTGCGCATCCGCTTCGCGCGCATGCTGGAGCCGATCGACGTCTACTCCGAGGTCTTCGACCCGTACGAGCCGCGCAAGGCGCCCGTCGCCTGCCGGATCTCCGACGACCTCGCCGACATCATCACCGACCTGCGGCACGGCCTCGCGCACTACCGCGCGGGCCGCACCTCCGAGGCCCTGTGGTGGTGGCAGTTCTCCTACTTCTCCAACTGGGGCTCCACCGCCTCGGCCTGCCTGCGCGCCCTCCAGTCCCTGGTGGCGCACGTCCGCCTCGACCAGCCGCTCCAGGAGCTGGACGGCCTGGACACGGACGAGGACCTGGGCGAGAAGGACCTGGAGGAGGAGGCGGGACGCGTGATGCTGGAGGAGATCGCGGGTCCGCTGGGCCTCAGGACGACGTAGCACCGTTCCGCACGGGGGCTGCGCGGTCCCTTCTCGTGCGAGCGGCGCCTACCCAGTCCCTCCCCGCACGGGAAAGGGGGACCCCTCCGCCCCTCGCTTCCCCCTAGCCCCCTTGGCTCGGCCCCTTGCCGCCCCGCCCCCTTGGGCGGCGGGGCCGCCCCCCGGGGGCGGGACGGGCGGGCAAGGGGGCGGCCCCTCCCGGCACCGGCCACGCGGAGCCCCGCCCCGCCGGGGCAAGGGGGTCCCCAGCCCCGCCCCTTCACCTAAACCCGCGGGGCAATTGCACGGTTCCGTGCGGGTGCGTGGGTGGCTGGTCGCGCAGTTCCCCGCGCCCCTGAAGGGGCACGGACAAGCGGCCCCGGCACGGGAGGGGGCGCCACCCCGCGGAGACGCCGGGGTCAGCGGGCACGGGTGGCGGCCGGCGCGTCGGGCCGGCGCGCCAGGTCGCCGCCGACCTCGTGCGCGACCTCGACCCGCACCGCCACCGCACCCGCCTCCCGGACCAGCCGCTCACGGAACTCCCTCGACGCCGCCCCCTCCCGCGAGGTGCCGACGGTGAGGCCCTTCGCCCCGTCGAGGGAGAGCGTGCTGACGGGGAACCCGTACTCCTTCTCGTACTGCGCGGCGTGCTTCCGCACCCGCTCGCCCGCCGCGTCGACCTCCTTCTTCGACCAGCCCGCCAGCCGCAGGTCCACCCGACCGGTGTCGACATCCGGATGCGCCTTCCGCACGGCCGCCACCCAGGCCCGCCCGCGCCCCAGGTCGCTGACGCACAGCGTGACCCGGCCCCTCGGCCGGTCGACCTCCATCGAGCTGTACGTGTCGTCGTACGCGGCATGCGCGCCGGTGCCCCGCTTCGGCGGGTCGAGCGCGTCGGCCAGGGCGCGCGCCTCGGGGGTGTTCTCGGTGGCCGCCGGGTCGGGGCGGAGCTCGTCGGTGGGGCAGGCCCGCCCGCCGGGACGTTCGGGCGTCGCGACCGACTCCGTACCGCAGCCGACCAGGAGACCGGCGACCAGGACGGCGGCCGCGCAGGCCGACGGGCGAGAGGGCATGGTTCCTCCGGGGCGTGGGTGGCGCGTGGAGTTCCTATGGCGGCGGTGTGACGCCCGACACCCCCACCCGGTTCCCGTGTGAGGCAGGACACCTTCCGCGTACCCCGGTTGGACCGGGGCAGCATCCCGTTCGAGCAGGCAGGACGGCACCGGCGGGACCAGTGCGTGAGCGGGACGTCTCACGATGCGATACCCACCCGGCGTGACCGGCCCGCTCGTTAAACTGACCCGAGCGCAGTAATGAACTGCCGCAATGGACTAACGAGGAGCGCACGTGGGCCTTGTCGTGCAGAAGTACGGAGGCTCCTCCGTCGCCGATGCCGAAGGCATCAAGCGTGTCGCCAAGCGAGTCGTCGATGCCAAGAAGAACGGCCATCAGGTCGTTGTCGTGGTGTCCGCGATGGGCGACACCACGGATGAGCTGATCGACCTCGCCGGGCAGGTATCTCCGATCCCTGCCGGGCGCGAATTCGACATGCTGCTGACCGCCGGAGAGCGGATCTCCATGGCCCTGCTGGCCATGGCGATCAAAAACCTGGGCCACGAGGCCCAGTCCTTCACGGGCAGCCAGGCCGGAGTCATCACCGACTCGGTCCACAACAAAGCGCGGATCATCGACGTCACCCCGGGCCGCATCCGGACCTCGATCGACGAGGGCAACATCGCCATCGTCGCCGGGTTCCAGGGCGTCAGCCAGGAGGGGAAGAACATCACGACCCTCGGTCGCGGTGGCTCGGACACGACGGCCGTCGCGCTGGCCGCCGCCCTCGACGCCGAGGTCTGCGAGATCTACACGGACGTGGACGGCGTGTTCACCGCCGACCCCCGTGTGGTGAAGAAGGCGAAGAAGATCGAGTGGATCTCCTTCGAGGACATGCTGGAGCTGGCCGCGTCCGGCTCCAAGGTGCTGCTGCACCGGTGCGTGGAGTACGCACGCCGATACAACATCCCGATCCACGTCCGCTCGTCCTTCTCCGGACTGCGCGGCACCTGGGTCAGCAACGAGCCGCAGGGAGACCAGCAGGTGGAGCAGGCCATCATCTCCGGAGTCGCCCACGACGTCTCCGAGGCCAAGATCACGGTCGTCGGCGTCCCGGACAAGCCGGGCGAGGCCGCGGCGATCTTCCGTGCCATCGCGGACGCCGAGATCAACATCGACATGGTCGTGCAGAACGTGTCCGCCGCCTCGACCGGGCTGACCGACATCTCCTTCACGCTGCCCAAGACCGAGGGCCGCAAGGCCACCGACGCGCTGGAGAAGGCGCGCGCGATCATCGGTTACGACTCGCTGCGCTACGACGACCAGATCGGCAAGATCTCCCTGGTCGGAGCCGGTATGAAGACGAACCCGGGCGTGACGGCGGGCTTCTTCGAGGCGCTCAGCGACGCGGGCGTGAACATCGAGCTGATCTCGACCTCCGAGATCCGCATCTCGGTGGTCACCCGCGCCGACGACGTCAACGAGGCCGTGCGCGCCGTGCACACTGCCTTCGGACTCGACACGGACTCCGACGAGGCCGTGGTCTACGGAGGCACCGGAAGGTGACGCAGAAGCCGACGCTCGCGGTCGTCGGGGCGACCGGGGCGGTCGGCCGGGTCATGCTCCAGATCCTGTCGCAGCACGCCGACGTCTGGGGCGAGATCCGACTCCTGGCCTCCCCGCACTCGGCCGGCGCCAAGCTGGCCGTGCGCGGGGAGGAGTCCGAGGTCCACGCACTCTCCGAGGAAGCTCTGGAGGGCGTGGACGTCGCGCTGTTCGACGTCCCCGACGAGGCGGCCGCCCAGTGGGCGCCCGTCGCCGTCGCCAAGGGCGCGGTGGTGGTGGACAATTCGGCCGCTTTCCGTCAGGAAGCGGACGTTCCGCTCGTGGTGCCCGAGGTCAATCCGCACTGTGTACGGGTCCGGCCTCGCGGCATCGTCGCCACCCCGAACTGCACCACCCTCTCGATGATCGTGGCGCTCGGCGCCCTGCACGCCGAGTTCGGCCTGACCGAGCTGGTGGTCTCCTCGTACCAGGCGGCCAGCGGCGCGGGACAGCGCGGCATCGACACCCTGCGCGCCCAGCTCTCGTTGCTCGCGGCCGAGCCGGACGCGGGCACCACCCCCGGCGGGGTGCGCCGCGCGGTCGGCGACGACCTCGGGCCCTTCCCGGCGCCGCTGGCGCTGAACGTGGTGCCCTGGGTGGGGGACTGGCAGGACGGCGGCTGGTCCTCGGAGGAGCTGAAGATCCGCGAGGAGTCCCGCAAGATCCTGGGCCTGCCCGACCTGCGGGTGACGGCGACCTGCGTCCGGGTCCCCGTCATCAGCACGCACTCCGCGTCCGTGCACGCCCGCTTCGAGTCCGAGGTGACCGTCGAGCGGGCCGAGGAGATCCTCGCCACCGCCCCCGGCGTGGTCCTCTTCGACGACCCCGCGCAGGGCGACTTCCCCACCCCCGCCGACGTGGTCGGCACCGACCCGACCTGGGTCGGCCGGGTGCGCCGCTCGATGGACGACCCGCAGGCCCTCGAACTCTTCGTCTGCGGCGACAATCTGCGCAAGGGGTCTGCCCTGAATACGGTGCAGATCGCCGAATTGGTCGCTTCTGAACTCGCTCCGAACTGACCGGAATTCTTTGTAGGATCTGTGAAAGCCCTGTGCATGTGTAACAGGTCCGGACCACAGAGGATGGACTGTCGGCAGGGCGCTGTCGTGCCGACTTCCCGTCGTACGGGGGGCCGTACGGGAAATCGTGCGGGGAATCGTGCGCGGAGCGCGGGAGAACGGGAAGGCCCGGGACGTTCGCGGAGTCCGGGGGAGGCCAGGGGTTTCGGGGGAATCCGGGGGAATTGCCTACGGCCTTGTGGGAACCGGCAGTTGGGCGCCTGGCGTCTCTGTCGACGCCCTCGGACGACGCCGCGGAAAAATCGGGGCAAAGGGGAGGGGCGGTTACGCATGGGACACGTCGAAGCGGCGCGCTGGGTGCGAGGCGCGGCGCACGTGCCGAGCACGCCGTCAAAAGCGGCGTCCCGTGTGTACAACCCTGATGGGGAGAAGTGTGTCCAACAGGCGTGGCAGCAGAGGTTCTCGACATCACGGCGGTCTCGCTGCGCGGCGCGTCAGTGCGCCCGCGGCGCACGTCCCGCATGCCCGGCGGCATGCCGGTGATCGCCCCCATGCCCGCGGCGCGTCCGGTGCGCCTGCCGGTGCAGCAGACGCTCTCGTCGGTCACGCCGATGGTGGCGCCGCCCGCCGCCAGACCTGCCCCGGAACCCGCCCCGGAGTCCCGGGCGGAGTCCGCCGGGGCCCGGTCCGCGACGCGCTCGGGGCCCGTGCTCGTGGCCGCTGAGGAGAGGACCCTCGCCGGGGAGACGGCCGAGGGCACACCGACCGCCGCGGGCGCGCACGCCGCCGCGCACGCCGCCGCCGAGGGCACCACCGTCGACCACCTCACCGAGACCTACCGCGCGCACTACCGCTCGCTGCTGGGCCTCGCCGCGCTGCTGCTGGACGACGTCGCCTCCTGCGAGGACGTGGTCCAGGAGGCGTTCATCCGGGTCCACTCGGCGCGCGGCCGGGTCCGCGAGCCGGAGAAGACCCTGGCGTACCTCCGCCAGACCGTCGTCAACCTCTCCCGCTCGGCCCTGCGCCGCCGCATCCTCGGCCTCAAGCTCCTCTCCAAGCCGATGCCGGACATGGCGAGCGCCGAGGAGGGGGCGTACGTCAGCCTGGAGCGGGACGCGCTGATCAAGGCGATGCGCGGCCTCCAGCGCCGCCAGCGCGAGGTGCTGAGCCTGCGCTACTTCGCGGACATGACGGAGGCGCAGGTCGCCGAGGTGCTCGGAATATCGCTGGGCTCGGTGAAGGCGTACGGTTCACGCGGGATCGCGGCGCTGCGCGTCGCGATGGAGGCGACCGCATGAGCGGAAGCGACCACGAGAGGTACGGGCCGGACGGGCCGCGCATCGACCGGACTGGAAAGAACAAGGCTGTGAACGACGGGCGCGACGGGCGCGAGGAGCGCCACGGGCGGGACACCCCGGCGACCCCCTCCGAAGACCGGGGCCCGTCCTGGGGCACGGACGGCGCACGGGCCGCGGACGGCAGCGATACGTTCCCGGGCGCGGGCGTCAGGGATACGTTCCCGGGCGGGGGCGTCAGCGATACGTTCCCGGGCGCGACCGGCAGCGATACGTTCCCCGGCGCGACCGGCAACGGCGCCTTCCCCGGCGGCGGTGGGGCCTTCCCCGGTCCCCGCGCCGCCGCCCAGGCCTCCCCGGGGTCCTCGCGCCCCGGTACCACCCACCCCTTCGCGGCCCCCGGCCGACAGGCGGCCCCCGGCCCGCGGGCAGTCCCCGGCGGTCGGCGTCCGGCCACCGGTCCGCACGCGGCCACCGCCGCCCTCAGCCCCGACGAGCTGGCCGTCCGGCGCCTCATGCAGGGCGCCGTACAGGACCTGGAGCCCTCCGACGGCGCGCTCGACCACCTGCGCCGCGCGGTGCCGCAGCGGCGTACCCGCAGACGGCAGGCGGTGGTCGGGGCGGCGGCCGCGGCGCTGCTGATAGGCACCGCGATCCCCGCCTTCCTGCACGTCTCCCGCTCCGGCAGCACCACCACCGCGCACTCCGCCAACGCGGGCCACTCCCAGAGCGCCGACGGCTCCGACGACGGCACGACCGGCACGGGCAGCGACGGCACCGGCCAGGGCCCGGCCGACCCGCAGGACAGGACGCCGGGCAAGACCACGGGCAAGGGTCCCGACGGCAAGACGCAGGCCCCCGTCCCGGGCGTTCCCGACACCGGTCAGGGCGACACCGACGGGGCCGACGCGCACCGCCCGGACGCGTACGAACAGAGCACCGACGAGCCGGAGAAGCCCGCCTGCGACGGCAACCAGCTGGAGGTCATCAAGGCCACCACGGGCGCCCCGGACGCGACCGGCAAGGTCTACGGGGCGTTCCGCATCGCCAACAAGTCCGGCGCGGAGTGTGCCGTTCCGGGCGAGGGCCGGATGAACTTCCAGGCGATGGGCGCCGCCGACCAGAAGCGCATCAAGGTCGTCGAGCACAAGCAGGGCGACCCGGCGGTGGGCCTGCCCGACCCGGCGAAGGAGGCGCGCAGCCTGGTGCTGCCGCCGGAAGCGGTGTACGAGGTGCAGTTCGCCTGGGTCCCGCAGGACACCTGTCCCAGTACCGGCGGGGCCACCCCGAAGCCGACCCCCACGGGCGAGAACCCGGGCGCGGGCGGCACGGACGGCGGCACTCCGGGCGGCGAACCCGGCGGCAAGGTCCCCGAGACGAGCCCGGACGAAGCGAAGTCGACCGGCACCACGACCCAGTTGCTCACCGGCGACGGCGACCCGGCGGACGGCAAGGTGGCGGTGACGCACACGCCGGAGGAGGGCGCACCGAGCGCCGCGACGACCATCCCCAACGCGTGCGCGGGAACGATCTACCGGACAGGCGTACTGGACGCTCCCTGACCGGCTGGATCGGCTGGACCGGCTGGACCGGCTGCGTCCTCAGCGGGACCCTCAGCGGGCGGCCCCTCTGCGGGCCCCTCCGTGGGAATCCCGAGCGCGAGGTCGCGGGCGGCCTCGACCTCCCGCCGCACCAGCCGGAACCACATGAACAGCACGAACCCGGCGAACACGAACCACTCACCCGTGTACCCGAGGTTCTGGAACGCCTTCAGATCCAGCCCGCTGCCCTGCGGCGCGACGGCGGGCACGGCCTTCATCCCGCCGGTCTGCCCGGAGCTCTGGGTGACCCACGCGTCGTACACGTCGTACGGCACCAGGTTCACGAGCGTCGCGGAACTGATCATTCCGACCTGTCCCTGCGGCAGACCGCCCGTCGCGTTGACGCCGTCCGTCTGCGCGTTCTCGGACGCCTGGAGCGCCCCGACGACGGTGACCCGCCCCTGCGGCGCGGGCGGCGGCGTGGCCCCCTTCGCGTCCCCGGCGACCCACCCCCGTACGACGGGAAGCGCTCGCTTGCCGCCCGTCTTCAACATCCCCAGGACGTAGTACCCGTCCCGGTCGTCCAACCGCCGCCCGGGCACCAGGAACTGCTCCCCGTACGTCCCCGTGGCCTCGGCCTGCTTGCCGGACGTCTCGGTCGTCACCGGCAACAACTCCGCCAGCGGTACGGCAGCCTGCCGGGCGGGATCGGGGGCGGACTCGGCGCTGCGGTGCGAGTCGACCCGGTCCTCGAAGCGGCCGAGCTGCCAGGACCCCATGAAGATGCAGAAGGGAATGGCCAGCACGACGAACAGGTTGATCCCCCACCACCGCGGGGTCAGCAAAAACCGGTACACACCCCCAAGGTACGTTCCCCCCTCCCACCCCTCCTCCCCACCCCCTCGCCCCCCACCGTCTTGGACCCCGCTCCGTTGCCCCCCGCCCCCTGGGCTCCGTCCTCTTGGGTCCCGCCCCCTCGGCCCCGCCCTCTTGGGTCCCGCCCTGTCGCCCCCCCGCCCCCCGGGGGCGGAACGGGCGGGCAAGGGGGCGGCCCGCCCGACACGGGCCCACCCCACTCCCGGCCCTCTCGCCCCCGGCCGCCCCCGAAGGCCCCCGCCCCCGTCCCGGCCCGGGGCACGAGGCCCCCGCCCCCCAGGCCCCCCCCGAAACCACCGAGCCTCAGCCGAGGTACCGCTTCACAAAATCAATCTCCAACCTCACCTGCTTGATCCTCTCCTCCACCACCAACGACCCATGCCCCGCCTCATACCGATACACCTCGTGCACCGCCCCCCGCGCCCCCAGCCGATCCACATAATTGTCGATCTGCTGAATCGGACACCGCGGATCGTTCATCCCCGCCGAGATGTAAACGGGCACCCGCACCTCATCCACATACGTGATCGGCGACGACGCCGCGAACCTCTCCGGCACCTCCTCCGGCGTCCCCCCGAACAGCGTCCGGTCCAGCGCCTTGAGGGCCTCCATCTCGTCCTCGTACGCCGTCACGTAGTCGGCGACCGGCACCGCCGCGAGCCCCAGCGCCCACGCCTCGGGCTGCGTCCCGAGCCCGAGCAGCGTGAGGAACCCGCCCCACGACCCCCCGGACAGCACGATCCGCTCCGGGTCCGCGAGCCCGCTGCTGACGGCCCACTCCCGGACGGCCCCGATGTCCTCCAGCTCGATCAGCCCGACCCGGTGCTTGAGCGCGTCCGTCCAGGCACGCCCGTACCCCGTCGACCCCCGGTAGTTCACCCGTACAACGGCGAACCCGTGATCCACCCACGCCGCGGGCCCGGACGCGAACGCGTCGCTGTCGTGCCAGGTCGGCCCCCCGTGCACTTCGAAGACGGTCGGGTACGGACCGTCCCCGACCCCCTCCGGCCGCTGCACCAGCGCATGCACACGCCCACCGGGCCCGTCCACCCACACGGTCTCGACCGGCACCGACCGAGGCGCCTTCGCCCCCGGCGGATCCAGCACGACCCCGCCCGCCGTCGACCGCACCACCGGCGGCTCGGCGGCCGACGACCACATGTACTCCACCGACCCGTCAGGCCGCGCGGTCGCCCCGCTCACCGACCCGACCGGCGTCTCGACCCGCACGAGCCCGCTGCCGGAGAACTCGTACCGCCACAACTCCCCCCGCGCCTCGAAGCTGTGCCCGACCACCAGAGCCGTCCCATCTGGATACCAGTCCGCACTGACATCGCCCGGCAGATCGATGTTCAGCTCGGTCTCGGCGCCGGTCACGGGGTCCCAGATCATGGGCTCCCAACGCCCCCGCCGCTGATGCCCGACCAACAAACGGCTGTCCCCGTCCACCGGCGAGAACCCGAGCACGGCGAGCCCGAGCTCCTCCGTCCCGCCCTTCGTGTCGTCCAGCTCCCCGACCACACCCCCGTCACTCACCCGCACCACCCGCAATGACGAATGCATGGCATCCCCGTGCTCGGTGTGCTCGATGGCGAGCAGCGTGGAGTCATGACTGAGATCCCCGACCCCGGCGGACTCCCGGTGCCGGTAGATCTCCACGGGCTCACCCGTCCCGCCCCTGACCACATGCACGGTCGACCCGTCCTCGTCGGTCGACCGCCCCACCACGACGGTCCCGTCGACCCCGAGCGCCAGCCCGGCCGGATACGAGGCCTCCAGCCCCTCCACGGCCACGACATCCGCCCCACCCCCGAACGGCTGCCGCATCCAGACCCCGAACTCGTCCCCGTCGGTGTCGCTGAACCACCACACGGACTCCCCGTCCGGCGTCAGCACCCCGTCCGTGGTCCCGTTCGCCCGGTCGGTGACCTGCCGCTGCTCACCACTGCTGCGGTCCCAGGCGTACAACTCGTACGTCCCCGTCGCGTTCGACACGAACAACGCCCGCTCGGGCGCCTCCTCGGCCCACTCGGGCAACGACACCCGAGGCGCCCGGAACCGCTGCTCCCACAGCGGTACGTCGGTCTGTCCGCCCTTACCCACACTGCTCTCACCACTGGTCATCCCCCCATCAAACAGGACCGCCCCTCACCCCCACGCCCCCCAAACGGAATCCGTCCCCCTCATTTGTCAGACCCGCCCCCCACACTCTTCCCATGACGCCCGACCCACAGACCACGCCCACCCTGGCCACCCTCATCGACACGTACTGGAAGGCGGTGAACACCGGCGACTGGGACCTCTTCGACACGACCCTCGCGGACGACGTCGTCTACGACCTCCCCCAGACCCGCGAACGCATCCGAGGCAAGCAGGCCTACTCCCGCTTCAACCGCGACTACCCGGGCACCTGGCAGACCCGCGTCCTGCGCACGATCGTCGAGTCCCCCCAGGCAGCCACCTGGACCCACACCACGATGGGCCTGACGGAACTGCACGCCCAGACCTTCTTCACCACCGACCCCGCCTCGGGCCTGATCACCGAGATCACCGAATTCTGGCCCGAACCCTACGAACCCCCGGCCGGCCGCGAACACCTGGTGGAACGCTACTGACGCCTACTTCGCCCGCTACTTCTCCCGCTCGGCCGGTGGCAGCCGCACGACAGCCGTCCCACCCCGCAGATCCACACTCGTCGCACGATGCGGCGGCGCGCCGTCGTCCTCGTCGTCCCGCATGACGAGCGAACTCTGCCGCTCCTTCAGCTCGTTCGCCTTCCCCGGCGAAAAGCTGGCGTGCAACTGCTCGAACCCGGTCGCCGACACCTGCCCGGCAGCCCCCTTCCCCCGCCAGGGCAGCACCCCGGCCCGCCCCATCCTGAGCAGCATCTGATCCACGAACGCCACCACGGTCAACGCGATGACGAGCCCCGGCAACGTAAGCAACACGGCGAACCCCATACCCCCAGCATCCCGCGCCGCCCCCCACACGCAGATAGTCACGCACACAAAAACAGGTGAGCCGAGTGGAATAGTTCCACTCGGCTCGCCTGATGTTTTGGCTGTCGGGGTGGCGGGATTTGAACCCACGACCTCTTCGTCCCGAATAAAGTCAGAGCGGCTCCCGGACCTGCGGCTACCCCGTACGGGCAGGTCAGGGACTTGGTGTGCGTTGGTTTCGCATGGTCCTGCCGGGGACTGGGAGCAAGATCTTCTCCCATTCTTCTCCCAGCCTCTCCCACGCTCTGCACTCGCCGACTTCGACCTGACCGCCAGGGTCCGCCCGCACCTCAGAGATGCATCATGGCCATGAGGTCGGCGCTCCGCACGCCCGTCGTCACCTCGGGGAGCTGTTGTCCCGGCTTCACCCAGCCCGCCGCGACAGCGGAAGCCACGGCCGCAGCCTCGTCGGCATCTGCCGTCGCGTTCAGCGCTTCGTCTTCACCGCGTGCCACTGCTGTCGCGGCCGCCCCCGCAGACTGCGAGGCCTTGATGGCAGCCCGGCAGGCTTCGGCTGAGGCCTCGCTGGTGCCATCACAGAGCTGGCCCGCTTGTGCGGCCTGAGCGGCTGAAGCAGCTGAGTTCCTCGCGCAGCGGGAATCTGCGGCTGGATCCGGAGCGGACTCGGCGAGCACCGCGAGGGCCTTCGCGGACACCTGGGCCGCGTTGCTGGCCTTCCAGACGATCTGCTCCCTGGTCATCCCGCCCTCGCCCGTTGCGCTCGGCGCATGCTGCTCGACGTAGTGGAACAAGGCCGTCGCCCTGGCCGCGGCGCTCGCTGCACGCGCGGAGTGCTGCTGCCGGAGGGCGGCTTCGGGGTTGAGCCCGTCGGCCTCCTGGGCGCGGTCGTCGTTCTGCTCGCTCATGGCCATCTCCTTGCCTGACAGGGTGATGGGGCGCCCGTTGGATGTGGGCGTCGGGCAGGGTGACACGTCAGCCTCGAACAGGCCAGAGCAAGCGCTCAGGAATTGGTGTCCTCGTTCCGCCGCGCCGGCGGAAGCAGCAGGTCCCGCTGCGGGTGCTTCTCGCCCTTGACACTGCCCTGCACGCCGAGGTCGACCCGGGCGGCCTCGTGGAACTCGTTGATCTCCCTGAAGACGGCGCGGTTCAGGTCCCGCCAGTCGTCCAGCGTGCCCTCGGTCTTCCCCTGCGCCAGCCAGTCGACCTTCAGCGCCGCTGCCGTCAACTGGTGCGCCGCCTCGACGACTTCATCGCCAGCGAGGAGCATGACCCGCTCGAAGGCCCGCCCCCGGAGCCGTACGGCCTCGATCAGCTCCAGGCTGAGCTCGGCCCGGGACTTCGGGCTGGAGCGTATCTGGGTGGTGTCCTCGTAGAGCTCGACCGCCAGGTAGATGCAGGCCCGGACCGAGTCTACGTAGGCCTCGTAGGCGTTGAGCTTGGAATCGTCCCAACGGGTCAGCAGGGCATGCTTGTTGCGGGTCCGCTCCATCATGTATGTCGTCACGTGCGTGGTGAGCGCGCCGAGTAGCACTGCGGCAATCGTGATGAGCTGCTCGCCGGTATCCAACCCGTCCCCCAGGTATCGCCCACTCCCAAAAATGACTGGGTGATCGTATGGGGGAGGGTTGGATCGGTGTGGGTGAACGCTGAAACAGGTGGAGCAGGCGCTGGGGCCAGCGTAAAGACGTGACGCTGTGACGGCTGTGACACCCCCGACTGTTCCAGCGTCTCGTCACACCAGGCTCATCCCGGTCGATGCTGACAACGCAGGCAGGCTCGTTCGCCGTCCGAATCGAGCCTGCCCTCATATCCGTTGCTGTCTGCGGCTGGGTCAGCGGAGCAGCACGTACAGGTGGAACACCCGGGTCGAAGTCCAGTCACAGCGATAGCGGATGACGTTGGTGTGACTGTCCACGTACCACTGGCCGCTACGCTCGCAGGCGGCCTTCTTGTTGTACGTCTCTCCTGTGTCGTACCAGGACGAAGAGATGGACGACGGGGCGGCCGTCGCCACCGCTGGTGCTACAAGGGCGCTTGTGGCGCCCAGAAAGGCCGCAGCGGCGGCCAATCGCATCCTCATGGGTGAACTCCCTCTGTCGACATGCGAGCGGAACGGGAGACCCGTTAGCCGGGCTTCCCGCCGAAGCGGACGGCCCAACCTTGCGCTCTGGACTTCGGGATGGCTGCGTCAAATCCCGTCCGGGACATGTCCGAGGTGTGTCCGTACTGGTCAGTGGTGCAGGCGGGACAGCTGCCTGGTTGGTTATGGGAAGAGTCCGAGCGCTTGGTCGAGCGACCAGCTCTGCCAGCACATGGCGAAGAGGCCCACAACCGAGATCAGTGCCATCATCAGGTTCTGCCCCTGCTCGCCCCAGTCGTGAATCATCAGCACCAGGTAAATCAGGTTGAGGATCAGGCCGCAGACGAGCGCGATCGGCGTGAGGAAGCCGGCGATCAGGCCGAGGCCGAGGGCGAGTTCCGCGTACGCGACGAGGTAGGCCATCAGGCGAGGCCGCGGCTTCACGATCCGGTCGAAACCGTGCCGGACGAACGGCCAGCGGTGGTCGGCCGCGATGCCCTCGGCCCACGCGATGCCGCCGCCGGCGAACCAGGTCTTCTTGTCCTTGTGTCGCCAGCTCTCCAGCCACCACAGGCCCAGGCCGATGCGCAGGACCGCCATCCACTCGGCGCCGCCGAGCCAGATCGTCTCCACCTCGTACTCCTCACCCGCAAAGAATCTGATGGTGCGTCAGTTCAACGGCTCGCACGGGATTGCGCAAGGGGTCAACTTCCCTGTTCCTCCTTGTCGCTTGAGGGTCGAGCACCTAACCTCCAACTGATGGGTCGTCAGATTCGAGCCGGTTGAACGGCGAGCAACTGGGGGTACAGCGTGGTTGGAAACGAGAGCGGCACGAGGGAGATCCCGAAGGTCATCAGCGTGGACGACCACGTGATCGAGCCCGCGCACCTCTTCGACACGTGGTTGCCGAAGAAGTACCGGGACCGGGGCCCGAAGCCGTTCACAGCGGGGATCGGTGAGCTGGAGTACGTCGGCGGGAAGTACCGGTTCCACACCGACCCGAACGGTCAGACCACCGACTGGTGGGAGTACGAGGGGCTCTTCTTCCCGTACAAGCGCATCATCGCGGCCGTCGGGTTCTCCCGGGACGAGATGACGCTCGACGGCATCACGCGGGAGCAGATGCGGCGCGGCTGCTGGGACCCGAAGGCGCGCCTGGCGGACATGGACATGAACCACGTCGAGGCCTCGCTGTGCTTCCCCACCTTCCCGCGGTTCTGCGGCCAGACCTTCGCCGAGGCGAAGGACAAGGAGGTCGGGCTCGCCTGCGTGCGGGCGTACAACGACTGGATGGTCGAGGAGTGGTGCGGCGACAGCGGCGGCCGGCTGATCCCGCTGTGCCTGATTCCCCTCTGGGACATCGACCTCGCCGTCGCCGAGATCAAGCGCAACGCCGCTCGTGGCGTTCGCGCGGTGACCTTCAGCGAGATTCCGACGTACCTGGGGCTGCCGTCGATCCACTCCGGCTACTGGGACCCGTTCTTCGCCGCGTGCGAGGAGACGGGGACGGTCGTGAACATGCACATCGGCTCGTCGTCACAGATGCCTGCCGCTTCGCCGGACGCCCCGCCGGCTGTCCAGGCGTCGCTGTCCTTCAACAACGCGATGGCGTCGATGATGGACTTCCTCTTCTCCGGGGTCCTGGTGAAGTTCCCGCAGCTCAAACTGGCCTACAGCGAGGGGCAGATGGGCTGGATCCCGTACGCGTTGGAGCGCGCCGACGACGTGTGGGAGGAGCACCGGGCCTGGGGCGGGGTGAAGGACCTGATCCCCGAGCCGCCCTCCACGTACTACTACCGGCAGATCTTCTGCTGCTTCTTCCGCGACAAGCACGGCGTCGACGCGATCGAGAAGGTGGGCGTGAACAACGCGACCTTCGAGACCGACTACCCGCATGTGGACTCGACGTGGCCGCACACGAAGGCGGTGGCCGAGGACCATGTTGGGCATCTGCCAGAGGACGTCGCCTACAAGCTGCTTCGGGGTAACGCTATTCGGATGTTGGGCCTTCCGTTCGACCGTGAGAGGGATGTACCAACTGGGGCTTGAAGGCATGGTTGTCGTGACAGCGAAACGGACGATGGTCGGGGCTCGCTGCACGGGGTCTGTGCGACGAGCCCTGGGCCAGCAGTCCTCAAAGATAGGCGTCGTGGAACCCGGATGGGCGCTCCAGTGAATAGGTTGAATCGCCGCCCGGTGGATGGCCAGCAGGCCGCAAACCCGACTCCGGGTCTCGATGGTCCGACTCAGCGGGCTCACGCCGTCACTCCGAATCTCGACCTTATGGGGGCCTCGAAGCGCGGTAGGCGAGGCGGCGGTGGATCAGACAGGCCAGTACTGCTAGAGAGTTCCTTGAGCGCTCACATGTTGAACTCTGAAACAATTGAGCGACTTGGTCTCTCTATGTTCCTTGAATCCTGTCGGCTTGTCTCAAATGTGTGACTCGTGCGGCCGCATTCACGCCACATGGCGGATTTAAGAGCAATGCAATCCGGACAGCACTTTTTCGTCTGCTTTGCGAAAGATTCGCAACCGCTGGAAATCCCTTCACGGAAAGGTCATGATTTGCTGGCCCGCCAGTGGGGCGGGCTATTCGAAGTGGGGGCGGGCTGATGGAAAACGGAAGAATGAGATCCGCATTAGGGGTGTCATTGGCTCTCGCGGTCGCGGTCGCCTTGGCTCCTGCGGCCACGGCTGCGGCTGGAGAGCGGGCGGTGCCGGGGGATGAAGTTTTCGGAGCTGTCGCTCAGGCGGTGTTGGAACACCGGACCGCCAACCTCGTAGAAGGGGCGGCACCCAGCCTCGCCCCGCTCCCGGTCGCAGGCCAAGTGAGGCTGTCGATCATGCGGACTCACGAGGAGACGGAGATCGACGCCGAACTCACGGCACGGCGTCTCGCGCTGGCCGGAATGAGTGAGGCGTACACCGGTTCCACCACGCAGGTGGATGTGGAGTCGACGACCGTCGACGGCGACAAGGTTGTTGCCGTCCTCAATGAGACGACGGAGCTCGCCTACAAGCAGATCCGGGGTGACGAGCCCCCTAACACGGCGTTCCAGTCGCGCCACGAGGCCGTCTTCACTGCGGCTCCCGGGGGTGGATGGGAGCTCACCGCCATGAAGCCCCTCGATGAGGGCCCCAACGCGGTCAACCAGCCGGACGCTGAGGTCGTCGACCCCGGAGGAGCACTCCCCAAGGAAGGGGAGTCGGCGGACACGAGGGAGCCTGCCACTCCGTCAACGGGTGAGAAGACCACGCTGGCCGCTTCGTACAACTACTACGAGATGGCGAACTACGCCGAGAGGCACTGGAAGAACTACAACAAGTCGTACCGAAGATTCAGTGACGTCGGCGGCGACTGCACCAACTTCATCAGCCAGGCCCTCAGAGCTGGCGGGTGGGCCCACGACACAGGCCTGTACACCGACTACCGCAACTGGTGGTACAACTCGCTCAACCAGTCGCGGTCGTGGGTGAATGTGAATTACTGGGCCTCGTTCGCGCTGCATAGCAAGCGCACGTACAACCTCAAGAATGTGTACCAGTTGGCGAGGGGCGACATTCTTCAAATGGACTTCAGTAACAACGGGTCCAAGGACCACTCCATGATCACTACCTACCGGAGTGCTAGTGGAGTTCCGTATCTCACGTACCACTCAAGGGACACGTACCGGAAGTCGGTGGCCAGCATTGTCGCGTCGAACCCCCGGGCGATCTACTACGCCTTCCGTACCTGAGCGGCTTCGACGGTGCCGCTCGCGGTTCCTCGCGGTCGTTGTCGCGGCTGCGGCGCTCTTTCTTCTCGCCTCCTGTACCGAGGATGAGCCGACGTCCTCCGACGGGATCGACTCGTTCTTGGTGACGTACGTCAAACTGCTCAACGAATCCGACGAGTCGGGTCTCGCGCGTCACCTCTCGGCCCATCCCAGCGGTGAGAAGGACGCGAAGGCGCGCATCGCTGAGTTCGGCGGGCAGGGGTGGAAGGTGACGTGGACAAAGACGTCCGAGTTCGCGGGGGTGTGGAACGTGAAGTTCCGAGGGACCCGTGATTCTGGTTCGACCCCCGTGAACGTGACCGAGGTGCTGACCCGGGAGGACGGGGAGTGGATGTTTGCTCCCTTGCCTGGTGTCGTACCCAGTCCAAGCGGAGCAGCGGACACCACGCGGCCAGAATAGGCCGACAAACGTCAAAGTGGCAGGTAACGGGCCACCGGGCCATATTGAGCCCGGTGGCCCGTTCGGTATTGGACGGGTAAGTTTGGCTGTTATTGAGGGGAATGGGAAAGGGAAATAATGAAAGCGCCTTGTATTGCCGAGGACCCCCGCGTGTAGTCGTCGTGTTCGGTGGCATGGTCCGGTGCCGGTCCCTATACCAGGGGTACGAAGCTAGGCCAGAACTTTCGCGTCGGTTCGCGAGAACACCAACTCGCATTCGCCTACGATCGGCTCACGCAGGCGTGTCGGCGGCACGGGGTGTCCCATAGCAGGGGGATAGCTCTCTGACTTGTAATCGCTGGGCAGGCGGTACGTGTGGAAGCCGTGTTCGCGCATGGTCTCAAGCAGCTCCTCCAAGGAGTCGCCCAGCTTGACCATGCGCTCCGGGGTAACCTCCACGGCAATCTCGACATCCTGGCGGAGCTGACCCAGTACCGGTCCTAGCCCGCGGATGACGCTCCCCTCGGCGCCCTCGACGTCGATCTTGATGACGCGGGCGCGCGCGAGCTCGTCCGGCTCCAGGAGGTCGGGGAGCGGACGGGCGTCCATGGTGAAGGCCGACTCGGCCGGGCCGTCGTACGGGACGATGCTGTTGGCGCCCATGTTGTTCGAGCTGGCGAGCACGAAGGTCAGGGGCTTGGTGGTGTCGGCGACGGCGCCGTTGATGGCGCGGACGTTCTCGCAGCCGTTGAGGTCGAGGTGCTGGAGCACCCTGCGGTGGAACACCGGGGAGGCTTCGATCGCGACGACGCGGCCGGTGCTGCCGACGAGGCGGGAGCCGAGGACGGTGAAGTAGCCGATGTTCGCGCCGACATCGACCAGGACGTCGCCGGGGCCGAGGCGGCTCTTCAGCCAGGCGGTCATGTGCGGCTCCCACACTCCGAAGAGGTGGATGTAGCGCTGGATGAGGTCGCGGGTGTCCACCGCGAACCGGGCGTCGAAGCGGGCTTCCACCACGCGCCGGCGGGGGTGGGCGCGGAGGTGGGGGTTCAGGTACTTGGCCGCGAGCGGGCCCTTCAGGAGTGATCCGGGGGCGTTGCGTACGTATCCGCGGCCGAGGGTGACCAGCAGTTCCTGGAACGGCGGGATGGCGGCAGGTGGCATGGTCGTGACCGTACGGGGCCGACTGTGCGGCGGCAAGATCGCCGGGGGCTGGCGCGATGGGCTTCCTTGGGGGCGGTACGCGACGGGGTGGGCCCCGCTCCCGTGAGGAGCCGGGCCCCCGGCGCGTGCCACTACCAGCAGATCGGGTCCAACGTGCCGCCAGCGCACATCGGGCAGTCGACCTTGTACGTCCCGGAGCAGGTCGCGCAGCCGTAGAACCCGTAGCAGTCGGGGCACCAGATCTGCTGGCGGCCGATGCAGCACCCGCAGTAGGTGAGCGGCTCGGCTTCGGTGTCCGGTGGGGAAGTCGGGGACGACTCCTTTACGGACATGGGTCGGCCTGCGGCAGCGCTGTCCCCGTTCCCTTCGTGTCCGGCGTCTTGAGCTGCGACGCAGCGGCAAGCCTCTCGGCCCGGCTTTCGGCGACCTGAAGGACGTCGGGCAGGACTTCGCGGGCGTGTGCCAGCGTGAGCCGGGCCTGGGCGAGATCGAGCTTGCCCGGCGGGAGTTCGAGGAGGTCGTCGAGCTCCGCCAGCACCCTGTGACCTGCGGCTACCTGTGCGGTCTCCACGGCGTCGGCGATGCGGGACACCACGCCGCCGTTCGAGTCCGTGCTCAGGAAGCACGGTTTGCCGTCGGGGCTTTCCCACGGGAGTCGGCGGAGAGGCACCGGGTTGGGATGGGCCGGGGGTTCCTGGGGCTGGTGGTCCGGTGCCTCGCTCATTCCGTCACCGCCGGGTCCGGCGTGTGGGTGGCGAACAGGGCGTCGGCGCGGTGGCCGGGGAGGATCAGGAGCGCGGCCTCCACGACGCGGCCGACGGCGTCCATCGACATCCGCTCGACCACCAGCACGGCCGTTCCCCGGCCGAGCCGCAGGACCCGCTCCTCGGTGGCGGATGCGAGGCGTGCGGTGGCCCGGTCGAGGGCGGAGGTGACCGCGATCCCGGCCTTGGCGAGATGGCCCCGGATGTCTTCGCCCAGCGGCGAACTGCTCCGCCAGGGCATGTCGAGTTCCGCCACGGCCTGCGGTACGTAGATGTGCGCCAGGCTGTGCGGTGCGCACCCCTGGAAGCTGAGGTAGACGTACTCCCGGATCAGGGCGCCGCGCTCGACCTGGAGCAGGTTCATCAGCCGGTCCTCCGCGCGGAGTTGGCGGGTGTTGACGTCCACCCGAAGGGCGGCGGCGAAGGCCGCGCGGGTGTCCGCCGAGACCTTGTCGTTGGTGTAGGTGATGGGCTGGATGGGGCGGCGGACGAAGTTTCCGCGACCGTGCTGCTTCTCGATCAGGCCCTCGCTCTGAAGGACTCCGGGCGCCGCCCGCATCGTGGGGAGGCTGACGTCGTAGTGCTGGGCGAGGGTGGCCCGCCGCCCTGTGCGAGATCGTCTACGAGGTCCCGGTCAGCCGGGGCTGAAGCCAGGGCCCGGGGTTGTGCCGGACCGCGTCTCGACGGAACGCTGTGCGTCCTTGAGTGCGCGGTGGTGGCTCCTACTGGTCGGGGTTGACATGCCGACCAGTGGCTGCGTCGAGGTAGGCGTCGCCACCGGCTACGCCCAGCAGCCATACGGGCCGCCACGTTCCCTGCACCCGCTGAGCGAGGAGCTTTGCGCTGGTCGCCTTGCGGCCCGTGGCCTTCTCCGTACGGAGCTTGGCGTCCTTCTCGCTGATGGTGGCGGAGGGCAGCGCGGGATCGGCGGTGGGCTGGGAGGTGAAGCCCATGATGCGTCCGGATCGGGTGATGGTGATGTCCAGGCGCATGGGCATCATCACGTCGCGTACGTAGCGACGGTAGATCACGACGAAGACACCCTGCTTGGGGTCATCGCCGACGAGGCGGCAGGTCTGGACACTGCCCTTGAGGCTGGCGGGGAACCACTTCTGGGCGTAGACGTGAGCCAGCCTGCGGGCTTCGTCCTCAGAGACGGTGCCCTCGTCGCCCCTGTTGTTGGTCGACCATCCCTGCTGGAGCGTGCGGTCGGGCCACCATCCGGAGATGGTGCCCTTGTTGGTCTCGGCGGTGACCAGGGACCGTTGCCCGCTGGAGTCGGCGGATGTCACGGAGACCTGCGTCCCCTTGCCGAACAAGCTGATCGCTGCCGTCTTGAGCCACTCGTCGGAGCCTTCGAGGCTGTCGACGTGTGCCCGGCTCCGGTCGTCGATCGCCACGACATCAACTGCTTGTACCCGCCACTGGAACCCTCCGGCAAGGACGACTGCCGAGGCCAGAAGGATGCCTGCACCCCACAGTGCATCGCGCCCCCGCCACCGCAGAGCACCCTTGGTGAGCGCGACCCCCAGGCTTCCGAGGACGCTTCCGATGAGGGCGCCGATCGAGTTGGCGGCGATGTCCGTGGCGCTGCAAGCGCGGCCAAGCGGCAACACCGCCTGCAGAAATTCGATACCGCCGCTGACAGCCACGAAGACAGCGGCGACGGTCGCGGGCCGTCGGAAGACCATCACGGTGAGAGCCGAAGCCGGAACGAACATGGCGATGTTCAGCAGCGCGCTGGTCGAGGTGAGCACGTGCCGGGGCACACCCGTGTCGCACTGGCCCGGGGAGATGCCTGCACCGCTCGGAAGCAGGGTGATCGTGACCACACCGGCGATTGCTGTTGCGGCAAGCGCGGGCAGGACGGCGGGCTTCCCGCGGGACTTCGAGACGAGCGCTGCAGGGATCGCGGTCATCGCAGCAAGGACGAGGAAGGCGACGATCAGCCCCGGGACGGCGCCGATGGAGGCTTCGATCACGGTGGAACCTCAGAGAAGGTGGGGGCCGGATCACCAACGGGTTCCGGCCCGAGCAGTGGATCTAGCAGGCGCCGACATTGGGGGTGTAGTACTTGCCCGTGGTTGCCACCATGTACCCGGCCACGGTGCAGTCAGGGACCTTGGACTTGGCCAGCCCGCCCCAGCTCTTCGTTTTGGTCTGGCCCGCCGAGATCTGCATGGCGTCGGTCTTGTACAGGGACTCGCCGGTGTCCAGCGCGAGCTGGATGGAAACCGTAGGGCCGTTGGTCTTCTCGTACGTGGTCGCGGCGTAGTAGAGGCTGCAGTTTCCGCTGACCTCGCAGCCGTTCTGTGTCATGACCGTCAGCACGCCATGGGACAGCTTGGTGCTCTTGGATCCGTAGGCGGCGGCCGCTCCTGCGCTGAGAGCCAGGATGCTGGCAAGTGATGCGGCCACGGCCACGGTCTTCTTGAGCATGGGGTTCCCTTCGGTGGGCTGCTCCACTCCGCGCTATTGACGGAAGGTCGTCAGTGATCCGCATCATCTGACGGCCGACTGCGTGCGAGCAGCTACTTCGTGGAGGGTGCACTCAAAGGGATTGCTGACGTATCGGTGTGTTTGAGGGATCGGGCACTAACACTCGAACGGGAATTCTGGGTGGCTTCCGCTCTCCGACTCGTGACCCTGCACGCCTCCGGGCTGGACCGAGACGGAGGATGCGTGAGTGCGAGCCGGACGGCGACACCAGGGTGGGAAGGTGTGGGCTGCGCATACGTACTCGCTTGCGGCATGCCGTACCCCGGTCACTCCGAGCTCACCGGGTACCGCCACTGGAAGAAGTCCAGCGCGCGGGCACGCGCCTCGATCACGGCCATACGCGCGTCCCGCTCGGCGGGGTCGACGTGCGCGGCCTGGCCGGTCGCCTGCCCCTCCCACTTGCGGTAGTGCAGGCCGACCTCCGCCGAGAACCAGCCGCGGGCAACGGAGTTGAGCGCGAGCAGCAGGCCCGTGTCCTCCGAGGCCGGAAGCGCCATCCAGCCGCCGAGGGCGACCAGCAGGTCGCGGCGTACGAAGAGCGTCGCCGGGTGGACGGACGCCCGGAAGTTGTTGGCCTTCCAGAAGTCGAGCACCTCGCCCCGCTCGATCGGGCCGGGCTCCGGGTCGCCGGGGAAGCCGGCCGTCGAGCCGTCGGGCAGCAGGTCGAGCACGCGTGACGTGGCCCAGCCGATGCTCGGGTCCGCTTCCAGCGCCGCCAGGTCGCGGGCCAGGGCGCCGGGTGCCAGCTGATCGTCGGCGTCCAGGATCTTCACGTAGTCACCGTCCGCGTGGGCGAGCGCGATGGTGCGCGCGACACCGGGGCCGCCCCGGCGCCCCTGCCGGAAGGTCACCCGCTCGTCCTGGGGGACGTGCGGCGTGACGTCGTCGCCCTGGCCGTCCTCCTGGATCAGCCAGTGCCACTCCCAGCCTTCGGGCAACTCCTGGTCACAGAGCGACTTGTACGCCTCGGACAGGAACTGTGCCGAGGGCGCGTGGACGGCCGTGACGATGATGATGCGCCGGGTCACGGCTCACCACCTTTCCAGGGGAGTCGTGAACAGCATTTCCGTGCGGTCGCCGGGAAGCGTTATGTCGGACATCTCCACCACCCGGTTGTTCGTGTCGTACGACGTCTTGCGCAGGACCATGACCGCCGTGCCGTGCGGGAGATCCAGCTCCTCGGCCTCCTCGGGCGTCGGCGGACGCGCGGTGACGTGCTCCTCGATGCGGTCGAGTTCGATCCCGACGGTGTGCAGCTGGTTCTGCGTGCCGCCGGGCCAGGGCTCCTTGGTCTCGTCCAGGAGGTCCGGGTTGTCGGCGACCATGTCGCGTACGAGGTACGAGGTGACGAGGCTGAAGGGCGCGTTCTCGGCCGCGTAGCGCGTCCGGCAGGTGCGCTCGACCAGCGCTGTTCCCTCGCTGACGCCCATCGCCTTCGCGATCTCCGCGCTCGCCTCGACCTCGCGGTAAGCGGCGTGGAAGATCAGGTCGTTGACCGTCAGGCCGGTGTCGTGCTCGGTGGCCCCGGTCTTGGCGCGGTTGTCCTCCGGGTCGCGCGCGCGGTCCTTCTCCCACTGGTGGCGCGCGTTCGTCCGGGACACCTTCGTGCGTGGCCGACGGACGAAATTCCCGCGGCCGTGCTGCTTCTCGACGAGTCCTTCGTCGCGCAGAAGCCGAAGCGCTTCACGAATTGTCGGGACGCTTCGCCGATACGTCTCAGCGAGTTGCGTCTCCGCCGGCAAGCGGTCACCGGGCTTGAGCTGACCTGCGCGGATGGCCTCGCGGAGCTCGTCCGCGATCCGCTCGTACGCCACTGCCATCTGCGCTTTCACCATCCGTCGTTCGGCTCCCCACACCATACGACTCCTCAAGAGGTCTTGATGAGTGACGTGGGATTCGCCATAGTCGGGGCAACTCCTCAAGAGGAGTTGAGGACAGGAGGTCTTCAGGACTCGTGTCCGTGATGGCGTCCGGAGGAAAGCCCGAGGGGGTGAGTACAAAGGCAGCGCTCGTTCCTTGAGAGCCGCATAGCTCCACATGAAACGAACCCCACGGGAGCCCCTGGGTGTTGCCCCCCCCCGCAGTCGGCGACGAGTAGGCGCTCCGGGTCGCTCGACGCGTACGAGCGGCCGCCATGCACGTCGCCGGGCGGGCCTCCGCCTGCCCGGCCCTTCCTGGTGCCGAGAGGAGACCGCGTTGTACCTCGCGATCGGTGATGTCGTCCGAGATCGCACCGACATGGAGCTGGGCACGGTCATCGGCCGCGTCCCCGGCGGCTGCGTCGCCCTCCCGATGTCCGGGGGCGCCGCGCGCCTCATCGCCCCGTACGACCTCGCCCTCGTGGCCCGGCGCAAGCCGTCGACCTCGACGGTCAGCGGCGTGGTGGACCCGGTCGTCCTCCTGGTCGGCCTGCTCGCCGCGTACATCAGCGGCAATTCCGTCCAGGTGCTGGGCGGCAGTTGGCTCCTGATGTTCTTCGCGTCCACCGGGGCGTTCAGCTTCGTGGTCGCCCTGTACGGCTGGATCATCCGGCTGGCGGGGCCCCGGCGCTTCCGCGTCTGAGGCGTACTCCCTGAACACCCCGCACCTCTGCGGTCGACCGCAGCGGTCGACGGGTCAAGGAAGCCCGCTGCTGTCGGCTCTCCCTTCCATCCCCACCAGGATCTGGAGAGATCTGATGCGTACGTACATCGGCCACCAGGAAGTCCTCAGCGTCACCGAGTGCTGGGAGCTGGCCGTCGGCGACGACGCCGAACTCCCGGATGGCTTCCGCGAGTTGTTCCTCGGCGAGGCCGACGAGTCCGGTTCGCCATCGAGCGAGCCGGGCTTCTCTGTTTGTGCTGCACTCGCCGGAAGCACGAAAGCGCCCGGTCGTTGACGACGGGGGATGCATCAACGACCGGGCTGTAACGAACCGTAACAAGGCTGCCTGCGCAGGGATAGTCAACTCTCGGTTCGCGACAGGGGGTTGTGACAGGGATCACGTGACGTGTCTGCAGGTGAGGAGGGGCGAAAGCTATTCGTCGCAGGGGGGAGCGTAGGAAATGCGGGGCAGGTAATCCAGCCACTTCTCCCGCGTCAGAACACTCCGCGTGGTCGAGCAGATGCGGTGAATCGCCTCGGCGGTGTCCAAGTTCCAGAGCCGGACGGTATCGGTGCCGCTCGAAACACCGAGCATGCGGCCCTGGGGACTGAACGACAGGAAGCTGCCGGTCTTGGCGTTGGGGCTCATCGACTGGCCGATGGGGGAGGCGCTGGACGGGTGGGTGACGTCCCACAGGCGCACCGCGTTGTCATTGCCTCCACTCGCCAGGGTGTGACCGTCCCGGCTGAAGGTCAGGGACACGATGGCGTCTGTGTGACCCGTGAGGGAGGACTCCGGACGGTCGGCCTTGAGGGGTTCGGCGACGTTCCAGAGCTGGACCGTGCCGTCGTCACTGCCGCTGGCCAGGGTGCGGCTGTCCGGGCTGTAGGCGAGCGTGTTGACGGGGCCCAGGTGTTCCGTCAGAGGCTTCCCCAGTTGGGCTGCGCGACGGGTGTCGGTTACGTCCCAGAGCCGTATGGTGCCGTCCGCGCTGCCGCTGGCGAGCGCCCGTCCGTCCGGGCTGAAGTCGAGGGAGTTGATGTAGCCCGTGTGCCCGGTGAGCGGCGCGGAGAGCGGATCGAGGTGGGCAGGGTCGCTGACGTTCCACAACTGGATCGTGCGGTCGCTCTGCGCGGTTGCCAGCGTGCGCCCGTCCGGGCTGAAAGCCAGAGCATCGGTGCCCGCGAATCGTGTGCGCAGCGCGACGGGCGGCCCGTAGGGGAGGGGCCGGGCCGGATCGGTGACGTTCCACAACTGCACCGCACGGCGTCCCGTCAGTACGGCGAGTGTGCGGCCGTCGGGGGAGAAGACCAGCGAACGCACCTCCCCCTCGCCGGGTTTGAACGGCCGGCTCAGTGACACGGGCAGGTCGGGGCGTTCCACGTTCCAGAGCCGGACCTGTTCGTCGCGCGCGGCGGTGGCGAGCACCTTCCCGTCGGGGCGGAACGCTCCTATCCGCCCGATCATGTCCGCCGTCGGGATCGACCACAGGCGGACCTTGTTGTCGCCGCTGCCGGTGGCGAGTGTTCGCCCGTCGGGGCTGAAGCCGAGGGCGTACATCTCCCCGCTGCTGCCGGCGAGAGGTTCCCCGACCTGGGAAGGGTGTGCTGGATCGCTGACGTTCCACAGGGTCGCCGTGCTGTCGGCGCTGGCGGCCGCGAGCATGTATCCGCCGGGGTTGAAGGCCACTGACCAGATGGGTCCGGTGTGGTGGGTCAGCGGTGCGCCGAGTGGTTCCGCGTGACGCGGGTCGGCCACGTTCCAGAGCCGGATGGTGTCGTCCGAGCCTCCGCTGGCGAGAGTGCGGCCGTCCTGGTTGAAGGCCACGGAGTGCACCGTTCCCGTGTGCCCCGTCAACACCTTCTCCACCGGCTTGGGGCGACGCGGGTCGGCCGTGTCCCACAGCCTGATCGTGCCGTCGTCACCGCCTGCCGCGAGCGTCCGCCCGTCCCGGCTGAAGGCCACGGATCGTACGGCCGCGGTGTGGCCGGGAAACGCACCGAGTGCCTCCGGCCGGGACGGGTCCTCCACGTTCCACAGCCGGACGTTGTGATCGTCGTTGGCGGTGGCCAGCGTGTGCCCGTCCGGGCTGAAAGCGACCAGGTAGATCGAGCCGCCGTCGCTGATCAGGGGGTCGCCCAGCAGGCGCGGGTGCTGGGGATCGCGTACGTTCCACAGTCTGATCGTGCCGTCGTCCGACGCGCTGGCGAGGGTGGTGCCGTCCGGGCTGAAGACCGCGCTGCTCACCCAGCTCTGGTGACCGGCCAGGGGTGCGCCCAGGCTTTTGGGGCGCGACGGGTCTGCTACGTCCCACAGCCGAACGGTGCGGTCGTAGCTCGCGGTGGCCAGGAGCTGTCCGTTCGGGCTGAACGAGGTGAGGTAGACGGCGCCGGTGTGGCCGAGGAGCGGCGTGGCCAACGGTGCGTTCACGATGGAGATCAGCCGGTTCTTCGCCGCCTGGTCGTCCGGCCGCAGTCGGTGTGCCACCAGACCGAGCTGAGCGGACAGCGACGGGTCCGTGTACTGGGCCCGGTCGACCTCGGCGACCACCTGCTCGAACACCGCGTCGTTCCGCTGGTTCCACGCGACCACCGCCGCGGACGCGGCCACGATCGCCAGGGCCACCAGGGCCGCCACCGCGCCGCGGGCGATCAGAACCGTACGCCTGCGCAACCGGGCCGAGGCGGCCAGGAATTCCACCGCGCCCCGGGTCAGGAAGGTGTCACCCGCAGATCCCGCCCAGGCTCGTGCCTGCTCCAGCCGAGAACCCCGGTAGAGCAGTGCCGTGTCGCGGGCGGACTCCTCCCACGCCTTGCCGTCCTCCTCGAGGCGCTGGCGCAGCAGGTGGTCGTCCCGATCCTCGTCGATCCAGTCGCGCAGGCGGGGCCAGGCGTGGAGCAGCGCCTCATGGGTGATCTCCACGGTGTCCGCGTCGAGGGTCACCAAGCGGGCGTGCACCAGTGCTTCGAGCGACTCCTCCGTCTTGCCGGGATCCGTCGACTCCTCCGAGAGCTGGCGTCGAGTGCCCCGCCTACGGGTGGCCTGGGTGTCCTCGCCCAGCCGGACCAGCCTGAGGAGGAGCAGTCTGGCGGCCGTGCGTGCCGCCGGGTCGAGGCCGGACCAGGCGCGCTCGGCGGACGCCGCGACCGCTCCCTGGATGCCTCCGGCCGCGCGGTAGCCGGCCAGGGTCAGCCGCCCTCCCTTCCGCCGCTGCCAGGTGGCCAGCAGTGCGTGGGACAGGAGCGGCAGCACTCCCGCGTCGTGCGCCCCGTGCGGGCCGTCCGTGCTCACCTCGCGGACGATCAGCTCTGTGAGGCCCGGTTCGAGCTCAAGACCCACAGCCTTTGCCGGGCCGGTCATCGCGTCGCGCAGCTCGGTGTGGGACAACGGCCCGAGCACCATGTGCCGGTGTTGCAGCGCGTCGGCCAGTTCGCGGTGCCGGAGGCACTGTTCGTAGAAGTCGGCCCGCAGACCGAGGACCACGCGGGCCGGAGCGGGCTCGCCGGAGTCGGCGGGCGAGCACGCGGCGTGCAGGAGCTGGATGAAGGTGCGCCGGTCCGCCTCGTCGGAGCAGAGGGTGAACGCCTCCTCGAACTGGTCCACGATGATGACCGGGCGGGTGCTGGAGGACGTCGCGTGCTGCAGCGCCCACGCGGCGACGGACTTCCGCACCGCATGCGCGAATTGGGGAGTGCCGGATGCCTGCACGAGGGTGTCCGCGAGCTCCGGTATGTGGCGGGTCAGCTCTGCGAGAGGGTCGGCCCCCGGTACGAGTTGCAGTACGAGACCCGGCCGACCGCTCTCGTCATCCAGGGCGCCGCTGTGCAAGACGGGCACCAGACCGGCGCTCAGGAGCGAGGACTTCCCCGCTCCCGAGGCGCCCACGAGCATGATCAGGCCGCCCGTCTTCTCCGTTGCGCGGAGTTGAGCAACGAGGTCGTCCGTGCTCCGCTCGCGGCCGAAGAACCACGGGGCGTCCTGCTGGCGGTACGACGCCAGTCCCCGGTACGGGCATACACCGGGGTCGATGGGGGCTTCGGCCCGAGGCTGTTCCTCGCCTTCCGCAGATGTCGCGGCGGCGCGCCCGGCGACCGGGTCGGCCACCGCCCGGCTCCAGAGGAGCTGCCACTGGGCCATCTCGTACAGGCCCGCGGACACCGGCGCGGGACGTTGCCGCCGAGCTTCGGGGATCAGCACACTCAGTACCGCTGCGAGAGCGGCGAACTGGGCAGGCACGTTCTTGGCCCGTCGCCAGTCGCTGATCCGCTGGGCGGACACCCGCACGGGGCGGCCTCGCTCGTCGACCTTCTGGAGCCGGACGACGGCCTCGGCCACGCGCTGAAGGGGAGGATTACCGGCTTCCTTGTACAGCAGCGCAAGGCGCTCCGCGAAGGCTGCGCGCGCCCCTGAGTCGGGCTCCAAGGCCTCCACCCCCTACTTTGTCGCACCCGGATATCCGGACCGGAAAACTCGCTCTATGCGTCTGACCTGCGATTATGTCGTCCGGGCGACAGTGGGGTCTCCTCGGGTTGAGCTGCAACTGGCAGGATCGCCTTCCGGTACTGATCCGGCCGCGCAGCGTCAGAGTAGGCCACCAGCGCGTCACCCCAAGGGTGGTGTCCCTGTGAGGCTGCACTCCCTCTGCGCGTCGATTGCGGATCAGATCGCCCTCGGCTCGCGCTGACGCCGATGCGGCGCGTATCGACACCGTCGCGTTGTTCGCCACCGGTCCTCACAGGGGAGGGACCGGTGCCGAACAGCGCGACGCGTGTGTGTGGTGCCGTACGCGACCGCCGGACGACTTCAGGGTCCGTGCGCCTGCCGCTGCGGCCGCCGAGGATCAAGTGGGGCCGGGGCGCTACGACTGCGTCTGCGCAGCCCGCATCGGGACTTCTGTGCCACTCACCGGAGTTGGGATTTCCATGATCCGCTCCCCCCTCGCTCCCCAGTGCCCCCACAACGCAGATCAGGCCCGGCACTGATTTCTCAGTACCGGGCCTGATCTGCTGTTTTGGCTGTCGGGGTGGCGGGATTTGAACCCACGACCTCTTCGTCCCGAACGAAGCGCGCTGCCAAGCTGCGCTACACCCCGATGTCCACCGCGTTGCCGTGGCGACATCGATTACTTTAGCCCACCCGCGCTCTCAGGCGAAATCCGGTTTTCGCGGCGGCGCAGGTCGGGGCGTACCCGGTCCAGGGCGACCAGGCCGAGGGCCAGGGCGTAGAAGGCCAGGCCCAGGATCAGGGCGGTCACGGCGGTGCTCGCGTAGCCGTGGGCGGCGACGTCGAGGAAGGGGTACGGGTAGCGGGCGGCCGTGCCGGGGGCGAGGAGGGCGCCGCGGATCAGGGCGAAGGCGAGGTAGGCGGCCGGGTAGAGCAGCCACTGGGCGGCGTACCGGAAGAGGAGGCTGCCGGGGGCGGTGAGGAGGAGCCAGTCCAGGGCCGCGCCGAGGGGGGTGACGGTGTGCAGGAGTTGGTTGGAGAGGGCGCGGGGGCCGGTGAGGGCCTCTCCGGTCATGGAGAAGCTGCTGGAGTCGTTGGCCAGGATCAGGTGGTAGACGAGGCCGGTGATGGCGATGAAGAGGAACGCGCCGCCGGTCAGGCGGGGCGAGAGGGGCGGGCGGCCGGTCCAGGCGCGGTGGGCGGACCAGCCGAGGACGAGGGCGAGCAGGGCGTTCGACTGGATCGTGAAGTAGATCGGGACCCGGAGCGGGTCGCCGAAGGTCAGGTCGATCACGATGCCGGTGACGGCGGCCGCGCAGAGCAGGGCGCGGAAGACGGCTGCGTACGGGCGGCGGCGGGGCGGCACGACCGCTGCGGCGGGCACGCCCTGGGGGGTCGGGGCGATCATGACTCCCACGGTAGGGGAGTTCGTCCGGGTTTGGGTGAGCGGGGGGCCGTCCCTCAGGCCCCGAGAGGGGTGGGGCCGGGCCTCGGATGGGGGGGGAGGCCCGGCCCGTACGGCGGATCAGGCCTTCGGTGTCAGCGTCAGCAGGGTCGCCTCCGGGGGGCACGCGAAGCGGACCGGCGTGTAGCGGTTCGCGCCGCAGCCCGCGGAGACGTGGAGGTAGGAACGGTGGCCGCCGTGGGTGTGGGTGGAAAGGCCCTTCACGCGGTCGGTGTCCAGGTCGCAGTTGGTGACCAGGGCGCCGTAGAAGGGGATGCAGACCTGGCCGCCGTGGGTGTGGCCGGCGAGCATCAGGGGGTAGCCGTCGGCGGTGAAGGCGTCCAGGGCGCGCAGGTACGGGGCGTGGACGACGGCGATGGAGAAGTCGGCGGAGGGGGACGGGCCGCCCGCGACCTCGGCGTAGCGGTCGCGCTTGATGTGCGGGTCGTCGAGGCCGGTGAAGGCCAGGTCGAAGCCGTCGCGGAGCTTCAGGTTGCCGCGGGTGTTGGTGAGGTTGAGCCAGCCGGCGGCGTCGAAGCCGTCGCGGAGCTCTTCCCAGGGGTTGTGGACGGCGCCGACGACCGGCGGGTTGCCGTTCAGGCCGTGCTTGCCCTGGACCTTTTCGAGCAGGTAGCGGGCGGGGTTGCGCGGCTTGGGCCCGTAGTAGTCGTTGGAGCCGAAGACGTACACGCCCGGGAACTGCATGAGCGGGCCGAGCGCGTCCAGCACCTCCGGCACGCCCTCCGGGTCGGAGAGGTTGTCGCCCGTGTTGACGACGAGGTCGGGGCGCAGCCCGGCCAGCGACTGGAGCCAGCGCTGCTTCTTGCGCTGTCCGCTCACCATGTGGATGTCCGAGACCTGGAGTACGCGCAGGGGCTTCGCGCCCGGCGGCAGGACCGGGACGCTCACTCGTCGGAGTCTGAAGGAGCGGGCCTCGAAACCGGCCGCGTAGGCGAGTGTGGCCGCGCCAACGGCCGTGATTCCCAGGGGTACTCCGTAACGTGCGCGCATGCCTCCCATCGTTGCAGATGGGGGAGGGGGCGGACGCCGCGGCGGAAATCGGCGGGCGGCGGAGGCGTACGACCTGCCACACTTGCGTCATGACCACGCTCAAGTCCCAGCTCAAGTCGCAGTTGAAGGAAGACCTCACCGCCGCCATCCGGGCGCGCGACGAGCTCCGCTCCTCCACGCTCCGGCTCACCCTCGCCGCCGTGCAGGTCGAGGAGGTGTCGGGCAAGGAGGCCCGCGAGCTCTCCGACGCCGAGGTCGAGAAGGTGATCGCCAAGGAGGCGAAGAAGCGCCGCGAGGCCGCGGACGCCTTCGCCAAGGGCGGTCGCGCCGAGCAGGCCGAGCGGGAGAAGGCCGAGGGCGAGATCCTCGCGACGTACCTGCCGCAGCAGCTGAGCGACGACGAGCTGAAGGCGATCGTGGCCGAGGCCGTCGCCGAGGCGCAGGCGGCGGGGGCCGAGGGGCCGCGTGCCATGGGCGCCGTCATGAAGATCGTCAACCCGAAGGTCGCGGGCCGCGCCGAGGGCGGGCGCGTCGCCGCGGCGGTGAAGGGGCTGCTGGCGGGCTGATCCGGGCCGGCGTGCCGATCCGGGCCGACGGTTCACGCCTGCGGGTGTAGGAGTGAGGGCGCCACCCCCGACGGGGGTGGCGCCCTCTTTCGTTGCTCACGCGGTCGTCGCGGTCGTCGCGGTCACCGGTCGCTCCGGATCACGGCCCGTCCCCGCCGAAGATGTCGCCCCAGCCGCCGCCGTTGCCGTCGTCTCCGCCGTTCCCGTTCCCGTTTCCGTCCCCGCCGTCGTTGCCGTTCCCGGGGTCCTGGCCGGGGGGCTTGTTGTCGCCGGGGCGGTTCTTGTCGCGGTCCCTGTTCTTGCCCTTGTCCTTGTCAGTCTCCGGCTCAGGGATGTCGACCGTCTTGAACTGCGGGGAGCCCTTGCCGTCGAGCGCCCCGGTCATCGCGTCCTTCCAGATGGGGCCGGGGACCTGGCCACCGAACACCTTGGCCTCGTACTTGCCGCCGATGGTGATGTTCTCCATCTTCACCTGCTGGGAGGGGCTGCCCACCCAGACGGCGCCCGACAGGTTCGGGGTGTAGCCGACGAACCAGGCGTTCTTGCGGGCGTCGGTGGTACCGGTCTTGCCCGCGTTGTCACGGCCGTCCTTGAGCCCGGCCTGCTGACCCGTACCGGAGTCGACCACCCCGCTCAGCAGCGTGTTGACGGTGTCCGCGGTCTGCTCGGCCATGGCCGCCGTGCACGAGGTCTTCGGCACCGGCAGCGACTTCTTGCCGGGCGCGGTGATCGACTCGATGGCGATCGGCGTGCAGTACGTGCCCCGGTTGGCGAAGGCCGCGTACGCGCTGGCCATCCGCAGCGGCGAGATGCCGTTGGAGCCGAGGGTCAGCGTTGAGGGCTCCTCGTTGAGCTTCTTGCCGTGGCCCTGGATCAGGCCGAGCTTGTCGGTCATCTTGACGACCGGGCACATCCCGATGTCCTCAAGCATCTGAACGAAGTACGTGTTGACGGACATGTTCATCGCTTTACGGAGCGGGTACGGGCCGTTCTCCTTCTCGTTCTCGTTCTCGAGCTTCTGCTTCATGCCGATGTTCACCCACGGTTTGCCGCTGCAGGTCTCGATCCGCGCCGGGTACGGCATCTGGTACGGAGACGGGTAGACCTGCGTCGGCGGCTTGCCCTCTTCCAGCGCCGCCGCGGTCAGGAACGGCTTGAAGGTCGAGCCGGTCGGGAAGCCGAAGTTCGAGCCGCCCATGTTCTTGTCGACCGAGTAGTTGATCTGGGTCTCGTTGTTCCCGAAGCCGTACGGCTTGGACTGGCCCATCGCGAGGACCTTGCCGGTGCCGGGCTCCACCAGGGTGACGGCCGTGGCGACCTTGTCGCTCTTGTAGACGTGGTCCTTGATGGAGGCCTGCGTCGACTGCTGGGCCTTCGGGTCCAGGGTGGTGCGTACGGTCAGACCGCCCTGGTTCCAGACCTTGGCCCGGTCCTCCTTGGTCTTGCCGAAGACCGGGTCGTTGAGGAAGATCTCGCGGACGTAGTCGCAGAAGAACCCGGCGCCGCTCACCGCGGTGATGCAGCCGTTCTTGGGCTTGCTCACCTTCAGCTTCAGCGGGGCGGCCTTGGCGCGCGCGGCCTCGGCGGGGGAGATCTCGCGGATGTCGGCCATGCGCTGGAGCACGATGTTGCGCCGCTTGGTGGCCTCGGCGGAGTCGTTGACCGGGTCGTACCGGGTCGGCGACTGGACGAGTCCGGCCAGCAGCGCGGCCTCCTCCAGCTTCAGGTCCTTGGCGCGCTTGCTGAAGTACCGCTGGGAGGCGGCCTCGACGCCGTACGCCTGCTGCCCGAAGAAGGTGATGTTGAGGTAGTTCTCCAGGATCTTCTTCTTGCCGAGCTCCTGCTCGACCTGGATGGCGTACTTCAGCTCGCGGATCTTGCGGCCGAGGGTCTGCTGGGTGGCCTGCGCGACCTTGTCCGGGTCGTCGCCCGCCTCCTCGACGAAGACGTTCTTCACGTACTGCTGCGTCAGCGTCGAAGCGCCCTGTGCGGTGCCGCCGGACTGCACGTTGCGGTTGAGGGCGCGCAGGATGCCCTTCATGTCGACCGCGCCGTGCTCGTAGTAGCGGTTGTCCTCGATCGCGACGATCGCCTTCTGCATGTACGGCGAGATGTCCTTCAGGTCGACCACCGTGCGGTCGCGGGAGAACACCGTGGCGATCTTGCCGCCCTGGCTGTCGAGGATCGTGGTGCGCTGGCTCAGCGGCGGGCGCTTGAGGTTCGCCGGGATGGTGTCGAATCCCTCGACCGTCCCCTTGGCCGCGAGACCGAGCGCACCGGCTGCGGGCAGGGCGATGCCGGCCAGCACGGCTCCGGAGAGCACGCTGACACCGAGGAACTTGGCGGCCTGCTGGGTCCGTGTGAGACCCCCGCCCGAGCGCGTTTTTGCCATGAGGAGCAGCCTAATCCGTAGGTAAGGGCGATCCGTAGGAGCAGGGGCCTCTCGGAGCGTTCGCGTACCAGACCGTGACATCCAGGAGCAGCCGGGCCGATCAGGCCTCGACGTGGACCGGTGCGCGAGCTTGGTGCTCAGGGTGGTGGCAGTCGTGCGGGTGCCGAACGGATGCCTGGCGCTGTGCGGGTCCTCGCTGAGATCGGGGACGACCACACCCGCTTCGCCGACGCCCGCGGCCTCAAGGCCAGTGCAGGCGCCTCGCCCGTCACCCGCGCCTCCGGCAAGAAGTCCTCCGTCACCCGCCGCCGGGTCAAGAACGACCGCCTCGACCACGCTGGCCACCTCTGGGCCTTCGCCTCCCTGCGGGCCTCCGCCGGGGCCAACGCCCACCACCGGCGCCGACGCGAAGCCGGAGACCGGCTCGCGTCCGCCCGGCGCAACCTCTTCCACCACCTGCTCGGGCAGCTCTACCACTGCCTCCAGCACCACGAACTGTTCGACGAAAACACCGCGTTTCCCGCTCAAGTCGCCTCCGCCGCTGGACGAATGAGCAACGTGAGGTGTCTACGTTCTCAATCGCCGGACACACACAAAGGCTCTGGCCTAAGCTGCTCTCAGCTGTCACACCAGTGCGGTTCCGTCTCACATCGGCGGGGCCGGACCGAGTGGTCCCCGCGGTCGCTTCCCCGGCCCTCTCGACCCCGCTGAACTGTCCCGTTTCTCCGGGTAGATGACGCATGTCCCCAGCTCACTCCCCTGGGTGATCTGCCGCATACGCATAGTCCGTTCGGGCCATTCAAGATTGGGCCCGAAGGGGGTGTTGCGCTGTGCCCACCTTCCGTAACGTCCTCAACTGGCAGCGGTGAATATGCCGCTACCGCCGTGGGGGAGCCTCGATTCGGGAGAGGACGGCGCCGGGATGGGCTGGGTAACCGACTGGAGTGCGCAGGCAGCCTGCCGCACTACCGATCCGGATGAACTGTTCGTACAAGGAGCGGCGCAGAACCGGGCGAAGGCGGTGTGCACCGGATGTCCGGTGCGGACCGAGTGCCTGGCGGACGCGCTGGACAACCGCGTCGAGTTCGGCGTGTGGGGTGGCATGACGGAGCGGGAACGCCGAGCGCTGTTGCGCAGGCGTCCGACGGTCACCTCGTGGCGCAGGCTCTTGGAGACGGCGCGTACGGAGTACGAGCGCAGTGCGGGAATCCTGCCCGCGGTGCTCGAAGAGGCCGAGGTCTACGAGGAGACGTACGCCGCGGTGGGCTAGGCCGATCGTGGCGGGACTGGGCCGATCGTGGCAGCCCAGGCAGTCCACGGCTCAGCTCAGGCCGGGCGTGGCGGGGCCGACGGTGACGGCGTGCAGGGCGGCGGATGCGGACGGGGATGTCCGGACCGGCCGCCGGTCGCTCACCGACGACTCGTGGTTCACCGGTGGCTCAGACGCTCACCGATGGCCCGCAGGCCGGCCAGGTCGTGCACGTCTCCGGGTAGGGCGGCGACTTCGGTCACTGCCACCTCGGGGTGGAGTGCGGTGAAGCGGTCGCGCGTTCGCTGTTCACGCGCGAGAACCTGCATGCGTTCGGCATGCAGCCGCAGCAGGCCGGCAGTCAACTGCGCGACCTCGTCGGCGACGTCGGCCCCGGCGGGCCCGTGGGCTTCGGCGGGTTCGGTTCGGGGAGCGTCGGTCGTCGCGTCGCCGCGTGCGGTGGTGCGGGGTGTCTCGGGAGAGGCGGCCGTGGAGCCACGAGGACCAGCATTCCCGTCCCCCTGATCCACAATGCCGCGCTGTCCAAGATTTTCCGCGGCGGCCAGCGCCCGCTCGGCGGACAGCTGGGGGGCGCCGCTGCCGTGCACCCGGTTGAGTACGAGACCGGCCAGCGGCATCTCCTCGGCGGCCAGGCGCTCCACGAAGTACGCCGCCTCGCGCAGCGCGTCCCGCTCCGGGGCGGCGACCACCAGGAACGCCGTCCCGGGCGCCTGGAGCAGCCGGTAGGTGGCGTCCGCACGCGTGCGGAACCCGCCGAACATCGTGTCCATCGCCGCCACGAACGTCTGCACGTCGCGCAGCAGTTGGCCGCCCATCAGCTTGCTGAGCGTGCCGGTCATCATCGACATGCCGACGTTGAGGAACTTCATCCCGGCCCGGCCGCCCACCTTCGCCGGCGCCATCAGCACCCGGATGAACTTCCCGTCCAGGAAGGACCCCAGCCGCTTGGGCGCGTCCAGGAAGTCCAGCGCGGACCGGCTGGGCGGGGTATCCACGACGATCAGGTCCCACTCGTCCCGCGAGCGGAGCTGCCCCAGCTTCTCCATCGCCATGTACTCCTGCGTACCGGCGAACCCGGCCGACAGGGACTGGTAGAAGGGGTTGTCCAGGATGGCGCGGGCCCGGTCCGCGTCCGCGTGCGCCTCGACGATCTCGTCGAAGGTGCGCTTCATGTCGAGCATCATGGCGTGCAGCTCGCCGCCCGCGCTCTCGTCGATGCCCTTCACCCGGCGCGGCACGTTGTCCAGGGAGTCGATCCCCATCGACTGGGCGAGCCTGCGCGCCGGGTCGATGGTCAGCACCACCGCCCGCCGCCCCCGCTCGGCCGCCCGTACGCCCAGTGCCGCCGCGGTGGTCGTCTTCCCGACGCCGCCGGAGCCGCAGCACACGATGATGCGGGTCGCCGGGTCGTCCAGCAGGGGATCGACGTCCAGCGCCGGGGCCGGGTCCAGCCCCCGGGCCGTACCCGTGGCCCGGGTCGTCGTGCCCGTCTGCGACGTGCCCGTCCGCGACGTGTCCGCGCTCATGCCGATCCCCCCGCCCGGTCCGCCCCCAGGTGGGTACGGAGTGCCGCCGCCAGCCGGTAGAGCCCGGCCAGGTCCAACCCCTCGCCCAGCATGGGGAGTTCGTACGTCTGAAGGCCGATCCCGGCCAGTGCCGACCGCTGCTCGCGCTCCAGCTCGACGCGCTGTGCGTGCTCCGCGGCCTGCTCCAGGAGCGGGTCCACCAGCCGCTCCGCGTGCCCGCCGCGTTGTGCGCCGCCCAGGCCCGCCGTGGACAGGGCCTGCGCCACGGCCGCCCGCTGCTCGCCCGCCGCCGCCCGCAGCGCCTCCTCGTCCAGCAGCTGCGGCCGGACCATGTTCACCAGCACCTTGCCCACGGGCAGCTCGGCGGCCCGCAGCTCGGCGACCCCGTCGGCGGTCTCCTGGACCGGCATCTCCTCCAGGAGCGTCACGAAGTGCACCGCCGTCTCGGGGGACTTCAGGACCCGCATCACGGCCTGCGCCTGGTTGTGTATCGGCCCGAACTTCGCGAGCCCCGCGACCTCGTCGTTCACATTGAGGAACTTGGTGATGCGCCCGGTGGGCGGCGCGTCCATCACCACGTAGTCGTAGACGTACGCGCCCTTCTTGTCCCGGCGCCGGACCGCCTCGCAGGCCTTGCCGGTCAACAGGACGTCCCGCAGTCCCGGCGCGATGGTGGTCGCGAAGTCGATCGCGCCGAGCTTCTTCAGCGCCCGCCCGGCGCTCCCCAGCTTGTAGAACATCTGGAGGTAGTCAAGGAGTGCGCGTTCGGCGTCGATCGCGAGGGCGTACACCTCCCCGCCGCCCGACGCGACAGCGATCTTGCGCTCCTCGTACGGAAGGGCTTCCGTCTCGAAGAGCTGCGCGATGCCCTGCCTCCCCTCGACCTCCACCAGGAGGGTGCGTTTGCCCTCGGTGGCGAGGGCGAGCGCGAGTGCCGCGGCGACCGTGGTCTTGCCGGTACCGCCCTTGCCACTGACGACCTGGAGCCTGCTCACGCCTTCGAGCCTAACCAGTCGTCCCGCGGGCCAATCAGGAGGCCGCCCATCCCGTACGTTCCGACGGGGCCACCGCTGCGTTCCCACCCACTTTCCACCGGCTAGAGTCGGCCGCATGAGTACAAAGTGGGAGTACGCGACTGTCCCCCTCCTCGTCCACGCGACGAAGCAGATCCTGGACACCTGGGGCGAGGACGGCTGGGAGCTCGTCCAGGTCGTGCCGGGTCCGAACAACCCCGAGCAGCTGGTGGCCTACCTCAAGCGGGAGAAGACCGCATGAGCGCGGTCGAGGAGAAGATCGCCTCGATCGGCCTGACCCTGCCCGAGGTCGTCCCGCCGATCGCCGCGTACCAGCCGGCCGTGCAGTCCGGTGTGTACGTGTTCACCGCGGGCCAGCTCCCGATGGTGGACGGCGCCCTGCCGGTCACCGGCAAGGTCGGCGCGGAGGTCACCGCCGAGGAGGCCAAGGACCTGGCGCGGATCTGCGCGCTGAACGCCCTGGCGGCCGTGAAGTCCGTCGCCGGTGACCTGGACCGCATCGCGCGCGTCGTGAAGGTCGTCGGCTTCGTGGCCTCGGCCAACGACTTCACCGGTCAGCCCGGTGTCATCAACGGCGCCAGCGAGCTGCTCGGCGAGGTCCTCGGCGACAAGGGCGTGCACGCCCGCAGCGCCGTCGGCGTGACGGTCCTGCCGCTGGACGCCCCGGTCGAGGTCGAGATCCAGGTGGAGCTCACCGAGGCGTGAGCCGTGGGCCCGGCCGGTTGGGTGCTGGCTACAACTGCCTCTCGAACATCGAGGCGGTTGGCCGTAGCATCCGGCCATGTCCCATGGTCAGTGGTACCCGCCCGAATGGCCCGACCGGATTCGCGCGCTGGCGAGCGGCGAGCTCGTTCCCGCGACCCCGAAGCGGGCCGCGACCGTGCTGTTGCTGAGCGACGGCACCACCTCTGACCAGGACGGACTCTCCGTCCACATGCTGCGCAGACGCGCCTCCATGGCTTTCGCCGGAGGCGCGTACGCGTATCCGGGCGGCGGCGTCGATCCCCGGGACGACGACTCGCTGGTGCGCTGGGCGGGGCCCGGCCTGCCGGAGTGGGCCGAGCGGCTGGGCCTGGGCGACGACCTGGGTGCGGCCCAGGCGGTGGTCTGCGCGGCCGTGCGCGAGACCTTCGAGGAGGCGGGCGTCCTCCTCGCCGGTCCCACCGAGGACACTGTGGTCGGCGACACCACGGGCGCCGACTGGGAGGCGGACCGGCAGGCTCTGGTGGCCCGGGAGCTGGGCTTCGCCGCGTTCCTCGACCGGCGGGGGCTCGTACTGCGCTCGGACCTGCTGGGCGCGTGGGCGCGCTGGATCACCCCGGAGTTCGAGCCCCGGCGGTACGACACCTGGTTCTTCGTGGCCGCGCTGCCCGCCGGACAGCGGACCCGCAACGCCTCCACGGAGGCGGACCGCACCGTGTGGATCTCCCCGGCGCAGGCGGCCGCCGGATACGACCGTGGCGAGCTCCTGATGATGCCGCCCACGATCTCCACTCTCCGTCGGCTCCAGCCGTACCGGACGGCGGCAGAGGTCCTGGCGGGCGCACCCGCCCAGGACATGACCCCCGTACTGGCCCGGGCCCGCCTCGTCGGCGGCGAGCTGGAGCTGAGCTGGCCGGGCCACGACGAGTTCACCAAGCACATCCCGGCCGCCTCCGGGCAGGCCGACCCGGCGGGAGGCACCCGATGACGGACGCAGCGGCCCTTCCCGGGCAGCCGCGCGGCGGAGTCCTCTCCGGGCGCGCCACCGCCCGCGCGGTCAACGTCCTGGCCCCGAACCCCTCCGCGATGACCCTGGACGGCACGAACACGTGGATCGTGTCCGAGCCGGACTCCGACCTGGCCGTCGTCGTGGACCCGGGTCCCTTGGACGACGTGCACCTGCGGGCGGTGATCGACACGGCGGAGAAGGCGGGCAAGCGCGTCGCGCTGACCCTGCTGACGCACGGGCACCCCGACCACGCGGAGGGGGCCGCGCGGTTCGCGGAACTGACCCGGACCACGGTGCGGGCGCTGGACCCCGCGCTGCGGCTCGGGGACGAGGGGCTGGGCGCCGGTGACGTGATCACCACCGGCGGAGTCGAGATGCGGGTGGTGCCCACGCCGGGGCACACCGCCGACTCCCTCTGCTTCCATCTGCCCGCCGATCAGGCCGTGTTGACGGGGGACACGGTCCTGGGCCGGGGCACCACCGTGGTGGCGCACCCCGACGGGCGGCTCGGGGACTACCTCGACTCGCTGCGGCGGCTGCGGTCGCTCACGGTGGACGACGGGGTGCGGCTCGTCCTGCCAGGACACGGGCCCGTACTCGACGACGCCCAGGGCGCGATCGAGTTCTACCTGGCGCACCGGGCGAACCGGCTGGCGCAGGTGGAGACGGCGGTGGAGAACGGGCACGTGAGTGCGTCCGACGTGGTGGCGCATGTCTACGCGGACGTGGACCGGTCCCTGTGGCCGGCGGCCGAGCTCTCCGTGCGGGCGCAGCTGGCGTATCTGCGCGAGCACGGCCTGATCTGAGCCGAACCGGCCTTCCTTCCCTGTGCAGTTCACAAGCTGCGAGGGCTCAAAGGCCCACCGACCTGCGGAACTCCGGTACTGCGCACTGCGGTTTCTCCGTACGGCCGAGGGGTCTTCCTGCCGTGGACTGCGATGTATTCGGTCGCCAGCCACGGGCCGAAATCCTCGGTGTACATACGGAGAACGGCCGGATCCGCCGAAGGGTTCCCGGCCGCCTCCGCGATTTTCCGCATCGTGTCTCCCCGCTCCGGGAACTCCTCGCGCTCGATGTACGGGTGGTGGGGAGGGCGTCCCGCGAATTCCCCCGCGTTCGCCATGTTCATGCCTTACTCTCCGCCTACATCCGGTCCATTCCGGCATGATGACCGCAGTTCCTGGGGGGAACCACTGTGTTTGTGCTGTCCATCCTGCTCGTCCTCGCCGCCGTGGTGCTCTATTTCGTGGGCCGTGCGCAGGACACCCGCGGGCTGAAGATCGGTGCGGCGGGCGCGTTGCTCGCGGGGCTGATCGCGGGGATCTCCAGTTGCCTGTACGTGATGAGCGCGTACGAGGTGGGAGTGCCGGTGACCTTCGGCAAGGTCGGCGGGCCGATGCTCTCCGGCATGCATCTGCGCTCGCCCTTCACGACCGTCACCTCCTTCTCCACCCGGCCCGTCGACCTCAACCTGTCCGACAAGGACGTCGTCGAGGTCCGTTCCTCGCAGGGCGGCGTCATGGAGGTCGAGCTGACCGTGAAGTGGGCGGTGACCCCGGACAAGGTCGTCGAGCTGTACCGCCTCGCGGGCAGCGAGGAGTCCGTGCAGACGCGTCTGGTGCAGCCGGACACCCGGGAGATCATCCGCAACGTGTTCGCCCGGCACACGAGCGAACAGGGCTATTCCTCGGCCCGCGAGAAGATCAACGCCGAGATCGGCGAGCTCATCAAGGAGCGCCTGGCCCCGCGCGGGATCGCCGTCGCGGCCGTCAACCTGCGCAACGTGAAGCCCTCGGCGCAGCTCCAGGGCCAGATCGACCGCAAGATCCAGCAGCAGCAGGCCACCGAGCGGGCCGAGGAGGCGACCAAGACGGCCACCGCCGAGGCCAAGCGCCGCAAGATCGAGGCCGAGGGCATCGCCCAGGCCAACCGCATCCTGAACGACTCGCTCAGCGACAAGGTCCTCGCGAACCAGTGCATCGAGGCCTACAAGGAGGCCGCCCAGAAGCACCCCGTGTACGCCGTCCCGTGCGGCTCCGGCAGCAAGACGCCGGTGATCGTGGGCAAGGACTGAGCGCGGTGGTGCGGGCATGCCCCCGAAGACGGGGCACTGTCGCGGGCCGCACCGCCGAAAACGCGGCACCCTGACGCGGGAACGGGCCGCACCCTCACCGAGGGTGCGGCCCGTTCCCGTACAACAAAAGACAGCGACAGCAGGAGCGTCAGCGCGAGCGCTTCGCCAGCCGCTCCACGTCCAGCAGGATCACGGCACGCGCCTCCAGGCGCAGCCAGCCGCGGCCCGCGAAGTCCGCGAGGGCCTTGTTGACCGTCTCGCGGGAGGCGCCGACCAACTGGGCCAGCTCTTCCTGCGTGAGGTCGTGCACGACGTGGATGCCCTCCTCGGACTGCACGCCGAAGCGGCGCGACAGGTCCAGGAGTGCACGGGCCACACGGCCCGGCACGTCGGAGAAGACCAGGTCGGACATCTGGTCGTTGGTCTTGCGCAGCCGGCGGGCCACCGCGCGCAGCAGCGCGGTCGCGACCTCCGGGCGTACGTTCAGCCAGGGCTGGAGGTCGCCGTGGCCGAGGCCCAGCAGCTTGACCTCGGTCAGCGCCGTCGAGGTGGCGGTGCGCGGGCCCGGGTCGAACAGCGACAGCTCGCCGATCAGCTCACCGGGGCCGAGGACGGCCAGCATGTTCTCCCGGCCGTCGGGGGAGGTGCGGTGAAGCTTCACCTTGCCCTCGGTCACCACATAGAGGCGGTCACCGGGGTCGCCCTCGTGGAACAGGGCGTCACCGCGTGCGAGGGTCACCTCGCTCATGGAGGCGCGCAGCTCCGCGGCCTGCTCGTCATCGAGCGCCGCGAAGAGCGGGGCGCGCCGCAGAACGTCGTCCACGTGTTCTCTCCTTGTCGACCTGCTCAGGGGAACCTGGGTCCCCATGATGCCGGACGGTAAAACAGTGCGATCAATCACTTCAATCACCAAGGATGACTTACAACCGGCCCAGGTCGTGCTTCAGGGGGCTGATTGGGTACGCATGGGGCTGCGGCCACGGCGAATGTCAGTGGCTGCACCTAGGCTGGACGGGTGTCCAACAAGCCGGTGAGAGCGCAGGTCAAGGGGGCCGGGCAGGTGGCAGCAGATCGCAATTCCGCTGTGGGCGAACAGGCTGCGGCGAGGCCGATGAAGGCCGCCAAATCGGTCGGTGCGACGTCGGCCGGACCGGTGGCGGCGAAGAAAGCGCCGGTCAAGAAGGCTGCGGTCGCGAAGGCCGCGGCGAAGAAGGCCGCGGCGAAGAAGGCTGCCGCCGCTCCGGCGAAGAAGTCCGTCGCCATTCCGGCGAAGAAGGCTGCCGTCGCGAAGCCTCCGGTGAAGCAGCCCGCCGCCAAGGCCCCCGCCAAGAAGGCCGCCAAGCCCGAGTCGCACCTCTCGATGGTCCGCCGCGCCCGCAAGATCAACCGCGCGCTGGCCGACGTCTACCCGTACGCCCACCCCGAGCTCGACTTCGAGAACCCCTTCCAGCTGCTGGTCGCCACGGTCCTCTCCGCCCAGACCACCGACCTGCGCGTCAACCAGACCACCCCCGCCCTCTTCGCGGCCTACCCGACGCCCGAGGACATGGCGGCGGCCGTGCCCGAGGAGCTGGAGGAGATCATCCGGCCGACGGGCTTCTTCCGGGCCAAGGCGCGGTCCCTGCTGGGCCTCTCCACGGCCCTGCGGGACACCTTCGGCGGCGAGGTGCCGGGCCGCATCGAGGACCTGGTCACGTTGCCGGGAGTGGGACGAAAGACGGCAAATGTCGTCTTGGGCAACTACTTCGGCGTCCCCGGCATCACCGTCGACACCCACTTCGGACGCCTGGTGCGGCGCTGGAAGTGGACCGACGAGGAGGACCCGGTGAAGGTCGAGGCGGTGGTCGCCGAGATCTTCCCCAAGAGCGAGTGGACGATGCTCTCGCACCGCGTCGTCTTCCACGGCCGCCGCATCTGCCACTCCCGCAAGCCCGCCTGCGGCGCCTGCCCGATCGCCTCCCTGTGCCCGTCGTACGGCGAGGGCGAGACGGACCCGGAGAAGGCCGAGAAGCTCTTGAAGTACGAGAAGGGCGGGTACCCGGGACAGCGGCTGAAGCCCCCGCAGTCCTACCTGGACGCGGGCGGGAAGCCCGCACCCCCGATGGGAGCGGCACCGGCCGGAAAGTGACCTTCGCCGTTCCCCGGATTGAGGGAACGACGGCTGAATGCGGAACGATCGTGACGGGGGCGGACGTTGGGAGAGCACGGGGGTGTGGCGATGACACGGATCAGTGCGGCGGGAGCCGCGAGCGAGACGGACGAGATGGACGAGACGGACGAGGACGGGGCCCCGACGGCATCCGGCCGGACCGCATCGGCTTCCGGCCGCACCGCGGCGGCTCCCGCCCGGACCGCACCGGCACCCGGCCACGCCACCGCCCCGGCCGTCGTCGTCAGCGACCGGGGCCTGCCCGCCTGGCTCGACCCGGTCGCCGGTGTCGCCCGCAGCGTCCGCCCCGAGCAGCTGAGCCGGTTCCTGCCGCCGGAGAGCGGCAGCGGCCGCCAGTCGGCCGTCCTGGTCCTCTTCGGCGAGGGCCCGCAGGGGCCCGAGCTGCTCCTGATGGAGCGGGCGAGCAGCCTGCGCTCGCACGCCGGGCAGATCTCCTTCCCCGGCGGCGCCCTCGACCCCGAGGACGGCGACCCGGAGACCACGGGCCCGCTGCGGGCCGCCCTCCGCGAGGCCGAGGAGGAGACCGGACTCGACCCCTCCGGCGTCCAGGTCTTCGGCGTGCTGCCGCGCCTCTACATCCCCGTCAGCGGCTTCGTGGTGACCCCGGTGCTGGGCTGGTGGCGCGAGCCGAGCCCGTTCGGCGCCGTCGACCAGGGCGAGACGGCCCGGGTCTTCACGGTCCCGGTGGCGCACCTCACGGACCCCGCGACCCGGGCCACCAGCGTGCACCCGCGCGGCCACCGCGGTCCGGCGTTCCTGCTGGAGCACGGCCTGCTGTGGGGTTTCACGGCCGGAGTGGTCGACAAGGTCCTGCACTACGCGGGCTGGGAGCGCCCCTGGGACCGCTCCCGCGAGGTCCCGCTCGACTGGCACGCATGACGGACATGACAGGGTGGCGGGCGTGAACGTCCTGGACATTGTGTTGCTGGTCGCGGCCGTGTGGTTCGCGGTCATCGGGTACCGCCAGGGATTCGTCGTCGGCGTGCTGTCGGTGATCGGGTTCCTCGGCGGCGGTCTTGTCGCGGTCTATCTGCTGCCGGTGATCTGGGGGTGGTTCGACGAGGGTTCCTCCCTCGGCGACTCCACCACCGGAATCCTGGTGGCGGTCGTGATCGTGATCGTCTGCGCCTCCGTGGGGCAGGCCTTCACCACCCACCTGGGCAACAAGCTCCGCAGACACATCACCTGGTCGCCCGCCCGCGCCCTGGATGCGACCGGCGGCGCGCTGGTCAACGTCGTGGCGATGCTGCTGGTGGCCTGGCTGATCGGCTCCGCCCTCGCGGGCTCCTCGCTGCCGACGCTCGGCAAGGAGGTGCGCGGCTCCAAGGTGCTGCTCGGGGTGGACCGGGTGGTGCCGGGCCAGGCCGCGAGCTGGTTCGACGACTTCAGCTCCGTGCTCGCGCAGAATGGTTTCCCGCAGGTCTTCAGCCCGTTCTCGAACGAGCCGATCACCGAGGTCATGCCGCCCGACCCGAAGCTCGCGGGCAGCCCGGTGGCGGCCCGCGCCAAGCAGTCCATCGTCAAGGTCGTCGGCACGGCGCCGAGCTGCGGCAAGGTCCTGGAGGGCACCGGCTTCGTGTTCTCCGAGCGCCGCGTCATGACGAACGCGCACGTGGTGGGCGGCGTCAGCGAGCCGACCGTACAGATCGGCGGCGAGGGCAAGCTGTACGACGCCAAGGTCGTCCTCTACGACTGGCAGCGCGACATCGCCGTCCTGGACGTCCCCGACCTGCGCGCCAAGCCGCTGGAGTTCATCGGCAAGGACGCCCGCAGCGGCGACAGCGCGATCGTCGCGGGCTTCCCGGAGAACGGTTCGTACGACGTCCGCTCGGCCCGCGTCCGCGGCCGCATCAACGCCAAGGGCCCGGACATCTACCACCGCGACACCGTCCGCCGCGACGTCTACTCGCTGTACGCGACGGTCCGCCAGGGCAACTCCGGCGGCCCGCTGCTGACCCCCGACGGCAAGGTGTACGGCGTCGTCTTCGCCAAGTCCCTGGACGACCCGGAGACCGGCTACGCGCTGACCGCCGACGAGATCAAGGACGACATCAGGACCGGCCGCACGGCCAACCAGCAGGTGGACAGCCAGGGCTGCGCGCTCTGATCCCGACCGGGTGCGGCCCCTTCCCGCGCTCACCGGGCGCGGCCCCCACGCGCTCACCGGGCGGCGCGGCCCCCGCGCCTTCACCGGGCGCGCCCCCCCCGGCCCGTGCCCACCGGGCGCGACCCCGCGACGTACGACCGAAAGGCCATGAGCATGCGTCTGACGATCCTGGGCGGCGGCGGCTTCCGCGTCCCGCTGGTGTACGGAGCGCTGTTGCGCGACCGCGCCGAGGGCCGCGTCACCCGTCTCACCCTGTACGACCTGGACCCGGCCCGGCTGGCCGCCATCGCCCGGGTGCTGAAGGACCAGGCCGCCCACGTCGAGGACGCCCCCGAGGTCACGGTCACCACCGACCTCGACGAGGCCCTGCGCGGCGCCGACTTCGTGTTCTCCGCGATCCGGGTCGGCGGGCTGGCGGGCCGGGCCGCCGACGAGCGGATCGCCCTGGCCGAGGGAGTGCTGGGCCAGGAGACCGTCGGTGCGGGCGGCATCGCGTACGGACTGCGGACCGTCCCCGTGGCGGTCGACATCGCCCGCAGGGTGGCCCGGCTGGCCCCCGACGCCTGGGTCATCAACTTCACCAACCCGGCGGGCCTGGTCACCGAGGCCATGTCCCGCCACCTCGGCGAGCGCGTCATCGGCATCTGCGACTCCCCGGTGGGCCTCGCCCGGCGCGTGGCGCGCACTCTCGGCGTCGCCGACCCGGCCGCCGCCCGCATCGACTACGTCGGCCTCAACCACCTGGGCTGGCTGCGCGGGCTGTACGTGGACGACCGCGACGTGCTGCCGCAGCTGTTCGCCGACGACGCGCGGCTGACGTCCTTCGAGGAGGGCCGCCTCTTCGGCGCGGACTGGCTGCGCTCCCTGGGCTCCGTCCCCAACGAGTACCTGCACTACTACTACTTCAACCGCGAGGCGGTCGCCGCCTACCAGCAGGCCGAGCAGACCCGCGGCGCCTTCCTCCACGACCAGCAGGCGCGCTTCTACGACGCGCTGGCGGCCGGAGCGGCACCGGGGGCCGGTCAGGGGGCCCCGGGCGCCGCCTGGGACGCCTGGGACCGCACCAGGGCCGAGCGCGAGGCCACGTACATGGCGGAGAACCGGGAGGCGGCGGGCGCGGGCGAGCGCGCCGCCGACGACCTGGCGTCCGGCGGGTACGAGTACGTGGCGCTGGCCCTGATGCGGGCCGTCGCGCGCGACGAGAGCACCACGCTGATCCTCAACGTCCGCAACGGCGGGCGCGCCCACCCCGAAGGCGGCCGGGTGCTCGACGTGCTCGACGAGACGGCCGTGGTCGAAGTCCCGTGCCAAGTCGACGCGACCGGGGCGCACCCCCTCGCGGTCTCGCAGCTCACCGGGCACGAGGCGGGCCTGGTGGCCGCCGTGAAGGCCGTGGAGAGGTGCGTGCTGGCCGCGGGGGAGAGCGGGTCGCGCCGGGAGGCGGTCAAGGCGTTCGCCCTGCATCCGCTCGTCGACTCGGTGCAGGTGGCGCGCAGGCTGCTGGAGGGCTACCGGGGCGCACACCCGGGACTCGGCTACCTCAGGAAGGACTGAGGCGGACCGCCGGTCCGGCGAGGGGGCGTCAGCTGCGCTGATGCCTCAGCCGCGCCGACATCCACCGGGCACGGCGCCGGAGAATACGGGGGATGCCGATCGCCGTGCCGGGGTGTTGGTGGCCCTCATGGTGGGGGCGTCCCCTCTCGTAGGCGATCGGCGTCGTTGCCGAGCGGCGGTTGCGTGCTGCGTCACCGTAGTCGTGCGTCCAGCCCATACCCCGACGTCTGCCCGGGCCCCAAGGTCGATAATCGCCTGACGGTCCGCCAATTGGCCTATGCGGGAGGCAATTGGCAGTTCGTAGGACAGATGTTCTGCCGGAGGGAGGCTCCGGTTCCGCCGAGGGGGCTGCCGAGCGGCTGCGGGCAGGGCTACCGGTCGTGCTCCGGGTCCTTCAGCCAGTTGACCAGCTCGGTCGAGAAACCGACAGGGTCCTCCTCGTGCGGAAAGTGCCCGATGCCGTCGAGCAGCCGCCACTGGTAGGGCGCATCGACGTACTCGCCGGAGCCCGCGGCACTGCGGGTGCGCATCACCGGGTCCAGCGAGCCGTGCAGATGCAGCGTCGGCACCCGTACGGGAGCCTTCATCCGCCGGTTGAACTGGAGGCCGTCGGGGCGGGCCATCGACCGCACCATCCACCGGTACGGCTCGATCGAGCAGTGCGCCGTGGAGGGGATCTGGATCGCCCGCCGGTAGGTGTCGACCACCTTGTCGTCCGGCTGCCGGGGCCCCGACCAGTCCCGGATCAGGCGGCCCGTCAGCGCCGCGTCGTCCGCGACGAGCTGACGCTCCGGCACCCACGGCCGCTGGAAGCCCCAGACGTACGAACCGGCCCGCGACTGCGCGACGTCCGACAGCATCGCCGAGCGCCACCGCCTGGGGTGCGGCATCGAGGAGACCACCAGTCGGCGCACCAGCTTCGGCCGCATCGCCGCCGCCGTCCACGCCAGGTACCCGCCCAGGTCGTGCCCGACCAGCGCCGCGTCCGGCTCGCCCAGGGACCGTACGACGCCCGTGATGTCGAGCGCGAGGTTCGCCGGGTCGTAACCCCGGGGCGTACGGTCGCTGCCGCCGACCCCGCGCAGGTCCATCGCCACCGCCCGGAATCCGGCGTCGGCGAGCGCCGTGAGCTGATGCCGCCAGGTCCACCAGAACTGCGGGAACCCGTGCAGCAGCAGGACCAGCGGCCCTTCCCCCAGCTCCGCGATGTGGAAGCGCGCACCGTTGGCCGCCACGTCCCGGTGCGTCCACGGTCCTTCGAGCCGTACGACGGACTGGGCGGACGCCGACGCTGCGGCGGGCGGGGCGGACGTACCGGAAGAGCCGTTGGTATCAAGGGCTGTCATACGGACGAGCGTGCCACAACGGACGTGTTGTCCTGCACCTGACGGGGGTGCGGCTTGGCGTTTCCGAGGACGGCGGCCGTCTCCTTCGCGGACGCGGCGACCTTCTGCGGGCCCTTGCCCTTCTTGGCCTTCTTCGCGAAGACCACGCCGATCAGCGCGAGCAGACCCGCGACCAGCACGTTCGCCGCGAAGGAGAGCAGGAAGCAGACCGAAAGGTGCCAGCCGCTCCAGGCGTGGATGCCGTACGCCAGCGCGAAGCTGAGCATCGGCAGCGAGAAGATCAGCACCGCGCCGGCCGCGCCGAACGCCCCGCCGCTGGTGGCCCCGCGCTTCACGTCCTGCTTGAGCTGAACCTTCGCCAGCGCGATCTCGTCGTGCACGAGCGCCGACATCTCGGTGGTCGCCGTGGCGACCAACTGGCCGAGACTGCGCTCGGCGCTCTCGACGCCGTGGACGTTGTGCGCGGGGTCGCTCATCGCTTGCTCCCTCTTTTGTTCAAGCTCTGCGAGTTTTCGTCACTCGTCGGGTCTGAGTCAGGATCTGAAGTCAGATCATGCCGGACCGCTTGCGCCGTCGCGCGCCGCCCCCGGCACTTCCGTGTCGTTCCCGGCGTTCTCGGCACCGGTGTGGACGGCGCCGTCGAGTGTGGCGCCGCTGTTGCCGCTACCCGCGCACTGCGCGGCCAGCCGTCGGTGTTCGGCGGCCTTCGCCTCGTGGATGTCGGCCATCCGCAGGTGGTAGTCCGGCTTCCCGACCTCGTAGATGTCCGGGATTCCGTCCATGTCCTCGTCGCGCTCTTCCTCGTCGTAGAGCGCACGGTACTTACGGACGCGCAGTTTCAGCAGTACGCCGGACAGGATCGCGGCGATGAGCGAACCGATGAGCACCGCCGCCTTGACCTCGTCGGCCAGTTGCAGGTCGTCGGTGAAGGCGAGTTCGCCGATCAGCAGGGAGACGGTGAAGCCGATTCCGGCCAGCGAGGCGATCGCGAAGACGTCCGGCCAGACCAGGTCCTCGTTGAGCTCCGCCTTGGTGAAGCGGGCCGCCAGCCAGGTGCCGCCGAAGATGCCGAGCGCCTTGCCGACCACCAGACCCAGCACCACACCGAGCGTCTCCGGCTTGGTGAAGACGTCCGCGAGCGCACCGCCCGACACCGAGACGCCCGCCGAGAACAGGGCGAACAGCGGTACCGCGAGCCCCGCCGACAGCGGCCGCACCAGGTGCTCGATGTGCTCGCCCGGCGAGTGCTCCTCGCCCTCGCGCCGGGAGCAGCGCAGCATCAGGCCCATGGCGACACCGGCGATGGTGGCGTGGACGCCGCTGTTGTACATCAGGCCCCAGATCACCAGGGCGAGCGGTACGTAGACGTACCAGCCACGAACGTTCGCCCGCAGCAGCACCCAGAAGACGGCCAGGGCGACGACGGCCCCGGCGAGGGCGACGAAGTTGATGTCGTTGGTGAAGAAGACCGCGATGATCAGGATCGCGAAGAGGTCGTCGACGACGGCCAGGGTCAGCAGGAACGCCCGCAGCGCGGACGGCAGCGAGGTGCCGATCACCGCGAGGACCGCGAGCGCGAACGCGATGTCGGTCGCGGTCGGCACCGCCCACCCGCCGGTGTCGCCGTCGCCGATGACGTTGACGAGTACGTAGACGAGCGCCGGGACCGCCATGCCGCACAGGGCCGCGATCACCGGGAGCGCGGCGGCCTTCGGGTCGCGCAGTTCGCCCGCGACGAGTTCGCGCTTGAGCTCGATGCCCGCGACGAAGAAGAAGACGGCCAGCAGGCCGTCGGCCGCCCAGTGCTGCACGGACAGGTCGAGCCCGAGGAAGCCGGGCCCGAAGTGCAGGCCGCGGAACGCCTCGTACCCCGAACCGAAGGTGTTCGCCCAGATCAGCGCCGCGACGGCGGCTATGAGGAGCAGGACGCCGCCGACCGTTTCGGTGCGCAGGGCCTCGGCGACGTAACGCCGCTCGGGGAGCGGGAGCCGTCCGAGGAACTTGCTTTTGGTCTCGCTCTCGGGAGCGGGCGTGGGGGGAGTGGGCGTGGGGGGAGTGGGCGCGGCCACGGGTGAATACCTCCGGTCGGTGGGCAGCATGAAGCACATTGCCGACCAGACTTCCCGGCGCACCTGTTGAGTTTTGACGCGTTCCTGACGCGACGGACAACTCTACCGGTGGTGCGCAAGGGCGTATCCGGCGAACTTCACCTTACGAGCGAAACGGGCACCCGGCGCGGGGAGCGCGGGGTGCCCGTGGGCCGTCCGGGGGATGCGGGAGGACTGGTCCTCGCTGCCCTCCGAGCAGGGAGAACTAGTCCTCGCTGCTCTCCGAGCTCGGCAGCTTCGTCTGGATGAGGCCCATCACGGAGGCGTCGGTGAGCGTCGAGACGTCGCCCAGCTCCCGGCCCTCGGCGATGTCGCGCAGCAGACGGCGCATGATCTTGCCGGAGCGGGTCTTCGGCAGCTCCGCCACCGGCAGGATGCGCTTCGGCTTGGCGATCGGGCCGAGCGTCGAGCCGACGTGATTGCGCAGTTCCGCGACCAGCGACTCCGTCTCGGACGCCGTGCCGCGCAGGATCACGAACGCCACGATCGCCTGACCGGTCGTCTCGTCGGCCGCACCGACCACGGCCGCCTCGGCGACCGACGGGTGCGAGACGAGCGCGGACTCGACCTCGGTGGTGGAGATGTTGTGGCCCGACACCAGCATCACGTCGTCGACCCGGCCGAGCAGCCAGATGTCGCCGTCGTCGTCCTTCTTGGCGCCGTCACCGGCGAAGTACTTGCCCTCGAAGCGCGACCAGTAGGTGTCGATGAACCGCTGGTCGTCGCCCCAGATCGTACGGAGCATGGACGGCCACGGCTCGGTGAGGACGAGGTAGCCGCCCCCGCCGTTGGGCACCTCGCGCGCCTCGTCGTCCACCACCGTCGCCGAGATGCCCGGCAGCGCGCGCTGCGCCGAACCCGGCTTGGTCTCGGTGACGCCCGGCAGCGGGGCGATCATCATCGCGCCGGTCTCGGTCTGCCACCAGGTGTCGACGATCGGGCAGTTGTCGCCGCCGATGTGCTTGCGGTACCAGATCCACGCCTCGGGGTTGATCGGCTCGCCGACCGACCCCAGGACCCGCAGCGAGGACAGGTCGAACTTCGCGGGGATGTCGTCGCCCCACTTCATGAACGTACGGATCGCGGTCGGCGCGGTGTAGAGGATCGTCACGCCGTACTTCTGCACGATCTCCCAGAAGCGCCCCTGGTGCGGGGTGTCGGGGGTGCCCTCGTACATGACCTGCGTCGCGCCGTTCGCCAGCGGCCCGTACACGATGTACGAGTGGCCGGTCACCCAGCCGATGTCGGCCGTGCACCAGTAGACGTCGGTCTCCGGCTTGAGGTCGAAGACCGCGTGATGCGTGTACGCCGCCTGGGTGAGGTAGCCGCCGGAGGTGTGCAGGATGCCCTTGGGCTTACCCGTCGTGCCCGACGTGTACAGGATGAACAGCGGGTGCTCGGCCTCGAAGGCCTGCGGGGTGTGCTCGGCGGACTGACGGCCGACGACCTCGTGCCACCACACGTCGCGGGACTCGTCCCACGCCGTCTCCTGCTTGGTGCGCTGTACGACCAGGACGTGCTGGACCGTCGGGCACTTGGCCACGGCCTCGTCGATCGCGGGCTTCAGCGCGGACGGCTTGCCGCGCCGGTAGCCGCCGTCGGAGGTGATGACCAGCTTGGCGTCGGCGTCCTGGATGCGGGAGGCGACGGCGTCGGCGGAGAAACCGCCGAAGACCACCGAGTGCGCGGCGCCGACGCGGGCGCAGGCCAGCATCGCGATCGCGGCCTCGGGGATCATCGGGAGGTAGACGGCGACGCGGTCGCCCTTGCCGACGCCCAGCTCGGTGAGGGCGTTCGCGGCGCGCGACACCTCGTCCTTGAGCTCGGCGTACGTGATGGAGCGGCTGTCGCCCGGCTCGCCCTCGAAGTGGATGGCGACGCGGTCGCCGTTGCCGGCCTCGACGTGGCGGTCCACGCAGTTGTACGCGACGTTGAGTTCACCGTCCGCGAACCACTTCGCGAAGGGCGGGTTCGACCAGTCGAGCGTCTCGGTGGGCTCGTTGGCCCAGGTGAGCCGGCGTGCCTGCTCGGCCCAGAAACCGAGCCGGTCGGTCTCGGCCTGCTCGTACGCCTCCGCAGTGACGTTGGCGTTCGCGGCCAGTTCGGCGGGAGGAGCGAATCGACGCTCTTCCTTCAGAAGGTTGGCCAGGCTTTCGTTGCTCACGACATCTCCCATTCCCAGGGCGTCCGATGTGTCCCGGGGCCTAGCTCATCAGTCATGAGCCCGGGTGACAAGAGCCATCCGGGAATTGGTTTAGACCTGTGAGCTGCGTTGACACCGGTACGGCCACTGCTGTGACACCGGTACGGCCCCCTCCGCGGGCGTGCGGAAGGGGCCGTACGGTCACACGTACGCGAACCCCGAAAGGTTCACGTTGCACCTGTCAGGCGCTGAGGTCTTCCAGCTCCGTGTGCGACGACGGCGCCACCCGGTCGAAGACCTCGATGGTCTCTCCGACGCGTGCCCCGTCGACCAGCAGATACGCCTGTGCCTCGCCCACGTGGAAGTACATCCCGTGCAGCTCCAGCGTGCCTTCGGCGAGGCGGCGCTTCACCGATTCGTGGCTGCGCAGGTGCTCCAGCTGCTGCACCACGTTGGTCAGGCACAGCTGCTCCACCACATCGGTGGGCAGCCGCCCGGAGATCCGCGCCCACGAGTGGTGACGGCTCTTCATCCGGCGCAGGCTCGGCGCGCCGTGCCGCAGCCAGCGGCGCAGCGGGGTGTTCGCGCCGCCCTCGGCGGGCCCGTTGAGCAGGGCCTGCATCGCCCCGCAGCCCGAGTGCCCGCAGACGGTGATCGACTCGACCTTCAGAACGTCCACCGCGTACTCGATGGCCGCGGCCACCGAGTCGTCCCCGCTCTCCGAGCCGGGCGGCGGAACGAGGTTTCCCACGTTGCGTACGGTGAAGAGGTCGCCCGGACCGCTGGACGTGATCATGCTCGTGACCAGCCGGGAGTCCGCACAGGTCAGGAAGAGCTGCGAGGGGCTCTGGCCCTCGCGCGCCAGGCGGGCCAGCTCCTCGCGGACCAGCGGCGCGGTGTTGCGCTGGAACGCGCTGAGCCCGCTGGCCAGTTGACGCGTCCCGGTCGGACGCGACACCGCCTCGGGCGTGTGCTCGGCGGTGGTGTGCTCGTCGCAGTGGTGGTTGCGCCACGGCGTCCAGGGGCGGCAGCAGGTGTGCGCCGCACTTGTCACGGGCCCGGCGAGGCGGATGCCCGAACGGCCGGTGACCTCGACCTTTCCGCCCTGCGCGACATGGCTGTCCTGCCAGGTCTGGAGGGTCTCGTACGCCGCGTGGTCCATGAAGGAGCCGTCCAGCTCCACCACCGTGTGCGCCCCTTCGGGCACCTGGCCGAGCGTCCGGCTCAGCCGGGGGACGGCCAGGAAGGTCAACTGCCCGCGTGCCCGGACGTGGTGGACCCCGTCCTCGGTGGTCTCCGTGACGATGCGGGTCTTGGCCAGCCGGTGCAGGGCGACCGCGACCGCGACCGCGATCCCGAGGGCCACGCCCTCCAGCACGCCGAGCACGACGACACCGGCGACCGTGGTGACGTACACCAGGAATTCGCGGTGCTTATGGACGTTGCGAATGTGCGCGAAATTCACCATCTGGATGCCGACCATCATCACCAGGGCGGCCAGTGCCGCCAACGGAATCCACTCCAGTACGCCGACGAGCAGCGCAGAGGCGAGCAGTACCCACACTCCGTGCAGCACGGTGGCCGCCCGACTGACGGCGCCCGTACGGACGTTGGCCGTGCTGCGGACGGCGCCTCCGGAGAGCGGCAGGCCGCCGAGCAGTCCGGAGATCATGTTCGAGATGCCCTGGCCGCGCAGCTCGCGGTCCAGGTCCGAGCGCGGTACGGGCGGGACGCCCGGTACGACGGGCCGCTCGGCGGCCAGCTTGTCCACGGCGACCGCGGACAGCAGTGACTCCAGGCTCGCCACCAGCGTCACCGTCAGCACGGCCGCGACCAGCCCGAGCACCGGGCCCTCGGGCATCTCCGGCAGCGCGTGACTGCTCCAGGAGGGCAGGTCGACGCGGGTGATCGAGGGTGCCGCCACGGCGGCGACCGCGGTGGCGATCGCGACGGAGGCCAGTGCGGCCGGTGTCTTGCGCAGGATTCTTCCCGTACGTCCCGGCAGGCGCGGCCAGAGGACGAAGACGGCGATGGTGAGCGCGCCGATCAGCGGCGCGGCCGGCCCGAGGTGGGTCAACTGCTCGGGCAGGGCAAGGGCGTTGGCCGTGGCGGAGCTCTCCGGGGAGCCGCCGAGCACGATGTGCAGCTGGGCGAGTGCGATGGCGACGCCGATTCCGGCGAGGGTGCCGTGCACGATGGCCGGGCTGACGGCCAGGGCGCTGCGGGCGGCCCGCAGCGAGCCGAGCAGGATCTGTACGAATCCGGCGCAGATGACGATGCCGCAGGTGGTGCGCCAGCCGTACTGCTGGATGAGGCCTGCGGTCACGACGGTCAGTCCGGCGGAGGGGCCGCTGACCAGGAGGGGCGAGCCGCCGAGCAGTCCGGCGACGATGCCGCCGACGGCGGCGCCGATCAGGCCCGCAGCCAGCGGCGCGTCGATGGCGACGGCCAGGCCGAGCGACATGGGCACGGCGATCAGGAACACGGTGATCGAGGCGGCGACGTCACCACCGGCGATCTTGAAGCGGGCCCGGTGGGGCTTCTCGCCGTGGTCACCGGACGGCGGGCTGTGCGGGCGGTTGAACCGTGAGGCTCGGGTGGTGCGAGAGGTGTGTTCGGGGCGAGTGGGTACGCAAGCAGACATTGCTCTTGTCTCCTCCGGGGCAGCGCGGTCGCGGAACTGAGGTGTCGCGGCCGTGGGTCACGGCGTGCAGCGGGGGACTCTTAAAACTCTCGGTAAATGAATCGTAATTCAGAGTAAAGATCTGCGGGTTGGTTTGCCAGCAAATGGGCTAATCGTTCACCCGAATCAGTGATTAAGCATTTCGGGCGGCTTGTCGCATCTAGTGGCGTGTGGGTGCATGCGAGGTTTGCCGCGCCGTTTCGGCCGACGCGGAATCCGGCCGTCGAGGAATCCGGCCGTCGACGCGGAAATCCGACTGTCGCCGCGGAATCAGACCAAGAAAGAGGGTGGGCGGATGATGGCCGCCACGAAGAGAGCTGCCTTCGGCGTCACTGCCGCCGCACTGACCCTGACCGCCCTCGCCGGATGCTCCGGCCAGGAGGCCCCGGAGCGGGAGGGGGCGCACGGTGCGAAGAAGGCGCCCGCGGCCGCCCCCAAGAGCCCGTTCCGGCTGATCGGCGACGGCTCGACGGCGTACACCGGCGCCCAGCCGCTCCAACCCGTACCGAAGAGGCTGGCGCCCGGCGAGAAGCCCCCGCAGTTCGTCGTCTTCTCCTGGGACGGCGCGGGCGAGGACAGCCAGCGGCTGTTCTCCCACTTCCGCAAGGTCGGCCAGCAGTACAACGCGACCATGACCTACTTCCTCAGTGGCGTCTATCTCCTGCCCGAGGACAAGAAGAACCTCTACACCGCGCCCCAGCACTCCTCCGGCCGCTCCGACATCGGCTTCAACGACGTCAAGGGAATCAAGGACACCGTGGAGCAGATCCGCGGCGCCTGGTTCGAGGGCAACGAGATCGGCACCCACTTCAACGGCCACTTCTGCGGCAACGACGGCGGCGTCGGCACCTGGTCGAAGGAGGAGTGGAAGAGCGAGATCGGCCAGGCCAAGTCCTTCGTCAAGAACTGGAAGTCCAACGCGGCCCTGAAGAACGTCAAGCCGCTGCCCTTCGACTACGAGAAGGAACTCGTCGGCGCCCGCACGCCCTGCCTGGAGGGCCGCAAGAACTTCATGCGCGCCGCCTCCGAGATGGGCTTCCGCTACGACACCAGCGGCGTCAACGACCAGATCTGGCCCGAGAAGCAGGGCCGGCTCTGGGACCTGTCGATGCAGCTGGTGCCGGTGCCGGGGCGGGCCTTCCAGACCCTCTCCATGGACTACAACTTCTACATGAACCAGTCGGGCGCGACCCGCGGCGACGAGGACAAGCACGCGTACTGGGGCAACCAGATGCGCGACGGCCTGGTGCAGGCCTTCGAGCGCTCGTACCGGGGCAACCGCGCCCCGCTGATCATCGGCAACCACTTCGAGTCCTGGAACGGCGGCACGTACATGCGCGCCGTCGAGGACACCATCAAGACGGTCTGCACCCAGCGCGACGTGAAGTGCGTGTCCTTCCGCCAGCTCGCGGACTGGCTGGACGCCCAGGACCCCCAGGTCCTGGCCAAGCTCCGCACCCTGAAGGTCGGCCAGGCCCCGCAGACGGACTGGCAGACCTTCCTGAACCCGGCAGCCGCGCCCGCCCGGCCCGCCCAGCCCGCCCACGCTCCGGGAACTACGCCGGCTGAGCGGCACTGACCGCCAGGCGCTCGTCCAGCACGAAGGCCGGGTCGACCTGGGCAGCCAGGTCGGCGCCGGTCTTCGCGTTTCCCCAGCTCTCCGCGTTCTTCAGGTGGAAGTGGACCATCTGGCGGGTGTAGCGCTCCCAGTCGCGGTGCGCGTAACTGTCCTCGGCGGCGTCCTGGAGGACCTGGAGGGCCTGGCGGTTGTCCGCCTCCAGGAGCTCGAAGCGGGCGGGGCGGCCCTTCTCCATGGCCCGCACCCAGTCCGAGTGGCCCATGGTGACCAGCAGGTCGTCGCCGACCTCGTCGCGCAGGAAGTCCAGGTCGTCCTGGCCCTGCACCTTGTTGCCGACGACCTTCAGCGCGATGCCGAAGTCCCGGGCGTACTCCTTGTACTGGCGGTAGACGGAGACGCCCTTGCGGGTCGGTTCGGCCACCAGGAACGTCATGTCGAAGCGGGTGAACATGCCCGAGGCGAAGGAGTCGGAACCCGCCGTCATGTCGACGACGACGTACTCGTCGGGGCCGTCGAGCAGGTGGTTGAGGCACATCTCGACCGCGCCGACCTTGGAGTGGTAACAGGCCACCCCGAGGTCCGACTCGGTGAACGGGCCGGTCGCCATCAGCCGGACCTCGCCGTCGTCGAGCGTCACCGGGCGCGCGCACGCGTCGTACACCGGGTTGTCCTCGCGCACCCGCAGCAGGCGGGAGCCCTCGCCGGGCGGAGTCGTCTTGATCATCGTCTCGGCGGAGGCGATGCGGGGGTTGGTGCCGCGCAGGTAGTCCTTGATGAGGGGGAGGTGGGCGCCCATCGCGGGCATCGCGGCCGACTCGTCCTCGGAGAGGCCGAGCGCCGCGCCCAGGTGCTGGTTGATGTCGGCGTCGACGGCGACGACCGGCGCCTCGTTGGCCGTGAGGTGGCGGATGAACAGCGAGGACAGCGTGGTCTTGCCACTGCCGCCCTTCCCGACGAAAGCGATCTTCATGTTCACCAAGGGTAGGCGCATGAATGCGGTGCGTGTGCAACCGAAGTGAAGAAGACCACTCCAAGGTGGGGCAGGAGGGGGCGTGACGGATCGGTGCGTACGCTCCTTACTTATGAGTACGAACGCTGATCCGCTCGCGGCGCTGGGCGCCCTGCCCGGCGTGCCCGAGGCCGTCGACTCCGTGCGCAAAGCCGTCGACCGGGTGTACGGGCACCGCGTCATGCGGCGCAGGAGCAACGCGATCACCGGCGAGGCGGCACTGCGCGGCGCGCGCGGTTCGGCGGCCCTGGCGGGCGCGGACTGGGCGCTGGAAGAGGTGCGGCGGCGCACCGACTTCAGCGGGGACGACGAGGCCCGGGTGGTCGGCGGGGCGCTGCGGCTGACGGCCGAGGCGGGTCAACTCCTGTCCATCTGGCGGCAGTCGCCGGTACGGGTGCTGGCCCGGCTGCACCTGGTGGCGGCCGGCGGTGCGGGCATCGAGGACGAACGGGTGGGGCGGCCGAGGCTGGCCGGTGAAACGGTCGACGAGCCACTGATCGAGCTGCCGCTGCCCGGCGCGAGCGAGGTCGCGGGGCGGCTGGAGGGCCTGTCGCAGCTGATCATCGCCGGTGGTGCGGCGGCTCCCGCGCTGGTCACGTCGGCGGTGGTGCACGGCGAGCTGCTGGCACTGCGGCCGTTCGGCTCGCACAACGGCCTCGTCGCGCGCGCCGCCGAGCGCATCGTGCTGATCAACAGCGGACTCGACCCGAAGTCGGTGTGCCCTGCCGAGGTCGGCCACGCGGAACGTGGGCGCGCGGAGTACGTCGCGGCCCTGGAGGGGTACGTGTCCGGTACGCCGGAGGGCGTCGCGGCGTGGATCACGCACTGCGGGCGTGCGGCGGAACTGGGCGCGCGCGAGTCGATGGCGGTCTGCGAGGCGCTGCAGCGCGGCGCGGCCTGAGGGGCCGTTCCGGGGACTTGCGGGGGCGGGCGTGGGCGGGGGCGGGCGTGGCCTGGGGGCTGCCGTGGTGGAACGCCACCCCGGGAACAAAGATGCGGCGGTACCGGAATCGGTACCGCCGCTGGCATGTCCGTCGAGTTACCAAGCGTCCTCGGATTTTTGCCCATCAGGTCGGGATCTTCGCCCGTGGCCTGGTGCGGCTGGCCCGTAATCGACGGGTCGACGTCGCGTGGGTGCTCGGCTTCCATGCGCGGTCCGTGGGGCCGTGATGCGTAGCAGGTGATCCTCTCGGATGTCCTTGGTCTCGCGGGCCGTTGCATCCTTTGTACTCCCGTTCCCGGGGAAGCGGAACCCCTGGATGCGCTTCTTTACTTTTACTCTCAAATACGGACAAAGCGATGCCCGTGCGAGGGGGCGGAATCAGCCGGTGACGGCCGCCCTGCGGCGGCTGGCGTACCAGACGAGGCCGGCGGTGGCCGCTGCCGCTCCCACCGCTGCCGCCGCCATCAGCGCGGGGCGCGGCGGCATCGACAGGGTGGGCAGGCGCTGCTTGAGGCGGACGGGGCGGCTGAAGACGAGAATCGGCCATTCTCGGGCGGTCGCCTCGCGGCGCAGCGCGCGGTCCGGATTGACCGCGTGCGGGTGGCCCACGGACTCCAGCATCGGCACGTCGGTCGCCGAGTCGCTGTAGGCGTAGCAGCGCGCCAGGTCGTACCCCTCGGAGGTGGCGAGCTCCTTGACGGCCTCCGCCTTCGTCGGGCCGTACGCGTAGTACTCCACCTCGCCGGTGAAGCAGCCGTCGTCGCCGACGACCATCCGGGTGGCCACCACCCGGTCGGCGCCCAGCAGTTCGCCGATCGGCTCGACGACCTCCGCGCCGGACGTCGAGACGATCACCACGTCGCGGCCGGCCGCGTGGTGCTCCTCGATGAGGGAGGCGGCCTCGTCGTAGATGATCGGGTCGATCAGGTCGTGCAGGGTCTCGGCGACGATCTCCCGCACCTGGGCCACGTTCCAGCCCTTGCAGAGGGCGGAGAGGTATTCGCGCATCCCCTCCATCTGGTCGTGGTCCGCTCCGCCCGCCAGGAAGACGAACTGTGCGTAGGCCGTTCGTAGAACGGCGCGGCGGTTGATCAGTCCGCCTTGGTAGAAGGACTTGCTGAAGGTCAGCGTGCTCGACTTCGCAATGACGGTCTTGTCCAGATCGAAGAAGGCAGCGGTGCGGGGCAGCGAGTGGTTTTCCACGAGCCGAGCATAGAACCCCGCCATTCGGCGTACGCTGGGGCGCGTGGGTTTGCCTGAGAAGGCTCTCGGGTACACCATGGAAGTCACGGATCGTTCGCGACCGTGCTACCCCGGTTCGGCTCCTCCCCCCCCCGAGTCGAACCGTGGCAGACGACCCCCGCTCTCCCCCCCGGCGGGGGTCGTCGCATGTCCGGATGCTTTTTCGGGGCCCGTGGCGGCCTCTGATCCCTGTGCATCGCGTGACTCCTCCCTCTGTCTTCGCGCGTCGACGGCGCCTTCGTACTCACTCAACTCGTGACTCTGCGTAGTCGTTCCGTTCCCCTTGGAAGTCACTGGTATGGGTGAGCGGAATATTCACAACCGATGAGTTGTCCACAGTTTTCGAGCAAGATCCACATGATTTCCCGGATCGCTGCACGGTGATTCCCCGCCGCGAACTTCGCGGATGTCGGGAATCGCTTGAGATCGCAGTGAGAGGGGGCGGAGATCGTGGCTGGATCGATCACACCCGACCGCTTGTCGGCCGCCGAAGCGGGCCGGGGCGGACCGCTGATCGTCACCGAGGATGTGGAACTCCTCGACGATCTGCTGAGATTGTGCGCCGCGGCCGGCGCGGAACCGGAAGTCCATCACGGAGTCCCGCAGCGGCAGGGGAGTTGGGAAGCCGCCCCGATCGTGCTCGTCGGGGACGACGCGGCCGCACGGGTGCGCGGTGCGGTGCGCAGACGCGGCGTCATGCTCGTCGGGCACGACCAGGACGACCCGCACGTCTGGCAGCGGGCCGTCGAGATCGGCGCGGACTACGTGCTGCGGCTGCCCGACGCCGAGAACTGGCTCGTGAACCAGCTCGCCGACGCGGCGGAGGGCGTCGGCGGACAGGCGCTCACCGTCGGGGTGATGGGCGGGCGCGGCGGAGCGGGTGCTTCCACCCTGGCGTGCGCCCTGGCCGTCACGGCGGCGCGCACCGGCCGCCGGACCATGCTCGTCGACGGCGACCCGCTCGGCGGAGGCCTTGACGTCCTTCTCGGAGGCGAGAGTGCGCAGGGCATGCGGTGGCCGGATTTCGCCGCCTCCCGGGGGCGGGTGGCGAGCGCGGCGCTGGAGGAGTCCCTGCCCCGGCTGCACGACCTGCGGGTGCTCAGCTGGGACCGCAGCGACACCGTGACGATCCCGCCCGAGGCGATGCGGGCGGTGCTGGCCGCGGCGCGGCGCTCCGGCGGCGTGGTGGTCGTGGACCTGCCGCGCCGGGTGGACGAGAGCGTCGCCGAGGCACTGGCGCAGCTGGACCTGGGGCTGCTCGTGGTGCCGGGCGAACTGCGGGCGGTCGCCGCCGCGCGCCGGGTCGCCGCCTGTGCCTCGATAGTGCTGGGCGACCTGCGGACCGTCGTACGGGGGCCGTACACGGCGGGCCTCGACGAGGAGTGGGTGGCCAAGGCGCTCGACCTGCCCCTGGTGGGCGAACTGCCCGCCGAGCCGGGGCTCTGGGAGGCGCTCGCGGACGGGGAGCCGCCGGGCGGCAGCCCGCGCGGGCCGCTGGCCAGGTTCTGCACGGCCTTCTGGGAGCGGGCCACGGTCGGGGGTGGTTCCGGATGAGCGCGACCGTACTGCTGAACGCCGTGCGTCAGCGGCTCGCCGAGTCCGGGGCCGACCCGACGCCCGCCAGGGTGGCCGCCGCGCTGCGGGCGCAGGGGAGGCTGCTGGGGGATGCGGAAGTGCTGGGTGCGGCGGCCGAGTTGAGGAACGAGTTGGTGGGTGCGGGGCCTCTGGAGCCACTGCTCGCCGACCCCTCGGTGAGTGACGTGCTGGTCTCGGCGCCCGACCGGGTGTGGGTGGACCGGGGGGCCGGGTTGGAGCTCGCGGACGTGGTCTTCGCGGACGGGGCGGCCGTGCGCAGGCTGGCCCAGCGGCTCGCTGCGGTTGCCGGGCGGCGGCTGGACGACGCCCGGCCCTGGGTGGACGCGCGGCTGCCGGACGGCACGCGGATGCACGCCGTGCTGCCGCCGGTCGCCGTCGGCGGGACCTGTCTGTCGCTGCGGGTGGTGCGGCCGAAGGCGTTCCGCCCGGAGGAGCTGGTGGCGGCGGGGACCGTGCCGCCCGGCGGCGACGTGCTGCTGCGGGCGCTGGTCGAGGCCCGGCTGTCGTACCTGATCAGCGGGGGCACGGGAGCGGGCAAGACGACGCTGCTGTCGGCCCTGCTCGGGCTGGTCGGCCCGCAGGAGCGGATCGTGCTCGCCGAGGATTCGGCCGAGTTGCGGCCGGACCACCCGCACGTGGTGCGGCTGGAGTCCCGGCCGCCGAATCAGGAGGGTGCGGGCCGGGTCACCCTTCAGGACCTGGTGCGCCAGGCGCTGCGGATGCGGCCCGACCGGCTGGTGGTCGGGGAGGTGCGCGGGGCCGAGGTGACGGACCTGCTGGCCGCTCTCAACACCGGTCACGAAGGCGGCGCGGGCACGCTGCACGCCAACGCGGCGGCCCATGTTCCGGCCCGGTTGGAGGCGTTGGGGACGGCGGCCGGGCTCGACCGGGCCGCGCTGCACAGCCAGGTCGCGGCCGCGCTCTCGGTGGTGCTGCATCTCGTACGGGACCGGGGCGGCCGGCGCAGGCTCGCCGAGATGCACGTCCTGGAGCGGGACGCGGCGGGCCTGGTGGTGACCGTGCCCGCGCTGCGGTGGGGGCCGGACGGGTTCGTGCGGGAGCGGGGCTGGCCCCGGCTGCGCGAGCTGATCGGGGGTGCGTGGTGAACCCCCTGGGGCCGACCGCGTACGCGGCGATGGTGTGCGCCGGACTGGCGGCCTGGCTGCTGGTCGGCTGGGAGCAGGGGCTGCGCAGGGCCCGGCTGGTGATGGCCGGGGGCGCGGCCGAGGAGGTGCGGCCGGCGCCCTGGGAGCGCTTGCGGGATCTCGTACGGGAACGGGGGCGGCCGGAGTGGTGGTGCGTGCCGGTGGCGGGTCTGGTCGCGGCGCTCGGGGAGTCGGTGATTCCGCTGCTGCTGGGCGCGGTGGCCGTGCCGGTGGTCGGACGGCGGCTGCGGGCGCGGGAGGTGCGGCGTGAGCGGGAGCGGTGCGGGGAGCGGGTGATCGCGTTGTGCGGGGCGGTGAGCGGGGAGTTGCGGGCCGGGAGCCAGCCGGGGCAGGCCCTGTTCGTCGCGGCGGCGGACACCGGGGGCCTGGGGGCGGCGGAGGCCGAGGTGCTGGCGGCGGCCCGGTTCGGGGGTGATGTGCCCGCCGCCCTGCACCGGGCCGCGCGGGAGCCGGGGGCCGAGGGGCTGATCGGGGTCGCCGTGTGCTGGCAGGTGGCGGTGGGCAGCGGGGCGGGGCTCGCCGCGGGGCTGGACCGGCTGGAGGCGGCGCTGCGGGCCGAGCGGGACCGGCGGGAGCTGCTGCGGGCCCGGTTGTCCGGGGCCTGGTCGACGGTCGGGCTGCTCGCCCTGCTGCCGGTGGTGGGCGTGCTGATCGGGAGCGCGATGGGCGCGGACCCGCTGCGGGTGCTGCTGCACACGCCGTTGGGGCTCGGCTGCCTGGTGGCGGGCGGGGTGTTGGAGGCGGCGGGCCTGCTGTGGGCGCGTCGGATCGTACGGGGCGGAGAGGGGGAGGGTGCATGAACGGGGACGTTGTCCACAGGCTGGGGGTAGTGGTGTCGGCCGTGGCGGCCGTGGGGTGTGTGGCCTTCGCGGTGGCCGGCAGACGCCGGGAGCAGGAGGCCAGGCGGCGGCTCGTGGCGTTGCTGGCGGTCGAGGCGGCGATGGTGCGGCGGCGGCGTGGGGACTTCCGGGCCGGTGCGGAGTGGGCGCGGGGCTGGGGCGGGCCCGCGGCGGCGGTGGTCGCCGGGTGGGTGCTGGTCGGCGGGGTGTGGGGCTGCCTCGTCGGGGCGATGGCCGGGGCCGGGGTGCGCAAGTGGCTGCGGGGGCGGCGGGTGACGGGGGCCGCGGCGGCCGAGGACGCGGCGGCGGTGCGTCAACTCCCCCTCGCGGCCGACCTGATGGCGGCCTGCGTGGCCGCGGGGGCGGGGCCGGGGGAGGCGGCCAGGGCGGTGGGCGAGTCGCTCGGCGGGCCGGTCGGGGAGCGGCTGGCGCGGGCGGCGGCGGAGCTGCGGCTCGGGGGTGAACCGGCCGAGGCGTGGGGGCGGTTGGGGGCGATACCCGGCGCCGCCGGACTGGCCAGATGCCTGGCGCGGGCCGGCGTCAGCGGGGCGCCGGCGGCAGGACCGGTGGCCCGGATCGCGGACGGGCTCCGCGCGGAACGGGCCCGCAGGGCCGAGGCCGGGGCGAACAGGGCGGCCGTGCTGATCGTCGTGCCGCTGTCGCTCTGCTTCCTGCCCGCCTTCCTGGTGGTGGGGGTGGTTCCGGTGGTGATCGGGCTGGCGGACGGGCTGCTGGCAGGCGCATGACGCAAGTGGCTCACGTGGTTCAAATGGCTCAAGTGGTGTGTGGACTCGGGAGGTTGAGATGTGGAAGACGATGCGGGTGCGAGTGGTGTGGGGGCTGGGCCGGGCGTGGACGCGGGTGCGGGGGCGCGGGCTGTCCGGGGACGCCGGGATGAGTACGTCGGAATACGCCGTCGGGACGATCGCCGCATGCGCCTTCGCCGCGGTGCTCTACAAGGTGGTCACCAGTGGGGCGGTCTCGGGGGCGTTGCAGGCGGCGGTGGAGAGGGCCCTCGATGTGCAGTTCTGAGGGGCGGCGGGGAGCTCGGCGGGGTGCGGACCGGGGGTATGTGACGGCCGAGGCGGCGATGGCGCTGCCGGTGCTGGTGCTCTTCGGAATGGCGCTGGTGTGGGCGCTGTTGGCGGCCGCGGCGCAGATCCAGTGCGTGGACGCCGCCCGGGCGGGGGCGCGGGCGGCGGCACGGCAGGAGGCGCGGGCGGCGGCCGAGGCCGTGGCCCGGCAGGCGGCTCCGGACGGGGCGAAGGTCGGGTTCCGGCGGGAGGGCGACCTGGTGCGGGTGGTGGTGGAGGCTCCCGCACCGGGGCCGGGGCCGCTGGGGCTGACGCTGCGGGCCGAGGCGGTGGCCTTGGCGGAGGAGACGGTGGGGGTGGGGGCGTGAGGCGGCCGGGGCGGGGGCCGGACGCGGACCGCGGGTCGGCGACGGTGTGGGTGCTGGGCGTGGTGGCCCTGCTCGGGGTGGTGTGTGCGGGGGTGCTGGCGATGGGCCAGGCGATGGTGGCGCGGCACCGGGCCGGTGGCGGTGCGGACCTGGCGGCCCTGGCGGCGGCGACCGAGTGGGCCCGGGGCGAGCGGGCGGCGTGCGGGCGGGCCGCCGAGGTGGCCCGGGCGCAGGGGGTGCGGGTGGTGCGGTGTGCGGTACGGGGGGAGGTGGCGGACGTGTCGGTGGTGGCGGGGGCGGGACCGTACGAGGCGGTGGTGCGGGCGCGGGCGGGCCCGGGGGGTGCTGCGACCGGGCCGGAGCGGGAGGTGCGGGGCGCCGGGCGGGCGGGGGTGCGGTGGCCGGTCGCGGCCCTGCGGTGGAGCCGCCCGTCGGTAGGGACCCGCGCAGCCGACGGGGCGGGGTCAGGCGGGGTCCGGGGCCGCGTTCAGGAGGGTGGTGAGGAGGCGCAGGGCGCCGCGTTTGTGGAGGGGGTCGTTGCCGTTGCCGCACTTCGGGGACTGGATGCAGGAGGGGCAGCCCGCGTCGCACTCGCAGGAGGCGATGGCTTCGCGGGTGGCGGTGAGCCAGGCGCGGGCGGTGTGGAAGCCGCGTTCGGCGAAGCCCGCGCCGCCCGGGTGGCCGTCGTACACGAAGACCGTGGGCAGGAGCGTGTCCGGGTGGAGCGGGATGGAGACGCCGCCGATGTCCCAGCGGTCGCAGGTGGCGAAGAGCGGGAGCAGGCCGATGGCGGCGTGCTCGGCGGCGTGCAGGGCGCCCGGGAGGATCTCCGGGGTGAGGCGGGCGGTGTCGAGGTCGTCCTCGGTGAGGGTCCACCAGACGGCGCGGGTGCGCAGTGTGCGGGGCGGGAGGTCGAGCTTGGTCTCGCCGAGGACCTCGCCGGTGACGAGTTTGCGGCGGAGGAAGGAGACGACCTGGTTGGTGACCTCGACAGAGCCGTAGTGCAGGCGCGCGGTGCCCCAGGGGACGGTCTCGTCGGTGGAGAGGACCGAGATGGCGGTGGTGTCGCGGGCGGTCGTGGAGTAGGGCGGGCTGGCCTCCTCGACGAGGGCGGCGGAGTCCTCCAGGTCGAGGCGACGGACCAGATAGGTGCGGCCCTGGTGGAGATGGACGGCGCCCTCGTGGACGGAGGTGTGGGCGGCCTCGGCGTCGACCGTGCCGAGGAGGCGGCCGGTGGACTCCTCGACGATCTGGACCGGACTGCCGCCCCCGCCCCGGATGTCGGCCAGGTCGGCGGCCCGCTCCCGGCGGGTCCAGTACCAGGACTTGCCGCGCCGGCGGAGCAGGTTCGCGGCTTCGAGGGAGGGGAGGAGGGGCTCGGCGGCGGGACCGAAGAGGGCGAAATCGGTCGCGGTGAGGGGAAGTTCGGAGGCGGCCGCGCACAGGTGCGGAGCGAGGACGTAGGGGTTGTCGGGGTCCAGGACGGTGGACTCGACGGGCTGGTCGAAGAGGGCCTCGGGGTGGTGCGCGAGGTAGGTGTCCAGGGGGTCGTCGCGGGCGATCAGGATCGCGAGCGCGCCGTCGCCGGAGCGGCCCGCGCGGCCCGCCTGCTGCCAGAGGGAGGCGCGGGTGCCGGGATAGCCGGCGATGAGGACGGCGTCGAGGCCGGAGACGTCGATGCCGAGTTCGAGGGCCGTGGTGGCGGCCAGACCGAGGAGTTCGCCGGAGTGCAGGGCCGCTTCGAGGGCCCGGCGTTCCTCGGGGAGATATCCGCCCCGGTAGGCGGCCACCCGGCGGGGCAGCGAGCGGTCGGTGTGGTCGGCGAGGCGTTCCTTGGCGATCAAGGAGATCAGCTCGGCCCCGCGCCGGGAGCGTACGAAGGCGACTGTGCGGGTGTTGTGCAGAACCAGGTCGGTGAGGAGGTCGGCGGTCTCGGCGGTGGCGGTGCGCCGGACCGGGGCGTTGTTCTCGCCGTGCAGCTCGGTGAGAGGGGGTTCCCACAGGGCGAAGACCAGTTCGCCGCGGGGTGAGGCATCGTCGGCGACCTCCTTCACCGGGAGGCCGGTCAGGCGGCTCGCGGAGGCGGCCGGTTCGGCGGAGGTGGCCGAGGCGAGGAGGAAGACCGGGCTGGCGCCGTACCGCTCGCACAGGCGGCGCAGTCGTCGTACGACCTGGGCGACGTGGGAGCCGAAGACGCCCCGGTAGGTGTGGCACTCGTCGATGACGACGTAACGCAGGGCTTTCAGGAAGGAGGACCAGCGGGGGTGGGACGGGAGTATCCCCCGGTGCAGCATGTCGGGGTTGGTGAGGACCAGGTTGGCGTACTGGCGCACCCACTCGCGCTCCTCGACGGGGGTGTCCCCGTCGTAGACGGCCGGGCGGACCGCGTTGCCCAGCGGGGCCGCCAGGGACTTCACCGCGCGCCGCTGGTCGGCCGCCAGGGCCTTGGTGGGGGCCAGGTAGAGGGCGGTGGCGCCCCGGCCGTTGGGGGCCTCGGAGCCGTCCAGGAGGGCGCTGAGGACCGGGGTGAGGTAGGCGAGGGACTTGCCCGAGGCCGTCCCTGTGGCGATCACCACGGACTCGCCGTCCAGGGCGTGCTCGGCGGCCTGCGCCTGGTGGGTCCAGGGGTCCTTGATCCCGGCCGTCTCGATCGCCGCGATCACTTCGCTGCGGATACGGTCCGGCCACACCGCATGGCTGCCCTCCCGGGCGGGCAAGTGCTCCGTATGAGTGACGCGAGCGGCCCGGCTCTCCCCTGCGGAGAGACGGGCGAGGACCTCGCCGGGAGACGGGGCCTGGGCCCTGCTCTGGGGAGGTCGTCCGGGACGGGGATTCTTGGCCATCACCGCCGAGTGTGTCACTGGCGTGACGGACAATGGTCCCAAGGCGTCGTGCTCGCCTGCTGGTAAGTGATTGAATGCCATCGCGGCTGGCGTTCCGTCCTCTGGCTCCGCCGGGGAGACCTCAGGGGGACGGCCGCTCGATAGCAAGGTGCTGGAGGATCCGTGGACCTGTCCCTGTCGACTCGCAACGTGACCGGACCTGCCGGCGACCGTACGGTCGTCGAGGTCGGTGGCGAGATTGATGTGTATACCGCGCCCAAGCTGCGCGAGCAGTTGGTCGAGTTGGTGAACGACGGCAGTTACCACCTGGTCGTCGACATGGAGGCCGTGGACTTCCTCGACTCCACCGGCCTCGGCGTGCTCGTGGGCGGACTGAAGCGTGTGCGTGCCCACGAGGGCTCGCTGCGTCTGGTCTGCAACCAGGAGCGCATTCTCAAGATCTTCCGGATCACCGGACTGACCAAGGTGTTCCCGATCCACACGACGGTCGACGAGGCCGTCGCGGCGACCGACTGACATCTTCTGGTCCGGTCCGCCGGAATCACGACCGCGCCGCGCGGACGTGAAGCGCCCTCACCGGCGTAGCGGTACGCGCCGCCCATCGGCGTGAACAACAAGCTCAGAGCAGTACGACGCGGGGTGCCGGGCCTCATCGCCCGGACCCTCGCGGATGCACGCCCGTACGTCCGAGGGGGATGCGCAATGGCCACCGTGGAACTCCGTTTCAGCGCCCAGCCCGAGCACGTCAGGACGGCCCGCCTCGTGGCGGCCGCCGTGGCGCGTCGGGCCGGGGTCGACGAGGCGGTGCTGGACGAGGTCCGGCTCGCGGTGGGTGAGGCGTGCTCCCGGGCCGTGGGCCTGCACCGTACGAACAACATCACGGCACCGGTGAAGGTGGCGCTGACCGAGGAGGAGAAGACCTTCTCCATCGAGGTCAGCGACGAGGTGCCGGCACCCGCGGGGGCGATCCCGGGCGCGCGCAGCGCACCCGAGGCGGGCTCGCGGGGCGTGGACCTCGAAGCGGACGGCGAGGACGACATGGGCCTCGCCGTCATCAGCGGACTGGTCGACGACGTCGAAGTCGTCGGCGGGGAAAGCGGCGGTTCGATCCGGATGAGCTGGCCCACCGCCTCCGCGGTGGTAATGCCCTGAAAGCATTTCCGTAATTGATATGCGAAAGGCCCTGCTGAGCAGGGCCTTTCGTCTTTTCCGGGCCGCTTCAAAATCATTTCCGGAGATCAAATTTACGGCGGTCTGTTGAGATCAGCTTCCGCTACCTAGAATCCGTCCACATCTTGAGCTCTGCGCGTCAAGGAGGACGAATGGCGGGACTCTTCAACTCCCCACAGTCCGAACACTTCTCGAACCTCGCGGTCTCACTCACCGACGACAACCGACTCATCGTGATCGTCATCGCGGCGGTCGCCGTCGCCGCACTGATCGTCGCCCGGCTGCTGGTGCGCCAGGTGCTGGCGGCGGACGAGGGCACCGACTCCATGAAGGAGATCGCCGCCGCCGTGCAGGAAGGCGCGAATGCCTATCTGATGCGGCAGTTGCGCACTCTGGGGATCTTCGCGGTAGTGGTGGTATTCCTGTTGCTGCTGCTTCCGGCGGACAACACTTCGCAGCGGATAGGGCGTTCGCTGTTCTTCCTCGTGGGCGCGATCTTTTCCGCGGCCACCGGATACATCGGCATGCGGTTGGCCGTGCGCAGTAATGTGCGTGTTGCGGCTGCCGCGCGGGAAGCGACTCCCGCGCCCGGTGAGGCGGAAAAGGATCTGAAAGTCGTCTCGCACAAAGCGATGAAGATCGCTTTTCGTACGGGCGGCGTCGTCGGAATGATCACCGTGGGCCTCGGCCTGCTCGGTGCGGCCGTCGTCGTCCTCGTGTACGCCGACCACGCCCCGAAGGTCCTGGAGGGCTTCGGTCTGGGAGCGGCCCTCATCGCCATGTTCATGAGGGTCGGCGGCGGCATCTTCACCAAGGCCGCCGACGTCGGCGCCGACCTGGTCGGCAAGGTGGAACAAGGCATTCCGGAGGACGATCCGCGCAATGCCGCCACCATCGCGGACAACGTGGGCGACAACGTCGGCGACTGTGCGGGCATGGCGGCCGACCTCTTCGAGTCGTACGCCGTCACGCTGGTGGCCGCGCTGATCCTGGGCATGGCGGCCTTCGGCGACGCGGGGCTCGCGTTCCCGCTGATCGTGCCCGCGATCGGCGTGATCACCGCCATGATCGGCATCTTCGCCGTCGCACCCCGGCGGACCGACCGCAGCGGCATGACCGCGATCAACCGCGGCTTCTTCATCTCCGCCGTGATCTCGCTGGTGCTGGTCGCGGTGGCCGTGTTCGTCCACCTGCCGTCGTCGTACCGGGAACTGGACGGCGCGGACGCGTCCGTGGCCGGGCACGGGGGCGATCCGCGGCTGCTGGCACTGGTGGCCGTCGCCATCGGCATCGTGCTGGCGGCGCTGATCCAGCAGCTCACCGGGTACTTCACGGAGACCACCCGGCGACCGGTGCGCGACATCGGCAAGTCGTCGCTGACCGGGCCCGCGACCGTGGTGCTCGCGGGCATCTCGATCGGGCTCGAATCCGCCGTCTACACCGCGCTGCTCATCGGACTCGGTGTGTACGGAGCCTTCCTGCTCGGCGGCACGTCGATCATCCTGGCCCTCTTCGCGGTCGCCCTGGCCGGGACCGGGCTGCTCACCACCGTCGGCGTCATCGTCGCCATGGACACCTTCGGGCCGGTCTCCGACAACGCGCAGGGCATCGCCGAGATGTCCGGCGACGTGACGGGTGCGGGCGCGCAGGTGCTCACCGACCTGGACGCCGTCGGCAACACGACGAAGGCCATCACCAAGGGCATCGCCATCGCGACGGCCGTGCTCGCCGCGGCCGCGCTCTTCGGCTCGTACCGGGACGCCATCCTGGGCGCGGCGAAGAAGGCGGGCATCGTGACCGGCGGCCAGGGCACCCCGGTCAACCTCTCCATGGACATCTCGCAGCCCAACAACCTGGTCGGGCTGATGCTCGGCGCCGCGGTCGTCTTCCTCTTCTCAGGGCTGGCGATCAACGCGGTGTCCCGATCGGCGGGGGCCGTGGTCTACGAGGTGCGCAGGCAGTTCCGCGAGCACCCCGGGATCATGGACTACACCGAGAAACCGGAGTACGGACGGGTCGTCGACATCTGCACGAAGGACGCGCTGCGGGAGCTGGCGACGCCCGGACTGCTGGCCGTCATGGCGCCGATCGCGGTCGGCTTCACCTTCGGCGTCGGCGCGCTCGGCTCGTACCTCGCGGGCGCGATCGGCGCGGGCACGCTGATGGCGGTCTTCCTGGCGAACTCCGGCGGTGCCTGGGACAACGCCAAGAAGCTCGTGGAGGACGGGCACCACGGCGGCAAGGGCAGCGAGGCGCACGAGGCGACGGTGATCGGCGACACCGTCGGCGACCCCTTCAAGGACACCGCGGGCCCGGCCATCAACCCGCTGCTGAAGGTGATGAACCTGGTGGCGCTGCTGATCGCGCCCGCCGTGGTGCAGTTCAGCTTCGGCGTCGACGCGAATCCGTGGGTACGGGCCGTCGTCGCGGTCATCGCCTTCGGGGTGATCGTCGGTGCGGTGTACGTGTCCAAGCGGCGCGGCATCGTGATGGGCGACGAGGCCGGCGGCGACACGGCCGCCGGCGGTGCGGCCGGTGGTGACGAAGGCAACTCGGCGGCCGTTCCCGTGCAGGCCGAGCCCTCCGTGACGACGAAGGCGGTGCCGTAGAGGATCACGTAACGGCAGGTCAGAGAGCGGGCGGGCGGCGCGTGTTGACGTGCCGTCCGTTCGTGCGTCCGGGAGCACGGAAGGGGGCGCGCACCCGGCGCACTCTTGGTGCAAATGGCTTCAATGCCGGAGGAATGGGAAGCCCGACACGCGGGCGTAGGCCACTTGGCGTGTATGTTCCGGGGCCGAGAACCTTGGAAGGGACCAATCCGGTGAACAAGAAGCTTGCGGCCGCGCTGTCCGGCGGTGCGGTACTCGTGATGATGGCGACCCTCTCGGGCTGCGGGGACGACGCCGAGGACAAGGCCAAGGAATGGTCCAAGTCGTACTGCCCCAAGGAGAAGGCGGCCGTCGAGAAGGCCACCAAGGCCGAGAAGCTGATCAGCTCCGTCGCCGCCGACGGCAAGCCCGAAGAGCTCAAGAAGGTCGACATCCAGGCCTTCCAGATGTACGGCGACGCCGCCCGGGACAGGATCAAGGCGCTCAAGGAGGCCGGGGTTCCGCCGGTCGACAACGGTGAGCGCGACCACAAGGAAATGATCAAGAACCTGGACGCGAAGGCGAAGGCCTACGACGAGCTGAAGAAGCAGGCCGAGGCGCTGGACCCGGCGTCGAAGGAGTTCCCGAAGGCGCTGGACAAGATCGGCGCGGACCTCGGCAAGGCGGACAAGCTGCCCGCGCCGAAGATCTTCTGCCCGAGCTCGAACGCGGGGGCGACGACGAGCCCGTCGTAGCCCGGGGAGCCGTGGCAGGGCTCCTTCGTGGCCCTTCGTGGCCCGAGGGGCCGTGGCAGGGATGCGGGCGTACCGCGATTGTCAGTGGCAGCGGCGACAATGGCCGGGTGAGTCAGACCAGCCTTTCCGCGCCCCTGCCCGAGTCCCTGCCCGCCGCCGGGAGTGCCGCCCGCCTCCGGGAGGCCCTGCTCGCGGCGGCCTTCACCGCCGACGGGCTGCTCGACCTGCTCGGCGCGCCCGCCTACAGTGCGCTGGCGCGCGGCGAGACCGTGCCCGCGCTGCGGGCGACCAGGGCGGAGGGGGCCCTCTCGGCTCTCGTACGGGTCTTCCTGCTCCAGGAGTCGGTCCCGGCCGCCCGCCTCGCCGGGGTGCTCCCGGTGGACCTGTGCGTGGCCGACGGCTGGCTGGTCCGCGAGGGCGACGAGCTGCGCGCCACCGTCGACGTCCGGCCGTACGGCGGGGACGAGGGCCAGGACTGGTTCATCGTGTCCGACCTGGGGCGCGCGGTCGGTGGTGCGGGCGGCGCCGGGACCCGTCAGGAGGGCGTCGTGCTCGGCGTCGGCGGCGCGTCCACCACGCTCGCCGGAATCACCGTACGCACGCCTGTCGGCTCCGCCCTGGACCTCGGTACGGGCTCGGGCATCCAGGCGCTGCACGCCGCGCAGCACGCGGTGCGGGTCACCGCCACCGACCTCAACCCCCGTGCGCTGGACTTCACCCGGCTGACCCTGGCCCTGTCCGGGGCGACGGAGGCCGAGCTGGTGGAGGGCTCGCTGTTCGAGCCGGTCGGGGAGGCGACGTACGACCTGATCGTCTCGAATCCGCCGTTCGTCATCTCGCCGGGTGCCCGACTGACGTACCGCGACGGCGGCATGAGCGGCGACGACCTGTGCCGGACGCTCGTCCAGGAGGCGGGGGCGCGGCTGAACGAGGGCGGGTACGCGCAGTTCCTGGCCAACTGGGAGCACGTCGAGGGCGAGGAGTGGAAGGACCGCCTCCGCTCCTGGGTGCCGCGTGGGTGCGACGCGTGGGTCGTGCAGCGGGAGGTCCAGGACATCACGCAGTACGCGGAGTTGTGGCTGCGGGACGGGGGCGATCACCGCAGCGATCCGGCCGAGTACGCGGCGCGGTACGAGGCGTGGCTGGACGAGTTCGAGGCGCGCAAGACGGTGGGGGTCGGCTTCGGCTGGATCACGCTGCGGAAGTCGGCTGCGGCGTGGGACACGCCGTCGGTGGTGGTGGAGGAGTGGCCGCATCCGGTCGAGCAGCCGCTCGGGGAGGTCGTACGGCGGCACTTCGAGCTCCAGGACTACCTGCGGGCGCACGACGACGCGGCCCTGCTGGCCGGGCACTTCGAGCTGGCCGACGAGGTCGTGCAGGAGCAGATCGGGGCGCCGGGGACGGAGGACCCGGAGCACGTGGTGCTGCGTCAGCACCGGGGGATGCGGCGGGCGACGCGGGTCGACACGGTCGGGGCGGGCTTCGCGGGGGTCTGTGACGGGTCGCTGAGTGCGGGGCAGATTCTGGATGCGATCGCGCAGTTGCTGGGGGAGGACGAGGTGGTCCTGCGGGACCGGACGCCGGAAGCGATCCGGTCCCTGGTGGAGGAGGGCTTCCTACTCCCCGTGCCCCGTTGAGGGGCGCGGGGAACTGCGCGAGCAACCACGACGGATCTGCACGGAACCGTGCAATAGCCGCGCGGCGAGCGCTTTAGGGAAAGGGGCGGGTCCGGGGCCTCTCTTGCCCGGGCCGGGCGGGGCCGCATGTCCGGTACGGGGGCGGGCCGGGCCCCTTTGGACGCGCGTCCGGTACAGGGGCTGGGCCAGGGGCGGCACCCGGGTGGGCCGGGAGCGGGAGGGGCCGCCCCCTTGCCCGCCCGTCCCGCCCCCGGGGGGCGGCCCCGCCGCCCAAGGGGGCTACGGGGGAAGCGGGGGGGAGGGTGGCCCCGCCGCCCAAGGGGGCTAGGGGAAGAGGGGGGCGGAGCCCAGGGAGGATGGCGAACGGGAGCCCGAGGGGGATGAGGGCGGAGCCCGAGGGGTGGTGTGGCCGTGTCGGAGCGGCCGTGATGAGGGGGCTTGCCCTCCTGCGGCGGGCCGCCCAGGAGGGACCCGTACGGGGGCGGTGGGGCGGTCCGGGCGGCAGGAATGGCGATTGTCGGGTTACCGTCTCTCAGGTGGCCGTTGCGGGCTTTCGGGCTTTTGCCGTTTGACACGAGGACGGGATGTACCGTCACACTCCGCAGCGTTAAGCGTCCGGACGGGTCCGTCCGCCGGGCGCACACGACCACGACTGTGACCACTGAGTGTCGACCGGAGAGAAGAGCCAAGTTGTCCCCGACCAGCGAGACCGCACAGGGCGGCCGCCGACTCGTCATCGTCGAGTCGCCTGCCAAGGCGAAGACGATCAAGGGCTACCTCGGCCCCGGATACGTAGTCGAGGCGAGCGTCGGGCACATCCGTGACCTCCCGAACGGCGCCGCCGAGGTGCCCGACAAGTACACGGGCGAGGTGCGCCGCCTGGGCGTGGACGTCGAGCACGACTTCCAGCCCATCTACGTCGTGAACTCCGACAAGAAGGCACAGGTCAAGAAGCTCAAGGACCTGCTGGCCGAGTCGGACGAACTCTTCCTCGCCACCGATGAGGACCGCGAGGGCGAAGCCATCGCGTGGCACCTGCAGGAAGTCCTGAAGCCCAAGGTCCCGGTCCACCGGATGGTCTTCCACGAGATCACCAAGGACGCGATCCGCGAGGCGGTGTCGAACCCGCGCGAGCTGAACAAGCCGATGGTCGACGCCCAGGAAACGCGCCGCATCCTCGACCGGCTGTACGGCTACGAGGTCTCGCCGGTCCTGTGGAAGAAGGTCATGCCGAAGCTCTCGGCGGGCCGTGTCCAGTCCGTCGCGACACGCCTCGTGGTCGCCCGGGAACGCGAGCGCATCGCTTTTCGTTCTGCTGAGTACTGGGACCTCACCGGTACGTTCTCCACCGGACGCGCCGGGGACGCCTCCGACCCGTCCTCTCTGGTCGCCCGCCTGACGACGGTCGACGGCAGGCGCGTCGCCCAGGGCCGTGACTTCAGCGCGGCCGGACAACTGAAGAGCGACGTCCTGCACCTGGACGAGGCGAACGCCCGCGCGCTGGCCGCCGCCCTCGCCGACTCCTCCTTCGCGGTGCGCTCGGTCGAGTCCAAGCCGTACCGCCGCTCGCCGTACGCCCCGTTCCGTACGACGACCCTCCAGCAGGAGGCGTCCCGCAAGCTCGGGTTCGGCGCGAAGTCGACCATGCAGGTGGCCCAGAAGCTGTACGAGAACGGCTTCATCACCTACATGCGTACGGACTCCACCACCCTGTCGGACACGGCGATCACCGCCGCCCGCGCCCAGGTGACGCAGCTCTACGGCGCCGCGTACCTGCCGGACAAGCCGCGCACGTACGCCGGGAAGGTCAAGAACGCGCAGGAGGCGCACGAGGCGATCCGCCCGTCGGGTGATCGTTTCCGCACCCCCGCCGAGACGGGTCTGACCGGCGACCAGTTCAAGCTGTACGAGCTGATCTGGAAGCGGACCGTCGCCTCCCAGATGAAGGACGCGGTCGGCAACTCGGTCACGGTCAAGATCGCTGGGCAGGCCTCCGACGGCCGCACCGCCGAGTTCTCCGCCTCCGGCAAGACGATCACCTTCCACGGCTTCATGAAGGCGTACGTCGAAGGCGCCGACGACCCGAACGCGGAGCTGGACGACCGCGAGCGCCGGCTGCCGCAGGTCGCCGAGGGCGACGCGCTGGCCGCCGAGGAGATCACGGTCGACGGCCACGCGACCAAGCCGCCTGCGCGGTACACCGAGGCCTCGCTGGTCAAGGAGCTGGAAGAGCGCGAGATCGGGCGTCCTTCGACGTACGCCTCGATCATCGGGACGATCCTGGACCGCGGGTACGTGTTCAAGAAGGGGACGGCGCTGGTTCCGTCGTTCCTGTCGTTCGCCGTGGTCAACCTGCTGGAGAAGCACTTCGGGCGGCTCGTCGACTACGACTTCACCGCCAAGATGGAGGACGACCTCGACCGCATCGCGCGGGGCGAGGCCCAGTCCGTGCCGTGGCTGAAGCGGTTCTACTTCGGTGAGGGCGAGGCCACGGGCGCCGCCTCGGACGCCGGGAACGGCGACGGCGACCACCTCGGCGGTCTCAAGGAGCTGGTGACGGACCTCGGGGCGATCGACGCCCGCGAGATCTCGTCGTTCCCCGTCGGCGACGGGATCGTGCTGCGCGTCGGCCGGTACGGGCCGTACATCGAGCGTGGTGAGAAGGACGCCGAGGGCCACCAGCGCGCCGACGTTCCGGACGACATGGCTCCGGACGAGCTGACCGTGGAGTACGCGGAGGAGCTGCTGGCCAAGCCGAGCGGCGACTTCGAGCTGGGCGCGGACCCGGAGACCGGGCGGCAGATCGTCGCGAAGGCCGGGCGTTACGGCCCGTACGTGACGGAGATCCTGCCCGAGGGAACGCCGAAGACCGGCAAGAACGCGGTGAAGCCGCGGACCGCCTCGCTGTTCAAGTCGATGTCGCTGGACACGGTGACGCTGGTCGAGGCGCTGAAGCTGATGTCGCTGCCGCGCGTGGTCGGTGCCGACGCCGAGGGCGTCGAGATCACCGCACAGAACGGGCGGTACGGGCCGTACCTCAAGAAGGGCACGGACTCGCGGTCGCTGGAGACCGAGGACCAGCTCTTCTCGATCACGGTCGAGGAGGCCCTCGCGATCTACGCGCAGCCCAAGCAGCGCGGGCGGGCGGCCGCGAAGCCGCCGCTCAAGGAGCTGGGCACGGACCCGGTGAGCGAGCGTCCGGTCGTGGTCAAGGACGGTCGTTTCGGCCCGTACGTGACCGACGGCGAGACGAACGCGACGCTGCGGTCCGGCGACAGTGTGGAGGAGATCACTCCCGAGCGCGGGTACGAGCTGCTGGCGGAGAAGCGGGCGAAGGGGCCGGCGAAGAAGGTCGCCAAGAAGGCGGCGAAGAAGGCTCCGGCGAAGAAGGCTGCCGCGAAGAAGACGGCGGCGAAGAAGACGGCCTCTTCTGCGACGGCGGCGAAGAAGACCGCTGCCGCGAAGAAGGCGCCGGCGAAGAAGGCGACGGCGGCGCCCGCGGAGTAGGGCTCGGCCCCCTGTGGGGTGCGGGCAGAGGGCGGAATCGGGGCGGGCCCGTATCGGGCGGGCCGCCCCCTTGCCCGCCCGTCCCGCCCCCGGGGGGCGGCCCCGCCGCCCAAGGGGGCGGGGGATGGTTGCCCGGAGGGCATGCCATCAGGGGCGCGGGGATCTGCGCGACCAGCCACGGCGCACCCGCACGGAACCTCCGCCCCGTGCAGCGGCCTGAACCGCACCCCGCCCCACCCCACTCCGCACGCACACATCCGTTCGAAGACCCGCGCATGTGCCCCGCGCACTGCGGATAGGCTGGCGGGATGACGCGAGCCGAGCAGCCAACGGTCGTGAGCCCCACCTCCGACGCACTAGCCGCAGACTCACGCGAGCGAGCCGTACGGGCTCTTCTGCGCCACCAGCCGTTGAAACGGCTGTGGAGCGCACAGCTCGTCAGCGGTGTCGGGGATGCTCTCGCCCTACTCGTACTTGTCCTGCTGACGCTGGAGGCCGCCGGCCCCCGGGCGGTGTTCGGCGGTGACTATCGCGGTGCCGCCTTCGTGGTCGCCGCGGTCTTCGGCGCGCGTCTGCTCGCCACGTTGCTGTTCGGCGCCGTACTGCTCGGCCCCGTCTCCGCACTGGTCGCCCCCGGCGGCCCGCTCGACCGGCGCTGGGCCATGCTCGCCGCCGACGGCCTGCGGCTCGCGCTGCTGGTGGTCGCGCCGCTGTGGATCGGCTGGATGCCGGACAGGGCGACGCCGATGCTGCTGGTGACGGTGTTCATCGCGGGTGTCGCCGAGCGGTTCTGGTCGGTGGCGCACGAGAGCGCCGCCCCGGCCCTGCTGCCCACCCCGCCCATCGAGGGCGATGCGGTACGTCCGCTTCCGGATCACCTGGGGGCGCTGCGCCGCCTCACGCTCCGTACGAACTTCGCGGCGATCCCCCTCGCCGCAGCCGCGCTCCTCGTCGCGACGCTGCTCGGACGACTGCTCGGCACCGGGCTCGGGTGGTTCTCCAGCCACCAGGCGGCCCTTGCCTCGTACGTCGCGGCGGGCCTCTTCGCGGCCTCCCTCTCCACCCTCGTCTTCCTGGAGCTGCCCGACGCGCACACCCCGCGTCCGCGCTCCCCGCTGGAGGGCCTGCGCAGGCCCAGCACCGGCAACGGCCCCGACAAGGGCCGCACCGGCGCCATTCCGCTTCTGGTGCTGGCGGGCGGTGCCGTGACCGGGGCGATCGCCGCCGCGGCCGCCGTCTCCGTACTGCACGCGCAGGACCTCGGCGGCGGGGGCGCGACCTTCGCGCTGCTGGTGCTGGCGCTCGCCGCGGGCACCGGGCTCGGCATTCGTACGGCCGCCAAGGTCCTCCCCACGTTCTCGCGCCGCCGTCTGCTGTCCCTCGCGGTCGCCGTCGCCGGTGTCGCGCTGCTGGCCATGGGCCTGGTGCCGGACACCACCACCGTGCTCCTCCTCGCGCTGCTCGCGGGGTACGCCGCCGGGGTCGCCGCCAACAGCGCGCACACCCTGCTCGACCTGGAGACCGAGGACTTCCGGCAGGCCCGCACCACCGAGCACCTCCAGGCCGTCGTACGGGTCAGCGGGGCGCTCGGCATGCTCGCCGGGCCCCTGCTGGCCGCCGCGATCGGGCTGCACCGGCTGGAGAGCGGAAGCTTCGTCTTCGTACAAGGAGGCGGGGCCGGGTACACGTTGATGCTGGTCGGGGCGTTGCTCCTGCCCGTGGCCGCACTCGTACTCGCAAAAACGGACGACCGGCAGGGCGTACCGCTGCGCCGGGACCTGCGCGAGGCGCTGCGGGGCGGCGAGCCCGAGCAGGCACCGTCCACGACCGGGTTCTTCATCGCCCTGGAGGGCGGCGACGGTGCCGGAAAGTCGACACAGGCGAAGGCGCTGGCCGACTGGATAAGGGCCAAGGGCCACGAGGTCGTCGTCACCCGGGAGCCGGGCGCGACGCCGATCGGCAAGCGGCTGCGGTCGATCCTGCTGGACGTGTCGAGCGCGGGCCTGTCGAACCGCGCGGAGGCGCTGCTGTACGCCGCCGACCGGGCCGAGCACGTGGATTCCGTCGTACGTCCGGCGCTGGAGCGCGGTGCCGTAGTGATCACCGACCGGTACATCGACTCGTCCGTGGCCTATCAGGGCGCGGGCCGTGACCTGGCGCCGACCGAGATCGCCCGCATGTCGCGCTGGGCGACCCACGGACTCGTACCGCATCTGACGGTTCTGCTGGACGTGTCGCCGGAGACGGCGCGCGAGCGGTTCACCGAGGCGCCGGACCGGCTGGAGTCGGAGCCGCCGGAGTTCCACGCGCGCGTGCGCGCCGGATTCCTGACGCTGGCGGCGTCCGACGCGAGCCGCTACCTGGTCGTCGACGCAGGTCAGGAGCCCGAGGCGGTCACCACGGTGGTACGTCACCGGCTCGACCGGATGCTGCCGATGTCGGAGCAGGAGATCGCCGCCGCCGAGGCCGCGCGCAAGGCCGCCGAGGAGGAGGCGCGACGCCTCGCCGAGGAGGAGGCCGCCCGCAAGGCCGAGGAGGAGCGCATCGAGCGCGAGCGGCAGGAACAGCTCGCCCGGCTGCGCGCCGAGGAGGAGGAGCGCAAGCGCCGCGAGATCGAGGAGGCGCGGCGCCGCGAGGCGGAGCGTCAGGCCGAGGAGGCCAGGCAGCGTGCCGAGGAGGCGCGTCGGCAGGCCGAGGAGGAGCGGGTGCGCCGCGAGGCCGAGGCCAAGGCGCGCGCGGCCGAGCAGGAGCGCCTGCGCAAGCAGGCCGAGGAGGAGGCGCGGCTGCGCGCCGAGGCGGAGGAACGCCGCCGGGAGAAGCAGCGCAAGGCGGAGGAGGCGCTGCTGAAGGCGGAGGAGGCCCGCGCGGCTGCGGCCGCTGCGGCGGCGGCCTCCGCGGCTGCGGCGACTGCTTCGGCGACGGCGGCCGCTGTGGCGCCCCGCCCCCAGCAGCGGGTGCCGGAGACGGACAACGAGACCACCGTGCCGACGCCGATCGTCCGGCTGGACCTGACGAAGGGCCCTGCGGACTCGGCGACGGAGACGACGGTGCTTCCTGCGGTACGGGACGGGGGTGCGGCGGACGAGACCACCGTGCTTCCTGCGGTACGGGAGGGGGGACCGGCGGCGGACGAGACCACGGTGCTGCCTCCCGTACGGGACGCGGGCCCGGCGGCGGACGAGACCGCCGTGCTGCCTCCTGTACGGGACGCGGGACCGGCGGACCGGGTGCCCCCGGGGTACTTCCGGGACGAGCCCGAGGAGGACCGTACGCGGGAGCTGCCGCAGGTCGACCCGGACGAGGCGGAACGTCGGCCGCGGCGGCGCTCGGACTGGGCGGAGGAGACCCCGCTGGACGACCTGCCGTCGCTGGCGGACGAGCTGCTCGGAGGGTCCCCGAAGGACGACGAGGGCAAGGGCCCCAAGGGCCGCGGCCGGAGGTAGGTGCGGCGCTGCCCGGTGCCTGCGGGGTGTGGGTGGGCTGCTGTTCCTGATGGGGCTACGCCCTGATGGGGCTAAGCCCCCCACGCCCTGCCCGGGCTGATGTGCCTGGCGCCCCTGGAATGCCGCCCGAAGGGCAGGCATTCCAGGGGCGCGGGGAACTGCGCGACCAGCCACAACGCACCCGCACGGAACCGTGCAACAGCCCCGCAGGGTTACGGGAAGGGGCGGGGAGGGGAGAAATCCGCCCCGGCACCGGGTGCCGCCCCGACCGAGCCCTCACGCAGCATCCCGCCCCGACCCGGGCCCCCGCCCCACCCGGGCCCCGGGGGCCCTCGGGGTGCCACCGAACCGCCCGCGCCCAAGCGGCCCGTCCCCGACTGTCAGTGCCGTCACCCACAATGGGAACCCAGCCCCACCCCGGGGCCCGCAAGTGCAGGGAGCGGCCATGACCGTATGGGACGACCTCGTCGGCCAAGAGCGCGTCCAGAAGCAGCTGGCCGGCGCGGCCAAGGACGCCGACGCCCAGGTCACCGCCCAGTCCGCGGGCGAAACGGCCGCCGAGGCGTCGAAGATGACACACGCCTGGCTGTTCACCGGCCCCCCCGGCTCCGGCCGCTCCACCGCCGCCCGCGCGTTCGCCGCCGCCCTCCAGTGCACGAGCCCGGACCGCGCCCTGGGCGCCGACCCGGGCTGCGGGTTCTGCGACGGCTGCCACACCACCCTCATCGGCACGCACGCGGACGTCGAGATCGTCCGCACCGACCTGCTCTCCATCGGCGTCAAGGAGACCCGCGACCTGGTCCGCCGCGCCCAGCTTTCCCCTGCAGTGGGCCGCTGGCAGGTCATCGTCCTGGAGGACGCCGACCGCCTCACCGAGGGCGCGGGCAACGTCCTCCTGAAGGCCGTCGAGGAGCCCGCCCCCCGCACGGTGTGGCTGCTCTGCGCGCCCTCCCTCGAAGACGTGCTGCCCACCATCCGCTCCCGCTGCCGCCACCTCACCCTCACCACCCCCTCCGTCGCCGCCGTCGCCGACGTCCTCGTCCGCCGGGACGGCATCGAGCCCGACGCCGCCATGACCGCGGCCCGCGCCACCCAGGGCCACATCGGCCGCGCCCGCCGCCTGGCCACCGACGAACGGGCCCGCAGCCGCCGCGCCACCGTCCTGCGCCTCCCGCTGCGCGTGGACGACATCGGCGGCTGCCTCAAGGCCGCCCAGGAGCTGGTCGATGCGGCCGGTGAGGACGCCAAGCAGGTCGCGGAGGACGTGGACGAGAAGGAGACCGAGGACCTGAAGGCCGCCCTCGGCGCGGCCGCCGGGGGCCGGATGCCGCGCGGCACGGCGGGCGCGATGAAGGAGCTCGCCGACCGCCAGAAGCGCCGCTCCACCCGTACCCAGCGCGACAGCCTCGACCTGGCCCTCTCCGACCTCACCGGCTTCTACCGCGACGTCCTCGCCCTCCAGCTGGGCTCCTCGGTCGCCCTCGCCAACGAGGACGTACGCGAATCGCTGGACCGCATCGCCCGCGACTCCACCCCCGAGCGCACGCTGCGCCGCATCGAGGCGATCATCGCCTGCCGCCGCGCCCTGGACCGCAACGTCGCCCCCCTCCTCGCCGTCGAAGCCATGGCGGTGTCCCTGCGGGCGGGCTGAGGAGGCACGGGCGGCGGGCCCGGACGGACGACGCCCCGGACCGACGACGCCCCAGCTTCGGCCCCGGGTTGACGGCCTCACTCGTACGGGCAACTGACCGCCTCCAGGACGCACCCCAGGTAACAATCCCACTACGCTCCGAACATGAACTCCAGGCGCCTGCTCCGCTCCTCCGCCACCCTGTTCGCCGCGACCGGTCTGCTGATCGCGGGCTGCTCCACCGGTTCGGGGGCCTCGTCGCCGCCGAGCCGGACGGTGTCGACCGCCGCGCAGAGTACGGGGAAGGCCGTCGACCGGGCGGCCCTGGCCCCGTACTACTCCCAAAAGCTGAGCTGGCGGGAGTGCGGCGCCCCCGGTTTCGAGTGCGCGACGATGAAGGCGCCGCTCGACTACGCGAAGCCGTCCGCCGGCGACATCAAGCTGGCGGTCGCCCGCAAGAAGGCCACCGGGCCCGGCAAGCGGATCGGATCGCTGCTGGTCAACCCGGGCGGACCGGGCGGTTCCGCGATCGGCTACCTCCAGGCGTACGCGGCCCTCGGCTACCCGGCACCGGTCCGCGCCCGCTACGACATGGTCGCCGTCGACCCCCGCGGCGTCGCTCGCAGCGAGCCCGTCGAGTGCCTGACCGGCCCCGAGATGGACGCGCACACGCAGGTCGACCAGACGCCGGACGACGCGGCCGAGGTGACGAAGCTGACCACGGCGTACGAGAAGTTCTCGAAGGGCTGCGAGGAGCGCTCCGCGAAGATCCTCCCGCACGTCTCCACCGTCGAGGCGGCCCGCGACATGGACGTCCTGCGCGAGGTGCTCGGCGACAAGAAGCTCCAGTACGTCGGGGCCTCGTACGGCACCTTCCTGGGCGCGACGTACGCCGAACTCTTCCCCGACCGCACCGGCCGCCTCGTCCTCGACGGCGCGATGGACCCCTCCCTGGCCGCCCGGGACATGAACCGCGACCAGACCGCCGGGTTCGAGACCGCCTTCCAGTCCTTCGCCGCCGACTGCGTCAAGCAGAAGGACTGCCCGCTCGGCACCGGCACCCCCGCCGAGGCCGGCACCCGCCTGAAGACCCTCTTCAAGGCGCTCGACGCCAAGCCCGTCCCCACCAAGGACAAGAACCGCCCGCTCGGCGAGGCCCTCGCCACCACGGGCGCGATCGCCGCGATGTACGACGAAGGGGCCTGGCCGCAGCTCCGCGACGGCATCGCCTCCGCCCAGCAGGGCGACGGCAACGGCCTGCTCGCCCTCGCCGACAGCTACTACGAGCGCGACGGCAGCGGCAAGTACGCCAACCTCATGTACGCCAACACCGCCGTCAACTGCCTCGACCTGCCCCCCGCCTTCACCTCCCCCGACGACGTGAAGTCCGCCCTCCCCGCCTTCGAGAAGGCCTCCCCGGTCTTCGGCGAGGGCCTCGCCTGGGCCTCCCTGAACTGCGCGTCCTGGCCGATCAAGCCCACCGGCTCCGCCCACCGCATCGAGGCGAAGGGCGCCGCCCCGCTCGTCGTGGTCGGCACCACCCGCGACCCGGCCACCCCGTACAAGTGGGCCAAGTCCCTCGCCAACCAGCTCGCCACCGGCACTCTCCTCACCTACGACGGCGACGGCCACACCGCGTACGGCCGGGGCAGCGACTGCATCGACACGGCGATCAACACCTACCTCCTGGAGGGCACCCCTCCGAAGGACGGCAAGCAGTGCTCCTGACCCGCCACTGACCCGCCACTGAGCCGTCAGTGACCCGTCACTGACCTGCACGGAGTCCCCGATTCCGGGGGTGTGCGGAGCACCCCCGGAAACTGTGTAGACTTGGCTCCGCTGCTGATCGCACCATGGTGTGAACGCAGCGGTGCCGCCTTAGCTCAGTTGGCCAGAGCAACGCACTCGTAATGCGTAGGTCTCGGGTTCGAATCCCGAAGGCGGCTCAGAAGAACCCCAGGTCGGAAGTTTCCGACCTGGGGTTTTCTGTTGTGTGCCGGTTGTGTGCCGGAGCGCCACCCAGTGCGGCCCGGGTCGGGGGCGGCGGGGTTTTGCCCGCTGTGCCGGTCAATGCTGGGTGTGGGGGCGGGGCGGGCGGGTCCAGACTTCCAGGGCGGGGCGGCCGTTGGCGGCGGGGAGGGTGTCGGTGGGGTGCCAGTGCCAGGATTCGTAGGCCGCTTTGGCCACCGTGTTGGTGGGTTCGATGAGGGTGGTGACGAGCTCGGCGTCGACGCGTACGAGCAGGCGGTCCTGGAGTTCCTCGGCCACGCCTCGGCGGCGGTGGGAAGGGGCGACCATCAGTTCCGCGACGTTGAAGATCCGGCCGGAGTCGGCGAGTTGGCCGAGCGTTGCGGGGGCGATGTCGTGGCGGCCGTACCACCAGGAGCCCTGTCGGTCGGGCAGGTAGCCGTAGATGCAGCCGACCAGCACGGTCGCCGAGCTCGCGATGAGCATGTCGAAGCCGGGGCGTTGGACGTCGGCGGAGAAGCGGTCGAGGAAGGCGGTGCGGTCGTGGAAGGCCTGGGTGGGGGCGGTTGCGCGGGGGCTTTTGTCGTATGAGATGCGGGCGCCTGTGGACGGCGGACGGGGCGGGGCGCCGGTCTCGCGGTACGTTTTCTCGTACAAGTCGGCGATGGATTCCCGCTGTTGGTCCGCCTGCCACCTGCTCAGCCGACGGAAGAAGACCTCTGCCACTGCTGCCATGTACACAGAGTGTCAGGGGGCGGCGGGGAGTGGAACAGCCCGGTGCCTCTCCCTAGCGGGTCAGTGCCGCCTCGATCTGGGTGGTGATCTCGGGTGCCGGGAGCGGTCGGCCCGTGCGGTCGAAGCCGTGGATCGACGTCTCACCCAGGCGGACGGTCGGCGTGCCGCGTACGCCGCTGCGGCCGAAGGCGTCGGCGACGGACGCGGCCCACGGGGCGTAGGTGCCGGACGAGACGGCTTCGCGGAAGGCGGGGGCGGTGAGGCCCGTCGATTCCGCGACGCGGAGCAGGACGGACGGGTCGCCGTAGGAGTCGACGCTTTCGTCGGGCTGCTGGGCGTAGAGAGCCTCGTGCAGGGTCTTGAAATCGGCCTGGCTCTCGTTGATCGCGGCGCCCGCCGCACTCAGGGCCGTCGCGGAGCCGCGCCCGCCGAGCATTCCGTCCAGGAACGCCGCGAAGTGGTACTCCAGGCGCAGCCGCCCCGCGTCCGCGAAGCCCCGGATCACCTGGCCCGACGTCTGCTCCAGGGCGGCGCAGTACGGGCAGCGGAAATCCTCGTACAGGGCGAGAACCGGCAGGTCACCGGCCTGTCCGTACGGGATTACCAGGCCGGAGTCGCCGGTGGTGTGGGCGGGGACCAGCGGTTGCTGCGGCAGGGGCTGCGAAGACGTCTGCTGCGACATGGGGCGGGCTCCTTTTCCGTCCCTCCCAGGTACGCACAGGGGCGTGGGCCGCGCATCCTCAGCGTGCGCGGCCCACGGGGCGAGGTGCTGCGGGCGGGGGCCTGCTGCCCGGTGCCTCAGCGGTTTTCCGCCTGGAACATCCAGTGCTGCTTCTCCAGCTCTGCCGTCAGGGAGATGAAGAGGTCCTGGGTCACCGGGTCCTGCTTGTCGGTCGCGGCGATGCGCTCGCGCATCCGCTCGATGATGCCGCCCAGTGCTTCGACCAGCAGGGATACCACGTCGTTGTCGGCTATCCAGCCCGCCTCGGGCTGCGGCAGCTTGCTGCTCGCGGCGACGGATCCCGCCCGGCCGTCGGGGGCGATGCCGATGGCGGAGGCGCGTTCGGCGACGGTGTCCGCGTAGGAGCGTGCCGTGGCGACGATCTCGTCGAGCTGGAGGTGCAGCGAGCGGAAGCGCGGGCCGACGATCGTCCAGTGCGCCTGCTTGGCCAGCAGGGAGAGGTCCAGCAGGTCGACCAGCGCGCCCTGGAGCGCGATGCCGGTGATCTGGCGGGCGGTCTCGGGGAGCGTGCTCTTGATCATGGGGGCGGTGTGGGTGGGGCGGGTGGTGTGGGCGGGGGTGTGGGTGGAGGTGGTGGGAGTGTGGGTGGGGGTGGCCATGGTGGTGGTCCTCCTGTGGTTCGTGTTGTTCGTGTCGTTCACGTTGTTGGGCTTGGGCCCGGGGCGGCCGGTCAGGCGTCGGGGCCGGGGCCGCCCAGATGATGCGGGGTGCGGCGGACGCCGTCCTGCGGGAGCTCGTGCGGCTCCGGGTGCTCGTGCACCACGCCGGGCGGATGGTCCCGCTCGGGGGCGCGCGGCTGTTCCTCCGGGCGCGGTGCGGCGGGCTCACGCTTCTTGACGCGGATACCCAGCACCACGGCACCTATGAGCACCGCCACGATCACAAGACCGATCACGAACGGGGCGATGCCCACCATCAGGTCGCGGGACGCGGCGAGCCCGGTGGTGGCGAGCTCCGTTTGGATGCTTTCGGTGCCGTGTGCGTGCATGCGTCCCGCGTACCCCACACGTCGCCGCGAATGCGGGTGAAACATTCCGCCGGGCCCATCGCGTCAATGAAGTGTGGGCGGGCGGCGCGGAAGGGTGGGGACCGATGCGGGGGATGCGGCGCGACGCGGAGTATCTGGAGTTCGCGACGGTCAGGAGCGGTCATCTCTACCGGTCGGCATGCCTGTTGACCAGCGGTGACACCCACTTCGCCGAGGACCTCACCCAGGAGACGCTGGGTCGGATGTACGCCCTGTGGGGCCGGATCTCGCGGATAGACAATCCCGCGGCGTACGCCCAGACCGTTCTCGTACGGACCTTCCTCAGCCAGCAGCGACGGCGCGCGGCGTCCGAGCGTCCGGTGGGCGAACTCCCGGACGGAGCGGGCCCTCCGGGTGGTGATCCGGAGCTGCGGCTGACCCTCCTTGAGGCGCTGGGGCGGCTCGCGCCGAAGGACCGGGCGGTGATCGTGCTGCGGTACTGGGAGGACTGCAGCATCGAGGAGACCGCCAACGCGATGAATGTGAGCTCGGCGGCGGTACGGACCCGGACCACGCGGGCGCTGGCGAAACTGCGCGAGCAGCTGGGCGGCAGCCTGGTCGCGTTCGCCTCGGGGTGACGGGACCCCGCCCCACCCACTTCCCGACCAGGGCTTTCCATGACGACAGGACGACACGACACCCATGACGGGGGTTTGCCATGCCACCTTTCGAGGACGAACTCGGTCAGGCGCTGCGGCGCACCGGCGACAGTTTCCCCACCGACCAGCAGCGCCTCGCCGACACCGGCCTGGCCAAGGGCCGGCGCACCCTGCGCCGCCGCCGGGCCGGCGCGATCGCCGGCAGCGTGGCCGCGCTGGCGCTGGTGGGCGTGGGCGGGGCGTGGGCGGGCGGCCTGATCGGGGGCTCCGGCGGTCGGGGGGAGGTGGCGGCACCCGTGCCGTCGGTGGAGCGGACCTCGGGCGAGGGCAAGGCCGAGGGGGGCGGCAGGAACGAGACGGGTAAGGCCGAGGGCTCGGGCAAGGGCGACGGCAACGGCGACGGCAAGGGCGACGGCAAGGGCGACGGCAACGGCAAGGCGGACAAGGCGACCGGCACCACGCACCCCATCACTCGCGCCTGGATGACCGACACCTTCAAGCGCCTGATGCCGCGCGGCGAACTGACCCAGGTGGAGGCCCGGGGGACGGAATCGACGCAGGGGATCGCGGACAGCCCGATGGTCTCCGCGGTCTTCGACGAGGGGAAGGGCAAGGCGGCCGTCATGCTCGGCATCACGCGGACCGACCCCAAGAGCCAGATGGCCCGAGACATGGTTACCTGCCCGGCCAGGGCCTACGTGCGCTTCGACGCGTGCAGGAGCGAAAAGCTCTCCGACGGCTCGGACTTCATGCTGCTCCAGAGGTACGTGCGCAACACCGGCGAGGCCAAGGAGTGGCGGGCCACCCTGGTCACCCCGGACGGTCTGGTCGTCGACGTGAGCGAGCACAACGCGCCCGCCGAGAAGGACAAGCCGGTCAGCCGCATCGACCCGCCCCTGGACCCGGGCCGGTTGAAGAAGCTGACGACGGACGGTGCGTGGCGCACCGTCACGGACGCCCTCCCCGCGGCGAAGCCCGCAGGTGACGTCGGTATACCGGGCGAGCCGAGCGTCGAGAAGATGCAGAGGTCCCTGGCCGCCCTGTTGCCGCAGGGGATGACGCTCAGCGACAAGTCCGGCCAGGACGGGTTCGCCAGTGTGGTCGTCAACGACGGCAGGGGCGGCAGCCTCGTCGAGGTCAACGCGCAGGTCGGCATGGGCGACGCGCTCGGCGGCCAGACCCCGACCGAGCCGGACGGTACCGCCGTCACCGTGACCCGGGGCGACGGCGACAAGGGCGTCCCGGGGATCGTGCAGCTCACCGTCGACACCATCAAGCCGGACGGCCGACGCGTCGTGATCTCCGCCTTCAACTCCGACACCCAGCACTCCGCGCCCACCCGCAAACAGCCCGCACTCACCGCCGAGCAGCTCAAGGCGATCGCGCTCAGCTCCACCTGGTGGAAGTGACCGTCGCACCGGGGATGGCCGTACGAGCTCACTTGGCGTCGGCATAACACTCCACCTCCGCCACCGTGAACGGGAACCGCACCGGTGTCTCCCCGAAGGCGATCCGTCCGGCCAGATCACCGGCCGCGCGGATCGCCTCCGCGACCGCCTGCGCCTCCTCGGCGGGGCAGTGCACGATCACCTCGTCGTGCTGGAAGAAGACCAGCTGGGCCTTCATCCCGGCCTGGTGCAGTGACTGCCGCAGGGCCGCGAGCACCAGCAGCGCCCAGTCCGCAGCACTGCCCTGGACGACGAAGTTGCGGGTGAAGCGGCCCCGGGCGCGGTTGTTCCGGGAGGCGTATCCCGGGGTGAACTCCGCATCCCCCGAGGCTGGTTCGAGGTCGGCCTCCTGAGGCAGGCCCGCCTCGCCGACATCGTCGTCCGCCCCCGCCGCCGGAGGGCAGGTCCGGCCGAGCCAGGTCCGTACGAGACGGCCCTCCTCGCCCGCGCGGGCCGCGTCGTCCACGTACGCGACGGCGCGCGGGAATCTTCGGCGCATCGCGGCCAGGTTCTTCAGGCCGTCGCCCGAGGTCTGGCCGTATATGGCGCCCAGCACCGCGATCTTGGCCGCTTCGCGGTCGCCGGAGAAGGCCCGGTCGGAGACCGCCTTGTAGAGGTCGCCGCTCTGTCCGGCCACGTCCATCAGGCCGGGGTCGCGGGAGATCGCGGCCAGCACGCGCGGCTCCATCTGGTCGGCGTCGGCCACCACCAGCCGCCAGCCGGGGTCGGCGACCACCGCACGGCGGATCACCTTGGGGATCTGGAGGGCGCCGCCGCCGTTGGTCACCCAGCGTCCGGTGACCGTGCCGCCCGGCAGGTATTCCGGGTGGAAGCGGCCGTCGCGCACCCAGTCCTGGAGCCAGCCCCAGCCGTGCGCGGTCATGATGCGGTAGAGCTTCTTGTACGCGATCAGGGGCTCCACCGCCGGGTGGTCGACGGACTCCAGCTCCCAGCGCCGGGTCGACTTCACCTTGATCCCGGCCTGCCCGAACGCCTTGATCACGTCGGCCGGCAGCTCGGGCCGCACCCGGCGGCCGAACGCCCGCGACACCTCGTCCGCCAGTTCCGCCATCCGGCGTGGGTCGCCGCCGCCCGTGTACCGCTCGCCGAGGAGTTCGTCCAGGAGGGCCCGGTGGACGTCGGCCCGCCAGGGCAGGCCGGACCGGTTCAGCTCGGCGGCGACGAGCATCCCGGCGGACTCGGAGGCGGTCAACAGGCGCATCCTGCCGGGGTGTTCGGCCTCGTCGTGGCGTCGGTGCTGGTCGGCGTACACCTCCAGGAGGGCGTCGAAGGGTACGTGCACGGGCTGCGGCTCGAAGAGGGAGGACTGCGAGCCGGGGTCGACGGAGCGCACCGGCGGGTCGGGCGGTACGGGGCGGTGGTGCAGCCGGGCGTGCGCGGCGGCGGCCGAACGGGGCTCGCCCCAGCGGCCCGCGTGGCCCAGCAGGAGGAGCTCGGCGTCCTCGATGTCGTAACAGCGCTCCACCCGCACCCCGGCGGCCAGCAGGCGCGGGTAGATCTCGGCGGTGGACCGCCACACCCAGCGGCCGACCTCCGGGCGGGAGCGGACCGCCTCGGCGAGGTCGCTTTCGTGGCGCACCTCGGCGGCGGGGCGGCCGTCCCGGTCGAGCGGGACGAGCAGTGCCCCGCCCCCCTCTGCCGCGGCGACGGCCCACCGGTCGTTCATGGGTGCGAGTGTGGCAGGGGGGTCTGACAATCGGGCCGAAGCTGCGCGTTTGCGCAGGTCAGGCCGGTCAGGTAGGTGAGGTGGGTCGGGCGGGCAGGCAAGTGGTCAGGGTCAGGCGAGTGGTCCGGGTCAGGCGACCACGTGGAGCGTGTGGGCCAGGGCCGCCGCCTCGCCCCGCGTCGCCACGCTCAGCTTGCTGAGGATGTTCTTCACGTGGAACTTCACGGTCGACTCGCTGATGTGCAGCGCCTCGGCGATGGCCCGGTTGCGGTGGCCCCGGGCCAGCTGCGCCAGGACTTCCAGCTCGCGCGGGCCGAGCGCGGACAGCGGGTCGGACTCCGGCAGGCCGGGCGTGCCCAGCGGCAGGGCCGCCGTCACCGTGGTGCCCCAGCCCGGCACCGCGTCGACCTCCAGGCGGCCGCCGAGCGCGGTCAGCCGCTCCTCCGCCCGGCGCACCGTGAACGCCTCGCGGCCCAGCGTGCCGGGCCCGTCGTCCCGTACCGTCGCCCGCAGTTCGTCCGTACCGGCGTCCAGCTGCCAGCCGACCTGCACACGCGTGACCTGCTCCTGCTCCAGCGCCACCAGCAGCACCGTGCGCATCACCGCCCGCGCGGTGCGGGCCACGTCCGCGGGCAGCGAGCGGTCCTCGGCGGGCGGGGCCAGCTCAAGGCGCACCGGACCGTGCCGCAGCAGGGGGCGCAGCGAATCGGCGAGCCGGTCGAAGGCCTGGGCCGCGGGTTCCTCGGTCAGGGCCTGGTCGCGTTCGGCGACGGTGCGCAGTTCCACCAAGGAGTCCACGGCCAGCTCGACGGCACGCGCGCGTGCCGTTGCGTCGTCCAGGGCGCGACTGCGCAGGGTGCCCAGCAGCCCGGTCAGCGTCGCCGTGTGCACCTCGCTCAACTCCGCGATGGCGCGCGCCCGTTCGCCCGCCACCGCCCGCGACTGCGACATCATCCCCGGCAGTGCCTCCGTGGCCACCCGGTCCAGGTGCGCGGTCACCAGGTCCCACACTCCCTGTACGAGGGCGAGCGTCCCGGCGGGCAGGGGCGGGGCGTCCCTGGCGAGCACCAGGGCGAGCAGGGTGGGCCGCAGGCCGCTGAAGGCGCTGCTGACCGCCAGCACCGGATGCACGCCGCCCGCGAGCGGCACGGTGCCCTGCCACGGGTGGCCGGGGCGCACCGAGGTGGCGAGGGCGTCCAGCTCCGCGCCGGTGATGCGGGAGGTCAGCGCCTCCTCGCCGTACGCCTTGACGGGGGAGTGCGCACAGTGCGTACTCATCTCCGCGACGGCACGGTGCGGCACCAGGGGGCGCAGCGCCGCCGACAACCGGTGCTGGAGCTCGTGCAGCGGGCCCTGGACCACCTGTGCGGCGGAGGCGAGGGCGGTGTGGACAGCGGGTGATTCCGCCTCCGCGACGGTGAAGCGGTCTGTCTCCGGCATGCAGCCAGCGTACGTACAGGCGCGGTGCGGGGGCGGCCCTCCCTTCGGGCAGGTGGAACTGTCCGAAGGGAGGGCCGGACGGGAGCCGGGGGCACACCAGGCTGGGGGGCATCCAGAACGGCACGCAAGAGGAGACACAGCTGTGGAAGCGATCGTTTTTGACCGGTTCGGTGGTCCCGAGGTACTGACCGCGCGCACTGTAGCGGACGTGCACGCCGGGCCCGGACAGGTACGCATCAAGGTGGCCGCCGCCGGAGTGAACCCGATCGACGGAAAGATCCGCAGCGGTGCGATGCGGGACTTCATCCCGACGGAACTGCCCGCCGTGCCGGGCATCGACGTCGCGGGCGTCGTCGACGAGGTCGGCGAGGGCGTCACCGGCATCGCGGTCGGCGACGAGGTGCTGGGCTGGGCGGAGGGCGGCTCCTACGCCCAGTACGCGGTGGCCTCGCAGGTGGTGCACAAGCCCGCCGGGCTCACCTGGGAGCAGGCCGCCTCGCTGCCCGTCGCGGGCGAGACCGCCCAGCGCGTGCTGGACCTGCTGGGGGTGCGCGCGGGGGAGACGCTCCTGGTCAACGGGGCGGCCGGGGCCGTCGGCTCGGTCGCCGTGCAGCTCGCGGTGGCGGCGGGCGTCACCGTGGTCGGCACGGCGTCCGAGGCCAACCACGCGTACGTCCGCGGCCTGGGGGCGAGCGCGGTCGTGACGTACGGGGAAGGGCTCGTGGCACGGGTGCGCGAGGTCGCCCCGCAGGGCGTGGACGCGGTCTACGACACGGCCGGGTACGGGGTGCTGCCGGACGCGATCGAGCTGCTCGGCGGCACGACCGACCGCGTGATCACCATCGCGGACCAGGCGGCGGAGTCCCTCGGGGTGGTCTTTTCCGGCGGCGTCACGGGCGACCCGCGCCCGGCGCTGGCCGAGCAGGCGCGGCTGGCGGCCGAGGGACGGCTGACGGTGCGGGTGGCGGAGGTGCTGCCGCTGGGGCGGGCCGCGAAGGCCCACGAGATCAGCGACGGCGGCCACGCACGCGGAAAGCTGCTGCTGCTGCCCTGACGCAGTGGTGGGGCGCTGCTGCCCCGACGGGGCGGCGGGGCTCGGGATGCCGAGGCACGGGACCGCTGGCAGGCTCGACCCCATGCGAGTCGCACTGGCACAGACCGACTGCGTCCTCGGCGACGTCGACGCCAACCTGGAGCACGCCCGGGACCAGATCCGGCAGGCCGTCGCCCAGGGCGCCGACCTCGTCGTGTTCCCCGAGCTCAGCCTGCACGGCTATCACCTGGGGGCGCTGAAACAGGACACCTCCGTGGAGGCGCGCGACCCGAGGCTGATGGAACTGAGCACCCTGGGGGCGGACGTCGTGGTGGGCTTCCACGAGTACACCTCCATGCGGGCGTACAACACCTCCGCGTACTACACCGCCGGCACCCTCCTGCATGCCCACCGCAAGCTGTACCTCCCCAACTACCTCGCCTGGGAGGAGCGCAAGCACGTCAGCCCCGGGCAGTCGTTGCGCGCGTACGACCTCCCCGGCGGGCGGGGCCGGGCCGCCACCCTGGTGTGCAACGACGCCTGGCAGCCGGTGCTGCCCTGGATCGCCGTCCAGGACGGTGCGGAGGTCGTCGTGGTGCCCGCCAACAGTGCCGCCTCGCTCGACCCGGAGGCCATGGACACCGGCCTGTACTGGGACAGCCTCCTCGCGTACACCGCGCGCATGCTCCAGTGCTGGGTGGTGTTCGTGAACCGGGTGGGCAGTGAGAACGGTGCATCGTTCTGGGGCGGATCGCGGGTGGTCGACCCGCGCGGGATGGTCGTCGCGCAGGCGCCCAAGTGGGAGAGCGCCCTGGTGACGGCGGACATCTCGGTGCACGAGGCACGGCGGCAGCGGCGTGCGGTGCCCCTGGTCGCGGAGGCCAGGCTCGGGCTCGTGGCGCGCGAGGTGAGCCGCCTCATCGAGGAGGGCGGGGACAGCTGAGCGACGGCTCCGCGGCCGGGCGAGGTATACCAGGGGGGTGAGCCCGACCGAGGAGAGACGACGTTGACCGAAGAGGCCTTTCCGGGGGCGGACCAGGCATTTTCCGCCCTGTACGGCACCGGCGACGACGACCTCGACCTCGGCGCCTCCCTGCTGGCCGCCGCCCCCTGGCCGGACGCGGGGCGCGAAGTGCTGCGCCGGGGCGAGGAGTTCGTACGCAGGGCCTGGGACCGGGGCTGGCAGCCCGCCGACGTCGCCCGTCTCGTACGCCGCGACCTCGACGACGTGCACGTGCGGCTGCTGGGGGACCTGGTCGCCGCCGAGCAGCGCGCGCACCCCGAGGAACAGCTTCCGCCGCGCTGGCGGGCACAACTGCGCGAGCTGGGCGCCCTGGACGCCGTCTGGTGGAAGCGGGACGAGGCGTACGGGGACGCGCTCGCCCGGCGCGAGAAGGCCGACCGGTTCTCCCTGGCGACGGCCGCCCTGGAACTGTTGCGGCTGCTGATCCGGCTGCCGTCGATCGAACCCGTCGGGCCTGCGCCCGGTGCCGGTGCTCGCGTACGACAGGCGCAGGCGTCGCCCGACGAGCCGCGCATGCTCACCCGCATCCGCGCCCTGCTCGCCAAGGCGGAGGCCACCGACTACCCGGAGGAGGCGGAGGCGCTCACCGGGAAGGCGCAGGAGCTGATGGCCCGGCACAGCATTGACGAGGCCGTCCTCGCCGCACAGGGGGCGGGTGCGTCCGGTCCTGGTGCGTGCCGGATCGGTGTGGACGCACCGTACGAGACGGCGAAGGCGATCCTCCTGGACGCCGTCGCGACGGCCAACCGGTGCCGGGCGGTGTGGAACAGCGAGTTCGGGTTCTCCACAGTGGTCGGTTTCGAGGCCGACCTGGATGCGGTGGAGCTGCTGTACACCTCCCTGCTGGTGCAGGGGACGGCCGCGATGACCCGTGCGGAGGCGGCCCAGCGCGCGGGCGGCAGGAAGCGCACCAAGTCCTTCCGGCAGTCCTTCCTGACGGCGTACGCCAGCAGGCTCGGCACCCGTCTGGCGGAGGCCACCGAACACGTGGTGGAGGAGACGGCCGGATCCCTGCTGCCGGTGCTGGCGGCCCGGGACGTCGCCGTGACGGACCGCGCGGAGCAGATGTTCCCCCGGACGACGTCCACACGGGTGCGCGGGGTGAACGACCTGGCGGGGTGGGAGCACGGGACGGCCGCCGCCGACCGTGCGTCCGTGCCGGGGCGGCAGACGCCGCAGCGGGGCCGCATCCGGCAGTGAGCGCCGTGCGGGGCGTGCTCGGCCCGTGCGGGGCGTGCTCAGCCTGTTGCGGGGTGCGCCTCAGCCCGCCAGGTACGCCGCACAGCGGTACGGGCCCGCCGTCGGTCCGTCGCCCTCGAACGTCACCTGTACGTCGTCCGGGCGCACCCCCTTGGCCAGCACCGACTGCGCGCGCGCCAGGGTGCACACCAGTTGGCCGGTGGCGAGCTGCGACAGGCTGTCCGCGGGGGAGCCGGGGTTGCGCAGGACGACCCTGGCGCCGGTGCCCTGCACGTCGTACGAGGGCGGGTAGTCCATCGCGGAGGTGAGCCCCTCCTTTCGCTCCTCGGCGGTGGGCCCCGAGCCCAGGAGCTTCAGCGCACCCTGGAGATCCGTCAGCCGCTGGTCCGGGCGCGACACCCCCTCCAGCCGTCCCGCACGGGAGACGAAGTAGATCCGCAGCCCTTTCGTCAGTCCCGTCGCCGATTCGCCCGCCCCTATGACACCCGTCGGCTGCACACCACAAGCGGTGAGCGACAGGAGGAGGCCGCAGGCGACAGCGAAAGTCACACTTGCGCCGGTGGCACCGGCACCGGTGCGCGTACGGGTCATCAGGACTGCTCCTCTGTGGGGTGACGGTGCGGCAGGCGCAGGGTGAACACCGCACCGGTGCCACCGTCCCCGCGGTTGGCGACCTCCACGGTGCCTCCGTGCAGGCGCGCGTTCTCCAGGGCGATCGCGGTGCCGAGACCGCTGCCGCCCTCGTCCCGTGCCGCCGTGCGCGTACGGGACGCGTCCGCCTTGTAGAAGCGCTCGAAGACGTGCGGCAGCACCTCGGGCGGCAGACCGGGTCCGGAGTCCGTGACGGTCACCGTCACCCAGTCCCACTCGGCGCCCACCGCGACCGTCACCGGGGGCGCGCCGTGCCGCAGCGCGTTGCCGACCAGGTTGGCGACGATCACGTCGATGCGCCGCCGGTCGGCCACCGTCCGTACGCTCTCCGGGAGTTCGACGCGCACCGCGTCCGTCCAGCCGCGCAGCGCGAGCGAGAAGCGCACGGTCTCGCCCAGGTCGATCTCGGCGGCGTTCAGTGCTGCCGCGCCCGAGTCGAAGCGCGACATCTCCATCAGGTCGTCCACCAGCCGCGACAGCCGGGCCGTCTCCGCGCTCACCGTGCGGGCCGCGTGCGCGGCGTCCGGCGGGAGCTGGTCGGCGTCCTCGTCGAGGACGGTGGCTACCATCGTCATCGCGGCCAGCGGGGTGCGCAGTTCGTGCGATACGTCGGCGACGAAGCGGCGGGCGCGGGCCTCCTGCTCGCGCAGTTCGCCCACCGAGGTGCGCAGTTCCTCGGCGGTGTGGTTGAAGTCGCGGGCCAGGTCGGCGAGTTCGTCGCCGCCCCGGACGGCGACCCGGCTGTCGAGGTCGCCCTCGGCGAGCCTGCGGGTGGCCCGGCCCAGCTCCCGCACCGGCCGCAGCACCGTCCTGGCGGCCAGCAGCGCCAGTATCGCGGCGAGCAGCACCACCGGCAGGATGCCGCCGCGCACGGCGTCCAGCACGCCCGTCGTGTCGTCCTGTTCGGGGCGCAGCGAGGTCGCGGCGTACACCTCCAGGCCGGAGGACTGCTTGTTCTCGTACGTCACCGGGGTGCCCACCACGAGGTACGGCTCGCCCTCGTACTGGACGCGCTGGAAGCTCGTGCGGTCCTGCGAGGCGACGGCGGCCCGCAGTTGCGGGGAGATCCGCGAGTCGTCCGCCAGCGAGTCGGAGGTGGCCTTGAGGTCCTGGTAGCGGGCGACGACCAGCGGGGCGCCGCCGAGCCCCTCGGAGACGCGCGTCGCGAGGGAGGCGAGGCTGCGCACGTCCGGCGGCATGACGACCTCGGGGACGACGGTGTTCACCCGGGCCAGGAAGTCCTTCTGGAAGGAGTCCTGGGCGCGCTGGAGGACGGCGGTGCGTGACTCCCGGTAGGCGAGTGCCGTGCTGGTGACCGCGCTCACCAGGGCGACCAGCACAAAGGCGACCACCAGGCGGGTGCGCAGACCGCCGAGGAGGCGCAACCGTCTTTGAGGAGTGCCGTTTTTCGGGGCGTTGGTCGGAACGCCGGCCGGGGTGCCGTTCTTCGGGGTGCTCTTCGGGGCGCGCCTCTTCGCGGTGCGCGGGGAAGCGCGCGTCACAGCGGGCCGTACCGGTAGCCGAAACCGCGCACCGTCTGCACGTACCTCGGCTTCGCCGGTACGTCCTCCAGCTTGGCGCGCAGCCGTCCGACCGCCGCGTCCACCAGCCGGGAGTCGCCCAGGAAGGTGTGCTCCCAGACCGATGCGAGGAGCTGCTCACGGCTGAACACCCGGCCGGGCGACGCCGACAGCTCCAGGAGGAGCCGCAGTTCGGTGGGAGGCAACGGCACCGGTGTGCCGTTCTTGGTGACGACCAGGCCCGCCCGGTCGATGTGCAGCCCGCCCCCGTCGGCCGCTTCGGGCACCGGCGGCGACGGTTCCGCACGCCGCAGCGCCGCCCGGATGCGGGCCTCCAGCACCGGTGCGGTGACCGGCTTGACCACGTAGTCGTCGGCGCCCGCCTCCAGGCCGGTGACGATGTCCTGGTCGTCGCCGCGCGCCGTCAACATGATGACCGGCAGCGTCGTCGTACGGGTGCGGATGCGGCGGCACACCTCGAAGCCGTCCAGGCCGGGCAGCATCAGGTCCAGCACCACCAGCTCCACCTTCGCGCCCCGGTCGCCGTCCAGCAGGGCGAGGGCCTCCTCGCCGGTGGCGGCCGTGTCCACGTCGTACCCGTGACGGCGCAGCACCAGCTCCATTCCGTCCCGTACGGACGCGTCGTCCTCGATCAGAAGCACATGCGGCATGGGGCGATCATGCCGCACGAGAGGGCCGGTCCCGGGGGCTCACGCGGGTCCCGTGCGCAGGTCGGGGGCATTGTTACATTCCCATCATGTGGTCATGGACGGGCCATCATCCGGGGCCTCGACCGTAGGGGCATGAGCTTCCTCAAGGCCTCTCCCCGCGCCACCGCCCGGCTCCGCCTGGCCTCCCTCGTGGCCGTGCCCGTCCTCGCTCTCTCCGTCGCCTGCGGCGGCACCGACGCCCCCACGAAGGACGACGCCATCGCCGACGTCCCCGCCGCGACCGGCGCCGGCGAGGCGAAGAGCGAGAAGACGCCCGACTCCAAGCCCGATTCCACGTCCGACTCCGCGTCCGGCTCCCAGCCCGCCGCCAAGAGCGCCTTCTACGACGCCCAGCTGAAGTACGTCCAGTGCATGCGTGCCAAGGGCGGTTACCCGGACTTCCCCGACCCCCACCTCGACGGTTACCCGGACTGGGACAAGATCAACGAGATCGGCTCGCAGCCTGGCCGCAACGAGGGCATCAAGGGCGGCAAGAACGGCGTCTGCGTCACCGAACTCCAGGGCGTCATGACGGCGGAGCCCAAGCGCGACGATCAGAAGGACTACGAATCGATGCTCGCGCACGCCAAGTGCATGCGCGACAACGGCGTCTCCCGCTTCACCAACCCGCAGATGAACGGCGGCAACGCCATCCCCGGCGGCGACCCGAACCCCGCCAACCCGGCCCTCGACCAGAACTCCCCGGCGTACAAGAAGGCCCGCAACGCCTGCAAGACCAAGCTGCTCCCCGGTCTGGACGGCATGCAGTGACGAAGCGCCGCACCGCCTTCCTCGCCCTCGGCGCGCTGACTGCGGCCGCCGCCGTCACCACGGGCGTCCTCGTCCTCGGTGACGGCGGCGCCGCGGACGCCCAGGCCGGACCCGCGCTGCCGAACGGGACCGCGACCGTCGTGCGCACCGACCTGGTGCAGTCCAAGACCGTCGACGGCAAGCTGGACTTCGCCCAGCGCCGCCCCGTCAAGGCCGTCGTCGAGGGCACCGTCACGGTGGCCGCCGCGGAGGGGCGCACCCTCGGCCTCGGCGACGCCCTCTACGAGCTGAACGACAAGCCGGTCACGCTGCTGTACGGGCCGGTGCCGATGTTCCGCGAGATGAAGGTGGGCGACAAGGGCAGCGACGTGCTCCAGCTGGAGCGCAACCTCCGTGACCTGGGATACGGGGCGAAGGTGTACGTCGACACGCGGTACGACAAGGACACCGAGGCCGCCGTCAAGCGGTGGCAGAAGTCCTTGAACCGGGAGCCCACCGGCAGGGTCGGCATGGGCGACGTCGTCTTCCAGCGCGGCAAGGTGAAGGTCGTCGCCGCCGACGCCGTCCTCGCCGACCAGGTGGGCCCGGACAAGGCGGTGCTCACCGTCGCGTCCACCAAGCCCGTCGTACGCGCCCGGCTCGACCAGGGCGACGGGGCGCTCACCGCCAAGGGCACCAAGGTCGAGATCACCCTGCCGAGCGGGAAGACCGCCGCCGGAAGGGTGCTCGGGACGGTGGACCCGCAGGAGGACGCGGGCGGCGCTCCCGCCGGCGCCGGTGCTGGTGCCGGTGCGGGCGACGGCATCACCGTGGAGGTCGAGCTGACCGACAGCGGCAGGGCGGCGTCGGGGGAGGACCCCAAGGCGTCCGCGAGCGTGAAGTTCGTCAGCGAGAGCCGCAAGGGCGTCCTCGCGGTGCCCGTCGAGGCGGTGCTCGCGCTGCGCGGCGAGCGCGGTGGCTACGGGCTCCAGGTGATCGGGGGCAGCGGCTCCGGCCGTACGTCCACGATGGTGCGCGTCGAGACGGGCATGACCGCCGACGGACAGATCGAGGTCTCCGGCGCCGGTGTGCGCGAGGGCATGAAGGTCGGAGTGGCGACGTCATGACGGCGGACACTCCGGCACAGGCATCCGGGGGAGCACCGGCAGAGGTGCTCGCGGAAGCATCAGCACCGGTGCTCGCGAACACACAGGCAGAGGTGCTCGCGGGAGCACCAGCGCCGGTGCTCGCGAGCGCACCAGCACCGAGCGCGCCAGTCCCAGCACCGGTACCGGTGATCGAATTGCGCGACGCCACCAAGTCGTACCCCGGTGGTGTGCACGCCCTGCGCGGAGTGGACCTGACGGTGCGCGAGGGCGAACTCCTCGCCATCGTCGGCCCGTCCGGCTCCGGCAAGTCCACGATGCTCAACATCATGGGCACCCTCGACAAGCCCACGTCGGGCACCGTCAGAGTGGCCGGTTACGACGTCGACGAGCTCTCCGACGCACAGCTGTCCGCGCTGCGCGCCCGCCACATCGGCTTCGTCTTCCAGCACTTCCACCTGGCGGCGGGCCGCGACGCGGTCGACAACGTCGCCGACGGGCTGCTGTACGCGGGCGCCTCCTTGAAGGAGCGCAGGGCTCGGGCCCGGGAAGCGCTCGCCAAGGTGCGCCTGGACCACCGGTTCTCGCACACGCCGAACGAGCTGTCCGGCGGGGAGAAGCAGCGGGTGGCCATCGCGCGCGCCCTGGTGGGCGACCCCCGGCTGCTGCTCGCGGACGAACCGACCGGGGCGCTGGACACCGCGTCCGGCGAGATCGTCATGGAGTTGCTGCACGAGCTGAACGCGGCGGGCACCACGATCTGCGTCATCACCCACGACAACGAGATCGCGGAATCGCTGCCGCGCAGAGTGCGCTTCAGGGACGGGGAGATCGTGGCGGACACGTCCGTCGGAGGGGCGGTTTCCCGGTGAACGCCACACAGACCACGAACGCCAAGAGCGCGACGAACACCAAGAGCACGACGAGTGCCAAGAGCGCCACGAACACCAAGAGCGCCACGAACGCCAAGAAGGACCTCCGCCCCTCACGGCTGTCCCCCCGCGACATCCTCCGCGTCGGCGCCGTCGGCCTCCGCGCGCGTCGCGCACGCGTGGTGCTCTCCGCGCTTGGCATCGCCATCGGCATCGCGACGATGGTCGCGGTGGTCGGCCTCTCCGAGTCCAGCCGGGCCGACCTGATGGCCCAGCTCGACCGCCTCGGCACGAACCTGCTGACCGCCGACGTGGGTGAGGCGGCCGGGGGCCAGCAGGTCAAACTGCCCAAGAACGCCGTCGCGATGGTCGAACGCATCGGACCCGTCCAGCACGCCACCGCCACCGGCGAGGTCACCGCCCGCATCCGGCGCAGCGACCTGGTGCCCGTGGAACGCACTGCCGGCGTCACCACCCAGGCCGCCCGCACCGATCTGCTGACCACCCTCGGCGGCCGCGTCGACCAGGGCGTCTGGCTGAACCCGGCCAACGAACGCCTCCCCGTGACCGTCCTCGGCGCCGTGGCCGCCGAACGCATCGGCGTCACCCGCCCCGGCGAGACGATCATGATGAACGGCGTCCGCGTGGTCGTCGTCGGCATCCTCCACCCGATCGAACTCGTCCCCACCCTGGACCGCGTCGCCCTGGTCGGCTTCCCGGCCGCCGAACGGTACTTCGGCTTCGACGGCCACCCCACGACGATCTTCGAGCGGTCCACCGACGCGTCCGTGGAGGACGTACGGGCGATCCTGGCCCGCACCATCAACCCCGGCGCCGAGGGCACGGTCAAGGTCTCCCGGCCCTCCGACGCGCTGGCGGCCAGGGCCGCCACCGACAAGGGGCTCACCACGCTGATGCTCGGGCTCGGCGCGGTGGCGCTGCTGGTCGGCGGCGTGGGCGTCGCCAACACCATGGTGATCTCCGTGCTGGAGCGGCGGCAGGAGATCGGCCTGCGCAGGTCGCTGGGCGCGACCCGGGGGTCGATCCGGCTCCAGTTCCTGACGGAGTCGCTGCTGCTGTCCGCGCTGGGCGGGGCGACGGGGGCGGTGCTCGGGGCGCTGGCGACGTACGCCTTCGCCCGGGCACAGGGGTGGACGGCGGTGGTCCCGCCCTGGTCGCTGGCGGGAGGCCTGGCAGCCACCCTCCTGATCGGCATGGTCGCGGGCCTCTACCCGGCGATCCGCGCGGCCCGCCTGCACCCGACGGTCGCCCTGAACGCGACCTGATCCCGGGGTCCGAACGCGACCTGAGCTGGCGGACCTATCACGACCCGATCCGGGGGGCCGGTCCCCCCCCGGGGTCCCAGGGACCCCCCTCCTGGCCCCGCCGTCCCCCCATGCGACGGGGCCGCCCCGCGGGGCCCGCCCACTGCGGGCGGGCCCCGCGCCTCCCTGGCCACCCCGGCAAAACCCCCCTGACCAGCTAATGTCGGTGACCATGAGCTGGCTCCACGCCCTGAAGCACACCGCCCGCTCCGGACTCACCGTCGAACGGCAGCGCCTCGACCCCCTCGTGGCCGTCCGGGCCGCCGTCGGGCTCGCCCTCGTCGTCGGCGCCGCCCTGTACCTCTTCGGCCCCGCCGTCGCCGCAAGTTCCGCCTTCGGCGCCTTCCAGGCCGCCCTGGCGACCTTCCAGCGCTCCTGGCGCACCCGGCCCGTCCTCGCCCTCGCCTCGGGCGCCAGCCTCGCCGTCACGACCTTCGTGGGGTATCTGACCGGCGCTCACCCGGCCCTGTTCATCAGCCTCCTGGCGGTATGGACCTTCCTCGCCGGGCTGGCCTGGGCGGTCGGCCCCACGGCAGGCATGATCGCCAGCTCGAACGTGGCGATCATGCTGGTCACCGTCACCCTGCCGACGTCCGTGGGCGCCGCCGCCCAGCACGCCGGAATGATCATGGTCGGCGGGCTGGTCCAGGCGGCCCTGATCGTCCTGTTCCCGGTACGTCGCTGGGGCGCCCAGCGCGACGCCCTCGCCGACGCGCTCGCCGCCGAGGCCGACTACGCGCGCCGCCTGCGCCACGACCCCGTCGCCCCGTTCGACCCCGAGCCCCTGATGAACGCCCGCAACGCCGCCGCCATCACCCCCCGGCAGGCCCGCCGCCGCCCCGCCGAACTCCACGGCGCCCGCGGCCTCGCGGAGCGCATCCGCCCCGTCCTCGCCTCCCTCGCCGACCCCGCCCTCGGCGTCCCGGCCGAGGGCGAGCAGCGGGCCCGGGTGCGCGAGCTGCTCGCCGCCGCCGGGTCCACCCTGGACGCCGCCGCCCGCGCGGTGCGGCACGGCGAACCCGTCACCATGTCCCCGGCCGCCCGCGCGGTGCTCGCCGTGCCCAAGGAGGGCGCGGTGCTCACCGGGCCCGCCCGGCGCGCCGAGTCCCGGCTCATCAGCCTGCTGCGCGACGTCATCGAGACCGCCCAGGGCAGCGGCACCGACAACGCCGAGCGCACCGCCCCCGACCGCAACCCGCACGAGGACACCGCCTACCGCACCGCCCGCCGCCTCGCCGCCGGTGCCGCCCGCAAGGTCGCCCGGCGTCCCGAGCACCGCGCGGACCCGCACGACCACCTGCACCGGCCCACCGTCCCCGGGCTCGTCCCGGTCGCCCTGCGCGCCATGCGCGCGGAACTGCGCCGCGACTCACCGGTGTTCCGGCACGCCGTGCGCGTCGCCGTCGTCGCCGCCACCGGGTACGGCGTCGGCGCCTCCCTGCCGCTCGGGCACGGCTACTGGGCGCCCATGGCCGCCGTCATGGTGATGCGGCCCGACTTCTCCCAGACGTACTCCCGCGCGGTGGCCCGTTTCGGCGGCACCCTGCTGGGCGTCGCCCTCGCGACGGGCCTGGTGCAACTCTCGCACCCAGACACCCGGCTGTCCGCCGCGCTCGCCGTCGGATGCGCGTTCCTGATGTTCCTGCTGCTGCGCACCGGTTACGCCGTCACGCAGGTGTGCGTCTCCGGGTACGTCGTCTTCCTGCTCGGCATGGGCGGCCTCCAGTGGACCCAGACCGTCCCCGAACGCGTCGTGCTCACCCTGGCGGGCGGACTTCTCGCCATGCTCGCGTACGCCGTCTACCCGGCCTGGGAGACCCCGCGCCTGCGCACCCGGCTCGCCGACTGGCTGATCGCCGACGGCCGGTACGCCACCGCCGTCCTCCAGCGGTACGCCGATCCCGCGGGCGCCCCTCGTGACGCCGTGCGGGAGACCCTGCTGGCCACCCGCGAGGCCCGGGTCGCCTGGCAGGACGCCCTGGAGCGGGCCGCCAACGAGCCCGTACGCAGCCGGGGCCTGTCCCGCACCGCCGCCGACGACGCCCCGCACGCGCTCGCCCAGCTCGCCCGGGTGGCGATGCTGATGGAGGCCCACCTCCCGGCCCGCGACACCACCCCGGTACCGGCCGCCGCCGCCCTCGCGGAGGCGCTGCGCACCGACACCGAGGCCGCCGCCCGTGCCGTACGGGAACGCCGCACCCCGCGCTGGGACGCCTTCCGGGCGGCCCTGGAGGCGTGGGACGCCGAGGACGCGGCAGGCGACGACAAGGTCGTACGCAAGGGGGCGGGCCTCCTGGTGGAGGCGCTGGACGAGCTCACCCAGGCCCTGGACGCGGAAGGGCCGCGCCCCCGGGGGAGCGCGGCCCGCACCGGCGCGTAGGGCCCGGAGGCCCGGAGACCTACAGCTTCGGCAGGTCCGAGGGCAGCTTGGTCGGGATGTCCGAGGGCAGCCCGCCCGACGGGGCCTTGGTGAACGTGTCCTCGATGCCGCTGCCCTCCCACTTCACCGTGAGGGTCTTGCCGTCGGCGCCGGGCGTCACCGTGCCCTTGGCGCGGTCGGTGTTGCCGTTCGCGCACTTGAGGTTCAGCGTGACGGTGCCCTGCCGGGCCACCGTGCCGGTGCACATGTTCTCGCCCGCGATGCCCGCCATCCCGTCGTGGATGGACAGGGCGACCATCTTGCCGTCCTTGGTGGCGGCCCATTCGCCGTCGACGGAACCGGCCCCGGCGTCACCCGGCGGCGGCGTGCTGGTGCCCGCGCTGTCACCAGTGCCGGTGCTCGGAGCGCCGCTCGGCGCCTTCCCCTTGTCGGCTGCGCCGTCGCCCTTGCCGCTGTCGCTGCTGCAACCGGTCAGCAGGAGCACCGCTGCGAGAGCGGCCGTTCCGGCGGCGGTGCGTACGTAGGTGTGCACTCCGGTTTCTCCCCATGTGCTGTCGTACGGCGGCCAATTGGCAGCCGGAAGGAACGGGTCAAGCTACCAGGGCGTCTACAGAAGAAGTTCGCACGGTCGGGGCGCCATTACGGCCGACCGGTTCTGTAGTCAAGAGGCAACGCCGCGTGCACGTGCATCTGCCCATGCATCGGCAAGTGAACGCAGCTATGATCCGGGTCAGTTGACAGTTCGGCAGTGGTTGACAGCTCGACAGCGGTCGACAGTTCGGCAGTAGCAGTAGTTGACACCAGTACATCCGGGAGCGACCTGTGCACCACGCGTACAACGGCATGGCGGCCACAGAGCTTCACGGGGTGGTCTGGCAGAAGAGCAGGCACAGCAACTCGCAGGGCACCTGCGTGGAATTCGCGAAGCTGCCCGGTGGCAACGTTGCCGTGCGCAATTCGCGGCACCCCGAAGGGCCCGCACTCGTCTACACGCCCGCGGAGATAGAGGCGATGCTCCTGGGCATCAAGGACGGCGAGTTCGACCACCTCATCGGCAACTGACGCACGGCGCGACAGCGGGCCGGGGGCCGTCCCCCTCGCCCGCGACCCCCGTCTGAAGCCCCTAGCGCCCGCCCCGGCCCGCGGCACCCACGCGAAGCCCTAACGTTCGTCCCGCAGCAGGAACAGCGCCCACACGACCTTGCCGTGCAGCGTGCCCGCGAGCGGGTGCCAGCCCCAGCTGTCGCTGAAGGAGTCCACCAGGAACAGCCCGCGCCCCGACTCCGCCGAGAAGTCGTCGCTCGCCCGCGCCGCCGGACCGTGGTGACTGGGGTCGCGCACCGCGCACACCAGTCTCCCGTTCCAGTGCATCAGGTGCAGCCGCACCGGAGGCTCGTTCTCGCGCGGGGTGTCCGCCGGAAGGGCGTGCCGCAGCGCGTTGGTGACGAGCTCCGAGACGACCAGGGCGACGTCGTCGAAACGGTTCTCCAGGTTCCACTGGCACAGCGTGCTGCGGGTGAACTTCCGTGCCCCGCGCACCGCTTCGTACCGCGGCGGCAGTGCGCACGAGGCCGAGGAGGACGCGTCGTCGGGTCCGACGGGGGGAAGGCCCTGCCGTAACGGCACGAGCATGGTCGATCCATTCGTCCCCATGCGGGCACTCCCGGGTGTCACGGTCGCGGCGAACAGCGGCGGCCGAACGCCGGCGTCCACGAAGGACGGAAGCGAGGGACGAACGCTGGTGGTCATACGTGCGCGCGGACCATGGTTCCGAATGCGTACAGCAGATGCAAGGGCAGATGCACGTGCACGCGCCTGACTTGGACAACAGAGTGCCGTTTCTTGCTCATTTCTTCCTCCGGCCACTTTCGGACCCCTGCCATTTCCGTAACCGAATGCGTACAGGGTGAAGCGTTTTGGTGGCAGACTTCGCCCTCTCGGGACCTTGGGGGAGGGCCTCGCACACAGATGACCGAGAGGGAGGGCCGGAGAGGTGACCGCAGGCGAGTCGAGCGGATCGGTGGTCCGACGCATCCTGTTGGGCTCACAGCTCAGGCGCCTGCGCGAATCGCGCGGCATCACCCGTGAGGCGGCCGGCTACTCGATCCGCGCATCCGAATCGAAGATCAGCCGCATGGAGTTGGGACGGGTGAGCTTCAAGGCCAGGGACGTCGAGGACCTGCTCACGCTCTACGGCGTGAGCGACAGCGCCGAGCGCGAGTCGCTCCTCGCACTGGCGCGGGAGGCCAACCTCGCGGGCTGGTGGCACAGTTACGGCGACGTCCTGCCCGGCTGGTTCCAGACGTACGTCGGTCTGGAGGGGGCGGCGTCCCTGATCCGCATCTACGAGGTCCAGTTCGTCCACGGCCTGCTCCAGACCGAGGCCTACGCCCACGCGGTGGTCTCGCGCGGCATCCCGCACGCCGGCGCCGCCGAGGTCGACCGCAGGGTGGCCCTGCGCCTGGACCGGCAGAAGGTCCTGGTCGCCGAGCGCTCCCCGCACTTCCACGCCGTACTGGACGAAGCGGCCCTGCGCCGCCCCTACGGCGACCGGGACGTCATGCGGGGGCAGTTGCAGCACCTCATCGAGATCTCCGAGCGGGAGAACGTCACGCTCCAGGTGATGCCGTTCAACTTCGGCGGCCACGCGGGCGAGTCCGGCGCCTTCACCCTGCTGCGCTTCCCCGAGTCCGACCTGTCCGACCTCGTGTACCTGGAGCAGCTCACCAGCGCGCTCTACCTGGACAAGCGCGAGGAGGTGGCCCAGTACGAACGCGTCATGGACCGCCTCCAGAGCGACTGCCCGAGCCCCTCGGCCACCCGTGACGTCCTGCGCGGACTCCTTCAACTGCTGTGATCCGGATGTACGTTGACGGAACCTTCGCCCGCGCATGAACATCAGAGGTGACGGGGAACACCAGCACCGGAGGCACCATGCGCCGGACGGCACCACTCAGCGGCGACGCGACGGAGCGGAAGCAGAGCTAAGGGATCACATGTCCTTCTTCACCGACCTGGCCCACCAGTACATCGACGGCGCGTGGCGGCCCGGCAGCGGCTCGTGGGACATCATCGACTTCAACCCGTACAACGGGGAGAAGCTGGCCGCCATCACCGTCGCCTCCGTCGCCGAGGTGGACGACGCCTACCGCGCCGCCGAGCGCGCCCAGCGCGCCTGGGCCGCGGCGGGCGCGTACGCCCGCAGGGACGTCGTGGAGCGGGTGCTGCGGCTGGTGGAGGAGCGCGAGGACGAGATCGTCGCCGCGATCACCGAGGAGGTCGGCGGCACCCTGGTGAAGGCCCGCTTCGAGGTGCGCCTGGCGAAGGAGTTCCTGCGCGAGGCAACCCAGTTGGCCACCCTCCCCGAGGGGCGCATCCTCGCCTCCCCGATCCCCGGCAAGGAGAACCGCGTCCACCGGCTCCCGGTCGGTGTCGTCGGGGTCATCAGCCCCTTCAACTTCCCCTTCCTCACCGCCGTCAAAGCGGCGGCACCGGCGCTGGCGCTCGGCAACGCCGTCGTCATCAAGCCGAACCAGAACACCCCCGTGGTCGGCGGCGGACTCATCGCGCACCTCTTCGAGGAGGCGGGGCTCCCGGCGGGATTGTTGAACGTTCTGATCACCGACATAGCGGAGATAGGCGACGCTCTGCTGGAGCACCCGGTCCCGAAGGTCATCTCCTTCACCGGCTCCGACCGCACCGGCCGCCATGTGGCCGCCGTCGCCGGAGCCCGTTTCAAGCGCACGATCCTCTCCCTCAGCGGCAACAGCGCCCTGGTCGTCCTGGACGACGCGGACCTCGACTACGCGGTCGACGCGGCCGTCTTCAGCCGCTTCGTCTCCCAGGGCCAGGTCTGCATGGCGGCCAACCGGATTCTCGTCGACCGGTCCGTGGAGCGGGAGTTCACCGAGAAGTTCGTCGCACGGGTACGTGCCCTGCGCACCGGCGACCCGGCCGACCCCGCCACCCAGCTCGGCCCCGTCATCAACACCTTCCACGCCGAGGCCCTCACCGGCCTCGTCGACCAGGCCCTCGCCGAGGGCGCCACCGCTCTCGTGCGGGGCGCTACGCGCGGCAACCTGGTGGAACCCACGGTGCTCGCGGGCCTCCCGGAGGGCTCGCCCATCCTGGAGCAGGAGATCTTCGGCCCCGTTGCCCTGCTGCTGGCCTTCGACGGCGAGGAGGAGGCCGTACGCATGGCCAACGACAGCCCGTACGGCCTCAGCGGCGCGGTGATGACCCGCAACGTGGAGCGCGGCGTGCGCTTCGCCCAGCGCATCGAGACCGGGATGATGCACATCAACGACTCCACCATCCAGGACGACCCGCTGGTCGCCTTCGGCGGCGAGAAGGCCTCCGGCATCGGACGCATGAACGGCGAGTCGACCGTCGACGTCTTCACCACCCAGAAGTGGATCTCGGTGCAGCACGGCCGCTCGGAATTCCCCTTCTGAGGCAGCCGTATTGCGGACAGAAGTTGTCCGCAAGCCCTCCTAGCGTAGTCCTTGTTCCGCACAGAGCTCCGCTCAGCACAGTGACTCCACCGAAGGACGGCCCGCCATGGTCCTGCACGTCAGCGCCGAGAACTGCACCGACGAGGTCTCCACCCTCCTCGCCTTCCTGGACGAGCAGCGCCAGGGCATCCGCAACGCCCTGGGCGGCCTCACCGACGAGCAGGCGGCCACCACCCCCAGCGCCAGCGAGTTGTCCCTCTCCGGGCTCCTCAAGCACGTCGCCGAGGTCGAGCAGAACTGGCTCGCCCTGGCCGGCTGCGACATCGCGCCGATCGAGCGCACCGAGGCCGACTGGGACGAGAGCTTCCGGCTGGTCCCGGAGAAGGGCGAGACGGTCGCCTCGATGCTGGAGCAGTGGACCGAGGTCGCCCGCAAGGGCGCCGAGTTCAACCGCGCATCCGACCTGAACACCACCTTCTCGCTGCCCGACGCCCCCTGGTTCCCCAAGGAGGACGTCTCGCTGCGCTGGGTCCTGCTGCGCCTGATCACCGAAATGGGCCGCCACGCGGGCCACGCCGACATCATCCGCGAGTCCCTCGACGGCAAGAATTCCTACGAACTGGGCGAGTAGCCGCCGCTGCGGTGGACCCGGGGGACGGGCCGGGCTTGCACCTCACGCGACGTGAGGGCGCAGGCTGAGGACGTACCGAAGGAAAACCCACCGCAGAGAGGGCAGCGGGCAGTCATGAGTCATTCCGTGGGGAAGGTCGCCGAGGTCGCCGGTGTGACCGTGCGCACCCTGCACCACTACGACACCATCGGCCTGCTCTCCCCGAGCGCGCGCAGCAGCGCGGGGCACCGCCGCTACAGCGACAGTGACCTCGACCGGTTGCAGCAGATCCTGTTCTACCGGGAGCTCGGCTTCCCTCTCGACCGGGTGGCGGCACTTCTGGACGATCCGGCGACCGACCCGCGGGAGCACCTGCGGCGTCAGCACACCCTGCTGACCGAACGGATCGCAAGGCTCCAGGAGATGGCCGCCGCCGTCGAAACGGCCATGGAGGCACGGAAGATGGGCATCAATCTCACGCCCGAGGAGAAGTTCGAGGTCTTCGGCGACTTCGACCCCGACGACCACGCGGAGGAGGCCGAACGCCGCTGGGGCGGCACCGACGCCTGGCGCGAGTCGCAGCGCAGGACCGCCGCGTTCACCAAGGAGGACTGGAAGCGGTTCACCGAGGAGTTCGACGCGATCCACCGCCGGATGGCCGATCTGCTCGCCGAGGGCGTTCCGGCGGTCGACGAGCGGGCGATGGACGTCGCGGAGGAACACCGCAGGTTCATCTCCGGCAGTCAGTACGAGTGCGGATACGAGATGCACACGAACCTCGGGGAGATGTACGTCGCCGACGAGCGGTTCACGGCCACCTACGAGGCGATCCGGCCCGGACTCGCCGTCTACCTGCGCGACGCGATACTGGCGAACGCACTCCGGCACGTGTGAGGTGTGCGGTGTAAGGGGCAGGCTCCCAGGAGTCTGCCCCTTACCGATGCGTCAGAGACTGCTGATGACGACGGCCGTGCCGTAAGCGCACACCTCGGTCCCGACGTCCGCGGCCTCCGTGACGTCGAAGCGCATCGCGAGCACGGCGTTCGCGCCGCGGGCCCTGGCCTGCTCGGTCAGCCGTTCCATCGCCTGGTTGCGGGTCTCCACCAGGGTCTTGGTGAGGCCCCGCAGCTCGCCGCCGACCAGCGACTTCAGGCCCGCACCGATCTGGCTGCCCAGGTGGCGCGACCGGACGGTGAGGCCGAAGACCTCCCCGATGACCTGGTCCACCCGGTGACCGGGGACGTCATTGGTCGTGACGATCAGAATGTCCGACTTGCTGCTCTGGCCGCCGCCGTACTCCTCGATGCCCATGGGGCCTCCCTTTCCAGCCGCCGAAGCTCCGGAACCCCTTCGGTTCCTACGGAGAGCTTTGCGCCGGTCTGGGCAGAGTGCACCCTGGGAGGGCCGGGGGAACCCGGAAGTACCCACGGGCGTTGATACTTTTGCCCAGCCCCCCGCATCCCCCATCCCCCCAGGAGTCCGGAACCCGTGAATACGCTTGCGCTCGGACCGAGCTGGCTGGACCCGGACTATCTGCTGAACACGTTCGGCCCCTGGGGCCTGCTGGCTATCGTCTTCGCGGAGTCGGGGCTGCTGATCGGCTTCTTCCTGCCCGGTGACTCCCTGCTGTTCACGGCGGGACTGCTGGTCACCACCGGCAAGCTGGACATGCCGCTGTGGCTGCTGTGCACGCTGATCGTGCTGGCGGCGATCCTCGGCGACCAGGTCGGCTACCTCTTCGGGCGGAAGGTGGGGCCCGCGCTCTTCCGGCGGCCGGACTCCAAGATCTTCAAGCAGGAGAACGTACAGAAGGCGCACGAGTTCTTCGAGAAGCACGGGCCGAAGGCGCTGATCCTGGCCCGCTTCGTGCCGATCGTGCGGACGTTCACGCCGATCATCGTCGGCGTCAGCAAGATGAACTACCGGGTGTTCATCACGTACAACATCATCGGCGGCGTGCTGTGGGGCGCCGGGGTGACGCTGCTGGGCGCGGCGCTCGGCAATGTGGAGTTCGTGCACAAGCACATCGAGTTCATCCTGGTCGGCATCGTGCTGATCTCGGTCGTGCCGATCGTGATCGAGGTGCTGAGGGCGCGCAGCCAGTCGAAGAAGAACCCGCCGGCCCCGGCCGCGACCACCGAGAACACCCCGGAGCACTCGGTCCACCCGGGCGGCCCCACCGCCCCCTACGGCGCCGAGCAGGACCAGGCCACCCAGATCCTGCGCCCCCAGAACCCCCCGAACAACCCGCCCCAGCGCGGCCGCCACGCCAAGCGCTGACCCCGCACCACCCCGAAGGGGCGCCCCGGACCGCACGGTCCCGGACGCCCCTTCGGCGTACTGCCGTACTTCCTAGAAGCCCCGCGTCCGCTTCGCCGCCCGCCGGTTGCCCCCGTCGCGCCCCGCCCCCGGCAGCCGCAGGAAGAGCCGGGAGATCTCGCCACCCAGGTTCACCCCGATCGCGATGGCCAGGGCGATCGCCGCCGCCTTGGAGAGCGAGCCCAGGCCCGCGCTCAGGTTGTTCTGGGCGATGCCCAGCAGTCCGTAGTACGTCGCCGAGCCCGGCAGCAGCGGGCCGATCGCCGCAGTGACGTACGGCAGCGCCGACGCGTACTGGTAGCGCGAGAAGAGCTGCCCGAAGAGGCCGACCAGACCGGCCGCGACGGCGGTCGCGGCGACCGCCGAGATGTTGCCCGTCGTGTTCATCGCGCCGAAGACGACCCAGGCCACCCCGCCGTTCAGCGCCACCATGATCACCGTGTTCCGCTCCTGCTGGAGCAGGATCGCGAAGGCGAAGCACAGGACGATCGAGGCGAGGATCTGGATCACCGGTCGCGACTGCACGTGCATCGTGGCGTCCGGGTGGAGGTTCGGGTTCAGCCCGGCCCCCGCGTACAGCACGATCAGCACGCCCAGCACGATCGCGATGAAGAAGTACATGACTTCGAGCAGCCGGGCGGACGCGGTGATGTAGTAGCCGGTCAGGCCGTCCTGCACGCCCGCGACCAGCGCCCGCCCCGGCAGCAGCGCGAAGAGCCCACCGGTGATCACCGCGGAGGGCAGGATTCCGCTCACCGCGCTCTCGGGCACAAAGGCCAGCCCGATGCCCATCGCGGCCGGAGGCATCGCCGCCGCCACGAACTGGTAGAACTCCGGCAGCCCGCGCCCCGCGCACAACCACGCCAGCCGGTCGCCCAGGATCGCCCCGATCGCCGCCGCGATGAACACGAGGACCCCACCGCCGACCAGGACGGAGGCGGACCCCGCGAGCAGTCCGCTGGCCGCGGTCAGCGCCCAGCCCGGGTACGGGTGGCGGTTGCGCCGGATCTCCGCGAGGCGGCGGTACGCCTCCTCCAGCGTGACGTCCGTGTCCTCGGCCGTGATGTCCGCGATCAGCCGGTAGACGCCCGCCAGGCGGGTGTAGTCGGTGCCCCGGCGGCGGACGGTACGGCTCGCCGTGACCGGGTCGTCGATCAGGGAGGGCTGGTACGAGATGGACAGGAGCGTGAAGGTGACGTTCGGCTCGCAGCGGTCGAGCCCGTAGGCCCGGCACACCGCGAACATGGCCGCCTCGACGTCCTCGGCCCCCTCGCCGCCCGCGAGCAGCAGCTCGCCGATGCGCAGGGTCAGGTCGAGCACGCGGGGGACTGCCGGACCCGAGTCCTCGTCGTCCCCGTGCCGCTGCACGCTGTCCGGTACGGGGCGGTCGCCGACCGGCATGCGCAGCAGCGTGCGCATCCGGTCCTGCCAGGGGGCCTCTTTGGTCAGCTTGACCATGGGTATCCCGTGCGCGGGCGTGAACGCCGGGGGCGAATGCCGTGCGCTGTACGTCTTCGGGGTGTCGAAACCGCTCGTGCTGCGCTTCTGTGCCGCCGTCTTCGGCACGTCGAAGGCGGAACCTTCCTGCGCGGGCTGCGTCTCGGGCGTCAGCCCCTGCGGAAGCTGGAATTCCGAGGTCGGCTGGTCCTCCTCGACCGGCGGAGCGGCCTTCAGCCCCTGCGGCAGGGCGAACTCCGAGGTCACCGACTGGTCCTCGTCCAGGGTCACCACGGGTATCGCCTGGGTGGCGCCGATCCCGGAGGTGGTGCCGGACGGATTGCGTGGCGCGCGCGGGGCCGGCTTCGCGCCGGACGTCGCGCTGGACTGTGAACCGGACGCCGTGCCGGTCTTCGTGCTGGACGTCGCGCTGGACTGCGAACGGGATGCCGTGCCGGACTTCGCTCCGGACGCCGTGCCGGTCTTAGCGCCGGGCACTGCGTCGGACTTCGCGCTGGGCACTGCGCCGGACTTCACGCCGGACGGCGGTGTGAACGCGCTCCGTGCCTCGTCCGACTGCGGCTTGCGGTCCTCGACCTCCTCGGCCCGTGACCCGCCCTTGCCGCCCTGCGCCTCCGCCACCACTCGCCTCGCTCCCGCCGCTCCAGGCTCCGACATTCCCGCCCGCCCAGTATGTCCATGCTCAACCCATTACCGCCCCCTTGGGGCCACCCCTGGGCGCCCTCGACACCGCCCCTACCCGCACACCCGTACCGCTGCACCCCCCAGCCCCGGGCGACCCGGCCCCGTACAAGCAAACGGGCGGTCTCCTCGTCAGAGGAAACCGCCCGCCGCACGGGATCTGCCTGGCGCATGTGCGCAGGTCAGTGAGCCCCGCCCTGCGCCTCAAGGCGCTTGTAGGAGGCCTCGATCTCGGCCTCCGCCTCGGTGCGGCCGACCCAGTCCGCGCCCTCGACCGACTTGCCCGGCTCCAGGTCCTTGTAGACCTCGAAGAAGTGCTGGATCTCCAGGCGGTCGAACTCCGACACGTGGTGGATGTCGCGCAGGTGCTCCACGCGCGGGTCCGACGCCGGGACGCACAGCAGCTTGTCGTCGCCGCCGGCCTCGTCCGTCATGCGGAACATGCCGATGGCGCGGCACTTGATGACGCAGCCCGGGAACGTGGGCTCGTCCAGGATGACCAGCGCGTCCAGCGGGTCACCGTCCTCGCCGAGGGTGTTCTCGACGAAGCCGTAGTCCGCGGGGTAGCTGGTCGAGGTGAAGAGCCGACGGTCCAGACGAATCCGGCCGGTCTCGTGGTCCACCTCGTACTTGTTCCGCGAACCCTTCGGAATCTCGATGGTGACGTCGAACTCCACGGGTGGCTCCTCCATGATCAACACAGTCTTGTGGGAAATCTGCGTCCCCCCGGAGGAAACCGACCCCCGGAGCCCCGGCCGAATGGGTCGGAAGTGCCCCGCGGGGTGCCGTGCTCGCGCAAGACGCAGTGATTAAGTGTCCCTCACGCAGACCTGTGATCGCGAAAGGGGCTGGTCCGCAGTGCCCAAGCTCAAGACCTGGCAGCTCACGGCGGGCTCCGCCGTCGCCGGACTGGCGCTTGCGGCCGGTGCCGTGGCCGTGGCGGGGCCCTGGGACTCCGGTCAGCGTAAGGCCGAGCGCGACCTCGCGGCCGCACAGGACCGTACGGGTGGCGCACATCACGAAGCCGCGCGTCCCGATCCGGCCGATCCGGCCCCCGCACCCAGCGCACGCGGCGTCCTGAGCGCACTCGGCGCTCCCGCCGGCGCCGGTGCTCCGTCCGGGCACCTCAAAGAGGTGCTGGAACCGCTGCTCGGCAGCGCCGCCCTCGGCTCCGTGCAGTCCGCCTCCGTCGTGGACGCCGCCACGGGCACCCAGCTGTACGGCAGCGGGGAGCGGACCGTGATGACGCCCGCCTCCACGGTGAAGATCGCCACCACGGTCGCCGCCCTCTCCGCACTCGGCCCCGACCACCGCATCGCCACCACGGTGCTCGCCACGCCCGACGCCAGGAAGGTCGTCCTCAAGGGCGGCGGCGACCCCACCCTGGAGAAGGAGGGCCTGCGCACCCTCGCCGCCGACACGGCGCGCGCCCTGCGCGACAAGGGCGCCGGGCCGGTCTCCGTCGCGTACGACACCAGCCTGTACGCGGGCCCCGACATCCACCCCATCGGCAAGGGCAACGAGAACCTCGCCCGGGTCACCTCCCTGATGGTGAACGAGGGCCGTACCAACGGCTCCAGCAGCGGCACCGCCGACCGCACGCCCGACCCGGCCGGGGACGCCGCCCGCGCCTTCGCGGACGAGCTGCGCGGCGCGGGCGTCGAGGTGACCGGGCGGCCCGCCGCGGAGAAGGCCCCCGCCGACGCCGAACCCGTCGCCAAGGTGCTCTCCGCACCGCTGTCCGCCCTGGTCGAGCGCACCCTCACCAACAGCGACAACGACATCGCCGAGGCCCTCGCCCGGCAGACCGCGCTCGCCGCGGGCGAAGAGGTCAGCTTCGCGGGTGCGGGCAAGGCCGTGTACGACCGGCTGGCGAAGCTGGACCTCCCGGCCCAGGGCGCGCTGAACGGGGCGCACTTCGCCGACGGCAGCGGCCTCGACCGCGCCGACAAGGTGTCCGCCGCCCTGCTGACCGGCCTGCTGGCACGGGCGGCCGACCCGGCCCACCCCGAACTGCGCCCGGTCCTCACCGGCCTGCCGGTCGCGGGCTTCAGCGGGACGCTCAGCACCCGGTACTCCGGCGCGGCCGGCCCCGGCCTGGTGCGGGCCAAGACGGGCACGCTCTCCGGAGTGAACACGCTCGCCGGGACCGCCGTCACGAAGGGCGGCCGCCTGGTCGCCTTCGCCTTCCTCGCGGGCGACACCGTCGACGCCGACGCCGCCCAGAAGGCCCTCGACGCCCTGGCCTCCGCGCTGACGACGGCGCCCTGACCCCGCAGGGAGCGGACCGCGGGGCTCCACTTCGAGAGGGGCCCGCATCAACTCCCCCCGCACCACTCGACAACGTACGGTTGACGCATGACGAGCCTCGGTGGTGCAGCCTCATCAGGGATGGTCGACTGGAAGCTCGCGGTCGCGACCGCGGCCCGATTCGTACGGCCCGGACCGGACATCAGCCGGGAAGAGGCGCGCGCCGTCGTCGCGGAGCTGCGCCGGCACGCGAAGGCCTCCGAGGAACACGTGCGCGCGTTCACCCGGATGATTCCCGAGGGGCACGAGCCCGAGGACACCCCGGTCCTGGTCGTCGACCGCACCGGCTGGGTGAAGGCCAACGTCGCGGGCTTCCGGGAGCTGCTCAAGCCGCTCCTGAAGAAGATGGAGGAGCGGCGCGGGTCCACCCCCGGCGGCGCCGTGCTCGGCGCGGTCGGCGGCAAGGTCACCGGCGTCGAGGTAGGGATGCTGCTGTCGTTCCTGTCCTCCCGGGTGCTCGGCCAGTACGAGACCTTCGCGCCCGCCACCCGCGAGCTGCCGTCCGGCGAGAACGGCGGCGGACGGCTGCTGCTGGTCGCGCCGAACATCGTGCACGTGGAGCGGGAGCTGGAGGTCGACCCGCACGACTTCCGGCTGTGGGTGTGCCTGCACGAGGAGACCCACCGCACCCAGTTCACCGCCGTCCCGTGGCTGCGCGACCACCTGGAGGGCGAGATCCAGGCCTTCCTGAGCGAGACCGACGTCGACCCGATGACCCTCCTGGAGCGGGTGCGCGACGCCGTGCAGTCCTTCTCGGGCAGCCGCCCCGAAGGCGAGGAGGACGAGGGCGGGCGCAGCCTGGTCGAGCTGGTGCAGAGCCCGGCGCAGCGCGAGATCCTCGGGCGCCTCACCGCCGTGATGTCGCTGCTCGAAGGGCACGCGGACTACGTCATGGACGGCGTCGGCCCGCAGGTCGTGCCCTCCGTCGCGGAGATCCGGGAGAAGTTCCAGCAGCGCCGCGCCAAGGGGGCCTCCCGGCTCGACCTCGCGCTGCGCAGGCTGCTGGGCATGGACGCCAAGCTGCGCCAGTACCGGGATGGCGAAAGGTTTGTCCGCGCGGTCGTCGACGAGGTCGGGATGGACGGCTTCAACCGGATCTGGACCTCTCCGAACACGCTCCCGACCAAGTCCGAGATCGCCAAACCGGCGGACTGGGTCGCGAGGGTGCACCGTAAGGGAGAAGCGTGAAACCGGTGTGTGCGACGGCAGGAACGGTAAGAGAAACGCCCCCTAAATCACCCATCTGAGGGACCGTAAGCGCTGGGTAGGCGTGCAATGCTCGGGTAACCGCTCGTTTCTGTCACCATCTACGCACTCTCAGTGACAGAGGCGTCCTCCTCCCGAGGCACCCCAACTCCACCGAAGGGCACCGGACATGGGTCCCCATCCTGCGGTCGCGGCGATACGCCTGGCGGTCCGCCGCGTACTCCACGACGTTTTGAACGACCACAGCCTGAACGACCACCGCGCACATCACGACCCGCACGAGACGGCCACCGCGCCGCTCGTGCTCGTGGCCTGCTCCGGCGGCGCCGACTCCATGGCGCTCGCCTCCGCGCTCGCCTTCGAGGCGCCCAAGCTGGGCGTCCGCGCGGGCGGCATCACCGTCGACCACAACCTCCAGGCGGGCTCCGGCACCCGGGCCGCCGAGGTGGTCTCCCGCATGACCGCGCTCGGCCTCACCCCCGCCGAGTCCGTCTCGGTGACCGTCGGACGGGCCGGAGGCCCCGAGGCCGCCGCCCGCGACGCCCGCTACGCCGCCCTCGACGGCGCCGCCCAGCGGCACGGAGCGGCCGCGATCCTCCTCGGGCACACCCGCGACGACCAGGCCGAGACCGTCCTCCTCGGCCTCGCCCGCGGCTCCGGCACCCGGTCCCTGTCCGGAATGGCGGCCGTCTCGGGGGCGGCCGGGCGCTACCGCCGTCCCTTCCTCCAGCTCGACCGGCAGACCGCCCGCAAGGCCTGCATGGTCCAGTCCCTGCCCGTCTGGGACGACCCGCACAACGCCGACCCCGCCTACACCCGCTCCCGGCTCCGCCAGGAAGGCCTCCCGGCCCTGGAGAAGGCGCTCGGCAAGGGCGTCGTCGAAGCCCTCGCCCGGACGGCCCAGCTCTCCCGCGACGACGCGGACGCCCTCGACCACTGGGCCGCCGAGGCCGAGCGGTCCGTGCGCGACGACACCGGCCGCCTGGAGTGCGCCAAGCTCTACGCGCTGCCGCCCGCGGTGCGCCGCAGGGTGCTCCGCAAAGCGGTCATCGAGGTGGGCTCGCCCGCCGGATCACTCTTCGCCCGGCACATCGAGGAGGTGGACCGACTGATCACCGGATGGCGGGGGCAGGGGGTCATCAACCTCCCCGGCCGGGTGGAGGCTCAGCGGCAGGGTGGCAGACTGGTCATTCGGCAGGGCTGATTCGGCAGGGCCGAAGTTCTACGAAAGTGATGCGGGTGGACGCGAACGACATGGGCACCGACCTCAAGTCGGTGCTCATCACCAAGGAAGAGATCGACGCGAAGCTGGCCGAGCTGGCCGCCGAGGTCGACGCGGAGTACGCGGGCAAGGACCTGCTCATCGTCGGAGTCCTCAAGGGCGCCGTGATGGTGATGGCGGACCTGGCGCGTGCGCTGTCCACCCCGCTCACCATGGACTGGATGGCGGTGTCGTCGTACGGCGCGGGCACCCAGTCCTCCGGCGTGGTCCGGATCCTCAAGGACCTGGACACCGACATCAAGGGCAAGCACGTCCTGATCGTCGAGGACATCATCGACTCCGGCCTGACGCTGTCGTGGCTGCTGTCGAACCTCGGCTCGCGCGAGCCGGCCTCCCTCAACGTGTGCACTCTGCTGCGCAAGCCGGAGGCCGCAAAGGTCGCCATCGACGTGAAGTGGGTCGGTTTCGACATTCCGAATGAGTTTGTCGTCGGATACGGCCTGGATTACGCGGAGAAGTACCGCAATCTCCCCTTCGTCGGGACCCTCGCGCCCCACGTCTACGGGGGCTGAACCCAGCAGGACCCCGGCAGGACCCCGGCAGTCGGGCCCCCGTCCGGCCCCCCGGGGACACCTCAGGGCCATATCGGGGAACCCTCGCGCAATTCCCGCCGTTGGAGCAGGGGAAGGCAGCTTTGTCAGCCGTCCCCTGCGGCCGCGGGTGACAATGCTGGGGTACCGTCCGAAGAACAGTCTTTTATTCAGCGGCATTTACCTACGGGCAGGAGGGACGGGGCGCAGTTCGCCCCGTATGGATGGACGTGAAGCGATACTTCCGTGGGCCGGTCATGTGGATCGTGCTGGCCGTCCTCGCCGTGGTCGTGCTGATGCAGGTCGTCGGCTCGTCTGGCGGCTACAAGACGGTCGACACCGGCAAGGTCATCCAGGCGATCGACAAGGACCAGGCCCGTCAGGTCAAACTGACCACTGGTGACGAACAGATCATCAAGCTGGAGCTGAAGGGCGACCTCAAGGTCGACGACAGCTCCAAGATCCAGGCGAGCTACATCGGAGACCAGGGCTCCAAGCTCACCGCGAAGCTCGACCAGAAGTTCGAAGAGGGCAAGCTCGAAAAGGGCTATACCGTCACCCCGACCAAGCAGAACGCCTTCGTCGGCATCCTGCTCTCCCTGCTGCCCTTCGTCCTGATCGTCGTCGTCTTCCTGTTTCTGATGAATCAGATGCAGGGCGGCGGCTCCCGGGTCATGCAGTTCGGGAAGTCCAAGGCGAAGCTCATCACCAAGGACACCCCGAAGACGACCTTCGCCGACGTGGCCGGGTCCGACGAGGCGGTCGAGGAGCTCCACGAGATCAAGGAGTTCCTCCAGGAGCCCGCGAAGTTCCAGGCCGTCGGCGCCAAGATCCCCAAGGGCGTACTGCTGTACGGCCCGCCCGGCACCGGCAAGACGCTCCTCGCGCGCGCCGTCGCCGGTGAGGCGGGGGTCCCCTTCTACTCCATCTCGGGCTCCGACTTCGTCGAGATGTTCGTGGGTGTCGGCGCCTCGCGTGTCCGTGACCTCTTCGAGCAGGCCAAGGCGAACGCCCCGGCGATCGTCTTCGTCGACGAGATCGACGCCGTCGGCCGCCACCGCGGCGCCGGCATGGGCGGCGGTCACGACGAGCGCGAGCAGACGCTCAACCAGCTGCTCGTCGAGATGGACGGCTTCGACGTGAAGGGCGGCGTCATCCTGATCGCCGCCACCAACCGCCCGGACATCCTCGACCCGGCGCTGCTGCGCCCGGGCCGTTTCGACCGGCAGATCGCGGTCGACCGTCCGGACATGCAGGGCCGTCTGGAGATCCTCAAGGTCCACCAGAAGGGCAAGCCGGTCGCCCCGGACGTCGACCTGGGCGCCGTCGCCCGTCGTACGCCCGGCTTCACGGGTGCGGACCTGTCGAACGTGCTGAACGAAGCGGCGCTGCTCACCGCGCGCAGCAACCAGAAGCTGATCGACAACCACATGCTGGACGAGGCGATCGACCGCGTCGTGGCGGGCCCGCAGAAGCGGACCCGGATCATGTCCGACAAGGAAAAGAAGATCACCGCGTACCACGAGGGCGGCCACGCCCTGGTCGCGGCGGCCTCCCCGAACTCGGACCCGGTCCACAAGATCACGATCCTGTCCCGCGGCCGGGCACTGGGCTACACCATGGTCCTGCCCGACGAGGACAAGTACTCGACCACCCGCAACGAGATGCTCGACCAGCTGGCGTACATGCTGGGTGGCCGCGCCGCCGAGGAACTGGTCTTCCACGACCCGACCACCGGCGCCGCGAACGACATCGAGAAGGCCACCGGTACGGCCCGCGCGATGGTCACGCAGTACGGCATGACCGAGCGCCTCGGCGCGATCAAGTTCGGCGGCGACAACACCGAGCCCTTCCTGGGCCGGGACATGACGCACCAGCGCGACTACTCGGAAGAGGTTGCCGCGCTCGTCGACGAAGAGGTCAAGAAGCTCATCGAGACCGCGCACAACGAGGCGTGGGAGATCCTGGTCGAGAACCGCGACGTCCTCGACAACCTCGTTCTGGCCCTCCTGGAGAAGGAGACGCTGAACAAGGAGCAGATCGCCGAGATCTTCCAGCCGATCGTGAAGCGCCCGGCCCGCCCCGCGTGGACCGGCTCTTCCCGCCGCACCCCCTCCACCCGCCCGCCGGTGCTCTCGCCCAAGGAGCTGGCCCTCACCAACGGTGCGGCCAACGGCACGACGCCCGCGATCACCTCGGTGACCAAGGACGCCACCCCGGCGGAGGCCGTCCCGGAGGACCGCCCGGAGAACAGCTAGTCCCTTCCCCAAGCTCTCAGCTTCGTTCGAGCAGGGGAGGACCCACCCGTCGCCGGTGTCACACCGGCCCGGAATGGATGCCGCGACCCCCAGGTTTTAGCCTGGGGGTCGCGGCATTTCCGTATGCCTGCGCGGATGAACCACAGGAACGAGGCACTGATGACCGACCCGGTGACGCTGGACGGCGAGGCCACCATCGGCGAGTTCGACGAGAAGCGCGCCGAGAACGCGGTGCGCGAGCTCCTCATCGCCGTCGGGGAGGACCCGGACCGCGAGGGCCTGCGGGCGACCCCGGGGCGGGTGGCACGGGCGTACAAGGAGATATACGCGGGTCTGTGGCAGAAGCCCGAGGACGTCCTGACGACGACGTTCGACCTGGGCCACGACGAGATGGTCCTGGTGAAGGACATCGAAGTCATGTCGAGCTGCGAGCACCACCTGGTCCCGTTCCACGGCGTGGCGCACGTCGGCTACATCCCGTCCTCCGACGGCAAGATCACCGGCCTGTCGAAGCTGGCCCGCCTGGTGGACGTCTTCGCGCGCCGCCCGCAGGTGCAGGAGCGGCTGACCACGCAGGTCGCCGACTCGCTGATGGAGATCCTGGAGCCGCGCGGCGTGATCGTCGTCGTGGAGTGCGAGCACATGTGCATGACCATGCGCGGGGTCCGCAAGCCGGGTGCGAAGACCATCACCTCGGCCGTGCGCGGCCAGCTCCGCGACCCGGCCACCCGGGCCGAGGCGATGAGCCTGATCATGGCCCGCTGACGTTTTCCGGGTACGTACGAAGAGGGGCTCAGGCGGCGTCGGCCGCCGGGGCCCCTTCGTCGTCGTCCGGGAGGCGCAGGACGCGCTCCAGGAAGAAGGCGGCGGCGACGACCGCCGCGCCCGCCAGGACCGAGAAGCCCGCGTAGAGGGCCTGGTCGCGGCGGGCGGGGAGGTCGAGGGCCTCGGTGAGCAGATGGACGCCCACGCCGCCGTACAGACCGGCGACGAGAGCGGCGACCAGGGCACTGGCCTGGCCGAAGACGACCGCGCGGGCGGCCATCATCGGGTCGACGCCCTTGGCGCCGGGCCTGCGCTCGCGCTGGGCGCGCAGCCGGGAGCGCATCGAGAGGGCCGTCGCCAGCAGCACGGCGGCGATCAGTGCCAGCACGATCGGCGCCGCGACGGGCACGCCGGGCAGCGTGTCGATCGAGGACCACAGGCGGGCCCCCGCCCAGGACAGCACCCCGGCCGCGGCGAACAGGCCGACCAGCACTCCGAGCCGTAGTTGCTTCACGAAGCTCCGCTTTCCGTCATGTCGTCGTCACGTCGTCAGTCGGTCACTGGTGTCCGTACGACACCAGTGTCGTATGACGTCAACGCTTACTCGGGCAGCCGGAGTTCCAGGTCGGCGCGGGCCTGTACGCCGTCGGTGGAGACGGCGGCGAGGAGTTCGGCGACCGTGCCCCGGCCGGGGACCTGCGCCTCGGGGTCCACGTCGTGCCAGGGGGCCAGCACGAAGCCGCGCTCGTGGGCGCGGGGGTGGGGGAGGGTGAGGACCGGGTCGTCGGAGACCACGCCCGCGTAGGACAGGATGTCGATGTCGATCGTGCGCGGGCCCCAGCGCTCCTCGCGGACCCGGTCGAAGGCCTCCTCGATGGCCTGGCCGCGCTCCAGCAGTGAGGCCGGGGGGAGGGTCGTCTTCACGAGGGCGACGGCGTTGAAGTACGAGGGCTGGGAGCCGGGGTCGACGCCCCACGGCTCCGTCTCGTACACCGGGGAGACCGCCTTGACGCGGATGCCGGGGGTGTCCTCCAGGAGGTCCACCGCGCCCTGGAGGGTCTCCAGGCGGTTGCCGAGGTTGGAGCCGAGGCCGATCACGGCCCATTTGGGGTTGGAGAGGGTGATGTCGGCGGCGTCGACCTGCTCCGTGACCGAGGTGGGAACCGGCTGGACGGTGGGGTCGCTCTGCATGGGCTTCATACACGGCTCCGGGTGATGGTGATGGTCACGTCGTCGAAGGGGACGGTGATCGGGGCGTCGGGCTTGTGGACCGTCACCTCGATCTCCTCGACCCCGTCGTGCTTGAGGCACTGTTGGGCGATCCGCTCGGCGAGGGTCTCGATCAGGTTGACCGGCTCGCCCTGGACGACCTCGACGACCTCTTCGGCGACCACGCCGTAGTGGACGGTCTTCGTCAGGTCGTCGTCGGCCGCGGCAGGACGGGTGTCCAGGCCGAGGACGAGGTCCACGATGAAGGTCTGGCCCTCTTCGCGTTCCCTGGGGAACACGCCGTGGTGCCCACGGGCCTTGAGGCCGCGCAGCGCGACACGATCCACGCGAATCACTCCTGCTGTTCGTAGTCATCGGGGGTCCGTGCCGTATGCGGGCGGCACATCACCTGGGAACCGAATCTACCTGCGAGCACTGACAGGCCCCGCCCGCGGGTCTCGGGTTCTTCGGTGCCCCTACCCACTCGGCATGGGGATTCGCCGTCCCTCAGGAGGAGGAATCGAAGGGAGAGACCTTCACGCGGTGTACGACGGGGCCTTCACGCGTCGTCGTCCTCGTCGGCGTCGGCCAGCACCGGCGAGCCGTGGTGCGCCCACAGCCGCCAGCCGTCCGGGGTGCGCCGGAAGGCGTTGGTGGCGACGACCAGCTGGCCGACCAGCGGTCCCAGCTCGCCGCTCTCCTCGTCGGCGGGGCCGCCGCTGAGGATGTTCTCGGTGCAGGTCACCAGGGCGGTGTCGCCCATCACGGAGACCTTCACGTCGGTCAGGAAGAACTGGATGTAGTCCGTGTGCGCCATGATCAGCGCGTACGAGCGCAGCACTTCGCCGCGCCCGGAGAGCACCGGCCAGCCGGGGTGCACGCAGGAGATCTCGTCGTCCAGCCAGAGCGCGGACAGCTCCTCGAAGTCGCCGCGCTCCAGGCACTCGTAGAACGCCGTGTTGGCCAGTTCGACCTGCTCGACGTCGGTGCCCCGGGGCGTCACCGGGGGCCTGCCGCTGATGTGCTCGTACGGTGCCGGCGTGCGCCGGAGACGGCGCGTGCGACCCGTACCGCGTCGGCGGTGGCCCGCACCTCGTGCACCCGGACCGCCCAGGCGCCCTCGTGCGCGGCGATCGCGGAGACGGCGGCGGTGGCGGCGTCGCGCTCCCGGGCGGGCGGCGGGGCGGCCCCCTCACCGGCCAGGACGTGGCCGAGGAAGCGCTTGCGGGAGGCGGCGACCAGGAGCGGGAAGCCGAGGGTGCGCAGGTCTTCGAGGTGGGCGAGGAGGGCGAGGTCGTGCTCGGCGCGCTTGGCGAAGCCGAGGCCGGGGTCGACGACGATGCGGGCCGGGTCGATGCCGCCCGCGACGACGGCGTCCACCCGGGTGCGCAGTTCCGTCACGACTTCGGCGACCACGTCGTCGTACACCGCGAGGCTGTTCATGTTCTCGCTGAAGCCGCGCCAGTGCATGACGACGAAGGGGGCGCCGGTGGCGGCGACGGCGGGCACCATGGCGGGGTCGGCGAGGCCGCCGCTGACGTCGTTGACGAGGACCGCTCCGGCGGCGACGGCCTGCTCGGCGACGGTGGCGCGCATGGTGTCCACGGAGACGGTGACGCCCTCGGCGACCAGGCCGCGCACCACGGGCACGACCCGCTTCAGCTCCTCGTCGGCGTCGACGCGGCTGGCGCCGGGGCGGGTGGACTCGCCGCCCACGTCGACCAGGTCGGCGCCCTCCGCGACGAGCGCGAGGCCCCGCTTGACGGCCGCCGCGGTGTCGAACCAGCGGCCGCCGTCGGAGAAGGAGTCCGGGGTGACGTTGACGACCCCCATGACCGCGCAGCGGTCCCACTGGGGAAGTCCGGTGGGAGAGGCCGCGGAGCCCTCGGGGAGTCCTTCCGGCAGTCCATCGGCGGGGCGCGTGCGCAACGTACTCATGCGCCAAGCGTAGGCGTCAGCGGGTGTTCTCCGGACCGCCTCGACCGCCCGGGAAGACCCGGCCCAGGAGCGTGAAGAGGGCGGTGCGGTCCGAGTCGTCCAGGGTGTCCAGAGCGTCCAGTGTGGCGTGCATACGGGCCCGGATGGCGTCGATGGTGACCTCGCCGGCCACGGTCAGGACGACGTTCTTCACACGGCGGTCGGTGGGGCTGGGTTCGCGGCGCACCAGTTCGCGCTTCTCCAGCCGGTCGACGATGCCGGTGATGTTGGAGGCGTCACAGGCCAGGAGGGTGGCGAGGGCGCGCATCGGGGCAGGCGAGAAGCGCAGCACGCTCAGTGCCTTGGCCTGGCTGGGGGTGAGTCCCTCGGTGGCGGCGGCGACGGTGAAGTCGCCGTAGTAGTGGCCAAAGGCCCCGGCCAGCCGGTCGACGAGCTCGGCCTTGGTGGGCGGGGCGGTTCCGTCCTGGGATGCGGGGGCCGGGTGCGGCGGGTTGGCTGGCATGGAGACGAGTGTACGCCCGGAAACTTGACCATCTCAATGATTGAGGCTTACCGTCGGACGGTATTGCTTGAGATGTTCAAGTATTGAGATCGCGGAGTTTGGAGTATTTCGATGAAGGCCATGACGTACAGCTCCTACGGCAGCCCCGACGTCCTGGAGTACGTCGAGCGGCCCGAGCCCAAGCTGGGGCCGGACTCCGTGCTGATCAAGGTGAAGGCGGCCTCGGTCAACCCGGTCGACTGGAAGATCCTCGGCGGATACCTGGACCCGGTGCTGGACGCCGTCTTCCCCGTCGTGCCCGGGTGGGACGTGGCGGGTGTCGTCGAGAAGGCCGGTGCGGCCGTGACCGAGTACGCGCCGGGGGACGAGGTCGTCGGTTACGTACGGGAGGACCTCGTGGGGCGGGGGACCTTCGCGGAGTACGTGGCCGCGCCCGTCCGCACGCTGGCGCGCAAGCCGGCGAACGTGGGCTTCGAGGAGGCCGCGGGCCTGCCGCTGGCCGGGCTCACGGCGTACCAGGCGCTGGTGAAGAGCCTGCGGGTGAAGGCCGGGGAGACCGTGCTCGTGCATGCGGCGGCCGGTGGGGTGGGGTCGCTGGCCGTGCAGATCGCGCGGGCGCTGGGGGCGAAGGTCATCGGCACGGCCAGTGAGCGCAACCACGACTACCTGCGGTCGCTCGGGGCGGTGCCCGTCGCGTACGGGGACGGCCTGGCGGAGCGGGTGCGTCAGGTCGCGCCCGGTGGCGTGGACGCGGTGCTCGACCTGGTGGGTGGCGAGGCGCTCCAGGTGTCGCCGTCGCTGCTGGCCGCGGGCGGGCGGCTGGCGTCCGTCGCGGACGGGGCGGTGACGGGGCTCGGCGGGACGTACGTCTTCGTGCGGCCGGACACGGCGGACCTCACCGAGCTGGGTGCGCTGGTGGAGCGGGGGGAGCTGAAGGTCGAGGTGGCGTCGGTGTATCCGCTGGAGAAGGCTGCGGATGCCTTTCGGGAGAGCATGGGCGGGCACACGCGGGGGAAGATCGTGATCCGGGTGGGGTGAGGGTGGGGGCGGGTTCGGGCGCGGGTGGGTGGGGGGTGCTGTTCGTGGGGGGGGGGGGGGGCCCCCGCCCCCCCCCGGGGGGCCCGGGCGCCCCCCCCCCCCCCCCGGCCGCCGGGGGGGGGCCCCCCCGAAAACGGCCACGGCGCCCCCCGGGCAAAAACCAAGGCAACC
>NZ_JBIUXN010000016.1:0-56534 GCF_044744005.1 Streptomyces sp. NPDC087440 | reverse complement strand
GGGGCCCGGGGGGGGGTGGGGGGGCGGGGGGGGGGGGGGGGGGGGGGGGGCGGGGGGGGGGGGGGGGGGGGGGGGGGTGCTGTTCGTGCCGGGGGCGCTGCCCCCGGACCCCCGGATTTCGCCCCGGTCCCGCCCCTTCACCTAAAGCGCTCGGCCGCGCGGCTGGGTGGGTGGTTGCTCGCGCAGTTCCCCGCGCCCCTTTAGGCGACCCGTTCGACCTCCCGCACCGACTGGGCCGGTACGTGGGCGCACGGTTGGGGGCCGCGGCGCGGGGACGGCTTGCGGCGCAGGAAGCGGGGGAGGGCCAGCGTGACGAAGCCCTCGGCCTGCATCGCGGCGAAGCCGATGCGCGGGAGGTCCCGGGTGGTGCGGAAGACCACGAAGCGCGGCTCCCAGCGCGGGCGGAACTTCGCGTTGAACTTGTAGAGGGACTCGATCTGGAACCAGCGGGAGAGGAAGACCAGCAGGCCGCGCCAGCCGCGCAGGACCGGGCCCGCGCCCAGTTTCTCGCCGCGGGCGAGCGCCGAGCGGAACATCGCGAAGTTCAGGGAGACCTTCGTGATGCCGAGGGAGGGGGCGGCCGTGAGGGACGCGACGATCAGGAGTTCGTTCATGCCCGGGTCCGCGCTGCGGTCGCGCCGCATCAGGTCCAGGGACATGCCGTCCGGACCCCAGGGGACGAAGTGCAGGACGGCCTTCAGGTCGCCGTAGGGGCCGGGGTCGGCGCCCTCGTCGTCGGCCTTGTGGGCGGTGGCGATGAAGCAGTCCTCGTCGCCCGGCTCACCCACACGGCCCAGCGCCATCGAGAAGCCGCGCTCGGTCTCCGTGCCGCGCCAGTCGGCGGCGGCGCGGCGGATGCGGTCCAGCTCCTCGGAGTCCAGGTCGCCGACCCGGCGCACACGCGTCTCGTAACCGTTGCGCTCGATGCGCTTGACCATCTGGCGCACGTTGCGCATCGCGCGGCCGGTGAGGGAGAAGTCGGGGACGTCGACGATCGCCTCGTCGCCCAGCTCCAGGGCGTCCAGGCCCGTCTCACGGGTCCACACCTCGCCGCCCGTCTCCGAGCAGCCCATCACGGCCGGGGTCCAGGAGTGGGCCTTGGCCTCCTCCATGAAGCGCTCGATCGCACCCGGCCAGGCCTCGACGTCGCCGATCGGGTCGCCGCTGGCCAGCATCACGCCGGAGACCACCCGGTAGGTGACGGCCGCCTTGCCCGAGGGGGAGAAGACCGCCGCCTTGTCGTGGCGCAGCGCGAAGTGGCCCAGCGAGTCGCGGTCGCCGTGCTTGGCGAGCAGGGCGCGCAGCTGCGCCTCGTCCTCCTCGGTGAGGCGGGCGGCCGGGTGCTCGGGGCGGAAGGCCAGGTAGACCGTGGTGATCGCGGTGATCCAGCCCAGCGCGCCGAGCGAGTAGCCGACCGTCCAGGAGACCTGTCCGCCGTACGAGAGGGGGCCCTCGAAGCCCACCAGCCCGTACAGGACGTGCTCCAGGCGCTCCAGCAGGCTCGGGTCGCCGATCAGCTTCCTCGGGTGCGAGCTGACGATCAGCAGGCCCAGCGCCAGGGAGCCCACCAGCATCACGACGAAGTTGGTGAGCGCCTTCCAGCGGCTGCGCGGGTCCGGCAGCGCGGCGAATTCACTCCGATGGACGATCAGGAGCGCCAGGAGTGCGAGGGCGATCAGCACACCGATGACGGAGTGCCGGTACGTGTACTGGGCGACCGCTCCGACGGGCAGCAGGAACACCGCCGAGCGCCAGGCCCGGCGCTTGCGCCGCTTCAGCCCGTGCGCGAGCAGGAGCAGCAGCACACCCACGGTGAGCGAGAACGCGGCCGCGAACGGGCCGAACGTACCCGGCAGCACCTCGGCCAGGCTGTGCATGCGACTGTGCCGGAAACGGGGGAAGACCCCGGCGGCGATGTCGAGCAGGCCCACGATCGTGACGGCCGCGCCCACCAGCGAAGGGACCGTTTCGGGACGCGGTCCGCGCAGGACCCGCCGGACCCGATCCGGAACCGCTCCGGACTTATCCCCATCTATTCTGATTGACATCGCTTCCCGAGGTTCCGCGAGAGGTTGTGTGCCCGTGGAACCTGGAGAAGGTCCGTCCGGACATTGTGCGTTCACTAGGACGGCGCTTGCGGGAGGTGGGTTCACTCAGCTCTCAGGAAATTCTCAGCCAGGAAGTAACGATCTCGACATGGGTCTCACCAGCACCAAAGTTCTCGTGCTCGCCGTTGTGGTGGCGGTACTGCTGTTCGCCGCCACGATCTGGCTCTGGCCGCGGCTGTCGGGACGCACCTGGCGTTCCGTGCTCGGCCGGATCGGCATGATGCTGGCGACCCAGTTGGCGCTGTTCGCCGCGATCGGCCTGGCCGCGAACAAGTCGTTCCTCTTCTACGGCTCCTGGGCGGACCTCTTCGGCCAGGAGGACCAGATGGGTGTGGTCGTCGACCACGCGAGCGGGGGCGGCAGCAAGGAGGCCCAGCTCATCGGGACCCAGGCGATGGACGTACCCGGCGGCAACAAGCCGGCCGTCGGCGGGCAGATACAGGAAGTACGGATCGAGGGCCGCGCCTCCAAGATCGTCAGCCCGGCGTACGTCTACCTGCCGCCGGAGTACTTCCAGCCGGAGTTCAAGAAGAAGCAGTTCCCGGCGACGGTCGTGCTCACCGGCTACCCGGGCATCGCGATGAACCTGATCAAAGGGCTCCGCTACCCGCAGACCGCTCTGATGCAGGCCCGCGCGGGCAAGGCACAGCCGATGATCATGGTCCTGATGCGGCCGACCGTCGCGCCGCCGCGCGACACCAACTGCGTGGACATCCCCGGCGGCCCGCAGACCGAGACCTTCTTCGCCAAGGACCTGCCGCAGGCGATCTCCGCCTCGTACCGCGTGGGCACGAAGCCGCAGAACTGGGGCTTCATGGGGAACTCCACCGGCGGCTACTGCGCCCTGAAGATCGCCATGGCGCACCCGGACAGGTTCGCCGCGGGCGCGGGCCTCTCCCCGGACTACAAGGCGGCCGACGACCCCACGACCGGTGACCTCTTCGGCGGCGACGAGGACCTGAAGAAGCGCGCCAACCTGATCTGGGCGCTCGACCACCTGCCCGCGCCCAAGACCTCCCTGCTGGTCACCACCAGCAAGAAGGGCGAGAGCAACAAGAAGCCGACGGCGGAGTTCATCAGCAAGGTGAAGCCGCCGACGAAGGTCTCCTCGATCACGCTCAACAGCGGCGGCCACAACTTCAACACCTGGAAGCGCGAGATCCCCGCCGTCATCGAGTGGATGAGCAAGAAGCTCACCGCCTGACGGACTCGGGATCACCCCCTGACGGCCGGAGCGGGTGGTCAGCCCACCGTCTCCACGTCCACCTCCGTACGAGAGACCCTGCGCCCGTCCGCGTCGATGGACCGGCGCAGGGCTTCGTGCAGCCGGGCCGGGGTGAGCACCCCGAGGAAGCGGCCCTCGCTCGCCTCGTCGATCACCGCGATCCACCCGGCGTCGTGCTGGAGCATCGTCGAGAACGCCTGCTTCAGCGAGGCCCCCACCGGCAGCCACGCCTCCATCCGGCGCGCGTGCTCGCGCACCGTGCCGTCCTTGCCCGCGGACTCCGCGGGAATCCAGCCGTGCAGGTTGTCCTCCCCGTCCAGGACGACGGCCCAGTGCGCCCCCTGCTCCGCCAGCCGTGCCGAGGCGGTGCGCATCGGGTCGTCCAGGTGCACCACGGGCGGCTGCTCCAGGTCGCCCTCCTCGATCGGGGTCACCGAGAGCCTCTTGAGGCCCCGGTCGGCGCCGACGAAGTCCGCGACGTACCCAGTGGCGGGTGCGCCCAGCACCACGGCCGGTGCGTCGAACTGCTCGATGGTGCCCTGTCCGTAGACGGCGATGCGGTCGCCGAGGCGGACCGCCTCCTCGATGTCGTGCGTCACGAACAGCACCGTCTTGCGGACCTGCGACTGGAGCTTGAGGAACTCGTTCTGGAGGCGTTCGCGGACCACCGGGTCGACCGCGCCGAACGGTTCGTCCATGAGGAGTACGGGCGGGTCCGCGGCCAGGGCGCGGGCGACGCCGACGCGCTGGCGCTGGCCGCCGGAGAGCTGTTCGGGGTAGCGGGACCCGTAGACCTTGGGGTCGAGGCCGACCAGGTCGAGGAGTTCGGCGGCCCGCAGCCGTGCCTCGGTCTTCTTCACGCCGAGCAGGTGCGGGACCGTGGCGGTGTTGTCGAGGACGGTCTTGTGCGGGAAGAGGCCGACCTGCTGGATGACGTACCCGATCCGGCGGCGGAGTTCCACGGGGTCGCCGTCGGCTATGTCCTCGCCGTCGAGGAATATGCGGCCCTCGGTGGGCTCGATGAGGCGGTTGACCATCTTCATGGTGGTGGTCTTGCCGCAGCCCGACGGGCCGACGAGCGTGACGAGTTCACCCGCGGCGACCTCGAAGGACAGGTCGTCGACGGCGGTCGTTCCGTCGGCGTAGCGCTTGGTGACGTGCTCGAACCGGATCATGGGTCCCCATTGTGGCGGCTGGTGGCGGGTGTTGTGTGAAGAGCGTGTTGCCGGGATGTGGCAGGCCGAACCGGGCCGGGCTCGTTGTCAGTGGTCGGGGATATGGTCGTTCGACGATGCGTGAACATACGTTCTCAGTCGTGTGGAACGGCCGAATCGGGGGAGGTGGGAACGCGTGAGTGAGCAGAACTGTCTGGTGACGAACGACTGGATCTGCGGGGAGTACCTGCGTTCCCGAAGCCAGGAGTTGACCGACGCGACCCTCCAGCACGTGGGGATCACGGTGGCGTCGGTGCTGATCGGACTGGCCGTGGCGCTTCCGCTGGCCGTTCTCGCGCGGCGCCACCAGCGCTTCGCCGGACCCGTCCTCGGGCTGACCACGATCCTCTACACGGTGCCGTCGCTGGCCATGTTCTCGCTGCTGCTGCCGCTGTTCGGGCTGTCGTCGGCGCTGGTCATCACCGGGCTGGTGCTGTACTCGCTGACGATCCTGGTACGGAACATCCTGGCGGGCCTGGAGGCCGTGCCCGAAGAGGCCAGGGAAGCGGCGCGCGGGATGGGGTACGGGCCGTGGCGGCTGCTGTGGGAAGTGGAACTGCCGCTCTCGCTGCCCGCGTTGATGGCCGGGGTGCGGATCGCGACCGTCTCGACGGTGGCGCTGACCACCGTCGGGTCCATCGTGGGGCGGGGCGGGCTCGGCAATCTGATCGAGGACGCGCTGCCCACCTTCTTCAAGGCGCAGGTGCTCGCCGCCTCCGTGCTGTGCGTGCTGCTGGCGCTGGTCGCCGACCTGCTGCTGCTCGGGCTGCAACGGCTGCTCACTCCGTGGACAAGGGGGCCGCGGGCCCCGAAGGCCCGGCGGGAGCCGCTGCGGGACCGCATACGCAAGACTTCTGCGGCTGTTGAGGCGGGCTGATCGCGATGGGTGTGCTCGGTGATGCCTGGACCTGGCTGGTCACGGGCTCCAACTGGTCCGGCGACGGCGGGGTCTGGACCCGGCTGACGGAGCATCTGTACGTCAGCGGGGTCGCCCTGGTGGCCGCCTGCCTGCTCGCGCTGCCGCTGGCCTTCCTGCTCGGGCACCTCGGCAAGGGAGGTGCGCTCGCGGTCAACATCTCCAACATCGGACGGGCGATCCCGGTGTTCGCGGTGCTGGCGCTGTTCATGGTCTCGCCGCTGAGGTCCGCCGGTTACCTGCCGACGATCATCGCGCTGGTGCTGTTCGCGGTGCCGCCGCTGCTGACCAACGCGTACGTGGGGATGCGGGAGGTGGACCGGGCGGTGGTCGAGGCCGCGCGCGGCATGGGCATGTCCGGCATGCAGCTTTTCCTGCGGGTCGAACTGCCCCTCGCGTACCCCCTGGTGATGACCGGTCTGCGCTCGGCCGCCGTCCAGGTGGTGGCCACCGCATCGATCGCCGCGATGGTCGGGCAGGGCGGGCTCGGGCGGATCATCACCGCCGGCTTCAACACGTACGACACCGCGCAGGTCGTGGCGGGGGCCGTGCTGGTGGCGCTGCTCGCCCTGGTGGTGGAGGGGACGCTGGTGCTGCTCGGCCGGTTCTGCTCGCCGCTGCGGAAGTCGGCGTGAGCGCGTTTCGTACGGCTGTCCCCACTCTTTCTGTTGTTCCGGTCTTTCTGTTGTTCCGGCACTTCGTGCCTCTCACGGATGGTGAATCCTCATGATCAAGACCTCACGTCTCGCGGGCGCGATAGTCGGCCTGGTGGCCCTGTCCGGTTCGCTCGCCGCGTGCGGCGGCGACAGCCTGGAGAAGGAGAAGCCGGGCGCGGGCGGGGCCTCCGCCGGTGCCGACGCCGGTTCCGGTGCGGCCGGCGGCAAGAAGGGGGCGCTTGTGGTGGGCGCGGCGGCCTTCACCGAGTCCAAGGTGCTCGCGGAGCTGTACGCGCAGGTGCTGAAGGACGCCGGATTCGACACCTCGGTGACCGTCGTCAAGAACCGTGAGCTGTACGAACCCTCGCTGGAGAAGGGCGAGATAGACGTCGTCCCGGAATACGCGGCGACGCTCGCGGAATTCCTCAATGCCAAGGTCAACGGTGCGGAGAAGGCCAAGAGCAATCCGCTGGCCTCGCCGGACGTTGCCAAGACAGTCGGCGAGCTGGAGAAGCTCGCCACTCCGCTCGGGCTGAAAGTCCTGCCCGCGGGAGAGGCCGTCGACCAGAACGCCTTCGCGGTGACCAAGGAATTCGCCGCGAAGAACAAGCTCAAGACCCTTTCCGATCTGGGCAGGTCCAAGATCAAGGTCAAGATCGCGGCGGGCGACGAGTGCGCGATCCGGCCGTTCTGCGCGCCGGGCCTGAAGTCGAAGTACGGCATCGACGTCGCGGGAATCGACCCCAAGGGCGTCGGCACCCCGCAGGCCAAGCAGGCCGTGAAGGACGGGGAGGACCAGCTCGTCCTGACCACCACGACCGACGCCACCATCGACAGCTTCGGCCTGGTCTTCCTGGAGGACGACAAGAAGCTCCAGAACGCCGACAACCTGCTGCCCGTGCTCAACACCAAGGACGCCTCGGACCCGGCGGTGGCCGAGGCCCTGAACAAGGTCACCAAGGCGCTGACCACGGCCGATCTCGGTGAGCTGAACCGCAAGGTCGACATCGAGCGGGCCAAGGAGGCCGACGTCGCGAAGGCCTACCTGGAGTCGAAGGGGCTCCTGAAGAAGTAGGCACCGGGGGAATGGCGGGCGCCGCCCGGCGTGTTCGTCGCGTAACGGGCGGGAACAGATTTACGGGCGATACCCCATACGTGTCGCGCACACGGTAAATTTCAAGCCATGCCACGTGGACGCCACCGCCATTCCCCACCCCTGCACAAACTGCTGCCGCCCTCGACGGTCGCGGGCGCCTCGCTCGTGATCGCGGGCGGTGCCTGGTTCGTGGCGGAACCCGTGGTGCTCCGGATACTGGTCGCCGCCGCAGCCGCGGCGGCCGTCACCGGGGCCGCCCTCATGCGCAGTTGGGACCGCACGGCGGGCCGCAAGGTCGCCGAGCTGAACCGGGCCCGCGAGGCCGATGTATGGAAGGCCGAGGAGCGGGCCGCCGATCTGGAGGGCGACCTGGAGGAGTCGCGCGCCCTGCGCATCCGGCTGGAGAACAAGCTGCGCGCCAAGCGCGTCGAGCTGGCCGGGCTGCGCAACGAGCACGCCGCGCTGCTGCGCCGGTACGCGACCGCCGAGACCGAGCGGGCCACCGCGCTGGAGCGGCGTCGCCTGCTGGAGCTGGAGGCGGCCTCCGCGGCCCCCAAGGAGCTGACGGCGGGGGCCTCCACGCCGACCCCGGCGGCGTACGCACGGGCCGCGGCGGCGCTGGAGAAGCTGGCGTCGGGTGCGGGGCGCGAGGTGGAGGTGCGGGCTGCGGCCCAGGCGCCCGCGCGGGTGGCGGAGCATGCCGCGGAGCGCGGGGCGGAGCAGGTGCGGGACGGGGTTCCCGCCGCCGAGTCCACGGCGCCGACCGGCTCCACAGGGGTGGAGGCGCTGGCTCCGGTTCCGGCTCCGACTCCGGCGAGCGCGGCGAAGCCGCCCGTACGAACTCCTGCGAAGCCGCCCGTACGAACTCCTGCACAGACACAGCAGGCACCGCAGGCCCCGCAGGAGCCGCAGGGACCGCAGGCCCCGCGAGCCCCACAGGCACGTCAGGCCCCGCAGGCCCCCGTGCCGACGCGGGAACTGCGGGAGCACATGCGGCCGTCGGCCGCGCTCGCCCCGTACGCACCGCAGAACCTGCCCGCCGTCCGCAAGCAGGGCGGATTCGACTTCTTCGGTACGGGCACGGGTGCGGGCACCCCGGCCGAGCGCGCGGTGCAGGAGACCGACCTGGCCGACGTCGTCGGCGAGGAGGCGCTCGCCGAGCACCGCTCCGCCCGTGGCGTCGACGGCGACGCGGTCGGCGAGGTCATCGACCTCACCGCGCACGACGAGACCGAGCAGCTGGACGTGGCGGGGCTCAGGAGCGTCGCCGGGTCCTGAACCCCCTCGCGGCGGGCGCTACTTGTCGATGTCGCCGACGACGAAGAAGAGCGAGCCGAGAATCGCAACCATGTCGGCGACCAGGGTGCCCGGCAGCAGCTCGGTCAGCGCCTGGATGTTGTTGAAGGACGCCGAGCGCAGCTTGAGGCGGTACGGCGTCTTCTCGCCCTTGGACACCAGGTAGTACCCGTTGATGCCGAGCGGGTTCTCGGTCCAGGCGTACGTGTGGCCCTCGGGGGCCTTGAGGACCTTCGGCAGGCGCTGGTTGATCGGGCCGGGCGGCAGGTCGGCGATGCGGGTCAGGCAGGCGTCGGCCAGGTCCAGGGCGTTGTGGGTCTGCTCCAGCAGGCATTCGAAGCGGGCCAGGCAGTCGCCCTCGGTGCGGGTGACGACCTTCAACGTGTCCTGGAGTTCGCCGTACGCGAGGTACGGCTCGTCGCGGCGCAGGTCGAAGTCGACACCGGAGGCGCGGGCGATCGGTCCGGAGACGCCGTACGCGTGGACGGCCTCGGCGGACAGGACGCCGACGCCGCGGGTGCGGCCGCGGAAGATCTCGTTGCCGAGCACCAGGTCGTCGTAGATGTTCATCCGGGAACGGACCGAGGCGACGGCGTCGCGCACCCGGCCGAGCCAGCCCGCGGGGAGGTCCTCCTTGAGGCCGCCGACGCGGTTGAACATGTAGTGCATGCGCCCGCCCGAGACCTCCTCCATGACGTGCTGGAGTTCCTCGCGCTCGCGGAAGGCGTGGAAGACCGGGGTGATGCCGCCGAGTTCGAGGGGGTACGAGCCCAGGAACATCAGGTGGTTGAGGACCCGGTTCAGCTCCGCGAGGAGGTTGCGGGTCCACACCGCGCGCTCCGGGACCTCCATGCCCAGCATGCGCTCCACGGCCATGACGACGCCGAGTTCGTTGGAGAACGCGGAGAGCCAGTCGTGGCGGTTGGCCAGCATCACGATCTGGCGGTAGTCGCGGGCCTCGAAGAGCTTCTCCGCGCCGCGGTGCATGTAGCCGATGACCGGCTCGGCGTGCTGGATGCGCTCGCCGTCCAGGACCAGCTTCAGGCGCAGGACGCCGTGGGTGGAGGGGTGCTGGGGGCCGATGTTGAGCACCATGTCGGTGGCTTCGGCTCCGCCGCCGATGCCGACGGTGGTCGTCTGCGGGGGCGTCTGCGGTGTCATGGGGGTCAGTATCTCTTGCCCCGGCGAGGGTGGGGGCGGGGGTTGCTGTTCCTCACCGCCGGACGGGCCGAGGCGCGCGAGGCCCGCTACACCCTCTGCTCCAGCCACCCGAAGTCCCCCAGCCCGCCCCGCGCCACCAGTTCCGCAGCCTCGCCCGCCGCCGCCAGGGCACGGACGTACCCCGCCGGGTCCGACGACGCCAGCGCCAGGGGCGGGCGGGCCCCCGTCACCCCGAGTCCGGCCAGCGCCTCCCGCTGGGTGAGCAGCCGCGCGGCGGGGGAAGCGGAGGAGGAAGCGGAGGGCGCAGCCGCCGCGCACGCGTCCAGCGCCACGTGCGACGTGATGTCGCAGGACCCGTCCGGCACCGGCCGCACCTCCCGGCCCCCCGCGAACCCGCTCAGCGTCCCGAACGGCGGCCGCGCCCCGGCCCCGTGCGCGTAGTCCACCGCCACCGCCAGACCGGCGTCCAGCGTGCCCACCGCCGCCGCCCACGCCTCGTCCCGGGGGCGGCCGATCTCCGCCCGGTGCCCGGCGGGCAGCCCGGCCAGCGGCCACCACCGCGCCAGCCACCGCGCGTCCGCGCCCGCGACCGGCGCACCCGGGCGTTCCGTGCCGTCGGCGCGCACCTCGACGTAGCGGGGGAGTCCGTCCGCGTCCGTCTCCGCGACGTCCACGGGGACGTTGTCCAGCCACTCGTTCGCGAAGACGAGGCCCCGCACTCCCCGGGGCGGCTCGGCGCACCACTCGATGCGGTGGTCGAGCCCGTGCGGACGGGGTGCCTTCTCGACACCGTACGGGTGGACCTCGACGTCCGGCGGAAGCGCCGCCAGCACCCCCGTCAGCAGCTCGCCGCGACCGGCGCCGATGTCGACCAGGTCGATGCGGGGGAGACGCTCCGGGCCGCCCAGATCCGCGTACGTACGCAGGAGAAGACCGGCCACGGCCCGGGCGAACAGCGGCGACGCGTGCACCGAGGTGCGGAAGTGGCCCGCGGGGCCCTCGGGGCGCAGGTAGAAGCCGCCAGGGCCGTAGAGGGCCCGCTCGGTCGCGGCCCGCCAGCCGAACCAGCCGTTCCCTTCCTCGTGTCGGTCGTGCCTGTCGTGCCCTCCGTCCCGGCGGGCGGTGTCCGTGTTGTCCTGCCCGTCGGGGGGTGTCGAACCGTCTCTCACGCCACCAAGTCTCCCCTGGGTCTCCACCTTGGGGAGTAGGGGCCGCACCATCGGATCGCTCCTCCGGTTGACCCTTCGGCCTCCGTGGTTTCCCTACGCTGGACATGTGCAGCGCATCTACGACTTCATCCGCAGACACCCGACGAGCGTCGACAGCTTCTGGGCTGTGATTCTCCTCGGGATGTCCGCGATGTCGGCGGGCAGCGCCTGGGACGGCCACAGCATCTCGCTGGGCCTGGCCAGCATCGTGCTGATGTGTCTGGTGCTCGCGCTGCGCCGCCGCTTCCCGGAGCGGATGCTGCTGCTCGCGATCGTCGTCGGGCTCGCGCAGGTGGCGCTGGGCGTCGAGCCGCACCTGGCGAACTTCGCGATGTTCGTCATCGTCTACACGGTGGCCGCCAACGGAGCCCGCTGGGCGTCCCGGCTGGCCCTCGGCGGCTCGCTGGTGGCGGCCACGATCTCCCAGCTCAGGTGGCCGGTCGACAAGGGCGACGCGGTCGCGCCCATCGCCTACGCGGTCTTCCTGACCATCCCCTTCCTGCTCGCCTGGGTGCTCGGCGACTCGCTGCGCACCCGGCGCGCCTACTTCGCACAGCTGGAGGAGCGGGCCACCCGGCTGGAGAAGGAGCGCGAGGCACAGGCCAAGGTCGCCGTCGCCGCCGAGCGGGCCCGCATCGCCCGCGAACTGCACGACGTCGTCGCGCACAACGTCTCCGTGATGATCGTCCAGGCCGACGGCGCCGCGTACGTCATGGACGCATCCCCCGACCAGGCCAAGCAGGCGCTGGAGACCATCTCCACGACCGGCCGCCAGGCGCTCGCCGAGATGCGGCGGCTGCTCGGCGTGCTGCGCAGCGGCGAGGCGCCGGAGAGCGGCGAGTACGTGCCGCAGCCCGACGTCCAGCAGATCGAGGACCTGGTCGAGCAGGTACGGACGGCCGGACTCACCGTCGACTTCCGCGTCGAGGGCACCGCCCGCCCGCTGCCCAGCGGCGTCGAGCTGACCGCGTACCGGATCGTGCAGGAAGCCCTCACCAACACCCGCAAGCACGGCGGCCCCGACGCGGGCGCGAGCGTGCGCCTGGTGTACTTCGACGACGGGCTCGGCCTGCTCGTCGAGGACGACGGGCGGGGCGCCGCGCACGAGCTGTACGAGGACGGCGGCGCGGACGGCCAGGGCCACGGCCTGATCGGCATGCGCGAGCGGGTCGGTATGGTCGGCGGCACGCTGGACGCGGGGCCGCGCCCCGGCGGCGGCTTCCGGATCAGCGCGCTGCTGCCGCTCAAGCCCGCCCACTGACACCCCTCTGGAAGGTCTCCTCTTATGCCGCCGATCCGCGTGATGCTCGTCGACGACCAGATGCTGCTGCGCACCGGTTTCCGCATGGTCCTGGCCGCTCAGCCGGACATGGAGGTCGTCGCCGAGGCGGGCGACGGGCAGGAGGCGCTGGACATCCTGCGCAGCACCGCCGTGGACGTCGTCCTGATGGACGTGCGCATGCCGAGGCTGGACGGGGTGGAGGCGACCCGGCGGATCTGCGCGCAGGACAACGCGCCGCGGGTGCTCATCCTGACCACCTTCGACCTGGACGAGTACGCCTTCTCCGGGCTCCAGGCGGGGGCCAGCGGCTTCATGCTGAAGGACGTGCCCCCGGCGGAGCTGCTGGCCGCGATCCGCTCGGTGCACAGCGGCGACGCGGTCGTCGCGCCGTCCACCACCCGGCGCCTGCTCGACCGGTTCTCGCCGATGCTGCCGAGCAGCGGCAAGGAACCGCAGCACAAGGAGATCGAGAAGCTCACCGACCGCGAGCGCGAGGTGATGCTGCTCGTCGCGCAGGGCCTGTCGAACGGCGAGATCGCCGCCCGGCTGGTGCTCTCCGAGGCCACCGTGAAGACCCACGTGGGCCGCATCCTGACCAAGCTCGGGCTGCGCGACCGCGTGCAGGTGGTCGTGCTGGCGTACGAGACGGGTCTGGTACGGGCCGGGGGCTCGCCCGGCGTCTAGCCGACCCGTGGCCGCTCGCCCGGCGTGCCGGAGGGGGCCCTAGCGCAGCACCCCCTCCAGGAAGTCGCTGCCGAGCCGGGCCACCACGGTGTTGTCCAGGTGGTGCAGGACGTACCGGCCGCGGCGGCGGGTGGTGAGCAGACCGGCCTTCTTGAGCACCCCCAGGTGCCGGGAGACTTCCGGCGCGGTGATGCCCAGGACGTCGGCCAGCTCGCCCGTCGTGTACGGCGTGCGCGCCAGGAACCGGCACAGCCGCATCCGCATCGGGTGCGCCAGAGCCTCCAGCCGCTGCTGCAACAGCGGTACGGAAGCGGGCGACGGCAGCTCGACGGCGCTCACCGGGTAGTGGATCACCGGCCGCCAGCCGGGCGCGTGCAGCACCAGCAGGTGCGGCCAGCCGAAGGTGGACGGCACGGCGGTGAGCCCCGCCCCGACCTCGGGGTCCACGGCGGTGGTGTGGCCCTCGGCGAGCTTGTCGGCCCGGATGCGGCGGCCGTCCTCGTCCAGGGTGAGGGCGGGGGAGACCGCGTGCAGCGCCTCGGCCAGGCCCCGGCGCTGGAGCAGGTCGTGCTTGTGCCGGGCGTCGGAGGCGAGCTGGACCCGCACCCGCCGCCAGGTGTCGGCGAAGAAGGCCTCGTCGCAGTCCTCGAAGAGCCGCCGCAGCCACAGCCGGACGGCCCCCGGGTCGTTCAGCAGGCGGTCGGTGAAGTCCAGTTGCTTGGGCCCGCGGGCCGCCGCGAGGTCCAGCGCACGCGTCCGCAGCCCGGTGTCCACCAGCGGGGAGGGGCCGCCCTCCGCGTACATGCTGGAGCAGGTGAACTCCAGGGCGGCCGACACGAACTCCTCGTCGTCCAGCCGGTCCAGCAGGTCCAGGTCCTCCGCGAGCGTCGCCCCGGGGGCGGCCGAGGGGTCCTTGAGGCCGGCGAACGGCAGGAACACGTCCGAGAACGTCGTGCGCCACAGGAAGTCGGCCTCGGTGAGCCGGTCCGCCAGGTCCGGCTTGAGCGCGGACGAGGTCGCCGTCGCCCAGCCGTGCAGGCCCGGGTGGTGCCCCGGCTCGGACAGGGCGTGCAGCGCCATGCCCAGCTCGCCCAGCGGCGAGATCGCGAAGTCGATCCGCTCGGGCGGCAGGCCGGTGATGTCCACGGAGACGCTCATGGCCCCATGGTGCACGGCCCCACTGACAATCGGCCCGTCGATTGACGCCGCCCGTCAATCGACGGCGGTCCAATTGGCGGGCTTCGTCAATCGGTTGGCAGCCGGGCCGGAGCCCGGCGCAGCGTGAGGGACATGACCGCATCCCAGCAGCACCTCTTCGACGCCTACCGCGCCGCCCAGCACGGCACCCCGACCCCGCCCGCCCCCGGCCGGCACGACTGGCAGACGGTCCGCGAACTGCGCGACACCGTCCGCGACGACCTCCGCTTCCGCGCGGTCGTCGCCGAGCGCCCCGCCGGTTCGTACGTGCGGGCCGCCCTGGCCCGGGTCGCGGACCGGTTCCGTACCGTACGGAACGCCCCCGCGACCCGTACCGCACGGCCCGCCCGTACCGCCGCCAACTGCAACTAGCCGAGACGGCCGACGAATCCGGCCACCGCCTCCCGCACGTCCGCCGCGCTCCACTCCAGCCCCTGCGACGCCACCGTCAGCTCGGTCACCGCCACCCCCGGAGGGCCCTCCGGGGCGGTGAACCACCGCTGGAACAGCGCCACCCCGGTCTCCTCCGCCTGGCGCACCGCCGCTTCGGTGAGCGCGTCCGCCCCGTACGGCAGCCACACCTGGAACTGATGCGTGTGCGGCACCTCCGGGTGCACCCGGAACCACGGCGTCCCCGCCTCCCGGAAACCCTCCACCAGCGCCTGCGCCACCCCCTTGGCGTGGGCCACGTAGGCGGGCAGCCGGGGCAGCTCCCGCTCCAGGCCGATCAGCGCGCTCAGCGCCGCCGGGTACTGCTGGAACAGGTTGCCCCCGTAGCGGTGCCGCCAGGTCCGCGCCTCGTCGATCAGCGTCGCGGGGCCCGCGAGCACCGCGCCCGACATCCCTTCCAGCGACTTGTAGAACGACACGTACACGCTGTCGGCGAGCGCGGCGATCTCCTCCAGAGGACGCCCGAAATGCGGTGTGCACTCCCACAGCCGCGCCCCGTCGAAGTGCACGACGGCGTCCCGCTCCCGGGCCGCCTCCACCACCTCCGTCAGCTCCTCCCACGACGGGAGCACAAAACCGGCCTCCCGCAGCGGCAGTTCGAGCATCAGCGTGCCGAAGGGCTCCTCGAACTCACGCACCTCGTCGGCGTTCGGCAACCGTGCCTCGCCCGTCGGGTGCACCGTGCGCAAACCGCTCACCTCATAGAGGGCGCTGCGTTCGTGCAGCTCCGGATGCGCGCGCGGGTGCAGGGCGACGGTGTTGTTCCCGGTGTGCCCCGCCCAGCACCGGAGTGCGATCTGCTGTGCCATGGTGCCGGTGGGGAAGAACGCGGCGGCCTCCTTGCCGAGGAGGCGCGCGGTGCGCCGCTCCAGCTCCTCCACGACGCCGTCGCCGTAGATGTCGGTGCTCGCGTCGAGGTCGTACACACGGCCCGCGTGGGCGGCCAGGTGCGTCAGCTGCTCGCCGATCCGGTGCTGGGCGGAGGGCCGGGAGAGCACCTTCTTCGCACTGCGCCAGGCCGCACGCCTGCGCTCCTGCGGGTCCGTCGGCACGTGGTGCGCGTCGTTGTTCGCGTCGTCGCTCATCCGCCGATGATCGCGTACGTCATCGAAGGGCGTCACCGGGGTTTTCCACCCCCTGTGGACAGGGAACGGCTCACCCCGAGAGGGGCCCGAAACGCTGGCGTAGCATGACGAGCAATCGTCCGGTACCCCCTGCGGACTGGAACGGAAGGCCGTTTCCGCGTGAACCCATCCCCCCTTTCTGGCGCTCCCGACCCCGCCGACCGCCCCGCCCGGCTCACCGTCGGCGTCGTCGGAGCGGGCCGCGTCGGCTCCGCCCTCGCCGCCGCCCTGCGCCAGGCAGGACACCGTCCCGTCGCCGCCTCCGGTGTCTCCGACGCCTCCGTGCGCCGCGCCGCCGCCCTGCTGCCGGACGTCCCGCTGGTCACCCCCGCCGAGGTGCTGGCCCGCGCCGACCTCGTCCTGCTGACCGTCCCCGACGACGCCCTGCCCGGCCTCGTCGAGGGGCTCGCCGACACCGGTGCGATCCGGCCGGGACAGCTCCTGGTGCACACCTCCGGGCGGTTCGGAACAGGCGTCCTGGCGCCCGCCCTGCGCGCCGGGGCGCTCCCGCTGGCCCTGCACCCGGTGATGACCTTCACCGGCACCTCCGTGGACGTCCAGCGGCTCGCCGGGTGCTCCTTCGGGATCACCGCCCCCGAGGAGCTGCGGCTGGCCGCCGAGGCCCTGGTCATCGAGATGGGCGGCGAACCCGAGTGGATCGCCGAGGAGGCCCGCCCGCTCTACCACGCGGCCCTCGCCCTCGGCGCGAACCACCTGGTCACCCTGGTCGCCCAGGCCATGGAGCTGCTGCGCACCGCAGGCGTCGAGGCCCCCGACCGGATGCTCGGCCCGCTCCTGGGCGCGGCCCTGGACAACGCCCTGCGCTCCGGCGACGCCGCCCTCACCGGGCCCGTCGCGCGCGGCGACGCGGGCACCGTCGCCGCCCACGTCGCGGAGCTGCGCAAGCACGCCCCGCAGACCGTCGCGGGCTACCTCGCGATGGCCCGCACCACCGCCGACCGCGCCCTCGCGCACGGCCTGCTCAAGCCCGAACTCGCCGAAGACCTGCTGGGCGTCCTCGCGGAAGGGGACCTGCGATGACCGTTCTGGTCCGTACCGGCGCCGAACTGGCTGCCCTCGACCGCACCGGCCGCCGTTGCGTCGTCATGACCATGGGCGCCCTGCACGACGGGCACGCCACCTTGATCCGTACCGCCAGGGAGCGCGCGGGAGCCGAAGGACAGGTGATCGTCACCGTCTTCGTCAACCCCCTCCAGTTCGGCGCGAACGAGGACCTGGACCGCTACCCGCGCACCCTGGACGCCGACTTCGCCCTGGCACAGGAGGCGGGCGCGGACGCCGTGTTCGCCCCCGCCGTCGACGAGGTCTACCCCGGCGGCGACCCCCGGGTGCGGCTCTCCGCGGGCCCCATGGGCGAGCGCCTCGAAGGAGCCACCAGGCCCGGACACTTCGACGGGATGCTCACCGTCGTCGCCAAGCTGCTCCACCTCACCGCACCCGACCTGGCCTTCTTCGGCCAGAAGGACGCGCAGCAACTCGCCCTGATCCGGCGCATGGTCCTCGACCTGAACTTCCCCGTCGAGATCGTCGCCGTACCCACCGTGCGCGAGGCCGACGGTCTGGCCCGCTCCAGCCGCAACCGTTATCTGTCACCGGAGGAGCGCAGCGCCTCCCTCGCACTGTCGCAGGCACTGTTCGCGGGCGCGCGCGAGACGACTCCCGCCGCGGTACGGGAAACCGCGCACCGCCTCCTGAAGGAAGCACCGGGGCTGGAGCTCGACTACGTCGCCCTGGTGGACCCCGCCGACTTCACCGACGCCGGTGACAGGCACACGGGCGACGCGGTCCTCGCCGTCGCCGCCCGGGTCGGCACCACCCGGCTCATCGACAACCTGCCGCTGACCTTCGGCGACGTAACAACAGGCGTAACAACAGACGTAACAACAGACGTACCGCAGGATCCTCAGCACACCCCTGGAGCAGCACCGTGACCGGCATACGTCTCGCCGCCCCCGCCCCCGGCTGGTCCATCGACGCCGACGTCGTGATCGTCGGCTCCGGAGTCGCGGGCCTCACCTGCGCCCTGCGCTGCACCGCAGCGGGCCTGCGCACCGTCGTCGTCACCAAGGCCCGCCTGGACGACGGCTCCACCCGCTGGGCGCAGGGCGGCATCGCCGCCGCCCTCGGCGACGGCGACACCCCTCAGCAGCACCTGGACGACACCCTGGTGGCGGGCGCGGGCCTGTGCGACGAGGAAGCCGTACGCACCCTGGTCACCGAAGGCCCCGACGCCGTACGGCGGTTGATCGCCACCGGCGCGCACTTCGACACCGACCCCGACAGCGGCGTCATCCAGCTCACCCGCGAAGGCGGCCACCACCGCCGGCGCATCGCGCACGCGGGAGGCGACGCCACCGGTGCGGAGATCTCCCGCGCCCTGGTGGACGCGGTCCGCGCACAGGCCGTGGAGTTCATCGAGAACGCCCTCGTCCTCGACCTCCTCGTCGACGCACAGGGGCGCACCAGCGGTGTCACCCTGCACGTCATGGGCGAGGGCCAGCACGACGGCGTCGGCGCGGTGAACGCCCCCTCCGTCGTCCTGGCCACCGGCGGCATGGGCCAGGTGTTCGCCGCCACCACCAACCCCGCCGTCTCCACCGGCGACGGTGTCGCGCTCGCCCTGCGCGCGGGTGCGGAGGTCTCCGACCTCGAATTCGTGCAGTTCCACCCGACGGTGCTGTTCCTGGGCGCGGGCGCGGAGGGCCAGCAGCCGCTGGTGTCCGAAGCGGTGCGCGGCGAGGGCGCGCACCTCGTCGACGCGGACGGCGTGCGCTTCATGCTCGGGCAGCACGAACTCGCCGAACTCGCCCCCCGCGACATCGTCGCCAAGGCGATCATGCGCCGGATGCAGGAGCAGGGCGCCGCCCACATGTACCTGGACGGCAGGCACTTCGGCGCCGAGATGTGGGAGAACCGCTTCCCGACCATCCTGGCCGCCTGCCGCGCCCACGGCATCGACCCGGTGACCGAGCCGATCCCGGTCGCCCCCGCCGCGCACTACGCCTCCGGCGGCATCCGCACCGACCTCCGGGGCCGGACCACCGTGCCGGGGCTGTACGCGTGCGGCGAGGTCGCCTGCACCGGTGTGCACGGCGCGAACCGCCTCGCCTCCAACTCCCTGCTGGAGGGCCTGGTGTTCGCCGAGCGCATCGCCGAGGCGGTCACGTCCACGCCGGTACGCACCCCGGGCGCCCCCACCGAGCCCGCCACCGTCCTCCCGCTCATCGCCCCCGACGCCCGCCACGGCATCCAGCAGACGATGTCGCGGGGCGCGGGCGTCCTGCGCTCGGCCCGGAGCCTGGGCGACGCCGCGGACGCCCTGGAGGCCGTCCACCTGGGCGCCCGGCACGACGCCGCCGGTTCGGGCAAGTCCGCCGAGCCCGGCGTCGACTCCTGGGAGACCACGAACCTCCTGTGCGTCTCGCGGGTGCTCGTCGCCGCCGCCCAGGAGCGCGCGGAGACCCGCGGCTGCCACTGGCGCGAGGACCACGCCGACCGCGACGACGCCCACTGGCGGCGCCACCTCGTCGTACGGCTCACCGACGACCACCGCCTCGTGGTGCGCCGCACCGAGACGGCCGCCTTCCCGCCCGTACGAGAACCCGTACCAGAAGACGCAAGCGTGCACGACGTACGAGAGACCCTTCCGAAGGAGCAGCACCAGTGAGCACCCCCGAGAACCCCCAGCTCCTCCCGCAGGCGGGCGGCTGCGGCGACGCCTGCGGCTGTTCCGGCGGGGCACCTCAAGAGGTGACGGAGGACGGCACGTACGACCTCTCCGACTGCGGCCTGGACCCCCACCTCGCGCAGCTCCTCCTGGACTGCGGCCTGGACCCCATCGAGGTCGAGGACATCGCCAACGTCGCCCTCGCCGAGGACCTCGCGCACGGCGTCGACGTGACCACCGTCGCGACGGTGCCCGAAGAGGCCGTCGCCACCGGTGACTTCACCGCCCGCGAGGCGGGCACGGTCGCGGGCCTGCGCGTCGCGGAGACGGTGCTCTCCATCGTCTGCACCGAGGAGTTCGAGGTCGAGCGGCACGTCGAGGACGGCGACCGCGTGGCAGCCGGTCAGAAGCTCCTCACCGTCACCACCCGCACCCGCGACCTCCTCACCGCCGAACGCAGCGCCCTGAACCTCCTGTGCCGCCTCTCGGGCATCGCCACCGCCACGCGCGCCTGGGCGGACGTCCTGGAGGGCACGAAGGCCAAGGTCCGCGACACCCGCAAGACCACCCCCGGTCTGCGCTCGCTGGAGAAGTTCGCGGTGCGCTGCGGCGGCGGCGTCAACCACCGCATGTCGCTCTCCGACGCCGCCCTGGTCAAGGACAACCACGTGGTGGCCGCCGGGGGAGTGGCCCAGGCCTTCAAGCTCGTACGGGACGCCTTCCCGGAGGTCCCCATCGAGGTCGAGGTCGACACCCTCGCGCAGGTCACCGAGGTGCTGGAGGCGGGCGCCGACCTGATCCTGCTGGACAACTTCACTCCGGAGCAGACCGCCGAGGCCGTCGCCCTGGTCGCGGGCCGCGCCGCCCTGGAGTCCTCCGGCCGCCTCACCCTCGCGACGGCCCGCGCGTACGCCGACACCGGCGTCGACTACCTCGCCGTGGGCGCGCTCACGCACTCCTCCCCGATCCTCGACATCGGCCTGGACCTGAGGGAGACCGAAGCGGAGACCGGAGTGGAGGCCAAGGCCTGATGCTCCTCACCATCGACGTCGGCAACACCCACACCGTCCTCGGCCTGTTCGACGGCGAGGAGATCGTCGAGCACTGGCGCATCTCCACCGACCCCCGCCGCACCGCCGACGAACTGGCCGTGCTGCTCCAGGGGTTGATGGGCATGCACCCCATGCTCGGCAATGAGCTGGGCGACGGCATCGAGGGCATCGCCATCTGCGCCACCGTCCCCTCGGTCCTGCACGAGCTGCGCGAGGTCACCCGCCGCTACTACGGCGACGTCCCCGCCATCCTCGTGGAGCCGGGCGTCAAGACCGGTGTGCCGATCCTCATGGACAACCCCAAGGAGGTCGGCGCGGACCGCATCGTCAACGCGGTCGCCGCCGTCGAGCTGTACGGCGGCCCGGCGGTCGTCGTCGACTTCGGTACGGCCACCACCTTCGACGCGGTCTCCGCCAAGGGCGAGTACGTCGGCGGCGTCATCGCCCCCGGCATCGAGATCTCCGTGGACGCCCTCGGCGTCAAGGGCGCCCAGCTCCGCAAGATCGAACTGGCCCGCCCGCGCAGCGTCATCGGCAAGAACACCGTCGAGGCCATGCAGTCGGGCATCGTGTACGGCTTCGCGGGCCAGGTCGACGGGGTCGTCGCCCGCATGGCACGCGAGCTCTCCCCGCAGGACCCGGACGACGTCACGGTCATCGCCACCGGCGGCCTCGCCCCGATCATCCTCGGCGAGGCCACCGCGGTGGACGAACACGAGCCCTGGCTCACGCTGATCGGGCTGCGCCTGGTGTACGAGCGGAACATCGCCCGCATGTGAAGCGGTCACCGGTGCCGGCGCCGGGGCTCTCACCGGTGCCGGTGCTCTCCTCGGTGCCGGGGGCGGTGCCGTGGGCGCGGAACCGCTCGAACCGGTTCCGGATGTAAGGGTGTTGCGCACCCTTCCCCGGGCGGTGCAACCCCCGTGCTCCGCCGCGGGTCGTACTCCGCATGCACGGAGGCACGCACGGAGTTCCCTCGCACCGGAGCCGGACCGCGGCCGCCCGGGTCCCCTCGTCGCCGGGACGGCTCTCGGGGGCGGCCCTGTGCCTGCTGGCCCTGGTCGCCGTCGCCGGCTGCGGCACCACGGGCGACACCCCCGACGGCAAGCCGTCCGCACCGGCGCACCCCACCCGCACGACCTCCCCACCCGCCGCGCCCGCCCCACCCGTCCCGTCCGCCACCGAGCCCCTGCCGCGGCGCGTCGCCGACCTGTTCTTCGTCCCCTCCGCCGAGGGCTCACCCCTGTTCAGCAACGGCTACCGGGTCGACTTCGCCAACGACCTGAACGCCCTCCCGGCCTACCGGGACGCGACGGTCGCGTACGACCTGACCTCCCTCAAGGGCAAGATGGTCATCGGCCCCGGCCTGCGCCGCGGCTGCGTCAACAAGGACCACGTCGTCACCTGCCCCCTGCCCGCCTCGGAAGGCCCCAACGACCCGGCGTTCTGGCTCAAGACCCTTCCCGGCGTCCCCCGGGGCAGGGCGGGCGAGGTCGTCTTCCGCGTCACCGCGCCCCACGCCCCGCCCGTGAGCGGCAGGACCACGGTGATGGTCGGGTCGCCCCGGTTCGCCGCCGAGCCGAAACCGCCCCCGCGCCGAGGGGTGGCACGCGGCGCCGAGGTGTCCGTCACCCCCCGCTTCACTTACCAAGGCGACGTCCCGCTCCCCGGCGGCGTCACCGTCGGGCTGGAGAGTTCCGGCTCCTCCTTCTCCGCGACGTACGCCAACTGCCGCTACGACAGCCTGGAGCACCCGACGCAGGCCGAATGCACCTTCCCCGGCCCCCTGTCCCCCGGTGACTCCCGCACCCTGCGACTGCCCGTCGCGGCCACGGTCGAGTCCGTGAGCCGACTGGAGCCGCGCGAACCGGTGCTGGCGGGCGGAGTGTCGTACGGGATACGCCCCGCCGGGGTCCTCGACCCGGAGTTCGGCCTTCCCGAGAACGCCCCGCGCGGCACCGGCCCCGCCCTGCGCCTGGTGCCGGACGGTTTCGAGCCGCCGCCGAAGGCGCTCACGTACGGCGGCATCGAATTCACCACCGAGCTGAACGAGGCCGCCGCCGACTGGGCGGCACCCGCGATCACCATCAAGGGACGCGTCGGTGAGGAGATCGAGCTGGAGATGCCTCCGGCCGTGGAGCACCGGCTGGACGCCTCGTCGACGCAGCAGGTCAAGCTGAAAGTGGTCCTTCCGCCCGGCGTCAGCGCCACCCGCGTGGGCTCGACCTGGCTCAGCAGCGACGCGGCGTACTGCACCCGCGAAGGCGTGGAGGCGGGCGCGATCCTGTGCGCCCCGGGAACGGCCTTCGAACCCGCGCGGCTCGGCGTCCGCATCGACCGCGCCTCGGCGGCGGGTTCCGGCGGGAGCGTCGAGATCGTCGATTTACCACCCCCCGCGAACGGTCGGCCCGACCCCGACCCGGCGAACAACTCCGCCCCCCTGCGGGTCCGGGTCGTCCGCTGACCGTGCCCGCCCCACCCGGCAACGCGCCACCGATCACCCGTTAAGACACTTTTGTCCGCTTAGCACTTAAAGTCACCACATGCCCACGCCATACGGTTCCCGCGGCGGCATGGCGTTCAGCGCAGACGAACTGCGTGTGCTCCGGCGCGCCCTCGCCCTCGCCCTCCACCCCGCCCCCCTTCCCTCCGACGAGGTACGCGAGTGCCTGCGCCTGGCGGAGTCCGTCGACGAGGCCATCCGCGAGGCGGGACGGCTGCGCGCCTTCCTGCTCGCCGACCTCGCCCGCTACCGGGTCGCGCTCCCCGGCTCCGCCACCGGCTACCTGGAGCTCCTCCAGGACGCCCTGGCGGCCGGCTACCGCCCCCAGCCCGACGACCTCGCCTCCCTGCGCTCCCTGCGCAAGCTCCCGCTCGCGGCGGCGCTGCTCGGCCGCTGCCAGGGCATCGCGGAACGTTCGGTACGGGCCAGGCTCGCCCGTACGAGCACTCCCGCGGCCGCCCCCGCCGCCCCCGCCCCGCGCACGCGCCTCACCGCCCTGCCCGGCGGCCGCGCCGACACCAAGCCGGTACGGCCCGCCGGACCCCAGGCCCCGGCCCCGGCCGACAACCCCACGCGCGGGCGCCCGATGCCCACCCCCGCCGAGGCCTTCCCGCCCCGCAAGCGGCCCGCGCCCCCCGGGGAGCGACGCGAAGCGAGCTAGCTACTCTGGAGGCATGGACTATGTCTCCGCGCTCCTGCCCCCGGTGGTGATGGCCGCCTTCTTCATCGGTCTCGTCGTGACGATCGTCAAGACGCAGGGCGGCGCCAACAAGACCAAGGAAGACCGCATCGTCGACGCCGTCGCCGCGGCCACCGCGGCCCCCGGCCCGCCCGTCGACACGGCCGCGAAGCGCAACAGCGACGATTCCTGAAGCAGGGGCCACCGGCACCGGCGGGACGTCGTACAGAACAGACGCACCGAAGAGGGGCGTGCGATCCGGAACTCACCGGACCGCACGCCCCTCTTTTTCTGCGCCCCGCCCGAATAGCCGGGAATTCCTGATATCTCCCACTAGGGTGGCGCTGTGCCACGCCGATTGGGAGAGCTGGAAGACGCCGTCATGACGCGCGTGTGGCAGTGGAACCGTCCGGTCACCGTGCGGGAAGTCCTCGAAGATCTTCAGAAGGACCGTTCCATCGCCTACACCACCGTGATGACCGTAATGGACAATCTCCATCAGAAGGGCTGGGTGCGCAGGGAAGTAGACGGCAGGGCCTATCGATATACCTCGGTCTCCACGCGCGCCGCCTACTCGGCCGCACTGATGAACGAAGCCTGGTCGACCAGTGACAACCCCGCCGCCGCCCTTGTCGCGTTCTTCGGGATGATGTCCGCCGAGCAGCGCGAAGCACTTCAGGACGCGATGCGCGTCGTACGGCGCGACGACGACACGGAAGATTCGGCTCCAGTCGCCGATGTCCCGGATGTCGATGCCCCGGACGCGGATGTCGCGGATGCGGATGCGGATGCGGATGTCCCGGATACGGAACTCCCCGGTGAGGGTGCGAAGCCGCCGGGGCGATAGCGTCCGGGCATGGCCCCAGATCGTATTGCGCCCGCAAAATCCGGCACGGCAGCCAACGCGGAAGCCATCACCGTCCGCCGTGCGCGCACCAGTGATGTGCCCTCGATCCGCTCCCTTGTGGACGCCTACGCGCGCCAGAGCATCCTGCTCGACAAAGCGAACGTGACGCTTTACGAGGACATCCAGGAGTTCTGGGTCGCGGAACGCGACGAGGACGCCCGGGTGATCGGCTGCGGAGCGCTGCACGTCATGTGGGAAGACCTCGCCGAAGTGCGCACTCTCGCCGTCGATCCGGGCATGAAGGGCGCGGGAGTGGGGCATCTGGTGCTGGACAAACTGCTCCAGACCGCCCGGTGGATCGGAGTGCGCCGCGTTTTCTGTCTGACCTTCGAAGTGCAGTTCTTCGCGAAGCACGGGTTCACGGAGATCGGCGAGATCAGGGAGAACGGCGAGATCGCGGAGTCGCCGGTCGACGGAGATGTCTACAGCGAGCTGCTGCGTTCCCATGACGAGGGTGTGGCGGAGTTCCTCGGTCTCGAACGAGTGAAGCCCAACACCCTGGGCAACAGCCGGATGCTTCTGCACCTCTGAAGCGCGGGGAACCGGCTGTTGTCCTATGTCCGAATCGCGCACGTTTCCCGTGTTCTTGCGGTACTGAACCTCCCACAGGGGTTTGTGTTTTCCCCGGAAAAGCGGTTTCCTTTCCGCGTACTGCATTTTCGATGAAAGGAAATCCGGTGGCGCAGAAGGTTCAGGTCCTTCTTGTTGACGACCTCGACGGCGTCGAGGCGAACGAGACGGTGACGTTCGCTCTGGACGGCAAGACCTATGAGATCGACCTCACCACCGCGAACGCGGAGAAGCTCCGCGGGCTGCTCGACCCGTACACCAAGAACGGTCGTCGCACGGGTGGCCGCAGCGCCGGCCGCGGCAAGGCGCGCGTTGTTTCCGGTGGTACGCAGAACACGGCCGAGATCCGTAAGTGGGCGAAGGAGAACGGTCACGAAGTCAGTGCCCGTGGTCGCGTTCCCGCTTCGGTGAAGGAAGCCTACGAGAAGGCCAACGGCTGAGCCTGCCGCTTTTTCGGCAGTCCCGTCATCACGTCGAGGTCCCTGCGGTTCGCGTCGGCCGGGTGTGCGTGAAGCAATCGCACCCGGTGGCATTCCGTCGCCGCCGCGGCCAGCAGGCGTACGAGATCGGGGGCGTCCCCACTGCCCCCGATGCCGGTGAAGGCCGGCAGCGCTCCCTCGCGGCCCGGCACGGGGGGCCGCAGCCATACGGCGGCCCCGCCCTCGGGCAGCGGGTCGCAGTGCGGCGGAGCGGGGGCGGTGATCAGGCCGCCCGTACCGGTCGCCCGCAGGTCCAGGGCGACGGACCCCCACTCCAGCCAGTCCAGGAGCGAGGGCACCTCGTCCGCGCTCCCCGCGGCGAGCAGCAGCCGCATCCGCCGCCCCAGCAGGGCGACGGGCCCGGTGGGCCCGATCCGGCGCAGCACGGCATGTCCCGCTTCCACGGGCAGTTCCAGTACGTCGAAATGGCGGCCGGTGGGCAGCAGAACCGGTTCTCCCGGTGCGTGGACAGTGCTCCAGCCGAGCTCTTCTTCGTACCAGCGGACCCAACGGCCCGCGCGGTCCCGTGCGGCGTCGTCACCGGACAGCGGCGGGCGGGGGCGGGGAACGGTGGGAGCCATGCCCGGAGCAACTCCCGAGACGGCCGGTGGTTACGCTGAGTCCGTGAACGGATGCGCTGCGTGGGCGAAATGGGGGCGTGTGCGCGCATCCGGCGGCGCAAGGATGTTCGCCCGTAGCTGAGGGAACCGGCGTGCGCCGCATGGAGTGTCAGTGCTTGCGGGTAAGACAGTCCTAGTGGGGAGGGGCGACACGCACGCGAAGCGGTCCCCCGTTCGCCATCGGCGTAGTGGCGATAGGGGTAACTGCTTGGCCTGCGGGAACATCGTCTCGCACCATCGAGTTGAGGCAGTAGTCGGCTGTTCAGGCCGGGAGGCAAGAACGGGTGTCGGCAGTTGGAATGAGCTGTCCCGCCCCGCGGGACTAGCATGCGGAAGGACAGGGAGGGGACCGACCCCTTAACTGCCCGACCGCTCTGAGGAGCGAATAACGATGTTCGAGAGGTTCACCGACCGCGCGCGGCGGGTTGTCGTCCTGGCTCAGGAAGAAGCCCGGATGCTCAACCACAACTACATCGGCACCGAGCACATCCTCCTGGGCTTGATCCACGAGGGTGAGGGTGTCGCCGCTAAGGCCCTGGAGAGCCTCGGCATTTCGCTTGAGGCGGTTCGCCAGCAGGTCGAGGAGATCATCGGTCAGGGGCAGCAGGCCCCGTCCGGTCACATTCCCTTCACCCCGCGTGCCAAGAAGGTCCTGGAGCTGTCGCTCCGCGAGGCCCTCCAGCTCGGCCACAACTACATCGGCACCGAGCACATCCTGCTCGGCCTGATTCGCGAGGGCGAGGGCGTCGCCGCCCAGGTCCTGGTGAAGCTGGGCGCCGATCTCAACCGGGTGCGGCAGCAGGTCATCCAGCTGCTCTCCGGATACTCGGGCAAGGAGACCGCCGCAGCCGGCGGCCCTGCGGAAGGCACGCCTTCCACGTCCCTGGTGCTCGACCAGTTCGGCCGGAACCTCACCCAGGCCGCTCGTGAGTCCAAGCTCGACCCGGTCATCGGGCGCGAGAAGGAGATCGAGCGGGTCATGCAGGTGCTGTCCCGCCGTACGAAGAACAACCCGGTCCTCATCGGCGAGCCCGGCGTCGGCAAGACCGCCGTCGTCGAAGGCCTGGCGCAGGCCATCGTCAAGGGCGAGGTGCCCGAGACCCTCAAGGACAAGCACCTCTACACCCTCGACCTCGGTGCGCTCGTCGCCGGTTCCCGCTACCGCGGTGACTTCGAGGAGCGGCTGAAGAAGGTCCTCAAGGAGATCCGCACCCGCGGCGACATCATCCTGTTCATCGACGAGCTGCACACGCTCGTGGGTGCGGGTGCCGCAGAGGGCGCGATCGACGCGGCGTCGATCCTGAAGCCGATGCTGGCCCGCGGTGAGCTCCAGACCATCGGTGCCACCACGCTCGACGAGTACCGCAAGCACCTGGAGAAGGACGCCGCTCTTGAGCGCCGCTTCCAGCCCATCCAGGTCGCGGAGCCGTCGCTGCCGCACACCATCGAGATCCTCAAGGGTCTGCGCGACCGCTACGAGGCCCACCACCGTGTCTCCATCACGGACGAGGCCCTCGTCCAGGCGGCCACGCTGGCCGACCGGTACATCTCGGACCGCTTCCTGCCGGACAAGGCGATCGACCTGATCGACGAGGCCGGTTCCCGGATGCGCATCCGCCGGATGACCGCGCCGCCGGACCTCCGCGAGTTCGACGAGAAGATCGCGAACGTCCGTCGCGACAAGGAGTCCGCGATCGACTCGCAGGACTTCGAGAAGGCGGCCTCCCTCCGCGACAAGGAGAAGCAGCTCCTCGCGGCGAAGGCCAAGCGCGAGAAGGAGTGGAAGGCCGGCGACATGGACGTCGTCGCCGAGGTCGACGGCGAGCTCATCGCCGAGGTCCTCGCGACCGCGACCGGCATTCCCGTCTTCAAGCTGACGGAGGAGGAGTCCTCCCGTCTGCTGCGCATGGAGGACGAGCTGCACAAGCGCGTCATCGGCCAGAAGGACGCCATCAAGGCGCTCTCCCAGGCGATCCGCCGCACCCGTGCAGGCCTCAAGGACCCGAAGCGTCCCGGTGGCTCGTTCATCTTCGCCGGTCCGTCCGGTGTCGGTAAGACCGAGCTGTCCAAGACGCTCGCCGAGTTCCTCTTCGGCGACGAGGACGCGCTGATCTCCCTCGACATGTCGGAGTTCAGCGAGAAGCACACGGTCTCGCGCCTCTTCGGCTCGCCCCCCGGCTACGTGGGCTACGAAGAGGGCGGCCAGCTCACCGAGAAGGTCCGCCGCAAGCCGTTCTCCGTCGTCCTCTTCGACGAGGTGGAGAAGGCCCACCCGGACATCTTCAACTCGCTGCTGCAGATCCTGGAGGACGGTCGCCTGACCGACTCCCAGGGCCGCGTGGTCGACTTCAAGAACACCGTCATCATCATGACGACGAACCTCGGCACCCGGGACATCTCCAAGGGCTTCAACCTGGGCTTCGCCGCCCAGGGCGACGTCAAGACCGGGTACGAGCGGATGAAGAACAAGGTCAACGAAGAGCTCAAGCAGCACTTCCGCCCCGAGTTCCTCAACCGTGTCGACGACACGGTGGTCTTCCACCAGCTCAGCCAGGAAGACATCATCCAGATCGTCGACCTGATGATCGCCAAGGTGGACGAGCGCCTCAAGGACCGCGACATGGGCATCGAGCTCAGCGGTGACGCGAAGCAGCTCCTCGCCAAGAAGGGCTACGACCCCGTGATGGGCGCCCGGCCGCTGCGCCGGACGATCCAGCGCTCGATCGAGGACGTCCTCTCGGAGAAGATCCTCTTCGGCGAGCTGCGCCCCGGTCACATCGTGGTCGTCGGCACCGAGGGCGAGGGCGACGCGAAGGAGTTCACCTTCCGCGGCGAGGAGAAGGCAGCCCTGCCGGACGCCCCGCCGATCGAGTCCGCCGCCGGTGGCAACGGGCCGAACATGACGAAGGACGCGTGACGCTTGGCGCTTGCGCCGAGGTGAGCGTGTGAAGGGCCCCGGAACCGATCGGTTCCGGGGCCCTTTGCCGTGCCGTACGCCTACGACTGCTGCCGACGGACCTCGTCGAGCAGCGCGTACAGGTCGGCCCCTTCGTAGGTGCCGCGCAGGGTGACCACCCGAAGCTGCTCGGGCGGCAGCAGCGGCAGGTGGGCCAGCCGGTCGGGCGTACGGACGTCGATCTCGTACGGGGGGACCGCGAGCCGGGTCAGTACGTCGCGGGCGTACGCGGCGGTGGGGAAGTGCGGCCAGGCGTCCACGAGGGCCTGGGCGACCTCCTCGGTGGCGCACCGGGCGACCTCGGCGGCGTACGCCATGGCCTCGGGGCCGCCGATCCGGCCCAGCATCCGGACCGTGTAGTCGGCCTGCGCCAGGCTCAGCTCCCTCGGCGGGGGCAGCAGCGGGATCACCGGCGGGCCGAGGCGGGCGAGCTGGGCGGCGTGGTCGGCCCCGACGGGCGGGACGACGGTGCGCAGGAGGGTGCGGACGTCGCGGGCCAGGGTCTCGTCCAGCCAGGCGGCGTGCTGGGCGCACAGGGCGGTGAGGACCGGTCGGGTGCCGAGTTTCAGGAGGCCGCGCAGGAGTTCCGTCATGTCGCGGCGGTTGCAGTGGCCGGAGGCCAGGAGGATCACGTCCTCCCAGCGGGAGTCCTCGGAGTGGGTGAGGAGTTCCGGCAGGTGGCCGCCCTCGACGAATTCCTTGGCGGCGAGGAAATCCTGGAAAGTGCGATGGGTGAATTGGAAGAAGTCGTCCACCCGTTCCTGGAGGAGACCGGTGCGGTTCACGAGGTGGGTGAGGATCGCGTCGGAGGAGCCCTGGGCGCGGACCCGTTCCATTCCGGCGAGGGCGGGCTGGATTTGGCGGACCGCCTGAAGGCGGGTGAATTCCGATTGGCCGCCCCTGACCTGCCACACCGCTATCCGCTGGAGGAGCTGGGTGTGTTCCTCGACGGTCATCTCGATGCCCTCGGGACTGCCGATGCGGCGGCGTTTGTCACGGTTGCCGAGGAGCATGTGCAGGGCCGATTGGTAGAGGGCCCAGCGGGTTTCCGGCAGGAAACCCTGGCGGACGCGGTGGACGGCGCAGATCACCGCGCACAGGAGCGGGGTGCGGGCGAGGTCGGCGAGGGCCGGATTCTGGCGGAACTGGTGGGAGAGGTCGTGTTCGAGGGCGGGGAGGTCCTCGTGGGGGTCGGTGCTGCTGAGGGCGGCGGCCTGGTGCCAGGCGGTCACGAAGGACTGGATGTCGTCGTTCCGCATGGGGAGAAGGCGTAATTCTTCGAAGCCCTCGGAGCGGAGCCAGTCCGGGGCGACCGCTAGGGGCCGGGAGGTGACGACGCAGCGGTTGTCGGGGAAGCGGGCGAGGAGGTCGGCGAGCCAGGTGTGGGCGTCCTCGCGGTCGTCCTGCGAGACCTCGTCCAGGCCGTCGACCAGGATCAGCGCCCGGCCCGCCGCCAGGACGCGTCCCGCCCAGCCGTCCGGGGCCGCGTCGATCATCAGCCGGGAGGCGGAGGGGAGTTGGGCGGGGGTCGGGAAGGTGCGGCCCTGGGCGCGGAGGGTGCGCAGGGGGACGACGTACGGGACGAGGCCGTTGAGGTCGGCGAGGTCGGGGCCGAGTGTGCCGGCGGCGGCGTGGGCGGCGAGCCACCAGACCAGGGTGGTCTTGCCCGCGCCGGCGTCGCCCCGGAGGAGGACGCGGGGGCGCTCCGAGAGGAGGGTGTCGATGCGTTGCGGGGTGCGGGCGGACTCGGTGCTGGAGTGGGCTTCCAGGGAGAGGTAGGCGGTGTCGAGGTCCCATTCGGCGTCCTGTTTGCCGAGCTCGTCCAGGCCGAAGATCTTGGTCTTGCGGTAGGCGGTGCGGAGGGAGAGGGCGTATTCGCGTTCGTACGGGGAGTCCTCCGGGTGGGAGCCGGTCAGGGGCTCCAAACGGGGGGCCTGTTCGTTCAGCATCTCGTACGCGAAGCGGAATTCGGAGTTCCGGACGATGCGGGAGACGGGCACGCACTCGGCACGCCGGTGACCGCGCCCGTACGGAATCGAGCGCACCAGGCCCATCAACAGGTCGCCGCAGAAGACCGGGGCACCGGAGAGTCCCGCCAGCGGCGAGCTGCCGTCGCCGGGGTCACCGGCGGGCGGGCGGTCGAACTCGAAGGCCAGATCCCGGCGGATCAGACTGGCCGACGGCAGCAGGGTGCCGGTGAAGTGGTCGCTGTCCGGCTTCTGGCCGTCGTACCGCTGGATCTTCGGGTAGCCGTAGACCTCGCAGTGCGGAAGGGCCCGGTGGGTGTCGACCGTGCCCAGCCGGGGGAGCGAGAGCGGCTCGAAGAAGACGAGGTTGTCGACCTGGAGGAGGGCGGCGTCAAGGTTCCGGTCGATCCACACCAGCGTGCACTGTCGCGCAGTCCGTTCGCCGGGCAACAGGATTGTCGACGCCTTCTGCGGACCCTCGATGACATGCGCGCAGGTCAGTACCGCGCGGCCGAGCCGGACTCCGCTCCCCTGCTGTTTTCCCAGCACGATGACCGACGACCCCGCGACCCCCGTCCACCTCATCGCGCGCCCCTCACTCCTCCGCGCCGGAATCGCCGAACCCGCTTATGTCCGGCAGCTCGTCGTTGCCCACCGCGACGCTCCCGCCCGTAGCGGCCTTCACCGGGGTCAAGGTCAGCGCCACCTTGTGCGTCCGCCCCGTGGCGAGCCCCGCGTCCGTGCCCGCCTCCACCACCCACGCCTTCACCTTCGCCCCGCCCTTGACCTCCCTGCGGAGCTCGACCGTGAACTCCATCTGGATGTCCCCGACCGTGAACGCGATCTCCTTGCCCGCCGACCGCGCGGCTGCGCGCATCAGCTGGCTGCGGATGGACTCCACCGCGTCCGCCAGCTCGATGCCGTCGTACGGGTGCGATGCGTCAGCCATGTGTGCCCCCCAGGTGAAGTTCTCACCCCTACAACGGAGTTGGAGCCCCCTCCGGTTCCCGCCCGCGCCCAGCGATCACGCGTGCACGATCCGCACCACCGTCACCACCAGCACCGCCGCACTCACGTAGTAGACGACCACCGCCCCGCCCGCGACCCCCTGCCGCCGGTCCTTCTCGCCCTTCACGTCGCGCGTGCCCTGCCCGTACGGATCGCGGGCCAGCGCCCGCATCGCGTGCTCGAAGCGCTGGCGGAGGTCGGGGTGCATCGCGTGCCGGGCCGTCTCCGCGGCCGGGGCGTACTGGATGCGCAGACGCGTCATGAGGATTCCGGTCGGGGCTCGTCGGGGGACGCGGACACGCAGTCGGAGAAGTCGCCCGAGGCCAGCCGGGCGAAGACCGCCTCGTCCTCCTCGGCGGCGTCCGTCGGCGCCAGCGCCCAGCGGGCCAGCACTAAGGGGAGGTCCAGGGCGGGGGTGCGGGCGATCTCGGCGTCCAGGTCGGCGGCCTGGGCGGGGGTGAGGGCGGCCCTGATGGTGGGGAGCGTGGCGGGCAGGTCGACCGCGCGGCCGCTCACCACCGTGTGCCACACGACGTCCGGTTCGCTGCTGTCGCCCATCCGGTGCCCCTCCCGCCCCGACGGCACTGCACTTCGCCACCACCGTACGCCGACGCCCCTCATGCGGTTGAGACTTGCGCACGAGGGACGTGTGGGCGAGCGAAAGGACGAGGAGTCGTCCGTACGGGTGGGTCGGGCATGCCCGATTGACGCCGGATGTGTCCGTACGGAACGGCAGGCGCGGCCCGCTCGTGACAAGGCGCACAGGGGTTACGGGGCCTACTAGGGGCGGTAGTGGCCCCGGCGGGGCCTTCGGCGGGACCTCGGGGGTGGTCGGGGAGGGACCTTGGCCCCCGAGGGAGGGGACCCTTCGCAAGCGGGGGTGAATGTCCGATTCAGGGTGCTCTGGCTAGGGCGTAAACCCGTTCCGCCGATGATTTTTTGGGTTGCCCGGGAAAGGGGTGGGGCCGTCAAGGGACCGAATTCCGGGGCTCCGGCTACGAAGAAGGGTCGTAGGAGAGCCGTTTGGGGGTCGGTGGGGCGGCGGGTTACCAATGTGGAGCAAGCCCGGCGAACCTGCCGGGTTCACTCATCTCCGGAGGTTTCTCCCGTATGTCGAAGCTCGTTTCCCGCCGTTTCCGCAACGCCGTCGTTGCCGCCACGGTCGGTGCGGCGTGCGTGGCCGGTACCGGGAGCGCCTTCGCTGCGAGCGGCGCCCCGGTCAGGGCCGTCCCCGCCAAGGCCGCTGCCGAGAAGAAGGCCCCCGCCGCCAAGGCGAAGGGCTGGGCCAAGCCCCTCCAGGGCGGTTATGCCCTCTCCGCCACCTTCGGCAAGGGCGGCACCATGTGGTCCCACAAGCACTCCGGCCAGGACTTCGCCGTCCCCGTGGGCACCCCCGTGAAGGCCGCCTGCGCCGGCACCGTCGTCAAGGCCGGCCCCAACGGCGGCGGTGACGGCCCCGCGTACGGCAACGCGATCGTCGTCAAGCACACCAACGGCACGTACTCGCAGTACGCCCACCTGTCCCGCGTCCAGGTCGCCCCCGGCCAGAAGGTCGCCGCGGGCCAGCAGATAGCCCTCTCCGGCAACACCGGAAACTCCTCGGGCCCGCACCTGCACTTCGAGATCCGCACCACCCCGAACTACGGCTCCGCGGTCAACCCGATCGCGTTCCTGCGCTCTGTCGGCGTCAACGTCTGACCGCAACCCGCAGTAAGTCCGCAGCGAGCCCCGAAGGCCGTTCTCAGGACGCGTCCGCCTGTGTCACCAGGTCGATCGCGACTTCGAGGACGGCCTTCCGCTTGTCCTCCTCGTCGCCCTCGATCTCCTTCAGCGCGAACATCCCCGCGTGCATCGTGAACAGAGCGCTGATGCACCGCACCTGGTCGACCAGCGGAGCCTCCGGCTCCTTCATCAGGGCCACCATCTTGATCATGCGGCTCTTGAAGCTGTCGCCGATGCTCAGGTCCCGCACGGTCCCCTGGTTCTCCTGCATGAAGCGGAAGAGCGGGCCCGCGTTCGTCAGCGCCGTGCTGTAGCGGGTGAGGAGCTCCTTCTTGGTGGCCAGCGTGCGCGGCTGGCGCTCGCCCCACTCGATCATCTCGTCCAGGGGCCTGGTCAGGTCCTCGAAGAGGCTGATCAGGATGTCTTCCTTGGTCTTGAAGTGGTAGTACAGCGCCGCCTTGGTGACCTCGAGTTCCTCCGCGATCTCCCGCAGCGAGGTCTTCTCGTACCCCTGCTCGCCGAACAGCCGCAGTGCCACGTCCTGGATGCGCTGGCGCGTGTCACCTCGGCGCTGCCGACCCGTTCCGCTGGCGCTGCTGGTCATCCTCGTACTCCCAAGGCTTGTTCAACTCACCAAAACTTACTTGACGACCGGCAAGTTAGCGGTCTACCTTCCTGAAGTGTAGCCAACTTGCCGGGCGGCAAGTAAGTACCCAAGGGGAGCGGAACATGACCACCACCACGCCGAACGCGGCGATATCGAAGCCAGAACAGGCGGGGAAGCAGCAGCGCAGCGTGCGTGTGGTGCTCCTCGCGCTGATGATCGCCATGCTGCTGGCGATGCTCGACAACATGATCATCGGCACCGCGATGCCGACCATCGTCGGCGAGCTGGGCGGCCTGGAGCACCTCTCCTGGGTCGTCACGGCGTACACGCTGACCACCGCCGCATCGACCCCGATCTGGGGCAAGCTCGGCGACCTCTACGGCCGCAAGGGCATCTTCCTCACCTCGATCGTCGTCTTCGTGCTGGGCTCCGTGCTCAGCGGCATGGCCCAGGACATGGGCCAGCTGATCGGCTTCCGGGCCGTGCAGGGACTGGGCGCGGGCGGCCTGATGGTCGGCGTCATGGCGATCATCGGCGACCTGATTCCGCCGCGTGAGCGCGGCAAGTACCAGGGCATGATGGCCGGCGTGATGGCGCTCGCCATGATCGGCGGCCCGCTGGTCGGCGGCGCGATCACCGACCACCTCGGCTGGCGCTGGTCCTTCTACATCAACGTGCCGCTCGGCGCGCTCGCCCTCGTCATGATCACCACCGTGCTGCACCTCCCGAAGAAGGAGCGCACCGGCAAGGGGAAGATCGACTACCTCGGCGCGGGCCTGCTGACCATCGGCATCACCGCGATCGTGCTGGTCACCACCTGGGGCGGCACCGAGTACGCCTGGGGCTCCGGCCAGATCCTCGGCCTGATCGCCCTCGGTCTCGTCGCCGTCGCGGGCTTCCTGTACGTGGAGACCAAGGCGGCGGAGCCCATCATCCCGCTGCACATCTTCCGCAACCGCAACTTCACCCTGATGTCCGTGATCGGCTTCATCGTCGGCTTCGTGATGTTCGGCGCGGTGCTCTACCTGCCGCTCTTCCAGCAGTCCGTGCAGGGCGCATCGGCCACCAACTCCGGCCTGCTCCTGCTGCCGATGCTGCTGTCGATGATGGTCGTCTCGCTGGTCGTCGGCCGGGTCACCACCAACACCGGCAAGTACAAGATGTTCCCCATCATGGGCGGCACGCTGATCACCGTCGGCCTGTTCCTGCTCGCCCAGATGGACACCGACACCTCCCGCCTGACCTCCGGCGTCTACATGGCGGTGCTCGGTGCGGGCATGGGCTTCCTGATGCAGATCACGATGCTGGTCGCGCAGAACAGCGTCGAGCCCAAGGACATGGGCGTCGCGTCCTCGTCCACGACCCTCTTCCGTACGCTCGGCAGCTCCTTCGGCGTCTCGGTGATGGGTGCGCTGTTCACCGCCCGGGTCACCGACTCGATGGTCGCCCAAGGCGGCTCCACCGGCGGCATGCCCAAGGGTGCGGCCCTCGACGCCGCCAGCCTGGAGAAGCTGCCCACCGCGCTGCGGGAGATGTACCAGGTCGCCGTCTCCTCCGGCACGCACGGCGCGTTCCTGCTGGGCGCCGGGATCGCGGTGACCGCCCTGGTCGCGGCGTTCTTCGTCAAGGAGATCGAGCTCAAGGGCGCGGGCCCGCAGAAGAAGGTCGACTCCGCCGCCGACTCCGCCACCGAGCAGGACGTGGTGGCCGCCAAGGCGTAGCGGGTACGCCGCCCGGCTCGGAAGTCACGGAGAAGGGGCGCCCGGCACTCACCAGTGCCGGGCGCCCCTTCTCCGTACCGTACGTACGAAGCCTGCTCAGCCATTTCCGTACCGTACGGAGCCTGCTCAGCGCTTGCGCGGCGGCAGGTCCGCCAGCGAGACGATGGGGAAGCTGCCCGTCGCCGTCGGGGCGTGCTCCGGCAGCCACAGCACGGCGATCGCGCCCCCGTCCGCCTGCGCGTTGCGGAACGTCAGCCGCGCCCCCAGCACCTTCGCCTGGCCCGACGCGATGGTCAGCCCGAGGCCGTGCCCGTGACCCGCACGGTCGGTCGATCCGGTACGGAACCGGCTCGGCCCCTCCCGCAGCAGGTCCGCGGGGAAGCCCTTGCCGTGGTCGCGGACCCGCACCACCCGGCCCTCCACGGTCACCTCGAACGGGGGCTTGCCATGCTTGGCGGCATTGCCGAGGAGGTTGCCGATGATGCGCTCCAGGCGACGCGGATCGGTGTTGACCCAGCTGTCGTGCACCACCGTGACGACCGCGTCCGGGTACAGCGCCGCCACCCGCCGCGAGACGAACTCGCCCAGCGCGATCTCCTGCATCTCCGCCCGCTCGGCGGCGCTGTCCAGCCGCGCCACCTCCAGTACGTCCTCCACCAGCGTCCGCAGCGCCTGCGCCCGGTCCCGCACCAGTTCGGTCGGCCGGGACGGCGGCAGCAGTTCCGCGGCCGTGAGCAGGCCCGTGACCGGTGTGCGCAGCTCGTGCGCGATGTCGGCGGTGACCCGGCGCTCGGCCTCCACCCGCTCCTGGAGCGCGTCGGTCAGCGCGTCCACCGCGTGCGCGAGGTCGTCGGTCTCGTCCCGTACGACACCGCCGATCGCGTCCAGCACCCGTACCTGCGTATTGCCCTGGGCGACGTCGGTGGCGGCGGACGCGGCCTTGCGCAGACGGCGCGAGATCGAGCCGCCGATGAGGATGCCCAGCGCGGTGCCGCCCACCACGACGGCGGCCGACGCGATGATCAGCGACCGGTCGAGGTCCTCCACGACGCGCGTGTTGTTCGGGAAGCGGGTGTGCAGGGAGAGGATGTCGCCGCCCGGATAGGGGACCGCGGCCCACACCTCGGGCACCCCGTCCTTGTCCTCCTGGACGTGCGTGGCACGGCGGCCGTGCGCCAGCTTGGCGCGCAGCTCGGCGGGCAGGTCGAGGTCGTTGAGCTGGGAGCCCAGCTTCGGGTCGCGGGAGGACTCGTACAGCCGCTGGGCGAACTGGAGGCGCTCCAATTGCAGGTCACGGGCGTTGTCGAGCATGGAGACGCGCGCCGAGTTGTGCACGACGAGGCTCAGCAGGACGGCGATCAGCGCGCTCACGGCGGCGATCGCGAAGCTGATCTTCCAGCGGATGCCGGTGCGCAGGGCGAAACGGCTCATGCGGCGCTCATCGCGGGGCGCGGCCTGCTCGTCCGGCTCGTCATGTCCGTCGTGCTCGTCATGGGGGAAATGGGGTCAGGCCTTCAACTTGTAGCCGAAGCCGCGGACCGTCTCGATCCGGTCCTGGCCGATCTTCGTGCGCAGCCGCTGGACATGGACGTCCACGACCCGGGTGTCACCGCCCCAGCCGTAGTCCCACACCCGCTCCAGCAGCTTGTCGCGGGAGAGCACGGTGCCGGGCGCGGAGGAGAACTCCAGCAGCAGCCGCATCTCGGTCGGGGTCAGCGCGACGGGCTCGCCGTTCTTGCGGACCTCCATGCCCTCGGTGTCGACCTCCAGCTCGCCGAAGGTCAGCACCCCGCCCTCGCCGCCCGTCACGGGCTCCGGCGCGCCCCCGCCCGACGCGTGGCCGAAGCGGCGCAGCACCGCGCGGATGCGGGCGACCAGCACCGAACCGTCGAACGGCTTGGTCACGTAGTCGTCGGCCCCGGCCTCCAGGCCCAGCACCACGTCGATGGAGTCGGCCCGTGCCGAGAGCATGATCACCGGAACGGTCGACTCGTCACGGATGCGGCGGCACAGGCTCACCCCGTCCATGCCCGGCAGCATCACGTCGAGCAGCGCGATGTCCGGCTGCTGCGCGCGGAACGCCTCCAGGCCCGAGAGACCGTCCGGCATCGCGGTGACGGTGAAACCGTCCCGTTCCAGGGCGAGCTGGGTCGCCTCGCGGATCACATCGTCGTCCTCGACGAACAGGACGTGCGTATCGGCCATGCGGTGCTCTCTGCTCTCTCGGTCCGGGCCCTTCTCGGTCCGGGCTCTCGTGGTCCGGTGCTCTCGCGGTCCGGTCTCACGCGGCCCGGGGGCAGGGGCGATGTTCCACGTGAAACATCACCCGGTCAGCCCTCGGGAGTCGGCGTGTCGCCGGCCTTGTCGGTCCGCGCGGGCGCGACGGGGGTCGGTTCGGCCCGCTTCTTCTTCTCCGCGTCCAGGTCGGGGCTCTGCACCTCGCCCTGCTTGTCGCCGTTGCCGACGGCCTTGCTGTAGCTGTTCTCCACCTTGTCGTGCTCGACGAACTTCTGCCCCATCCAGCGGTACGTCACGACCACCTCACCGGACGGGAACGCCACCGCGTCGCCCTTCTTGTACTCCGGACGGGTCACCACCAGGTCGCCCCGGTCGATCGACGCGTACACCGCGGGCTCCTCGGCCACGAAGACGTTGGTGTACCGGCCATTGTCCTCGCGGAACACATAGCTGCCGATCCCGACGGCATCACCGCAGGTCATCACGTTCACGATGACGTCGTCCGAGGTGTTGCCGGTGACCTTCCCGTAGGAGGCGTCGACCGGGTAGATGTCCTTCACACAGGGCTTGAGGTCGCGCTTGACCGTCTCGCTGACCTTCGGGTCGTTCTTCAGCAGCTCCACCGGGTCCGTCCGGGCGGCCGGGACGGACGAACCGTCGGCCGCCGGCGCGGAGGAGGTGGGCTGCGGCGTCGGGTCGACCTTGGCCGCGACCGGGTCGCTGCGGGCCGGACCCTCGTCGCGCGTACCGGTGCCGCCCGCGCTGCAGGAGACCCCGAACAGGCCGACGGCGGCGAGGCCGGCCATCGCCGTTCCACTCACCGCCAGTACGTTCCGGTGGGACTTCTCCCGGGTCACGGACCCGGGGTTGTGCCCGATCGTGGTGCAGTCGTCGGGGGAGGCCCCTCGGCCGTCCCCCTCCACCGCCCCCAGATCGCTCCGCCTGCCTAGGCCGCGCACCGCTCCTGCCCCCGTTCGACCCGCACTCCACCACGCATGTCTTCGCGCTCCAGGGCCCTGGCGTCCAGGTCCCTGCTCTCCAGTTCCTGCCGGAGCCGGGCGAGTGCCCGGTGCAGGGTGCTCTTGACCGTACCGGCAGACATGCCCAGTGCGGCAGCGGTCTCCTCGGTGCTCATCTGCTCCCAGTGCCGCAATACGACCACGCTGCGCTGCTTCGGCGCCAGCACCCCGAGGATGTCCATCAGGAGAGCGCGGTCGGCGCGCTGCTCCGTGCCGTCCTCGACGCGGGCGTCGGGCAGCTGCTCGGTGGGGACCTCGTCCAGCTTGCGGGCCCGCCACCACTCCGTACGCGTGTTGATCATGACACGGCGCAGGTAGGCGTCGGCCAGCGACTTGTCCTCGATGCCGTCCCAGCGGCCGTACGTACGGGCCAGCGCGGTCTGGAGGAGGTCCTGGGCGTCGACCGGGTCCGGGACGAGTCGGCGTGCACTGCGCAGCAGGGCCTCCTGCCGCGTGCGTACGTACTCCTCGAATCCGAGCACCTCGCCGTGCGCCATTCGAACCGCCTCCGTCCCGTCCCGTTTTCAGCCGGTGGTCAATTCCGGCTGCCGTTCCCCTGTGTCCATGAAGGTACGGAGGCGTTGTCACGGGGTTGTGCGGGTCAGCGCTCGGAGGGCGCACGGCTGTCCATCGGTTGTGTAACGACGGAACCCCTCCGGGAGGTTTAACTCTGCGGAAGCCGGTAAACGCCACCCGCCAGCGGCTCCACCAAACCGTCCGAAACCAGCCCGTCCAGGGCACGTGCCCGTTGCACCGGCTCGTGCCACACGGCGTCAAGTTCCTTCTGCGGCACGGGAGTCACGGCCTCCCGCAACACGGCGAGCAGCCGCCCGCGCACCTGGCGGTCGGTACCGGCGTACGTCTGCGTCCTGCGCGCCGGGCCCTCGTGCGGGGGTTTGCCCGCCTGTAGCCAGGCGCACTTCGCGGAGATCGGGCAGCGCCCGCACTCCGGGTTCTTCGCGGTGCACACCAGTGCGCCGAGCTCCATCGAGGACGCCGCCCAGCGGGCCGCCGTCTCCGTCTCCTCGGGCAGCAGCGCGCGGGCCAGCTTGCGCTCGGCGGCGGTGGTCGCGTTCGGCGGGTACTCGACGCCGGTCACCGCGCGGGCGATCACCCGGCGGACGTTCGTGTCGAGCACCGCGTGCCGCTGTCCGTACGCGAAGGAGGCCACGGCGGCGGCCGTGTACTCGCCGATGCCGGGCAGCGACAGGAGCTGGGCGTGCTCGGACGGTACGTCGCCGCCGTGCCGCTCCGTTATGGCGGTGGCCGCACCGTGCAGGCGCAGCGCCCGGCGCGGGTAGCCGAGCCGGCCCCAGGCGCGGACGGCCTCGCCGGACGGCTCGGCGGCCAGGTCGGCGGGGCGGGGCCAGCGGTCCAGCCACTGCTCGTACACCGGAAGGACCCGGGCGACGGGCGTCTGCTGGAGCATGAACTCGCTGACCATCACACCCCACGGGCCCGCTTCGGGGCGCCGCCAGGGGAGGTCGCGGGCGTTCGCCGTAAACCAGAGGTTGACGTCGGGGTGCAGGACGGGCAGATCGCCACCGTGCTGATCGGGCACGGTCGCGGCGGTCCCGGTGGTGGTCGTTGGTGCGGAGGAGGGGGTCGCGGACATGGGCTCGGACGGGGTCTGGGGCGTGAACTCAGTGGTCGCAGTCATGGCACTTCCGATCCTGGCACGAAACGGTGTGCGGACGGCCGAGGCGGGACGCGGAGCCGCCCGATGATGTGAGCGCGGTCATGTCAGGTGCGGCGGGGAGGGCCCTCAGGGCCGGTCGGCTCCGCCCGGCCCGCAGGGCGGGTCCGCTCTGTACGGCCCGCAGGCCGGGTCCGCTCTGTACGGCCCTCATGTCAGGCTCCTGGAGCGGCGGCCCGCGCCGGGCCCCGCGAACCAGACCAGCAGGCCGACGCTGGACGCCCGCATCCACATGATCACGCCCTGCGCCAGCCGCGCCGACACCCACACCAGCACCGCCGCGCCGATCCCGCCGAACAGCAGGCCGACCAGCACGTCGTGCGGGTAGTGCACGCCGACGAACACCCGCGAGAGCGCCATCAGCACGGCCATCGGCGCGACGAACAGCGCGAGCCGGGGCCAGGCCAGGATCAGCCCGGCCGCCGCCGCGCCCGCGATCACCGAGTGGTTGCTCGGGAACGACCAGTCGCCCACCGCCGGGCACTCCACCAGCGGCTTCGCCGCCCGCGCCACCGCCCGGCAGGGCCGGTCCTCCGTGATGAACGTCTTCAGCAGCTCGCTCGCCACGTACATCACCCCCGTCGCCAGCGGCGCGAGCACCGCGACCGCCACCGACGCCGCACTGTCGCCGCGCGAACGCCACCACACGACGAGGAAGAGGCCGGCGAAGACCAGCAGCCCCAGCTCCGTCCATATCTCGGCGAGGAACTGGAACCAGCCGGGGGTGGCGTGGGCGAAGTTGAGGATGGCGCGGTAGAGCGCGCTGCTGGTTTCCATGCCCCCAGACGTTACGGAATGGACGGGCGGCGTTCACAATCGCCGATCGTCGACTGCTGTGCGTGACGGAGCATGACGAAAGTCGAGTGCGGGATCGTCAGCCAGGATGATGATCGGCAAAAGTTGTCGTGACAGCGGCGGGTGGGGCAGGAGTTGGGGCCTCTTCTCTCGTAGAGTTCGGGCCGTGGGATCTCTGCGTAATCCAGTCGGGCCGCTCCCCTCCTCCATTTACTGGCGACGGAGGGCCGTCGGGCTGTCCTTGCTGGCGCTGTTGGTGGTGCTGGTGCTGTGGATCGTGCTCTCCGGAGGGGGAGACGACGACAAGAACGGCAAGGGCAAGGGAGGTCCTTCGCCCGCCGCCTCCATCACCCCGGGCCCGTCGGCCACGGGACCCGTCGTGCCGGGGGAGCCTGGTGGGCGGGAGACCGGGGGCGGCAACGGGGATGCGGACGGCGGGAGTACGGGGTCCGGATCGGGTTCCGGATCCTCCGGCTCCTCGGGTTCCTCCGGTTCCGGCTCGGGCTCCGGTGGTACGGAGACGGGCGGGGCCGGTGGTGCTGGTGGTGCCGGTGGGACCGGGCAGCAGCTTCCGGCGAATTCATCCCTGCCCAACTGTGCATCCGGGGCAGTGGAGTTGACGCTCAGCGCGCTGAAGGTGCAGGTGCCGGTCGACGAGCCCGCGAAGTTCGTGGTGACCGCGAAGAACACGTCGGCGGGGGCCTGCAAGGTGGACCTGGGGCCCGAGGGAGCGGTCGTCACCGTCAAGAACGACGCGAGCGAGAAGGTCTGGTCCTCGAAGGACTGCGTCAAGGGCGCGCGGAATGCCTTCTTCCAGCTTCCGGCGAAGGGGCAGGTGACGCGGGTCGTCACGTGGGACCGCAAGCCGAGTGATGCGGCGAAGTGTGATGCTCCGGTGGGTGGTGTGGTGGCGCCGGGCACCTATGTGGTGGAGCTCTCCGGAGCCAAGTTCCCCGCCTCCATCTCCCTCCAGAAGGACTGACCCCTCCACCCCTCTGCTTCCCCAGCCGGCCCCCTTGGGCCCCCTCTTGCGGCCCCGCCCCCTCGGGCTGCGCCCACCCCCTTCCCCCAGCCGCCTTGGGCGGCGGGGCCGCCCCCGGGGGCGGGACGGGCGGGCAAGGGGGCGGCCCCTCCCGCTCCCGGCCCACCCGGGTGCCGCCCCTGGCTCCGCCCCGACTCCGGGTGCGCGTCCAAAGGGGCCCGGGCCCGCCCCCGTACCGGACATGCGGCCCCGCCCGGCTCAGGCAGAGAGGCCCCGGACCCGCCCCTCCACCTAAAGCGCTCGCCGCGCGGCGATTGCACGGGTCCGTGCGGGTGAGTGGGTGGCTGGGCGCGCAGTTCCCCGCGCCCCTGAAGGGGCGCGACCGCGCGGCGGAGACGCAGAGCACAGCCCCGTGCCCCTGGAGCACGGCCCCACGCCCCTAAAGGGTGCGACCGCAGAGCGAGCGTGGGGTCAGACGTAGCGTTCCAGGATGGAGGATTCGGCGAGGCGGGAGAGCCCCTCGCGGACCGACCTGGCGCGGGCCTCGCCGACGCCGTCGACCGTCTGGAGGTCGTCCACACTCGCGGCGAGGAGCTTCTGGAGCCCGCCGAAGTGCTCCACGAGTCGCTCGATGATCGCCCCGGGCAGCCGCGGCACCTTCGCCAGGAGGCGGTAGCCGCGCGGGGAGACCGCGGAGTCCAGGGTCTCCGGGGATCCGCTGTAGCCCAGGGCCCTCGCCACGATGGGGAGTTCGAGCAGCTCGCTGTGGGAGAGCGCGTCGAGTTCGGTGAGGGCCTCGGCCACCGTGCGGGAGCGCTTCGCCGTCGGCTCGGGGACGTAGTCGCGTACGACCAGTTCGCGCTCCGGCTCGACGCCCGCGATCAACTCGTCCAGCTGGAGGGAGAGCAGGCGGCCGTCCGTGCCCAACTCGACCACGTACTCGGCGATTTCGGTCGCGATCCGGCGCACCATCTCCAGGCGCTGGGCGACCGCCGTCACGTCGCGGACCGTGACAAGGTCCTCGATTTCGAGGGCGGAGAGGGTCCCCGCGACCTCGTCCAGGCGGAGCTTGTAGCGCTCCAGCGTGGCCAGGGCCTGGTTCGCGCGGGAGAGGATCGCGGCGGATTCTTCGAGGACGCGGCGTTCGCCGTTCACGTACAGGGCGATCAGGCGCATCGACTGCGAGACGGAGACGACGGGGAAGTGGCACTGCTTGGAGACGCGGTCCGCGGTGCGGTGGCGGGTGCCCGTCTCCTCGGTGTGGATCGAGGCGTCCGGCACCAGCTGCACGCCCGCGCGCAGGATCTTGGTGATGTCCTTGTCGAGGATCAGCGCGCCGTCGAGCTTGCAGAGCTCGCGCAGGCGGGTGGCGGTGAACTCGACGTCGAGGACGAAGCCGCCGGTGCACATCGACTCGACGGTCTTGTCCATGCCGAGGACGATCAGCCCGCCGGTGTTGCCGCGCAGGATGCGCTCCAGGCCGTCGCGGAGGGCCTGCCCGGGGGCGACGGCGCTCAGCGAGGCGCGGATCTGGGCCTCGTTGCCAGAGCCGGAGTTGCTGGAGCCTCCGCCGGACTTTCCGGGTGATGAGGCCCGGTCGTTGGCTGCCACTGCACTCCTCCGGATACGGGGGTCACGGGTCGGGGCCGCCCCTGGCAGGGGCGGTCAACTTCGCCTCGCGTACGCGGTGGACAGGCGAGACCAGGGCAAAGTCTACCGGCGCTCCTCCTCGCTCCGTGGGGCCTGTGCGCGAGACCGGCGCGGAAGGGCCAGCAGAGCGGCTCCCATGTCGGCGACTTCGGTCACCTTCATGCCCGCCGGAACCTTGCCCGGATCGCTCGGGACCAGGGCGTGCGTGAAGCCCAGGCGGTGCGCTTCGGCGAGGCGGCGCTGGACGCCCGTGACCCGGCGGATCTCCCCGGCCAGGCCCACTTCGCCGATCGCGACCAGGTTCTTGGGGAGCGGGGTGTCGGACGCGGCGGAGGCCAGGGCGAGGGCGACGGCGAGGTCGGAGGCGGGCTCGGTGAGTTTTACGCCGCCGACCGTCGCGCAGTAGATGTCGCGTTTGCCGAGCGCACTGATCTTTCCGCGCTGTTCGAGGACCGCCAGCATCATCGAGACGCGGGAGGTCTCCAGGCCCGAGGTGGTGCGGCGGGGGGAGGGGATCTGCGAGTCGACCGTGAGGGCCTGGACCTCGGTGACCAGGGGGCGGCGGCCCTCCAGGGTGACGGTCAGGCAGGTGCCGGGGACGGCGACGTCGCGGCGGGTGAGGAAGAGGCCGGAGGGGTCGGCGAGGCCCGTGATGCCCTCGTCGTGCAGTTCGAAGCAGCCGACCTCGTCGGTGGCTCCGTACCGGTTCTTCACGCCCCGGACCAGGCGCAGGCGCGCGTGCCGGTCGCCCTCGAAGGAGAGGACGACGTCGACCAGGTGCTCCAGCAGGCGGGGGCCCGCGATGTTGCCGTCCTTGGTGACGTGGCCGACCAGCAGGGTCGCCATGCCGCGTTCCTTGGAGGCCCGGATCAGGGCCGCCGTCACTTCCCGGATCTGGGCGACGCCGCCGGGCGCGCCGTCCAGCTCGGCGGAGGCGACGGTCTGCACGGAGTCGAGGATCAGGAGGGTGGGCTTGACCGCGTCGAGGTGGCCGAGGACGGCGGCCAGGTCGGTCTCGGCCGCCAGGTAGAGGTGGTCGCTGACCGCCTTGATCCGGTCCGCGCGCAGCCGGACCTGGCTCGCCGACTCCTCCGCCGTGACGTACAGCGTGCGGTGCTCGTCGTCGGCGGCCTTCGCGGCGACGTCGAGCAGCAGCGTCGACTTGCCGACGCCCGGCTCGCCCGCGACCAGCACCACCGCGCCGGGCACCAGACCGCCGCCGAGCACCCGGTCCAGCTCGGGCACCCCGGTGGAGCGGGCCGTGGCCGTACGGACGTCGACCTGGCCGATGGGGAGTGCGGCCGTGGAGACCCGGCCGGCCGCGGTCGTACGGACCGCGGGCGCGCCGCCGTACTCCTCGACCGTCCCCCAGGCCTGGCACTCGGGGCAGCGGCCGAGCCACTTCACGGCCGTCCAGCCGCATTCGGTGCAGCGGTAGGACGGCCGGTCCTTCGCGGATTTTGTACGGGCAGCCATGGCGTCACCGTACAGAGGGGGTCTGACAACCCGGCCCCGGGCACCGCCACGGGGCGTGAGGGCATAGGCCACTGGTACGGGACAGAAAGGGGCGGAATGAGGGATTCCTGTCCCCTTTTGAGGGATCTGTTCACCCGTACGGATTAAAAGGGCTCAAGGGGAGCGAGGGGGCGGCCGTACCGCCCCTACGGTCGGCCGGGTGACGACCAGCAGGCGGGAGCAGCACCCCACGCGCCCCACACCACCCACCGGCACCACCGGTAGCGCGGGCGTGACCGAAAGCAGCACCGGCGCGCACCGGGCCCACCGGCGCGCCCCCCGCACCCTGGCCCAGCGGCCGCCGAGCCGCTACGAGCCGTATCTCGACGGACTGTTCACCTACGCCCTGTCCGTCCTGCGCGACCACGACGTGGCCACCGCCGTGCTCGGCGACGTGCTGGCCCTGTCCGAGCGCAGCTTCACCCGCAGCCCCGCCGGTGAACCGGAACGCCGGGCCTGGCTGTACGCGCTGGCCCGCTGGGCCTGTCTGCGCCGCCTCGCCGACGAGAAGCGGCGTCGGCAGGCCTCGCACGGCGGCCACCAGGCCCACCGCCCGCCCTTGGCCGTACCGGAACCGGAACTTCCGGTCGAGGGGAGCGTCGCCCGCGCCCGGCACGCCGACCTGGCCCGGCTCGCCTGGCCCGAGGCCGCCGGGACGTCGCCGGAGCAGCGGGAAGCCCTGGAGCTGGCGGTACGGCACGGGCTCGGCGCCCGGCAGGTCGCGGCGGTGCTGGGGCTCGACTACCCGGCGGCCCGCGAACTCCTGGCCGCCGCGGCCTGCGAGGTCGAGCGGACCCGGGCGGCGCTGCTGGTGGTCGAGAGCGGGGCCTGCCCGACGGTGACCCGGCTGACCGGCGACGACCAGGTGCTGCTCAGCACCGCCCTGCGCGGGGAGCTCGTCCGGCACGTGGACGAGTGCCCCCTGTGCCGCCGGGCCGCCGAGCGGGCCGGGGCGGGCGGGCCCTGGCCGGGCACCGGCGCGTCCCCGGGGCGGCTGCCGCTGGTCGCGGCGCCGCGCTCGGCGGCGTACATGGCGATGCTGCACGCCCCGAGGGTGCCGCGCGGGGGCACTCCGCGCTTCGACCGCGACGGCTTTCCGCTGGACCCCAAGGACCGGGCGGCGCGGCGCGAACGGCTGCGGACCCGGGCCGTGACGACGACCGTGGTGGCGACCGTCGTGGCCGCACCGGTGCTGGCCCTGTGGGCGGCGTACCGGGCGCCCGCGACGGGGGAGGGGCACCGGGGCGCTTCCGTCACCGCGAGCGAGAAGGAAGGGGCGGTGGGGAGGGACGGCTCGCCGTACGAAGGGGACGGCGGGGACGCGTACGAGAACGCCGGGAGCGCGCGCAACGGGCCCGACCCCAGTCTTTCCACGGGCAGCGGGGTGCGGGACGTCGCGGTGAAGGTCCTCACCCCCGGGCGGCCGCCCGCCCCCGGTGCGGGGCGGCTCACGGTGACGGCGGAGTCCTCGGGCGGGGCCACGGTGGTCCGGCTGAGCGCGTCCCGGGACGGGCCACTGGCGTGGTCGATCTGGGCCAACGCGCCGTGGCTGCACCTGAGCAGGGGTTCGGGGGTGCTGGCGCCGGGGGAGTCGGTCACGGTGTACGTGACGGTGGACCGGGAGCGGGAACCGCTGGAGGCGTGGACGGCGCGGGTGGGGGTGTCGCCGTGCGGGGCGGTGGTGTCGGTGAGCGGGAGGGGGGCAGGGGTGCCGGGGCCCGTGCCCTCGTCGGGCGGGGGGTCGGAGGGGTCGTCGTCGGGCGGGGAGTCCGGGGGGCCGTCGGCGCCGCCCACTGTTCCGCCGACGCAGCCGCCGACCTCGCCGCCCACTGTTCCGCCGACTTCGCCGCCGTCCGGGCCGCCTACGCATCCGCCGACGCAGCCGCCGTCGTCGCCGCCCACGGAGCCGGGCGGGTCGGCTTCGCCGTCGGGGGAGCCGAGTCCTTCCGGGAGCCCGGAGCCGGTGCCGTCGGCGACACCGGGGGCTTCGCGCTAGGGGTTTCCGTGCGGGTGGGTGGGTGGCTGGTCGCGCCCACGCGGCGGAGCCGCACATCGAAACAGCCCCGCGCCCCTGATGGCATGCCCTCCGGGCAGCCATCCCCCCAGCCCCCTTGGGCGGCGGGGCCGCCCCCCGGGGGCGGGACGGGCGGGCAAGGGGGCGGCCCCTCCCGCTACCGGCCCCGCCCGGGAGCCCCCGCCCAGCCCCCGCGCCGGACGCGCGTCCCAAGAGGCCCCGCCCCGCCCCGTACCGGCTAACGCTTCGGATCCGCCGGATGCGGGGCCACCAACGGCAGTTGGGAAGCGAGCCGCGCCTCGCACAGCTCCGCCAGCTTCGCGTAGCCGCCCGCACCCATCAGCTCCGTCAGCTCGGGCCGGTAGGAGACGTAGACAGGGTCGCCCGCCCCGTGCGCGGACGTCGCCGACGTGCACCACCAGTGCAGGTCGTGGCCGCCCGGACCCCAGCCGCGCCGGTCGTACTCCCCGATCGTGACCATCAGGATCTTCGTGTCGTCCGGGCGCTCCACCCAGTCGTACGTCCGCCGCACCGGCAGCTGCCAGCACACGTCCGGCTTCGTTTCGAGGGGCTCCTTGCCCTCGCGCAGCGCGAGGATGTGCAGGGAGCAGCCCGCCCCGCCCGCGAATCCGGGGCGGTTCTGGAAGATGCAGGAGCCCTCCCAGCGGCGCGTCTGGCGGTCGCCGTCCTCGTCGGTCTGGACCCAGCCGCCGTTCGGGCCCTTCACGCCCTTCGAGGTCTGCGCGATGTCGTGGAACTGCCAGATGTCGGGGGTGAGACGGGCCACGTGCCCCGCGACCCGCTTCTCGTCGTCCTCGTCCGAGAAGTGCGCCCCCAGCGTGCAGCAGCCGTCGTCCGCGCGGCCCAGCTTGATGCCCTGGCAGCCGCTGCCGAAGATGCACGTCCACTTCGACGTCAGCCAGGTCAGGTCGCAGCGGAAGACCTGCTCCTCGTCCTCCGGGTCCGGGAACTCCACCCACGCGCGGGCGAAGTCCAGACCCTGCTCGTCAGTCACCACCGCATCCACCGCCGCGCCCGCTTCCGACTGCTTCGTCGCTTTTCCCGGCTTCGCCTTTTTCGTCTTTGGCACGGGGCAAGGGTAGGCGCAGGAACCTGTGCGCCGCGCCGCAGTAGCGTTCCGTACATGAGACTCGGAGTCCTCGACGTCGGTTCGAACACGGTGCACCTGCTCGTGGTGGACGCCCATCGCGGCGCCCGCCCCCTCCCCGCGCACTCCTACAAGGAGGAACTGCGCCTCGCGGAGCTGCTGGACGGGGACGGTGCGGTGGCCCCGGCCGGCATAGACCGGCTGGTCAGCACGGTGCGGCAGGCCATGCAGGCCGCCGAGGACAAGGGGTGCGAGGACGTCATCGCCTTCGCCACCTCGGCCGTGCGGGAGGCCACCAACGCCGACCACGTCCTCGCGCGCGTGCGGGAGGAGACCGGGGCGGACTTGAAGGTGCTGTCGGGGGAGGACGAGGCCCGGCTCACCTTCCTCGCCGCCCGCCGGTGGTTCGGCTGGTCCGCGGGCAAGCTGCTGCTGCTCGACATCGGCGGCGGCTCGCTGGAGATCGCGTACGGCATCGACGAGGACCCGGACATCGCCGTCAGCCTGCCGCTCGGCGCCGGCCGCCTCACCGCAGGCCACCTGCCCGGCGACCCGCCGGACGCCCAGGACGTACGGGCCCTGCGCAAGCACGTACGTGCCGAAATCGCCCGTACGGTCGGGGAGTTCGCCCGCTTCGGGCCGCCGGACCACGTCGTGGCGAGCTCCAAGACCTTCCGCCAGCTCGCCCGGATCGGCGGGGCCGCGCGGTCGGCCGAAGGCCTGTACGTACAGCGTGAACTGAGCCGCAGTTCGCTCCAGGAGTGGGTGCCGAAACTGGCCGCCATGACCGCCGAGCAGCGCACCCACCTGCCCGGCGTCTCCGCCGAGCGCGCGCCCCAACTCCTGGCGGGAGCCCTGGTCGCGGAGGGGGCGATGGACCTGTTCGAGGTGCGCGTGCTGGAGATCTGTCCGTGGGCGCTGCGGGAGGGCGTCATCCTGCGGCGGCTGGATCGGCTCGCTCCGTCCTGAGGGTCCCGCCCCCTCGCCGCACCCCGGCGGGAGGGGGACCGTACGCTGTCCTTCGTGGCAGAAGTGGCGAAACCAGCGGAACCGTCGGCGGCGCCGGGGATCGTGCCGCGGGCCGTACCCGAGTCCGTACCGGCCGTGCGCATCCCCGATGCGAAGGTCGCGCTGTCCACCGCCTCCGTCTACCCGGAGTCGACCGCGACGGCCTTCGAGATCGCCGCGCGCCTCGGCTACGACGGCGTCGAGGTCATGGTGTGGACGGACCCCGTCAGCCAGGACGTCGAAGCGCTGCGCAGACTCTCCGACCACCACGGCGTCCCGATCCTCGCCGTGCACGCGCCGTGCCTGCTGATCACGCAGCGGGTGTGGTCGACGGACCCGTGGGTCAAGCTCCAGCGGGCCCGGGCGGCGGCGGAGAAGCTGGGCGCGTCGACGGTGGTCGTGCACCCGCCCTTCCGCTGGCAGCGCTCGTACGCCCGCGACTTCGTCACCGGCATCTGGCGGATGGCCGAGGAGACGGACGTCCGCTTCGCCGTCGAGAACATGTACCCGTGGCGGTACAAGGACCGCGAGATGCTCGCGTACGCCCCCGAGTGGGACGTGACGAAGGACGACTACCGGCACTTCACCGTCGACCTCTCCCACACGGCGACCGCCCGCACCGACGCCATGGCCATGATCGACCGCATGGGCGAGCGGCTCGGCCACGTCCACCTCGCCGACGGCAACGGCTCCGCCAAGGACGAGCACCTGGTCCCGGGGCGCGGCACCCAGCCCTGTGCGGAACTCCTGGAACGGCTGGCGGCCACCGGCTTCGACGGGCACGTCGTCGTCGAGGTCAACACCCGCCGGGCCATGTCCTCCGCCGAGCGCGAGGCCGACCTCGCGGAGGCGCTCGCCTTCACGCGCCTGCACCTGGCGTCGGCGCCGGTGCCGCCCGCCCCGGGAGCGCGGGGCGCATGACCACGGACGGCCCGGCGGGCCCGCGTCGCAGGGGACGCCCGTCCCGTACCCAATCGGACGCGGCGCCCGCGGCCCGCGACCGCATCCTGGACGCGGCCCGCGCCGAGTTCGCCGAACGCGGGTACGACAAGACCTCCGTGCGGGGGATCGCCCGATCCGCCGGAGTCGACTCCGCCCTCGTCCACCACTACTTCGGTACGAAGGACGAGATCTTCGCGGCGTCCGTCGAGGTGTCCTTCGAACCCGCCCTCGCCATGGAAGCCCTGGTCGGGCAGGGGCCGGACGGCATCGGCGAGCGCATCGCCCGCTACTTCTTCTCCGTCTGGGAGAACCCGGCGACCCGGGGCCCCCTCCTGGCCATCGTCCGCTCGGCCCTCACGCACGAGGCGGCGGCGAAGGTGCTGCGCGGGTTCGTGCTCCGCCGCCTCCTGGAGCGGATCGCGGCGGACCTGGAGGTCCCCGACCCCACGTTCCGGGCGGAGCTGGCGGTCTCCCACATGGTCGGCATCGCGGTCGTCCGCTACGCCCTGCGCGTCGAGCCCCTGGCCTCCGCCCCGGTGGACGACATCGTGGCGCTGGTCGCCCCGACCCTCCAGCGCTATCTGACCGAGCAGTAACCCACTGGTCCCCGGAGCCCCCCACCCGAACATCCGTCCCGCGATCCGGACTCCCCGTCCACATCCCGGAATCTAGGCGTACGCTCGACGCCAGTCGTACCGTACGCAGACACACCCGATCCGTACTCCTGGGAAGTGAACCCCGATGCCCGAGCTGAGGTCCCGCACCGTCACCCACGGCCGCAACATGGCAGGCGCCCGCGCGCTCATGCGCGCCTCCGGTGTAGCGAGCGAGGACATCGGCAAGCCGATCATCGCGGTCGCCAACTCCTTCACCGAGTTCGTCCCCGGCCACACCCACCTCGCCCCCGTCGGCCGGATCGTCTCCGAGGCGATCCACGCCGCCGGCGCGGTCCCCCGCGAGTTCAACACCATCGCCGTGGACGACGGCATCGCGATGGGCCACGGCGGGATGCTCTACTCCCTCCCCTCCCGCGACCTCATCGCGGACAGCGTGGAGTACATGGTCGAGGCCCACTGCGCCGACGCCCTGATCTGCATCTCCAACTGCGACAAGATCACCCCCGGCATGCTGATGGCGGCCCTGCGCCTCAACATCCCCACGATCTTCGTCTCCGGCGGCCCCATGGAGTCCGGCAAGGCCACCCTCGTCGACGGTACCGTCCGCACGCTCGACCTGGTCGACGCCATGTCGGACGCCGTCAACGACAAGATCTCCGACGCGGACATGCTCCGTATCGAAGAGAACGCCTGCCCCACCTGCGGCTCCTGCTCGGGCATGTTCACGGCCAACTCCATGAACTGCCTCGCCGAGGCCATCGGCCTCGCCCTCCCCGGCAACGGCTCCACCCTCGCCACCCACACCGCCCGCCGCGCGCTGTACGAGAACGCGGGCCGCACCATCGTCGAGATCACCAAGCGGCACTACGAGCAGGACGACGCGACCGTCCTCCCGCGCTCCATCGCCACCTACGCCGCGTTCGAGAACGCCATGGCCCTCGACATCGCCATGGGTGGCTCCACCAACACGATCCTGCACCTCCTGGCCGCCGCCCAGGAGGCCGGAGTCGCCTACGGGCTCCCGGAGATGGACGTCATCTCGCGCCGCGTCCCGTGCCTGGCGAAGGTCGCGCCGAACGTCGGCAAGAACCGTACGTACTACATGGAGGACGTCCACCGCGCGGGCGGCATCCCCGCCATCCTCGGCGAGCTCCACCGCGGCGGCCTCCTCAACGAGGACGTGCACAGCGTGCACTCCGCCTCCCTCGCCGAGTGGCTCAAGAACTGGGACGTCCGCGGCGGCTCCCCGGCCCCCGAGGCCGTCGAGCTGTGGCACGCCGCCCCCGGCTGCGTCCGCTCCGCCACCGCCTTCTCGCAGTCCGAGCGCTGGGACACCCTCGACACGGACGCCGAGGAAGGGTGCATCCGGTCCGTCGAGCACGCGTACTCGAAGGACGGCGGCCTCGCCGTCCTGCGCGGCAACCTCGCCGTCGACGGCTGCGTCGTGAAGACCGCGGGCGTCGACGAGTCCATCTGGACCTTCGAGGGCCCCGCCGTCGTCTGCGAGTCGCAGGAGCAGGCCGTCGAGAAGATCCTCCTCAAGGAGGTCACGGCGGGCGACGTCGTCGTCATCCGGTACGAGGGCCCCAAGGGCGGCCCGGGCATGCAGGAGATGCTGTACCCGACCTCGTACCTGAAGGGCACCGGGCTCGGCAAGCAGTGCGCGCTGATCACCGACGGCCGCTTCTCCGGCGGCACTTCGGGCCTCTCCATCGGCCACGCCTCACCCGAAGCGGCCTCGGGCGGCACCATCGCCCTGGTCCAGGACGGCGACCGCATCCGCATCGACATCCCCAACCGTACGATCGAACTCCTGGTCTCCGACGAGGAGTTGGCGGAGCGGGACGCGGCCCTCGGCGGCGTCTACGCCCCGAGGAACCGCGAGCGCAAGGTCTCCCAGGCCCTGCGCGCGTACGCCGCCATGGCCACCAGCGCCGACAAGGGCGCGGTCCGCGACGTCTCCAAGCTGGGCTAGCCGACCGGCCCTTGCGGCTGACCTCCCCCGTCCCGCGGGCTGGGCGGGGGAGGGGGCGGCGGTCCGGGGTCCGTGCCCGGCGGGTCGTCCGAGCCGGGGCGCAGGTTCGGGTCGTGCGGGTCCAGGGAGAAGACCGCGCCGCCGGTCCCCGTGACGACGAGCGCGCCGCCCACCCGCAGCACGCTCGTGTCGTGGTACGCGGCCGGGGGCGCCCCGCGGTGCCCCGACCGCCATCTCTCCTCACCCGTACGGGAGTCGAGCGCCACCACCCGCCCGCTCAGGCTCGGCACGTACAGCGTCGTGCCCCCGGCGTCCGTCTCCGGCGCACCGAGCCCGCGCACCCCGGTGTTCCGCGTCCAGCGCACACCGCCGTCGCGGGCGTCGTACGCGGAGACCGTGCCCCAGTGGTGCACGAAGTAGACCGTGTCGCCGCGCAGCACCGGCCGCCCCTGCGGCGTGCCGGACAGCCGGACCGTGCGCGGGGCGCGGGTGCCGGACGGGTCGACCAGGACGAGTGCGGAGAAACTGCCCTCGTGATGCGCGTGCTGGGCGACATCACCGGCCCTGCCCCACTTCGCGAAGACCAACATCCCGCCCGAAAGACCGAGTTGGTCCTGGTCGCGGCCCCGCTCGCGCTCGGTCAGGACGGTCCGCCTGCCGCCCCCGCTCGCCCAGCCGACGTACGTACGGGGTCCGCCCTCGTCACCGCGTTCCGTGCACGTCCCGTACAGCGCCCCGCCGATGACGTACGGAACGCACGCCAGCCCCGCCGGATTCGGCGAGGTCCAGCGGGCGTCGCCGGTGGCGGTGTCGCGGGCGACGACGGCCCGCAGATCGGCGGAGGGTGCGACGACGAGCCCACCGAGCACCGCGGGCTCGCCGGTGGGCCCGCCCACCGGCCGGTGCCAGAGGCGGTGGCCGTCGCGGGAGTCCAGCGCGACCAGCCGGTGCGCGGTGTCCGACAGCGTCTCCACCACGAACACGGTCTTCCCGGCCGCCAGTTGGGAGGGGCTGGAGTCGCCGATCTCCCGGGTGCCCGGGGCGGTCGGCGGCTGCGGGGCCCGCCACAGCACCGTCCCGGTCGCCGCGTCCAGCCGTACCGTACGCACCGAACCGCCCCCGCAGTGCACGGCCGCCGTGCCGTCCGCGGTGCACCGCACCGACTCGACCGGCCCGGTCGCGCCGACGGTCGCGGGCGGCAGCGCGGCCTGCCAGGACCGCCACCCGGCGGGCAACGCCTCCCCGGACCGCACGGGCCGCTGCTGCCCGGACCGGGGAGTGGCAGACGTACTCGCACTGCCCTCCTCCCCGTTCCCCTCGGGCAGCAGGAGTACGAGCACTCCGGCGCCCGCGGCGAGCAGCAGGCCGGAGGCGACGGCGAGGACGGCGGCACGGGGGCGCCGGGGCAGCCAGGGTTGCCGGGGGAGGGGGTGCGCGGCCGGGGGAGGGGTCGGGGTGGTGGGGGAGCCGGGGCGGCCCCGCCGACGTACGACCATCGTGTCCGCATCGGCGTGGGCGTCGGAGTCGGAGTGGGCGGCTTGTTCGGTGCCCCCTTGGCCACCCGTGGGCCGCCACTTGCGTAACAACCCCGTCAGCTCGGCGAGATCGGGCCGCTCGTCCGGCTCCTTGAGCAGGCAGTACTCCAGGATCCCGCGCAGGGGCTCGCGCACGCCGTCCAGGACGGGCGGCTCGTGCACGACGGCGTACGCGGTCATGAACGGGCTGTCGGAGTCGAACGGGCCGTGCCCCACGGCGGCGTACACGAGCAGCGTCGCCAGCGAGAAGACGTCCGAGGCGGGCCCGACCGTCCGAGGGCTGTTCAACTGCTCCGGCGACATGAACGGCGGGGTCCCCATCACGTTCCCCGTGACGGTGAGCGGGGCGTTCCCCACCGCCCGCGACACCCCGAAATCAATGACCCTCGGCCCGTCCGCCGCCATCAGCACATTCGCGGGCTTGAGGTCCCGGTGCACGACCCCGACCCGGTGGATGTCCCGCAACGCCTCCACCAGCCCGAGCGCCAGCAGTCTCAACTCGGCCTCGCCCAGCGGCCCCTGCTCCTCCAGCAGCTGGGCGAGCGTGGGCCCGGGAACGTACTGCGTGGCCATCCACGGCCGCACCGCCTCCGCGTCCGCGTCGACCACGGACGCGGTGAACGCCCCGCTGACCTGCCGCGCAGCAGCGATCTCCTGCCGAAACCGCACCCGGAAGTCCGGGTCGGCGGAGAACTGCTCATGGACCACCTTCACGGCGACCTCACGCCCCGAGGGGGACCTCCCGAGGAAAACGGTCCCCATGCCACCGGTCCCGAGCCGGCCGAGGAGCCGGTACTCCCCGATGACCTGAGGATCGTCCGCCGCGAGCGTCACGGCTCAACTCCCTTACCCCTCACCACACCTGGACCCCCCACCCTAGGCACAGAACCCTCCCCACCGCGTCCCCTTCCCCTCCCCCTCCCCCCAACAACCCCCACCCCCTTCCCCTGGGCCCACCACCCCGCCCGTCTCGGTCGCGGGTGCTGCCTGCCCGTCCCGGTCGCGGGTGCTGCCCCCGCGTCCCGGCTACGGGTGCCGCCCGCCCGTCCCGGCTGCGGGTGCTGCCCTGCCCGTCCCGGTCGCGGGTGCTGCCCTGCCCATCCCGGTCACGGGTGCCCCCCCCGCCCGTCCCGGCCACGGGTGCCGCCCCGGCTGCCCGCGCTGCGGGTGCTGTCCCGGTCGTCCTCCTGCGCTTGCCGCCCCGACCCTGCGACGGTCACCGTCCCCCTGCTGCCCTGCTGCCCTGCTGCCCTGCTGCCCTGCTGCCCTGCTGCCCTGCTGCCCTGCTGCCCTGCTGCCCTGCTGCCCTGCTGCCCTGCTGCCCTGCTGCCCTGCTGCCCTGCT
>NZ_JBIUXN010000015.1:0-261858 GCF_044744005.1 Streptomyces sp. NPDC087440 | reverse complement strand
GAGGGCCGGGAGCGGGGTGGCCCGGAGTCGGGCGGGCCGCCCCCTTGCCCGCCCGTTCCGCCCCCTTGGGGCGGCCCCGTCGCCCAAGGGGGCGGAGGGGGAAGGGGGGCGGAGCCCGAGGGGACGGAGTGGCGAAGGGTGGAGCCCGGGGGACGGAGTGGCGAAGGGTGGAGCCCGAGGGGGGAGGGGGCAGAGGGGGCGGGGGAGGAGCCCGAGGAGGAGGCGGGGAAGCGGCAGGGTCCAGGGGGGCGGGCCCGTTGGGGATGTGAGGGCTGCCCCGCTGGGGGATGTGCGGGCTGCCCCGCACCGGTGCCCCCCGCCCCCCTCACCGGTACAGCGCGTTGACCTCCACCGCATACGCCTTCTCGATCGCCTTGCGCTTCAGTTTCAGTGACGGCGTGAGCAACCCCTGCTCCTCCGTGAACTGGTGCGCCAGTATCCGGAAGGTCCGGATCGACTCCGCCTGCGAGACCAGCGTGTTGGCCGCCACCACGGATCTGCGGACCTCCATCTCCAGGTCCGGATCGCGCACCAGGTCCTTCGGCTCCATCGGCGGACGCCCGTGCATCGACAGCCAGTGCTCGACCGCCTCCAGGTCCAGCGTCACCAGCGCCGCCACGTACGGCCGGTCGTTGCCGACGACGATGCACTGGGCCACCAGCGGATGTGCCCGCACCCGCTCCTCCAGCCCCGTCGGCGACACGCTCTTGCCGCCCGAGGTCACCAGGATCTCCTTCTTCCGCCCGGTGATCGTCAAGTACCCGTCGGCGTCGAGCGAGCCGATGTCGCCGGTCGACAGCCATCCGTCGTGGAGCACGGCCCGGCTCGCGGCCGGATCGTTCAGGTAGCCCGCGAAGACGTGGCCGCCGTGCAGCCACACCTCCCCGTCGTCCGCGATGTGCACGGTCGTCCCGGGCAGCGGCAGCCCCACCGTCCCGAACCGCGTCCGCTCCGGCGGGTTGGCGGTCGCCGCCGCCGTCGACTCGGTCAGCCCGTACCCCTCGAAGATCGTGACGCCCGCCCCCGCGAAGAACAGCCCGAGCCGCCGCTCCATCGCCGACCCGCCCGACATCGCGTGCCGCACCCGCCCGCCCATCGCCTCGCGCACCTTTCCGTACACGAGCTTCTCGTACAGCTGATGCTGCATCCGCAGGGAGGCTGAGGGGCCGGGCCCCGTCCCGAAGGCCTTGTGCTCCAGCGCCTCCGCGTACCGCACCGCCAGTTCGACCGCCTTGTCGAAGGCGGCCGTCTTCCCCGAGGCCTCCGCCTTGCGCCGGGCCGCGTGGTAGACCTTCTCGAAGACGTACGGGACGGCCAGGATGAAGGTGGGCCGGAAGGCCGTCAGGTCGGGCAGCAACTCGGCTGCGGCCATGGCCGGTTGGTGCCCGATCTTCACCCGCCCCCGGATCGCCGCCACCTCCACCATCCGCCCGAAGACGTGCGCCAGCGGAAGGAACAGCAACGTCGACGCCTCGTCGCCCGGCGAGGAGCGGAACACCGGCTCCCAGCGGGCGATCACCGTGTCCGTCTCGGTCATGAAGTTCGCGTGCGTGAGGACGCAGCCCTTGGGGCGGCCCGTGGTGCCGGAGGTGTAGATGACGGTGGCGACCGACTCCGGGGTGACGGCCCTGCGGTGCCGGTGCACCACGTCGTCGTCGACCCCCGCGCCCGACGCGACCACCTCCTGCACCCCGCCCGCGTCCAGTTGCCACAGCATGGACAGGCGCGGCAGCCGGTCGATGACGGAGGCGACCGTCATCGCGTGGTCCTCGTGCTCGACGACGCACGCCACCACCTCGGAGTCGTGCAGTGTCCAGAAGACCTGCTCGGTGGAGGCCGTCGGGTACACCGGCACCGGCTGCGCGCCGACCGTCCACAGGGCGAAGTCGAACAGGGTCCACTCGTAGCGCGTACGGGAGACGATGGCGACCCGGTCGCCGAACCGCACGCCCTGCGCCAGCAGCCCCTTGGCGAGCGCCATCACCTCGTCGCGGAACTGCGCGGCGGTGACGTCCTGCCAGCGTCCTTCCGCGTCCTTGCGGCCGAGCGCGACCCGGTGCGGGTCCTCGTCGGCGTTGCGGAACACCGCGTCCGCAAGTCCGCCGACCTGAGGGGGCGCAGCCGTGGGTGGGACAGTGAACTCGCGCAATGACCTGGCTCCTTGAGGCGCTCCGCACAGCGCCGGTGACGGTACCCCAATGCCGCCCCGCGCGGGAGGGGGCGAGAGCCACTGCCGGAAGCTGCGAACGGGCATATCGGTACAGGTCACAGGCCCCCCGGGCGACCCCATCGGAGGGCTCGGACGGTGACCTTACTTCCGGGTAAGTCGACCCCGGGGAAATCTCCACGGAATCTGTACGCGGAGGCCACCGCGCGCCTACGGGCGTGCGCCCCCGGAGACTAGGGTCGGACGGACGTTCGCATCCCCTTCGGGTCGACGTGTGCCCTCTCGGGGCGACGTACGCGCCCTTCTCGGCGCCTCCTCGGGCCGACGTCCGCACCCCCCTGCGGTCGGGCGCGACGCTTCCCCCGCCGTCTTCCGGAAGGCCCTCTTCCCCATGTCCCGCTCCCGCCGCCGGGCAGCCTCCACCCCTTCCGACCGTTCCCGCAGCCGCGCCGCCGCGGACTCCCCCCGCCTCCCCGCCCGGCGTACGGTCGCCATCGGCGGCGCGGTCGCGGCGGCCGGGATCACGGGAGCCCTGGTCTGGGCCGTGGCGGACGGTGACGGCGCCCCCGGCGCGCGCCCCGAGCAGGCCCCGGCGGCGGCCGGACCGGCGGCCCCCGCGAGGGCCTCCGCCAGGCCCACGCTCCCGGCGAAGGCCGACAGCACGGCGCGCCCGCGTCGTACCGCAGAAGCGGAAGCAGAAGCAGAAGCGGAAGCCGACACGAACGCCTACCGGCCGCCCCGCGTCACCGGCCCCCGGATCGACCCGGCGGCGCACGGCGCCGACCCCACCGGCCGCAAGGACTCGACCGCCGCCCTCGGCAGGGCGGTCGCGGCCGCCTCCGCGCGGGGCGGCACGGTCTGGTTCCCCGCCGGGCACTACCGGATCGACGGCGCGGTGCCGCTGGCCGACGGAGTGACCCTCGCGGGCGACCTCGCCCGGCCCGCCGTGCTCACCGGGAAGGGCCGGCTCGGCGACGAGGAGTGGAACGGCCGCGCGGCGGGCGTGACCCTCCGCGACCTGGTGCTGGACGGCGTCGACGTCGCCCAGCGCGGCTCGTCGACGTACAAGCGCGACTACCGCGTCCAGCGGGTGGTCTTCCACAACGCGGTCGCCAGTTTCAGCACCACCCCGAACGCCGAGGTGCGCGAGTCGCTCTTCCTCTCGGACCGGCCCGTTCCGGTGACCCCGCCCGTCGACCTCTACAAGACGGACCGGGCGAACATCCACGACAACGTCATCGGCGTGAACACCGCGCAACTGGGCTGGCTGGACGGCTTCTTCGGGTCCTCCTTCCCCGGCGCGGCCGGCGTCCTGTCCGCCGTCGCGAAGGCCGAGGGCTGGCGGGCCGACCAAGGGGCCTTCGCCTCGGGCCTGTTCGGGAACGCGGCCTCCGGAACGACGATCCGGCGCAACGTCTTCAACGCGAGCCTGGACCGCAACGCCTCCCGCACGACGGAGCGTTACGACCTCGACCACGCCGTCTACCTCTGGGGCACGCACGGCGCGCGCACGGTCGTCGCCGGGAACTGGTTCCGGGGCTGGTGGCTGTCCGGTGCGGAGGGCGGCGTCAAGGTGCGCAACGGGCAAGCCGTGACCGTACGGAACAACACGCTGCACGACACCTCGGTGCTGCTGTACGTCCAGGACGACTCGAATGCCGCCGACCACCCGCACCACCTCAAGGACGTCGAGGTCTGCCACAACGACTTCCGCCCGACCCGCGACCACGGGACGTGGGGCACCGGCATCTCCTACATGGAGTACCCGAAGGACGCGACCGTCGCGGACGTCACCGTACGCGGCAACGTCTTCCGCGACCCCACCCGCAAGACCGGCATCGACCTGACGAACGGCCCCCTGAACGCCTTCACCATCACCCCGGACAACGTCTACGCCGCGGGCCCCACGGTCGCACTGGAGAGCAGCGCCGCGCCGCCGAGGGCCACCCGGTCGCCGACGGGCTGTACGGGCCCGGCGGGCAGCGGCCTCGGATCGCTCCGGGTGCCGTCCTACTGAGCCTGCTGAGCGGGGGCCGTCCCGCCGGCCGGTGGCCGACCCGCCGCTGTGGGCCGCGCCCTACGGCCCACCCCGGTGCAGCCGGTCCGCCCCCGCCAGCACCGCCTGCGCCAACGCCTCCGCCGCCTCCTGCACCGCGGCCCCCCGCCGCCTCCCGTGCAGCAGGACGAACTCCACCTCGCCCAGCTCCGGCAGCCCCGCCCGCGTCCCCACCGGCTCCAGCCCCGGCGGCACCAGCCCCCGGGTGTGCGCCATCACTCCCAGCCCGGCCCGCGCCGCCGCCACCAGCCCGCTCAGGCTCCCGCTCGTGCACGCGATCCGCCACGCCCGGCCCTGCCCCTCCAGCACCTCCAGGGCCCGCGCCCGCGTGATCGCCGGGGGCGGGAACAGAATCAGCGGAACCGGCCGGTCCGCCGCCACCCGCAGCCCCGGCGCCCCGATCCAGGAGAGGGTGTCCCGCCACACCAGCTCCCCGTGCGTGTCGTCCGCCCGCCGCTTCGCCAGCACCAGATCGTGCCGCCCGCTCTCCAACTGCCGGTGCAGGATGCCCGACAGCTCCACCGTCAGCTCCAGGTCCACCTCCGGGTGATCCCGCCGGAAGGCCTCCAGGATCTCCGGCAGCCGGGTCAGCACGAAGTCCTCCGACGCCCCGAACCGCAACCGCCCCCGCAGCCGCTTCCCCGTGAAGAACGCCGCCGCCCGCTCGTGCGCCGCCAGGATCGTCCGGGCGAAGCCGAGCATCGCCTCGCCGTCCTCGGTGAGCGCCACCCGGTGCGTGTCCCGGACGAACAGCCGCCGCCCGGCCGCCTCCTCCAGCCGCTTCACGTGCTGGCTGACCGTCGACTGCCGCAGCCCCAGGCGGCGCGCCGCCTGCGTGAAACTGAGGGTCTGGGCCACGGCCAGGAAGGTCCGCAGATGCGTCGGCTCGTACATGCGGCGAACGTACCGCCCGCAGGGCCTGCTCGTCATCACGATCGGCGATGACAGTCAGCGCCGTATGCGGGTTTCCCGATCAGGCTCCGACGGGCGACGATGGCACGCATGAGCCGCCTCAAGCCGCCCTCCTGGTTCCCGGTCGACGGGTACGTCCTCGCGCTGCTCGGCGCCGTCTGCCTGGGCACCCTGCTGCCCGCCACCGGCACGGCCTCCCAGGTGCTGGGGCACGTCTCCACGGCGGCGATCGCGATCCTGTTCTTCCTGTACGGAGTGCGGCTGTCGACCGCCGAGATGCTCCAGGGACTCGCGCACTGGCGGCTGCACGTCACCGTGCTGGCCACCACCTTCGTCGTCTTCCCGCTGCTGGGACTCGCGGGCCGGGTCCTGGTCCCGCACGTGCTCGCCCCCGAGCTCTACAACGGCTTCCTCTTCCTGTGCCTGGTCCCCTCGACCATCCAGTCCTCGATCACCTTCACCTCCATCGCGCGCGGAAACGTTCCCGCGGCGATCTGCGCGGGCTCCTTCTCCAGCATCGTCGGCATCTTCGTGACGCCTCTCCTGGCGGCGCTCCTGCTGCGCGGCAGCGGCGGGGCGGGCTTCTCCGCGGACTCACTGCTGAAGATCGGGCTCCAGCTGCTCGCCCCGTTCCTGGCCGGACAGTTGCTGCGGCGCTGGGTCGGCGGATTCGTCGTGCGCCACAAGAAGGTGCTGGGCTACTTCGACCGGTCGTCGATCCTGCTCGTCGTGTACGCGGCCTTCAGCCTCGGCATGGCCCAGGGCATCTGGAACCGGATCTCGCCGCTGCGGCTGCTGGCCCTGCTCGGCGTCGAGGCCGTGCTGCTCGCGGTGATGCTGGCGCTCACCTGGTACGGGTCCAAGCGGCTCGGCTTCGAGCGGGCGGACCGGGTGGCGATCCAGTTCGCCGGATCGAAGAAGAGCCTGGCGGCGGGGCTGCCGATGGCGAGCGTCCTGTTCGGGGCACACGCCAGCCTGGCGGTACTGCCGCTGATGCTCTTCCACCAGATGCAGCTGATGGTGTGTGCGGTGATCGCGCGGCGCAGGGGAGAGGACCGGGAGCCGTTGCCGACGGAGATGCCGCCTGTCGCCGCACCGGCCCCGGCTGGCAAGATCGACAAGTGACCTCAGCGATACGCACCTTCGGCAACCGCCCCTGCGCCCTCACCGTGTGCCGGGGCTGCTGCTGCGGCGACGCCCGCAAGAACCCCGGCACCGACCACGCGGGCCAGCTCCGCAGGATGCACGAGGCCGCCGCCGCGTCCTCGGGCCGTCTGGTCGTCCGTACCAGCGACTGCCTGGGCCCGTGCGGACAGGCGAACGTCGTCGTCGTCCAGCCGTCCACCGAGGGACGGCGCAGGGGAGGCCGGGCGGCCTGGGTCGGCTGGGCGCTCGACGACGACAGCACCGACGAGATCCTGGCCTGGGTCGCGGCGGGCGGACCCGGCATCGCGAAGCCCCCGGCGACGCTGGAGCTCCAGTTCATCCCGGCACCGGTGGAGAACCGTACGGTCAAGCGACGCTGACGTGCACCTGGTCAGGCGACGCTGACGTGCCCCTAGGGGAGTACGACCCGCTCCTCGCCCGCGTACACGTTCATGTCCGCCCCCCGCAGGAACCCCACCAGCGTCAGCCCCGTCTCCGCCGCCAGGTCCACCGCCAGCGACGACGGCGCGGAGACGGCGGCCAGGAACGGTATCCCCGCCATCACCGCCTTCTGCGCCAGCTCGAACGACGCCCGCCCCGACACCAGCAGGATCGACCGCGACAACGGCAGCCGCCGGTCCGTCAACGCCCGCCCGACCAGCTTGTCGACCGCGTTGTGCCGCCCCACGTCCTCCGTCACGTCGATCAGCTCGCCGGTGTCGGAGAAGAGCGCGGCCGCGTGCAGCCCGCCCGTCCGGTCGAACACCTGCTGCGCCGCACGCAGCCGCACCGGCAGCGACGACAGCAGCTCGGGCGTCACCCGCACCGGCGGCACGTCCAGGATCGGGAAGCGCGCCTGCGTGCGCACCGCGTCGAGACTGGCCTTCCCGCACAGCCCGCACGACGACGTCGTGTAGACGTTGCGCTCCAGCGTGATGTCCGGGACCGGCGTCCCGGGAACCAGCCGTACGTCCACCACGTTGTAGGAGTTGGAACCGTCCTCCTGGGCGCCCGCGCAGTAGACGATGTTCGCGACCTCCGTCCCGTCGCCGAGCACGCCCTCGCTGACCAGGAAGCCAGCGGCCAGCGCGAAGTCGTCGCCGGGCGTGCGCATCGTGATGGCCAGGGGCTTGCCGTTGAGCCTGATCTCCAGCGGCTCCTCCGCCACGAGCGTGTCCGGACGCGTCGAGACGGCCCCGCCCCTGATGCGTACGACGCGACGGCGTGCGGTGACCCGGCCCATGGTGATCAGTCCTGCCCCGAGAGTGACGAAAAAGCGCCCCACCGGGAGTGACGGTGCGACCCGATGTGCGTATGGCGACGTCCATTGTCCGTGGGGTGGGCGGGAAGCTCCAAAGTCCAGGTGGCGAACGCTGTTGATTCACGCACCTCGTACCGGTGAGTCACAAAGAAGACTGGGTCGCTCCGACTGTCCGCAATGAGGGGTGGAGGCGCACATGACCGGTTCACGGATCGTCGCGCTCGGGCATTACCAGCCGGCCAAGGTACTGACCAACGCCGACCTGGCCGAGCTGGTCGACACCAGCGACGAGTGGATCAGCAGCCGGGTCGGCATCAAGACCCGGCACGTCGCGGGTCCCGACGAACCGGTCGACGAGCTGGCCGCGCACGCCGCCGCCAAGGCCCTCGCCTCCGCGGGCCTGGACCCGGCGGACATCGACCTCGTCCTGGTCGCCACCTCCACCGCCATCGACCGCTCGCCCAACATGGCCGCCCGGGTCGCCGCCCGCCTCGGCATGGGCTCGCCCGCCGTGATGGACCTCAACGTCGTCTGCTCGGGCTTCACCCACGCCCTGGCCACCGCCGACCACGCGGTACGGGCCGGATCGGCGACCCGCGCCCTGGTCATCGGCGCGGACAAGATGACCGAGATCACCGACTGGACCGACCGTTCCACCTGCGTCCTGGTCGGCGACGGCGCGGGCGCGGCGGTCGTCGAGGCGACGCCGGAGCACGACGACACGGCGGCGGGCGCGATCGGCCCGGTGCTGTGGGGCTCCGTTCCGGAGATGGGCCATGCGGTACGGATCGAGGGCACGCCCCCGCGCTTCGAGCAGGTCGGGCAGTCCGTGTACCGGTGGGCCACCACCCAGCTCCCGCCGATCGCCCGCACGGTGTGCGAGCGGTCCGGAATCGCCCCCGAGGACCTGGCCGGGGTCGTCCTGCATCAGGCGAACCTGCGCCTGATCGAGCCGCTCGCCGCCAGGATCGGCGCGGTCAACGCGGTCATTGCGCGGGACGTCGTCGACTCCGGCAACACCTCGGCGGCGAGCATCCCGATGGCGTTCTCGAAGCTGGTCGAGCGCGGGGAGCTGCGCTCGGGGGACCCGGTGCTGCTGTTCGGCTTCGGCGGGAACCTGTCGTACGCGGGGCAGGTCGTGCGCTGCCCGTAGGCTCCGCCGGTGGTCGTGCGCTGCCGTGGGCTTCGCCGGTGGTGGTGCGCTGGCCGTGGGCTTCGCCGGTGGTGGTGCGCTTGCCGTGGGCCCCGTCGGTTGTCGGGCTCGCGCTCACGCCTCCGAGCGGGGGCGGGTGCGGCACACCGGGGCCGCGACCAGCCACGCGAGCGCGAAGATCCCGCCGAAGAGCACCGCCGTGCCGCCGTCCTCGTTGCCGCGGAGCATCAGGACGCCGCCGAAGGCCAGCAGGAGCACGGTGCCTGCGACGGACGCGGCCGCCCAGATGCGGCGCGTCCGCACCTTGTGGCCGGACATGTGCCGCTTGGGGTCCTCGTTCCGTTCGGCGGCCCCGCGCACCCCGAGCTTGCGCTCCCGCCACCACCAGGCGATGCGGAGCACAAGACCCACCATCGCCGCGATGGTGGCGATGTTCAGGATGATGTCCTGCCACAGGACACCGGTGTAGTCGATGAACTTGCCTGCGGCCAAAGGCATGTGACCCTCCATCACCTTCATGGGGGGCGGGTGCCCGCGAGGGGTCCGGAGCATTCACCTGTCGCCGAGCACCACTTTGTCCTGCCGCTGGAGAAAGTCGAGACCGATTCCGGCTCAACTTCTTCCCAGCCCCGGCACCCGCTGCTACGTTCCCCACCACAGCCCGCCCGGACGACCCCGTGGCGGGCAGGGAACAGGCCGCTTCCGGGCGGCCCGTGCGGCAGGAGGGGCACGTGAGGCGCATGACGGCTCGACCCGCGAACGCGCACCAGGCGCGCCTGCTCCGCCTGCTGCGCGACGGAGGCCCGGGCTCCCGGGCCCAACTGGGCGACCGGATGGACCTCTCCCGCTCCAAACTCGCCGTCGAGGTCGACCGGCTCCTCGAAACGGGGCTCGTCGTCGCCGACGGGCTTGCCGCCTCACGCGGGGGACGGCGCTCGCACAACGTCCGCCTCGCCCCCGAACTCCGCTTCCTCGGTGTCGACATCGGCGCGACCTCCGTCGACGTGGCCGTCACCAACGCCGAGCTGGAGATCCTCGGGCACCTCAACCAGCCGATGGACGTGCGCGAGGGCCCGGTCGCGGTCTTCGAGCAGGCCCTCGACATGGCCGCCAAGCTGCGCGCCTCGGGCCTCGCCCCGGGCGGTTTCGACGGCGCCGGGGTCGGGGTGCCCGGGCCGGTGCGCTTCCCGGAGGGCGTGCCGGTGGCCCCGCCGATCATGCCCGGCTGGGACGGCTTCCCGGTGCGCGAGGCGCTCAGCCAGGACCTGGGCTGCCCGGTGCTGGTCGACAACGACGTGAACCTGATGGCGATGGGGGAGCAGCACGCGGGCGTCGCCCGTTCCGTGGACGACTTCCTGTGCGTCAAGATCGGCACCGGCATCGGTTGCGGGATCGTCGTCGGGGGACGGGTCCACCGGGGGTCCACCGGCAGCGCGGGCGACATCGGGCACATCCAGGTCGAACCCGAGGGCCGCCTGTGCGCCTGCGGCAACAAGGGCTGCCTGGAAGCGCACTTCAGCGGCGCGGCCCTGGCCCGCGACGCCGAGGCCGCCGCCCGCGCGGGCCACTCCCTCGAACTCGCCTCCCGCTTCGACACGAACGGCCGCCTCACCGCGGCCGACGTCGCCGCGGCGGCCGCTGCCGGGGACCCGACCTCCCTGGCCCTCATCCGCGAGGGCGGCAACCGGGTCGGGCAGGTCATCGCGGGCCTCGTCAGCTTCTTCAACCCCGGGCTGGTGGTGATCGGCGGCGGCGTCACCGGTCTCGGCCACAACCTCCTCGCCAGCATCCGCACCCAGGTCTACCGCCAGTCGTTGCCCCTGGCCACGGGCAACCTGCCCATCGTCCTCGGCGAACTGGGCCCCACCGCGGGCGTCACGGGCGCCACCCTCCTCATCACCAACCACCTCTTCACCCCCGCCACCTGACCCTCCCCCTACCCCTTGGGCTCCGCCCTCTGCAACCGCGCCCCCGTGAGCGACGGGGCCGCCCTTCCCCCGCTTCCCCCTAGCCCCCTGGGTGGCGGGTCTGCCCTTCCCCCCCGCTTCCCCCCGCCCCCTTGGGCGACGGGGCCGCCCCCCCGGGGGCGGAACGGGCGGGCAAGGGGGCGGCCCCTCCCGCTCCCGGCCCACCCCGGGAGCCCCCGCCCCGCCCCCGCACCGGCCGCACGCCCCGCTCAGCCCCCGCTCGGCCCCCGTACCCCACCACTCACCCACCCACCCACCCGACCCGAGGGGACCTCATGCCACCCGACCCCGCACCCCCACCTCCCCCCACCCCCCTCCTCACCATGTCCCACATCACCAAGACCTTCCCCGGCGTCCGCGCCCTCGACGGCGTCACCCTCGACGTCCTCCCCGCCGAAGTCCACTGCCTCCTCGGCCAGAACGGCGCCGGAAAATCCACCCTGATCAAGGTCCTCGCCGGCGCCCACCACCCCGACAGCGGCGCCATCACCTGGTCCGGCACCCCCGTCGCCCTCAAGTCCCCGACCGCCGCCATGCGCCTGGGCATCGCCACCATCTACCAGGAGCTCGACCTCGTCGAAGGCCTCTCCGTCGCCGAGAACGTCCACCTCGGCCACGAGCCCACCACCGCCGGCTTCCTCGTCCGCCGCCGCACCGCCCGCACCGCCACCGCCGCCCTCCTCGCCCGCCTCGGCCACCCCGAGATCGACCCGAACCGCCTCGTCGGCACCCTCTCCGCCGCCCAGCAGCAGATCGTCTCGATGGCCCGCGCCCTCTCCCACGACGTACGCCTCATCGTGATGGACGAACCGTCCGCCGCCCTCGACCCCGACGAGGTCGACAACCTCTTCCGGATCGTCGCCTCCCTCACCGCCGAAGGCGTCGCCGTCGTCTACATCTCGCACCGCCTGGAGGAGATCCGCCGCATCGGCGACCGCGTCACCGTCCTCAAGGACGGCCGCGCCGTGGCCACCGGCCTGCCCGCCCGCTCCACCCCGACCCGCGACATCGTCGCCCTGATGACCGGCCGCGACGTCGCCCACGCCTTCCCGGACCGCCCCGCCCCCGCCGACCGCCCCGCTACTCCGGCCCTGCACGTCCAAGGCCTGTGCCGCAGCGGCGAGTTCGAGCCCCTCGACCTCACCGTCCACCCCGGCGAGATCGTCGGCCTCGCCGGTCTCGTCGGCTCCGGCCGCTCCGAGATCCTGGAGACGATCTACGGGGCCCGCAGGCCGACGGCCGGTCACATCACCGTCAACGGAAGGGAGTTGCGTACCGGAAGCGTACGATCCGCAGTCCGTGCGGGCATCGGACTCGCCCCCGAGGAGCGCAAGGCGCAGGCCCTCCTGATGCTGGAGTCCGTCACCCGCAACGTCTCCGTCTCGACCCTCTCCCGCTTCTCCCGCGCGGGCTGGCTCGACCGCCGCGCCGAACGCGCCGCCGCCCAACACGCCACCCGCGAACTCTCGTTGAGCCCCGACAACCCCGAGGCCCGCGTCCGCACCCTCTCCGGAGGCAACCAGCAGAAGGCCGTCCTCGCCCGCTGGCTGCTGCGCGGCTGCACCGTCCTGCTCCTCGACGAACCCACCCGCGGCGTCGACGTCGGCGCCCGCGCCGAGCTGTACGCGGTGATCCGCCGCCTCGCCGACGACGGCCTCGCCGTCCTCCTCGTCTCCAGCGAGATCCCCGAAGTCCTCGGCCTCGCCGACCGGGTCCTCGTCCTGCGCGAGGGCCGCCTCGTGCACACCGCACCCGCCCGCGACCTCGACGAACACCGTGTGCTCGACCTCGTGATGGAAGGGAGCACCGCCCCATGACCCCGCCCGACCTGACGAAGACAGGCCCGACACAAGCCCCACCCATGGCCGCGAAGTCTCCGACGATCAGGGGGAGTTCGCGTCTCGACATCCGCAACCTCTCCCTCCTCGGCGTCCTCGCCGTCCTGATCGCGGTCGGCGGCATCACCAGGCCCGACCAGTTCCTGGACACCGGGAACCTTCAACTCGTCCTCACCCAGGCCTCGGTGATCGGCGTCGTCACCGTCGGCATGACCTTCGTCATCACCAGTGGCGGCATCGACCTCTCCGTCGGTGCGATCGTCGCCCTCGCCTCCGTCTGGGCCACCACCGTCGCCACCCAGGAGTACGGCTTCGCGGGCATCCTGTTCACCGCCGTGCTCGTCGGCACCGCCTGCGGACTCGTCAACGGGGTGCTCATCGCATACGGCAGGCTGGTGCCGTTCATTGCCACCCTCGCCATGCTGGCCGCCGCCCGCGGCCTCGCCCTCCAGATCACCGAGGGCCGCACCCAGATGGTCACCGTGAACTCGGTGCTCGACCTGGGCCTGCCCGACGCGTACGTCCTCGGCATCCCGCCGCTGGTCCTCGTGTTCGCGGTCGTCACCGTCATCGGCTGGCTGCTCCTCAACCGCACCACCTTCGGCCGCCGCACCGTCGCCGTCGGCGGCAACGCCGAAGCGGCCCGGCTCGCGGGCATCGACGTACGCCGCCAGCGCCTCTACCTCTACCTGCTGTCCGGCCTGTGCTGCGGAATCGCCGCCTTTCTGCTGATCGTCCTGTCCGGCTCGGGCCAGAACACCAACGGGAACCTGTACGAGCTCGACGCCATCGCCGCCGCGATCATCGGCGGCACCCTGCTCACCGGAGGGCGCGGTACCATCGTCGGCTCCGTGCTCGGCGTGCTCGTCTTCACCACGATCACCAACATCTTCGCCCTGAACAACCTCCAGAGCGACGTCCAGCAGATCGCCAAGGGGGCGATCATCGTCGCCGCCGTCCTGGTCCAGCGCCGCACCGCGCACGACGGCATCTAGCAACAGCCGTACACATCACCGAAGTTGACCTCCCAGCCCGAAGGGTCGCCCCAGCCATGCCAAAAACACCCGACACCGCCCGTCCCGAAGCCGCCCGCCCAGGAAGCACCCGCCGCGGCATCCTCTTCGGCGGAGCAGCTGTCTCCGCGACCGCCCTCCTCGCCGCCTGCACCAGCAACGAGCCGACCACGAAGGACAACGCCCCCGCCACCGACAACCAGCCCGCCGCCGACTCCGCGCCCGGAAGGAAGGTCACCATCGGCTTCGCCGGACCCCAGGCCGACCACGGCTGGCTGAACGCCATCAACGAGAACGCCCGCAACCGCGCCAAGAAGTACGCCGACGTCACCCTCGACATCACCGAGGGCTCCAACGACACCGCCGCCCAGATCGGCCAGATCCAGACCCTCATCAACAAGAAGGTCGACGTCCTGGTCATCCTCCCCACCGACGGCAAGGCCCTCACCCAGACCGGCCTCGCCGCCATGAAGGCGGGCATCCCCGTCATCAACCTGGACCGCGCCTTCGCCTCCCCGCAGGCCTGCCGCGCCTACGTCGGCGGCGACAACTACGGCATGGGACTCAACGCGGGCCGCTACATCGGCGAGAAGCTCAAGAACAAGCCCGGCGCCAAGGTCGTCGAACTGGCCGGCATCGACAGCCTGGAGCTCACCCGGCTGCGCACCCAGGGCTTCGACGACGCCCTCAAGAACTACCCCAACATCACCAAGGTCGCCCGCCAGGCCGCCGAGTTCACCGTCGAGTCCGGCCAGGCCAAGATGGCCCAACTCCTCCAGGCCCAGCCCCAGTTCGACGCCCTGTGGAACCACGACGACGACCAGGGCGTCGGCGTGCTGCGGGCCATCGCCCAGGCGCGCCGCAAGGACTTCCTGATGGTCGGCGGGGCGGGCGCCAAGTCCGCCATGGACGCCATCAAGGCCGACGACTCGGTCCTCAAGGCCACCGTCCTCTACCCGCCGACCATGTCCGCCACCGCCATCGACCTGGCCCGCGCCCTCGGCCAGGGCAAGGGCATCAGCGGCACCGCCGAACTGGAGATCCCCGCCTCCCTGACTCTCTACTCCGCCGTCGTCACCCGGGAGAACGTCGACGCCTACCTCCCCACCGGCTTCAACTGACCACTCCGGTAAGCGAGTTGACCCGTACGCGACGGACAAGGAGAGACCGGATGGAACAATCCGCACCCACCCCCCTCCGCGCCACGGCTCCCGGCGCCCCGGCCCCCGGTGCCCCGACCCTCGGTGTCGGCATGGTCGGCTACGCGTTCATGGGTGCCGCCCACTCCCAGGGCTGGCGCACCGTGGGCCGCGTCTTCGACCTGCCCGCCCGCCCCGCCCTGGCCGCCGTGTGCGGCCGGGACCGGGACGCCGTACGCGCCATGGCCGTACGGCACGGCTGGGCGGCGGCCGAAACCGACTGGCGGGCCCTGATCGCCCGCGACGACGTGGACATCGTCGACATCTGCACCCCGGGCGACAGCCACGCCGAGATCGCCGTCGCCGCCCTGGAGGCGGGCAAGCACGTCCTGTGCGAGAAGCCCCTCGCGAATACGGTCGAGGAAGCCCGCGCCATGACGGAGGCAGCCCAACGGGCCGCCGCCCGAGGACAGTTGGCGATGATCGGCTTCAACTACCGCCGCGTCCCGGCCCTCGCGTACGCCCGCACCCTCGTCGCCGAGGCCCGCATCGGCACGCTGTGGCACATCCGGGCCTCGTACCGCCAGGACTGGCTCGTCGACCCGCTCGCCCCCATGACCTGGCGGCTGCGACGCGACCGCGCGGGCTCCGGGGCCCTCGGCGACCTCGGCGCCCACCTCGTGGACCTCGCCCAGTACCTGGCGGGGGAGGAGCTGACCGGCGTCTCCGCACTGACCGAGACGTTCGTACGTCACCGCCCCGACCCGGAGACGGGCTCCCGCCACGCCGAGGTGACCGTCGACGACGCGGCCCTCTTCACCGGCCGTCTGGCCTCCGGGGCGCTGGCCTCCTTCGAGGCGACCCGCATGGCGGCCGGCCGCAAAAACTCCCTCCGCATCGAACTCAACGGCGAGAAGGGCTCGTTGGCCTTCGACCTGGAACGCCTCAACGAACTCGCCTTCCACGACCACACCGAACCCGCCCACACCGCGGGCTTCCGCCGCATCCTGGTCACCGAACCGGGCCACCCCTACCTCAAGGCCTGGTGGCCGCCCGGCCACGGGCTCGGCTACGAGCACACCTTCGTCCACCAGGCCCGCGACCTGCTCGAAGCCATCGCCACCGGCACCCCCGTCGCCCCTTCCTTCGCCGACGGCCTCCAGGTGCAGAGGGTGCTCGCCGCGGTGGAGGAGAGCGCGGAGAAGAACGCGGCCTACACGCCCGTATCGCCCTGAGGAACACCCGAATGCCGTGAGGGGCACCCGATGTCCCGCGAGGGACGCCCGTATCGCCCCGAGCGCACCTGCATGGCCCCGAGGGTCATCCGTATCGCCCGGAGGCCCCCGCGCCGCCCCGAGAAGCACCCGTATCGCCCAAGGAGGCAATCCCCGATGCCCCGCCCCTTCACCCTCTTCACCGGCCAGTGGGCCGACCTCCCCCTCGAACAAGTCTGCTCGTACGCCCGCGACTTCGGCTACGACGGCCTCGAACTCGCCTGCTGGGGCGACCACTTCGAGGTCGACAAGGCTCTCACCGACCCGACCTACCTCGACTCCCGCCGCACCCTCCTCGCCACGTACGGCCTCACGTGCTGGGCCGTCTCCAACCACCTCGTCGGCCAGGCCGTCTGCGACGCGATCATCGACGAGCGCCACCAGGCCATCCTCCCGCCCCGCATCTGGGGCGACGGCGAACCCGAGGGCGTACGCCGCAGGGCCGCCCAGGAGATGGCCGACACCGCCCGCGCGGCCGCCGCCTTCGGGGTCCGTACGGTCATCGGCTTCACCGGGTCCGCCATCTGGCACCTGGTCGCGATGTTCCCACCCGTACCCGAGGCGATGATCGAACGCGGCTACACGGACTTCGCCGACCGCTGGAACCCGATCCTCGACGTCTTCGACGCCGAGGGCGTCCGCTTCGCCCACGAGGTCCACCCCGGCGAGATCGCCTACGACTACTGGTCCACCCGCCGCACCCTGGACGCGATCGGCCACCGCCCCGCCTTCGGCCTGAACTTTGACCCCTCGCACTTCGTCTGGCAGGACCTCGACCCGGTCGGCTTCCTGCTCGACTTCCGCGACCGGATCTACCACGTCGACTGCAAGGAGGCCCGCACCCGCCTCGACGGCCGCAACGGCCGCCTCGGCTCCCACCTCCCGTGGGGCGACCCACGGCGCGGCTGGGACTTCGTCTCCGCCGGCCACGGCAACGTCCCCTGGGAGGACATCTTCCGCACCCTGCGCTCCCTCCCGTACGACGGCCCGATCTCCGTCGAATGGGAGGACGCGGGCATGGACCGCCTGGCCGGAGCCCCGGAAGCCCTGGCCCATCTCAAGCGCTTCGACTTCCCACCCCCGACCGCCTCCTTCGACGCGGCCTTCGGCGGCAACAACCCCTGAACCGGGCCCTGGTCAGAGGGGCGCCTACCCGATCCCCTGCCGATCCGCCGTCAGCGCGAACTCCCGGTCCGCCGCGTCCGGCACCGTACGCTCCACGACCTCCACCAGGAGCGCACGGTGCCGCTCCAGCACCTCCCGCCGCTCCGCCGGCGCCAGCAGCAGCAAATCGTCAAGACCCGCCACCATCCGCCGCGACACCTGCGGATTACCCGCCACGACCCCCCGGATCTCGGTCAGCCCCAGGTCCACCAGGTCCGTCCAGGTCGGTACGTCCTGCACCAGCCGCACCCGCCCCTGCCCGTCCCGGTGCCGCAGCGCCCCGAGCGGAAGGTCCGCCGCCACCGCCAGGAACTGCACGATCCGGTCCAGCGCCTGCACGGCCGTCGTCGGATCGTTCACCGCGGGCGACAGCGCCCGCAGCGCGATGTCCGCGAGCTGCCGCAGCCCGAACCCGAGATCCTGGTGGAACGTCCGCTCCACCCCCACGGACACGGACCGCCGCACCGCCTTCCGCGTCACCCCCTCCCCGCCGTGCACCGCGATCAGGGGAGTCCCGGGCACCACGAAGTCCCCGATCCTCGGAAGCAGCCGCAGCACCGCCCCCCGCCGCCGCGCCACCCGAACCAGTCGCGCGATGTACACGTCCCGCAGCACCCCCGCCTGCCCCTGGTAGGTGAAGCGCGCGGTCTCCGGCCCCAGCTCGACGTCCTCCTCCCAGTCCCGCTCCATCCCCTTGAGGAGAGCGAGCGACGCCCGGCTGATCCGGTCGATCACATGGCTGACCCGCATGAGCCGCAGCGTGGAATTCACGTACGCGATGAACAGCAGCAGGCTCAGGGCGACCATCAGCATGGTCAGCACGCTCTGCACCAGGGGTACGGTCTCGACCTTCTCCGGGTCGGTCTCGCCGTCGTACACCGACAGCACCAGCAGCGACAGCACGAACGTCGCCAGGAAGACGGCAAAGGTCAGCTTGGTGATCCGGCTCCGCACGAAGATCCGCACCACCCGCGGACTGAACTGCCCGCTGGCCATCTGCACGGCCACCAGCGAGATGCTGAAGACCACACCGATGAAGGTCATCATCGCGGAGCTGACGGTCGTGATGATCGTCTTGGCGTCGTCGGCGAACCCGATGAGTTTGCCGAGCTCCTCGTACTGCTCGTCCCCCTTCAGGGCTTCCACGACCGCCAGGTCGAGCCCGTACGCCAGGAACCACAGGAGCATCACCCCCACGAGCCCCGCCACGGGGGCGAACCAGAAGGTGTCCCGTAGGTGCTCCCGCAACGGCGAAAGGGCCCGCGGCCTGCGATAACGCGGCGACTTCTCGACGCCCGGCTGCTGAGTGCTCACCGGGCGAGGCTAGGACGCCCCCGTCTCCCCTAGGTGCTCACCTCTCCGCATGCCCCTCCAGTCGTACGTACAACGGTCCCCCGGTCTGACCCGATCGGCCGAATCCGCCCCAAGGATGGAAGCAGCACCCCAAACCCTCCCTTCCCTCCCGGAGCACCCCATGAAGCCCGCCGTCCTCGTCACCGCCACCGCCACCCTCGCGGGAACCGCCTTCCTGGCCTTCGTCGCGGCCCCGGCCGCCTACGACTGGTACGAGGGCCGCCACGAGGAGTCCGCCTCCTACGCCTCCGGCACCGCCGCGAAGCAGGCCCGCCCCTCGGTCCCGCGCTGGCTCCCGGACACGGCCGCGGACATCTCGTACGCGATGAAGACCACCGGCGGCGAACGCCTCCTCAAGGCCACCCTCCCCACCTCCCTCCCCCCGACCTGCAAGCCCCTCCCCACCGGCCGGCAGGCGAAGACCCCGGAACTCCAGGCCTCGTGGTTCCCGAAGGACACCACCGGCAAACAGGCCACCCACCGCTGCGACCTGTACTACGCGTACACGGACGGCAACACCCTGTACGCCTGGCAGCACAACGACGACTGGATCGCCTCCAACAAGACAGCCGCAGGTCACTGACCACGCAATACGCAGGTGAAACCCACCCCGAACCCCTGGTATTGTTTTCCATGTCGGAACGGGACAGCACAAAAAGCCCCGGCCCGACAGACACCTTGTCCGGGTGGCGGAATGGCAGACGCGCTAGCTTGAGGTGCTAGTGCCCTTTATCGGGCGTGGGGGTTCAAGTCCCCCCTCGGACACCAACCATTTCCCCACGGTCTTTCGTAGACCGTGGGGATTTTGCGTTGTGCGGCTGCGGGCCGGGGCTGATCTCGGCGTGCACGGTGCTCTGGCCCGGGGTGTAGCTGAGTCGGTGGACTTTGCCCCGTTATGTGGATATCTGCGGCCTATGCGACAAGATTCAGGCCACCGCGTTGACGGACCGGCCGCTGGACTCCACCAGCGCGACCGCGTCCTGCTTGAACTCGTCTGAATACCGGGCGATACCCATCAGAACACCTCCTGACCGGATCCCACGATCCGGCCCTCAAGAGATGTCCACAATCCAGGGCAACCCCACTTCAGCCCTGGCCCCGTCTCCGGCTCAGTCGCGGCCCTGCACCTGCAGCCACGACTCGAAGGCCATCAGCTGTTCACCGACATCTCCGAGGGAGTCGGGGTTTGACTCGTACTGCTCGGACAGGTTGGCCTCGTACAGCTTGTAGATACCGGGTGCAGTGTCGGCCGCGATGACAGCAGCCTTCAGAGTGTGCGCGACTCCGTCCAGGTCGCCGCTGCGGAGGCTCACGGTGAGCTCTTCCCAGAGAGTGTCCGCAATGTAGTCACAGAGTTCCATGAGGTGACGGCCTGCGCGCAGTGCACGGTCAGTAGTGGCGTCGCGGCGGGCGTCGTGGAGGTGCTCTACTCGATGGTCCTCACGCTCCTCCTCGCTGTCCCATGGGTCACTTCCCCAGATGGAATCCCAGGTGGCTTCCGCCTTGCGCAGCGTCTCGTTGAACTCCTCGTCGAGGTCCTGCTGGGTCAGGGTCGGATGGCCGGTTTCCATCTCCTTGATCCCCTCCATACGATGCTCGATGGAGGTTCCTGGAAGCCCACTTCCCTCGTGCAGCGCGGTCATCAGGAGAACGAGGTCAATGGTGCGGCACAGGCTGCGGTCATCCACGAGACCTTGCAGCTCGTACGCACTCTGCTCCACGGCCATGAAGTTGTGCTCCGCGATCTGGTTGTCGAGCTCGCCACTCAGTTCGAGCAGAGCACCGTAGACGGCCGCAACGTCATCGATGCCTCCTTCCAATTCCTCACCGACCCGATCAGCAAGTTTCGTTGCCTCGCGAGCTTCCTCGGCTTCGCGTTCGAGCCGTGCTACTTGGTTGGTGAGCTCTCCCATATTTCTCCCCTGTCCGTGAGATCTGTGCCACTGGCTGTCTGCAGTGGTGGGTGTGGAGTCGAACTGCGCTGGCTAGTAAGGTCGTTGTAATGTCGGTTTTGGGGCCTCTGGTAGACGCAGTGTTCCCTCTGCTTGTCGACGAGGTCGATGGGCTGCCCGGGTGCTCTCCAGCGGCCTATTCCGGCTTGAGCTGCTCGCGGACCTAGACGAGGCGATCGTGGGGCTATGCGTGGACGGCCGGAGACACGGCTACATACATACCGAGCTGTGCAGAAGGGGACCGCGAACGTAGGTGCGGTCCCCTTCTCGCACCTACTCGAACCGCCTCAGCCGCTGGATGAACCCGTCGATGTCAGCGAGTTCCGGGGAGTTCGAGCCGCGATAGCGGCTCGTCTCGTCACGGAGGGCAGCAGCGGCGGCCTGCGCCTTTGAGAAGCGTTCCGATCCTGCCTCCAGGCGCATGACCTGGGCGAGCGCTTCCAGATATCGGTCGACGGCGTCCTGATCTTCCTCGTCCGGGCTCTCCTGCGTGTACGTGGTGAAGGCGGTGATGGCCGCGGTGGTCTCGCCGAGTTCCATTTGGCACTCGGCCTCGTAGTAGAGGCACCGCCGAACTTCGGCGTCGTCGGGGCCGAACCGAAGGCCGAACCTCTTTGCGGCTTCCTGGAACAGGCCCAGCGCCTCGCCGTGTATGCCGGCAATGAACTTGACGTGTGCCAGTGACAGAGTCAGTTCGTCCTCCAGGGCACTGTCCTTGGCCTTGACAAGCGCATTCGTCAGAATGTCGGCTGCCTGGGTGAACTGCTTTTGGCCGACGAGTTCCGACGCACGTTCAGCCGCTTCGTCGGCCTCCGCCGGGCTCAAGGGCAGTACACCAGAGTCCACCACCGCTGGGGTGTCCAGCACAGTAGGGGTATACGCCCGCGCCTGTGCCCGCCCACGGCGGACCGACCCGCCGAACGGCCTAGTAAAGGGCGTACACGGATCGAGATCGAGACCGCCGACGCCGACCAGCGGCGTAACCCCGGCCGGAGCTCCCTGGGAGGCCAGCGGCAGCAGGGTCTCGTAGACGGTTGCCGCCGACATCCGGTCTTCGGGGGCCTTCTCCATCATGCCGAGCAGCAGTCGCTCGATGCCGCTGGGCACATCGGAGCGCAGCGCGCGGACGGCCGGTGCATCGGTGTTCACCTGGTGCCAGGTGACGGACTTGCCGTCGGACTCGGCGAATGGCGTGCGTCCGGTGAGGAGTTGATAGATAACGCAGGCAAGTGCGTAGATGTCGCCGGCCGGGCCGACCGCATTGGCCAGACTCTGCTCGGGGGACATGTAGGCAGGGGTGCCCACGGTCATTCCGGGCTGGGTCAGATGAGGGTTTGACCCCGAACCGAGAAGAGTTGCGACGCCGAAGTCGAGCACCTTCACCACGCCGCCCGGAGTGAGCATCAGGTTGGCCGGTTTGATGTCACGGTGTACGACATCGTGGCGGTGAACCTCGTCCAGGGCAGAGGCGATCTGCGCTCCGATTGCTGCTGCCCAGGCGAGCGGCAACGGCTCGTAGTCGTAGTCCGTCTCATCGATGAGGGTCTGGAGCTCGCGTCCCCTCAGCAGTTGCATCACGACGTACAATCGCCCGCTCGCCTCGTCGAATCCGGCGTCGTAGACCGCCGGAATGCTGAGATGTTCATGGAGCCCGGCGGTTGTACGCACCTCACGCAGGAAACGTTGGCGCCGTACCTCCATCGCCTCCCGGTGGGCGGCGTTCCGGATGGCGTACACGTGTGGCTGCTCATCGAGCATCATCTTGACGGCGACGCGCCGGTCAAGGCTCTCGTCGTACGCCTGCCAGACTTCGCCCATACCGCCGGCGCCAATGAGCGCGTTCAAGCGATACCGTCCGGCCAGCGGCCTGCCGCTTCGCCCCGTGTCCTGGGTCGGCGCCGTGTCGTCGCCCATGCCCGCCCCCCTCCCTCGTAATGACGTGATGATCGTCAGTGCAGATTACGGCGCAGGAGGCCCGGTGGGGCCGGATCCACGGTTCTTCAACTCCGCCGCCCGTTCGGCAGTTGCCTGCCGGTCCGCCTCACGGCGGGCCGGTCGGCGGATCAAGTTGTACGACTGGGCCGTGGCCACTCGCCGGAAGAGGCGGTTCACCTTGTCGTCGTCGAAGTAGCGGACCATCAGCGCATCGTTGGACTGCGCCTGTTTGATGACGAAGCCGTCCATGTCCTTGGCGAGTTCGCGGCCGTAGGTCGCCTCGTCCTGGGCCAGGGCCACCTCCTGCATGTCCGTGTTCTCGGCGATCGTCACGACGAGCTGACCGAGCAGGATCTGGTCCGCGGTGGAGAGCTCCGCGCCCAACTCGTCATTGATGGACTGAATGACCTCGGCGAGCGACTTCTCTTCGACCTCGGGTGCCGCCCCGGCGGCCTGGGCCACCAGGCCCGGCAGCACCTGGGCTCCGACCGCCTCCAGCTTGAGATCAGGGGTCCCGGTCTGCTTGACCAGCATGTGGCTGGGCACCGTTTCCCCTATGTCGGCGGCCGCGGTGCCGTCGGGACGCGGAAGCCTGCGCAGCAGGAACCGCCCGTATTGGAAGAGCCGTTCGAGCTCCAGGTTCTCGAAGCCGATGATGTGCGAGAGCCAGCCGTACGCCTTGACGTACGACTCCAGGGCCCGTCGGAACTCCTCGGCCTTCTCGGGTTCATTGGCCGCGAGACCGTTGAAGCGGTCCACTGCGGGGGCCGTGTAGTGGTAAAGCCGTGCGTGCGCCTTCTTGACTTGGTCTTCTGTGGCATGGCCGTCGTCGAAGGCTGCGAAGTACGCCTTGACCAGTGCGTCCATCTCGGATTCCACGAGCAGTTGGTAGCCCATGACCTCATCCTGCCGGTCAAACAACAGGTTGGGGTCGGTCGGCTCGGTCAGTGAGGTCTCGTAGTAACCCTGGAAGGCGTTCCGGATGACCTCGAACTTGTTGGCGAAGTCCAGGACGAACAGGTCCTCCTGGGACTTGAGGGGGTGCGTGCGATTGAGACGGGAGAGCGTCTGCACAGCAGCGACGTTGGCGAGCGGCTTGTCCACGTACATCGTCGTCAGAAGTGGCTGGTCGAAGCCGGTCTGGTATTTCTCCGCGACGACGAGGATGCGGTACTCGGGCTTGGGTACGGACGGCGGATTCGAGTCGTCGGCGCGCACGTACCCGAACCGGGCCGGAAGCTCCTTCTCCGGGAACCCGTTGAGCTTGGACTCGGTGTACTCGACCTCATTGACCGTCAGTGCACCGGAGAAGGCGACCAGCGGAGTGCAGTCCGCAGCCCCCCGCTCGTCCACGTACTTACGGATCGCGAGGAAGAGCCGGACCGCGTGCTCTCGGCTGGGGGTGACGACCATGGCTTTCGCCCGGCCGCCCAGGCTGCCGGCACTGTGGGAGCGGAAGTGATCGACCATGATCTTGGCCCGCTGGGCCAACGAAGCGTCCGAGAGCAGCGCCGCCCGCACAAGCTTGGAGCGGGCCTTTCGCGGGTCCACCTGCTGCTCGACCTCGTCAGCCGCTTCGTTCTGCAGCTTGAAGTAGGTGCCGTACGTGATGAAGGTGTCCAGCACATTGAGGATGAAGCCCTCGTCGATGGCTTGGCGCATCGAGTACACATGGAAGGGGCCCGGCTTGTCGGTGACCGGGTCCTTCGTGCCGAAGAGTTCGAGCGTTTTGGACTTGGGCGTGGCGGTGAACGCAAAGAAGGACATGTTTGGCTGCTGGCCGCGCGCCAGAGCTTCGGCGGTCAACGGGTCGCCGTCCGCGTCCACGGCCTTGGAGCCGAGGGCCTTCTTCAGGGCCGCCGAACCGTCGCCGCCCTGCGAGGAGTGCGCCTCGTCGATGATCACCGCATAGCGGAGCTTCCCGAGCCCACCGACCTTCTTCAGGATGAACGGGAACTTCTGCAGTGTGGTGATGACGATCCGTGCGGTGGATCCGGTGAGGGCTTCGGCGAGCTGTGTGGAGTCCTCGTCGATACGCCGTACGACGCCAGGTGTGTGCGTGAATTGGAAGATGGTGTCCTGGAGTTGCTTGTCCAGGACACGACGGTCGGTGATGACGATGACCTTGTCGAAGACAGGCTCATTGGGCTTGGCACCCTTCGCCCGGATTGCCTCGCCAAGCTGTGTCGGATCCTCCGGAGTGTGCAGGGAGGACAGACGGTGTGCGAGCCAGGCAATGGTGTTGGACTTCCCCGAACCGGCTGAGTGCTGGACGAGGTAGTTCTCCCCGGAGCCGTGCCAGGTCGCGTGGTCAGTGAGTTGCCGTACGGCGTGCCACTGGTGGTAGCGCGGGAAGATCAACGGCTGGGTGTGTGCACTGCCGGGACGGTGCGAGGGAGACTTGCCGGCCTTGGCCTGGTCGTCCTCGACGTGCAGGTAACGCTCAAGCAGCTCAAGCCAGTTGTCCCGGTTCCAGATCTGTTCCCACAAGTACGAGACGGGGTACGTGCCGTCCTTGCCATCGGGTGTGATCGGCGGATTTCCCGCACCGCCGGAGACTCCTGGGCCGCCGGAGCCGATGTTGAAGGGCAGGAATCGGGTCTTCTTCCCCGAAAGCCTGGTCGTGAGAAACGCCAGGGTCGGATCCACTGCGAAGTGCACGAGAGTGCGCTTGGCGAAGAACAACTCCTTCGGATCGCGTTTGGTGCGGTACTGGCGAATGGCGTCTTCCGCAGTCTGAGGATGATGCGTCAGGTGGCTCTTGAGTTCGACTGAGGCGGTGGGAATTCCGTTTACGAAGAGCGCCAGGTCCACGGAGTCTGTTGTCTTCGCGGAGTAGCGGAACTGCCTTGCGAAGGTGAGCCGGTTGGCGTCATATTCATGCAGGGCGTCGGCGGCGAGGGTGTGTGCGGGCCGGAAGTACGCGAGCTGGATCTTCACGTTCCGGTCGTTCACCCCGCGCCGGAGCACGTCGAGTACGCCACGGGCGTCGATCTGCTGCGCCACACGTTTGGCGAATCGCTGGATAGATGCTTCCTCGTCCTCACCGTACTCGGCTTGGAGACGAAGCCAGGCGTCCTTCTGCGAGGCGCGGAGAAAGGCAGCCAACTCGTCAGTTTCAATGCCGAGCGCATGATTGTAAGTCTTGGCCAGGGCCAGTTTCCATCCGTGAGTGAGAAGCCCCGCCTCGACGGCATCCTCAAAGGCTTTCTCGGTGTCGACACGCGCCATAGGGATCAGGCTCCTAGGGTTTCGGTGCGGCGGGAGTGGACGGCAGAAGCGGACGGTACGCGCTGCGGTGAGTGGCGATCATGGAGTGGCAACGCCTCTGCCGGAGGCGGACGAGACATCGAACTGGCCAGTCACGGCGGCGGTGATCAGGGATTGGCGGCGCTCGGCGAGGAGGTCTAGCTGGCGATGGATTGCGGTTCTGAGGGTTTTAGTGAAACCCGTTCCTCTATCGATCTCTGCGATCAAGGATGCTTGTTGCGCCTGATTTGCTGCTGGGATAGGCCATTCGCGAATATCGTCACCGCGCAACTTGACCATGGACTGCGAAGACCCTCGGGCCACGGCCTCAATGAGGAGTCGCACTCGACTGCCTTGCGCGATTTCCGATACGAACCTCGGGTCGATTCCCGCGGTCAACCCAACTCGATAGATGAGGTCGGGAAGCATGAGCTTCGTAACATTCCCTCTTACCACGGCAACATCGCCGACGAGGCTGGGAGTGTTCGCGCGCGTGACGAGGAAATCTCCATCGCGCACCTCGTACTCCTTGCGTGGTGAGATATCTTCAGGGAGTCGCTTGTTTTCGGTGGGGACAAAAAGCCCGTGTTTTACCGCACTCAGTTTCAGGACGCCCCACTCATCACCAATACGCGAAACAGCATCGCATTGTGGGCTTGCCCCCTGGTCAATTCTGGTTACGAATCGCCGCAGCGGGAGCTCCTGTGTTTCCAGAGAAAGTCGATCAAGTAGACCGTCCCTCAAAGAGCGGTCTCGCTCATCCAGTCGCGCCAGAACCTCCTTCTGAAGTGAGATGAGTGTGTCGATGCGACTGGTCTCGGCGTCGAGGAAGTCGGCGATGCGGCGCTGTTCTTCCAGCGGTGGTGACCAGATCTCTACCTCACCGAGATCCTCAGCGTTGAGATGGGGTTGGGCCGCCCGCGAACTGACCAACTTGATTTGATCTTGCACGGGAATACTCAGCAAAACATGTGCAAGATATCTCGATTCGACGGAGATCGGAGTTACGCGCAAGTCGTACCCTGGAGCGCTCCCCGCCCACTTCTTCGTGATGCGGGCGGAGTCTCCCGTATATGCACCGCTTCGCACAACGAGAATCTCCCCTTCAGTGAGAAGTGGAGCCCTTTTGATGGGGAGATCCTCAAGGTTTGCCCGTAGGAGACCGCGTTCAGTAATCTTCCCACGAGTAATATTTGTCGCACGCAGGATTGGAATGCCATCTTCAGAAAGCTTAGGGGGCTGTCCCAGCCCGTACTGAATTTGCGCTACGCGCTTCACTGCGACAGTAGGGTTCATTCGGTTACCTCGCCCAGCAGCGCCTGGATCTCGGCCTCAAGAGACTTGAGCTCCTGGTCGATCTCGGCCAATGGTCGCGGCGGTTCGTAGGCGTAGAAATGCCGGGTGAAGGGGATCTCGTAGCCGACCTTGTAGCGCTCGGTCAGCTTCGTCTTGGGGTTCTTGAGGTCGGCGATCCAGGCGTCTTCGACGTGCGGGATGACCTCTTCCGTCAGGTACTCGTCGATGTTCTGGTCCATCGGTACGTTTTCAGCGTCACGGAGGTCGGGGTCATGTTCCGGCTGCTTGGCCTTCGCGTACTGAACCTCACCCTTCGGGTCGCGTACGCCGACTGCGTCGCGCAGGGCCTTCTGGAAGGCCGCTCCGGACGGCCAGATCATGCCGGCCGCCACAACGGCCTTGTGCAAAGCGTCCCATGCTTCGGACTTGGTCGGCCAGATCTCCCCGATCAGAGGACGGAGCGCTGCCACGAACTGTGCCTGTCGCTTGGCGACGTCTTCTTCCGCCATCTTCTTGTCGCCCAGCACCCTCTGGAGCGCCGCGGAAGCCGCCAGCTCCGTCAGTGTGTCCTCGGTGACCTCGAAGCGGAGCTTCAGCGGACGGTCCACGGTGATGCGCTGGTAGCCGTACTCCTCGTTGCGTAGGATCTTGACCTTGGCGTGCTGGGGGTGGTCCTCGTCCTCAGCGATTTGCTCGGCGTCGCGGTAGATGGTACAGATGTCGGCGATCTGCTCCTCCGAGATCTCCTTGCGCTTCTCGCCCAGCGACTTTCGCCGCTTCACCCACTCTCCGCGCGCGTCGATCATGACGACCTTGCCCTTGCGGTGCTTGGGCTTGCGGTTGCTGAGGATCCAGAAGTACGTGGAAATTCCGGTGTTGTAGAAGAGCTGGTCTGGGAGTCCGACGATGGTCTCCAGGTAGTCGTTCTCCAGGATCCAGCGGCGGATCTCCGACTCGCCGGAGCCCGCGCCGCCGGTGAAGAGCGGGGAGCCGTTGAAGACGATGGCGATGCGCGAACCGCCGATTTCCTCGCCGTTGGCGTCCTTCTTCAGCGGCTGCATCTTGTGGAGCATGTGCTGGAGGAAGAGGAAGGAACCATCGTTGATACGGGGGAGACCGGCGCCGAAGCGTCCGTCGAAGCCGCGGTCGTACTCCTCCCGGACCTTGGCCTCCGCCTTCTTCCACTCCACGCCGAAGGGCGGGTTGGCCAGCATGTAGCTGAACTTGCGGTCCTCGTGCCAGTCACGGGTGAAAGTGTTGCCGAACCGGATGTTGTCGGCGACGTGTTCCTTGAGGAGCATGTCGGAGCGGCAGATCGCGTAAGACTCGGCGTTGATCTCCTGGCCGAACAGGTTGACGCGGGCACCCGGCTTGAGGTCCTTGATGTGTTCCTCAGCAGCGGCGAGCATGCCGCCGGTGCCGCACGCCGGGTCGAGGATGTCGATGACCGCGCCGGGCCTGCGGATCAGCTCCTCGTCGGGGCCCAGGAGCAGTTCGACCATCAGCTTGATGACCTCGCGCGGCGTGAAGTGCTCACCTGCCGTCTCGTTGGAGGCGTCCGCGAACTTGCGGATCAACTCCTCGAAGACGTAGCCCATGTCGTGGTTGCTGACCTTGCTCGGGCTGAGGTCCATCGCCGCAAATTCCTGGACCACCAGGTACAGCAGCTCAGCGTCCTGGAGGCGCTCGATCTGGGTGTGGAAGTCATACCGATCAATGATCTCGGTGACCTCCGACGAGAAGCCGCGGATGTAGTCCTTGAGGTTGGTGTAGACGTTCTTGTCGGCGCTGCCGATGGTCTTGAAGCTCTGCCGGGAGGTGTTGAAGAACGGGAGCCCGGAAACGCCGATCAGGAGCGAATCCTTACGCTCGCCGGCGAAGGAGTCATTCCGCGCCCACACGGCCTCACGCGTGCCCTTCTCCTCCATCACGCAGTCGAAGCGACGCAGCACCGTGAGCGGCAGGATGACCTTGGCGTACTCCGAGCGTTTGTAGTCGCCGCGCAGCAGGTCGGCCACCGACCAGATGAAGTCGGCAAGTTCCTGGTTGGTGTTGCTCACTCGGCACCTTCTCGTGTTGCGTCTCGTGATGTCACGTCGTGTGAAGTACCAGCTGGCGCGAGGGCGCCGTTGGTCAGTCCGTCGTATGCCAGTTGGGTAGCTCGATCACCCAACCTGACAAGTTCCTTCAGCCTTCGCTCAAACTCGCCCAAGTCCCGGAAAGACTCCCCGTATTGGCGTTGCTCTTCGATGTCCATCTGGGGCAACTGGGCCCCGCGAAGGTCCGCTCGGTGGGTGCCCGTCGCGGAGGTGTTGCGCCGGGTGTTGCCCGCGCTACGGAGGAAGCCCCGCAGGTAGTCCGTGTCGAGCTGGTCGCTGCTGGAAGTGGTCTTGCCGTCCTCCGTACGTACCAGACCGGCCTGTACCAGATCGCCGACTCCCACCGGGGTGATCTCGTCCATCGAGCCTGCTCCTGGGCCGGGGGGCAGCGGGGGCAAGAGCTTGGCCAGTGCGCGTAGTTGACGTTCCAGTGCGGCCCGAATGGCCGTGTACTCGGCCGGGTAGTCGGGCTGGGCCGCGGTCACGTACGAGGTCGGCCTGAGGTCGACTTCTTCTCGGATGAGGTCGATCAGCGGTACGTCGGCGATTTGGTCCACGGTCGGTTCCAGTGGGCCGTCCGGGGCATTGGCCGTGAGGTCGACCATCCGTACGGATCGGGCTTCCTCACCCGGCGATGCAGGACGGCGGAGTTCCCACAGGAGGACCGGCAGGTTGTGGCTGGACGCCATGCCCGGTGGCAGGGCTGTGACTGCGGTGAGGGCTCCGCGTCGCACAAGTTCAGCTCGGAGCCGACGGCCGCTTTTGCGGTACGCGGCGGACGGCGCGAGCGCAATGAGGGTGCGGCCTCCGGGCGCGGTGTGGAAGTAGCAGTGCTGGAGCCAGGCCAGGTCGCTCTCTGCCCGAGGGGGCGCCCCCAGTTCCCACCGGGCATCGAGCAGTAGCTCCTCGCGACCCCAATCGTTCTGCCCCAAAGGCGGTTCGCATACGACGAGTTGAGCCCGCAGGTCCGGGTGCCGGTCCTCGCGGAGAGAGTCCCCGGCTTCGAGTTCGGCCGACGGGTCGCCTCTCAACCGGGTTCTCAGCTGGGCCAACCGGATCAGGCCGGGGGCGAGGTCCTGTCCGGCCAGCCCAGTCACGTCCGGCCCTGTGACTGCCAACAGCAGTGATCCGGCACCGCAGGCCGGGTCGTAGACGAGGCCTTCGGCCGGTCCGGCGAAGTGGGTGAAGGCCCGGACGAGGCGAGGAGAGGAGGCCGCCTGTGCGCCACTGCGGCCCGCCGAGGCGAGGAAGCGGGTGACTAGGTCCTCGAAGAGTTGGGGCGCGGAGCGCTCCGCGACCAGACCGTCGACGGACTCGCAGAGCTGGTCCGAGAGCGTCCCGGCAGCCTTCCCGATCAGGTAGGAACCGACGTCCAGCAGGGCGGCAGTCATGTCGTCGCTGTAGGCGACGCGCAGGGACTGCCAGAGGGTGACCTCCCTTGAGGCCCCTCGACCCTTGCGCTGGCTGGCCAGCCAGGTATCGATCTCGGCCAGGGAGAAGAGCGGGCCTGCCGCCGTCCCGCCGGTGGGAGCGGGGAAATCGTCGTGCCGACGTCGCCAGTTGGCGACAGCGGCACGGGTGACGCCGGCGAGCCGTGCGATCTGGGCCGCCGTGACGACCGGTGCTGAAGCGGATCCTTCTTCCTCCATGGTGGAAGAGTACACGTCGCGCCGCCCAGATGAAATCCGTGAGCGCGTTGACACTGCTAACGAGATGATGTCACTCTTTCTCTGGTGGTCGCGATGAGCATGCTCTCCGTGGCTGGCCACAATCTTGCGTTCCCACTCGTCCCGAAGGGCCCCACGATGACCATCACCATGCCGACCGCGAGCGTCGAAGGAATCCAGCTCACGGTCACTCCGTTCCGCCCGGATGCCGTGATCGGGACGATGGGGTTGCCCACGCTGCTCCAGCTCGTCCCCTCTCCCCGTGCCGAGGAGGACAAGCGGGCCCTGAAGTACGCCTCCGGTGCGGTGCGCCGGCATGCCGAGGTGCGCGGACTCGTGCAGCGAATGCTCAAGGCCTCGCAGAAGGGGCGGAACGTCACCTCGTACGCGTCCTATATCGCCACCGGCGTTGGCGGCGGGCACGGGTCGGCCTGGTCGACTCCGCCGATTACGCTCTGGTTGGACGGGCAGCCGGGGGCGGTGAGCGAGGAGCTGATCGCGGGGAGCGGGATCCGCACCATCACCGTGCTGCCGGGGTCGCCGGTCGTAGCGATTGACGGGGAGACCCAGGTCACCGCGTGGCACGAATTGTTCGACAACCCGGAGCGCTTCGGGACGACGTACGAAAAGCTCAGCAGCGTACGGCTGCCGTTCGAGCTGTACTTCGGGCTCAGCGTCGAGGATGCGCGGCAGATCTTCTACGACCGCAATGTCGAGGGTGTGCCCGTTGCGAAGAATCTGGCCATGTCGATGGACCAGCGTGACATGGGTACTCAGCTCGCCCATCGGATCGCAGAGACGGTGAAGGTAGAGCACGAAGGGAAGATCGTCCCCTTCAGTAAGCTGGTGCAGGCTCGTAAGCGGCAGCTGACGAGGACGGACCCGGAGGTCGTGACGCTGTCCGCGCTGAGGGTCCTGGTGATTACGGCAATGCGTGGCCGCGGCGGACTGGGGCTTTCCTCGGCCACGGTGCACGAGGATGAACTGCCGGACGGGGTGAGCGCCGAGCAAGCTGAGAGCGAGTTGGTTCCCTTGTTGTCGCAGCTGATCGGGCAGCTCTTCCCGCACTTCGTGGCGCGCGATGCTATCTCCGCACCTGCGGTGCTCGCTGGGCTCGGCATCGCCGCCCACCAGGCCACAAGCTGGGCCCTTGGTGGTACGAGGCTGAGTGCCGAGGAGCTGCTGCGACTGGTCGAACCGGTGCGTTTTGAGCGTGATGCCCGCTATTGGGATGGTGTGGCCGCCAGCGCGAACGCGGCCGGAACGCTGAACTTCGGCGGCGGGGCCAAGGACTCTGGGGGGCGGGTCGCCGATGCACTGCTCGGGCCCGACACCGACTACGGGCGCAAGATCCGCGGTTGGTAGCCCGGCACGAGTTCTGAGGCTTTGTCAGTGGCAGAACGTACGGTTCGGTCCGTGCATGAAAGGCGAGAGAGGTAGGCGCATGGCCGAGGGACACGTGACGGACGGCGACCGGGCCGAAGCCCGCCGGTTGGCAGCGGAGGAACGGCATCACTATACGGAGGGCTCCTCAGAGATGGAAGCGTTGGCCGGAGCGGTCAGCGCACTGAGACGCGAGGACGCCACCACAGATGAACTTCGTTCCTGTCACTACGAGTTGTGGACGCAGGTTTCCCACCGGAACGGTGGGCTGCTCGAGCGCCTCGCCGAACTGCTCGTCTCCCGTGGCGCGGTGCCGGGCCCGTACGACTACGACGGCAAGTGGTGGCTGTGGTGGCCGAAGAAGGGGCGCGGCCCCTGCCGGGACTGCGGACGGGTGCGGGTGCTGACCAGGTACTCGAATTCATGGGGGCAGCAGTACCGGTACCTGTGCTCGGCCTGCCGGAAGGCCGAGCGTGAGGACATCTCCCGCATGGCGGAGGAGGGGATGGCGCAGTTGGTCGACCTCGTTTCATGGGCCGAACCGGAAACAGCGCTCACGGCAGCGGCTCACCATGAGGGGGAGAAGAAGACCGTCCAGACACTCTGGCAGGACTATGCGGACCGACTGGTCACTATTCTTCAGCCGCTTGCCGATGCGGGCTGGGAACTGCGGGAGGAATTCGACTCGGACGGCCAACCTGGCCATGAACCGCTGCTCTTCGCAGAGATGTGGCGGGGGAGGGCGGCACTGCCGTTCGAGTACGCACCCGAGGCCGGGCGGATCACGCTGCACACCTACGAGAGTGTGGGTGACGACTGGCCGGAGCCGATCTCGGCACTGGAATCGTGGGTCGAGATCGAGGTGCCCAAGGACAAGGGCGCCGAAGCTGCCGCTCGTGCCGTCGCGCGAGCGGCCGGAGAAGCAGGGCTACTGGACGCTCTCCACGTGCAGGTGGTGGGCGGCGCGCCCGAGGACGTACAGACGCTGTTTGCGGCCGAACGCTTCCAAAGCCTTCTTCGCCCCGCAGCCGAATACCGTGGCGTTCCTCTTGAACAGGTCGCAAGGGACATCGACGCGGACTCTGACCTTCAGGCCCATGTCCGGATCATGTTCTTCCTGGCCGGGCGTCACGTGGAGCCGGACGTCGTGCCCAGCGCGGTGGCCCTGGGGATCGCGCTGACCTGCTGGCGCAATGAAACCGCGGTCGAGGACCACCACCTGGCCACCGATGTCCTGATGGCCCGGGTGAACATAGCGGTGACGCGCGCGGTGGAGCCCTTCGTGTGCCCGTTCGAGGGCGTCGACTGGGACGGAGTGGAGTCGGCGCTCACCGACGAGGCTTGGGCGCTGCCGAACGGCCGTACCGTCTCCGGACTCTTCGGCGCCGGCTGGTCGGAGGTGACCCGTACCGTACGGTGCCAGATCGACTATTGGCGCCGGATCGATACCGAACTACTCGGACCCGAGGCGGTACTGCGCCTGCTCACGGTCTCCGGTTCCACCAGCTACACCAGCAGCTGGTGGGGTCAGGGCCGTTGGCGGGCGATCTGTACCGCGGTGGTCCGTGATGCCGTAGCCGCCGTAGCCGTATTGCCGCAGCCGTACGACATCCGAGGCGCAGAGGCCCTTGTGGACTCTCTCGCGGAGGCCCCGGACCTGGAGTCGGACGCCGTCCTCAACTGGTTCATCGACCTTCCGGTCGAGTTCCGGGAGGGGGCGAAGCGTACACACGGGCTGCGGCATCACGAGGTGACGCAACCTCTGATCCGCACGTACGAGCCGTGGTGGGAGGAACAGGCTGATCCCTTGTAGGTGTCAGACAGCTGACGGGGAGGGCCGCAGCCCTCTCCACGCGCTTACTGGTCTCCGCGCCGCAGGCGGGTAATGAACGCACGGGCGTCCATGACGTCCGGGGTAGCACGACCGTCGAACCACACTTCGCGCATGGGGACCTCGACGCCGTACTCACGGAGCGCCCACCCCTCCGGCATGTCTTTCACGTCCTTGATCACTGACGTGTATTCATTGTGGCTCGTGATCCGGCGACGGAGCACCAGGTCCCCTGGATTGAGGTCCGCGTAGGTGACCTTCTCCCCTTCATCGCTCACTGGTCAGTTCCCCTTCTGCTCCTGATCGAGGTACCCGAGCTTCTTTGCTCGGGTGAAGTGACTTTGAAGCGTGGTCCGGTTCCGGCCTAACTTCTCGGCCGGTACTTGACTGGCTCCCGCTCGAACGCTGCCGAGCAGTGCTTGTATGCGCTGGCCAGCTCCCGCAGATACTCGTCCGTGACGCTACCGCGTCCCTGCGGGAACTTTCGGAACCACTTGAGCGACTCCACCCGCACCATGATCGCCCATTTGGTAAGCCACCTGATTCCGCCGGGCCGGGTCACCGGGCGGCTCTCCGCACTCTCCGTTGGTGCACGGCGGCCGGGTTCGGGCCGACGAGTGAGAGAAACAGCAGGTCACAGCACCGGAATTCGCCCCGCACCACCGGCATGTGCGAATGCAGAGTGTCGATCCGCCGACACACAGCCGTTACAGTAGGAGCAATTCAGTGGTGAGCGGTGTGATCCGTGGGGCATTGGTCCAAGTCCCCCCTCGGACACCAGCTGAGACCCCACTTCATGTGGGGTCTTTTGCGTTTCTGCGGCGTGGCCGGGGAGCGGGCGGAATGGCCGATGGGGTCTCAACTCGGGCGTACTGACCGGTCGGTATTGACAGAACGGCGGTCCAGGCGTTGTGATGCCTGCGTCACACCGACCGGTCGGTCCGTGGGTATGCGGACGGGAGCCTTCCGAGCCGCCGTGTGTCTGTTCGTGGTACGGCTTTCGCGTTTCGGCTGAGAGGGCGACCCGCACATGTACGAGGACATCACCGGGATGGACGCGCTCGCGCAGGCGGACGCCGTGCGTGGGGGCGAGGTGAGCCCCGTGGAACTGGTCGAGCGAAGTCTCGCCGCCGTCGAGAAGTACGACGCCCCGCTCGGGGTCTTCGTCACCGTGACGGCCGACGCCGCCCGGCGCCAGGCGCGGGAGGCCGAGCGGCGGCTGCGGGAGGACGGGGCGCAGGGGCTGCCGCCGTTGTTCGGTGTGCCGACCGCCATCAAGGACCTGACGGCCACCGCCGGTGTCAGGACGACCTTCGGCTCGCGGGCCTTCGCGGGCCATGTTCCCGAGCGGGACGCGCGGAGCGTGGAGCTGCTGCGTGCGGCCGGACTGATCAGCGTCGGCAAGACCAACACCCCCGAATTCGGGCTGAGTTCGTACAGCGACAACGACGTGACCCGGTCCGCCCGGACACCCTGGGACGTGTCGAGGTCCGCCGGCGGGTCCAGCGGCGGGGCCGCCGCAGCCGTGGCCGCCGGGGTGGTGCCCCTCGCGCACGGCAGCGACGGCGGCGGTTCGATCCGTATCCCCGCGAGCTCCTGCGGCATCTTCGGGCTCAAGCCGTCCCGGGGCCGGGTCAGCCCCGGACCGGACGCCAACGTCGCCGGGCTGACCGTGGAGGGGCCCCTCGCCCGCACCGTGCGGGACGCGGCGGCCATGCTGGACGCGCTCGCCGGGCCGGATGTAGGAGACCCCTACTGGGCACCGCCGTTGGGGAAGGGCGAGACCTTCCTCTCGTACGCGCGGAACACCGAGCCGGGCCGGCTGCGGATCGCCCGCTACGCCGACCTGGGGGACACGGGAGCGGTGATCGACCCCGCCTGCCGGGCCGCGTACGAGCAGGCCACCGAGCTGTTGCTCTCACTCGGACACGAGGTCGAGGAGATTCGTAATCCGTTCGTCGCGGAGATCGGGGAAATCTTCTTCGTCACCTGGGGTGTTCAGTCGCTGCGCTTCCCTGTCGCCGAGGGGGAAGAGGAGTTGTTGCGGCCGATCACGCGGTTCTGGCGTGAGCGGGGGAGGGCCACTTCCGGTGAGGAGTTCTACCGTGCCCTGGCCGGGCAGCAGTTGCTGACCCGGCGCGTGCTCGCCGCCACGCAGCAGCACGACGCCGTGCTCACCCCGACGCTCGGGATGCTGCCGCAGCCGCCCGCGTATTTCACCGGTGAACCCGGTGTGCCCGCCGAGGACCTCATGCAACAGGTCATGAGGCAGAGCCTGTTCACCCCCTTCACCAGCGCCGCCAACGTCACCGGGCAGCCGGCCGCGAGCCTCCCGCTGTACTGGACCGAGGACGGCCTGCCGGTCGGCGTCTCCCTCACCGGGCGGCCGGCGGGCGAGGGGCCGCTGCTGTCGCTGTGCGCGCAGCTCGAAGCCGCCCGGCCATGGGCGCACCGCCGTCCGGCGCTCTGACTCCGTACCCCTTCCGCGTACCACCTCTGCCGTACTTGCTTCTTCCGCACGAGCCGCCCCGCCCCACACCGTTCCGTCGCGCCCCAGGAGGCACGAATGGCCAGTTCGTCACGCCCTCATGCAGCAGCCGAGCGCAGAGTGCTCGCATTGCTGCTCGCCGTCACCGCGACCGCAGCGATCAGCAGTTGCACCACCGGCGGCGCCGACACCGGGGCCGGCAAGGGAGGGGCGGGGGCCGGAGCGGGGAAGGTGGCCGTCGCCATGGCGTCCGACCCGACCTCGCTCGACCCGAGCAAGGCCACCGTCGCCTCCGACTTCCAGATGGCCCGGATGGCGTACGACTCGCTGGTCGGCCGGGACGACGGCGGGAAGATCGTCGCGGCGCTCGCCGAGAAGTGGAGCGCCACCGCCGACTCCGCCGAGTTCACGCTGCGGGACGGCATCACCTGCACCGACGGCGCGAAGCTCACCGCCACGGCGGTGGCCGACTCACTGAACCGCCTCGGCGACCCGAAGACCGGCGCGACCGCGTCCGCCCAGGTCTTCGGCGCGGGCAACACCGTCACCGCGACCGCCGACGACGCGGCCCGCAAGGTCACCGTCAAGCTGAAGAACCCCTGGTCGGACCTGCTGTTCGGGCTGGCCATGCCGCAGTCCGGGATCGTCTGCCCGGCCGCTCTCAAGGACCCGAAGCTGCTGGCCGCCGGTGGGAAGGGGGCCGGGACCGGCCGGTACTACGTCGCCTCCGCGCAGCCCGGAAGTGTCTACCGGCTCACCGCCCGCGACGGCTACGCCTGGGGCCCCGCGTACGCCAAGCAGCCCGGCGGCACCCCGCCCGGCTCCGCCGACATGCGGGTCATCCAGTCCGAGGCCACCATGGCCAACGAACTCCAGACCGGTGCCCTCGACTACGCCGGGCTCACCGGCGCCGACGTCGCCCGCTTCACCGGGAAGAAGGAGTTCACCCTGCGGCCCGCGCCCATCGTCCGGATGATGGTCGTCTTCAACCAGCGCGCGGGGCGCCCCGGCGCGGACCCCGCAGTGCGCAAGGCGGTGGCCGCCGCCCTCGACCGGACAGCCTTCAACAAGGCCGTGACACGTGGCAGTGGACAACTGCTCACCAGCATCGCCGACGCCGGGGTGCCCTGCGTGTCCAAGGACGCATCGCTGCTGACCGCCCCCGACAAGATGGCCGCCGCCAAGGCCCTGAAGGGCGTCAGGATCAAGATCACGGGCACCAACGCCGTCGCGGGCGGCACGGGCAACGAGTACGTGGCCGCCGCCCTGAAGGCCGCCGGGGCGGACGTCGTCCTGCGCAACGCCGCCAACGCCACCTGGGGCAGCGAAGTCCTCGGCAACAAGGGCGACTGGGACCTCACCCTGTGGCCCAACCTCAACCTCACCAACGTCCTCACCGCCCCCGCCAGCCTCCTCGCCGGGCCGCCACCCGCCGAGGGCCGCAACTTCGGCGACGTCCGCAACCCCGCCTTCGGCGCCGCCTTCGCGAAGGCCATGACCACCGTCGACACCACCGCCAAGTGCGCGGCCTGGGGCGAGGCGCAGAAGGCACTGCTCGCCCGCACGGACGTGGTACCGCTCGCCGCCGCCAACGTCTTCTACATCGACGGCAGCCGGATCGCCTCCGCCTCGCCCGACGGCCTGTACGACCCGAGCACCATCCGGCTGAAGAAGTAGCGGGGCGCCATGTCCGTCATCGAGGCCGAGTCCTTCGTCAAGTCCAGGGAGTCCAGGGGGCGTTCACCGTGGCTCGGGTTCCTCGTCCGCCGGGGCGCGGGGCTCGTCGGGGTGCTGCTCACGCTCGTCGTCGGGACCTTCCTGATGATCCAGCTGATTCCGGGCGACCCCGCACAACAGCTCGCGGGCAGCAGTGCCACCGCCGAACGGATCGTCCAGGTCCGGCACGAACTCGGGCTCGACCTGTCGCTCTGGCAGCAATTCACCGCGTACGTCGGCGGGTTGTTCCACGGTGACCTCGGCACCTCCTTCGCGGCGGGCCTGCCGGTCACCGACCTCATCGCGGCCCGGCTGCCCTTCACCGCCGAACTCGCCCTGATCGCGATGGTGTTGGTCCTGCTGGTGAGTGTGCCCCTGGGCATGTCCGTGGCCGTCGCCTGCCGGGGAGGACGACGGCGACGACTCGACACCGCCTTCACCTCGCTGACGGCGGTGGCCGGCGCGATCCCCGAATACGTCCTCGCCACGGTCCTCGTGCTGGTCTTCGCGATCACGCTCGGCGTGCTGCCCGCCGCCGGGGCCGCCACCCTGTCCGCGCTGATCCTGCCGGTCCTCGCCGTCAGCGTCGGGCCGGTGTGCACGCTCGCCCGGATCGTCCGCCGCGAGACCGCGACCGTACTGACCCAAGACTACCTGCGCACCGCGCGCGGCCACCGGCTCAAACCCCTGCGCCTGTACGCCCGTCACGCCCTGCCCAACCTCCTGACCAGCACCCTCACCCTCGGCGGGCTGATCCTCTCCGGGCTGCTCGGCGGCACCGTCATCGTCGAGATCGTGTTCGCCTGGCCCGGCCTGGGCACCGGCGTCGTCAACGCCATCACCGCCCGGGACTACCCGGTCGTCCAGGGCATCGTGCTGCTCCTCGGGCTGCTCGCCACCCTGCTCAATCTGCTCGTGGACGTCGTCCTGGGGCTCCTCGACCCCCGGACGCTGAACGGAAAGGCGGGCCGGGCATGAGGCCGGGTACGAAGCGGAGCACGTGGACTCCGGCGCTGGTGACCGGTGCGGTCCTGCTCGCGGTGTTCGCGGCGCTGGCGCTGGTGGCGCCCTGGATCTGGGGCGCTCGGGCCGATGAGCTGACCGGCGCGGCCCACCAACCCACCTCCGCGGCACACTGGTTCGGCACCGACGCGCTGGGCAGGGACGTGTTCGCCCGGACCATGACGGCGACCCGGCCGACCCTGCTGATGACGCTCGCCGCCACCGCCGTGGCCGCCGTCGGCGGCATCGGGCTCGGCGCGGCGATCTGGGTGGCGGGAGCGCGGGTGCGCGAACTGGGCCAGCGGCTCATCGACGTACTCATCTCCTATCCGAGCGTCATCTTCGCGCTGATCGTCGCGGCCGTCCTCGGTCCGGGCGGCACGACCTCGGTCGCCGCGATCGGGCTCGCCACCTGCCCGGCCTTCGCCCGCCTCACCACCAACCTCGCCGCGTCGGTCGCCGGACGCGACTTCGTCCCGACGGCCCGGCTGCTGGGTGTGTCCCCGCTGCGGCTGCTGCGCCGGCACATCCTGCCCAACATCGCCGAACCTCTCCTCGTCCTCGTGTCGGTCGCGTTCGCCGCCTCGCTGAAGGCACTGTCCGGGCTGTCCTTCCTGGGGCTCGGGGCGGACTTCGACTGGGGGCGGCTGCTGTTCACGGGGCTGGAGGGGATCTACGTGAACCCCGCCCCCGCACTCGGCCCCGCCGTGGCGATCGTGCTGGCCGGGCTCGCGGGCGGGCTGATCGGCGACGGACTCGCGGCCTCGGCGGACCGGGGGAGCGGAGCCGCATCCGGGAGGGGTGCCGGGCCGGGGTTGTGGGGGCGCCGGCAGGTGCGGGCCGCGCTGCGGGCCGCGCTGCGGGCTGCGGAGGCGGGGCTTGCGGGGGCGAACGCCGGTACGGGATCGGGCGCACGCTCGGGTACGGGTTCGGGTGCACGCTCGGGCACGGGGGTGGGCGGACGTTCGCGTACGGGAGTGGGCGGACGTACAGGCACGGCTTCGGGCACACGCTCCGGTACGGCAAGGGCCGGGAGTGCGCTCGTGCCGGACCCGGCCCGGGCGACCTCCTCGGCCCTGCCCGCCGCAGCACCCACGACCGCGCCCCCCGAACGGCCGACGGACCCGGCCCCGGAACCGGATACGGCGCCGGTCCCGGGCCCCGGTTCTCACCGGGACCCCCACCCCGACGCCCTCGTCTCCGTCGACGGCCTCAGCGTGCGGCTCGCCGACGCGACCGTGCTCGTCGACGGCGTCTCGCTGCACGTCGGCGAAGGCGAAGTGGTCGGCATCGTCGGCGAGTCCGGCTCCGGGAAGAGCGTCACGGCCATGGCACTGGCCAGGCTGCTCCCGGACGGGCTCACCGCCGACGCCCGCACGGTACGGGTGGGCGACCTCGACCTGGCGGCCGCCGCCGACCCGGACCCGCGACGGCTCGCCGCCGACATCGGCATCGTCTACCAGGACCCCTCCGCCTCCTTCAACCCCACCCTGCGCCTCGGCGGGCAGCTCACCGAGGTGCTGCGGGTCCACGCGGGCGTGTCCCGCGCCGATGCCGACCGGCGGGCGGCCGAACAGCTCGAAGCGGCCAAGGTCACCCTGCCGCGGCAGCGGCTGCGCCAGCATCCGCACGAGCTCTCCGGCGGCATGCGGCAGCGCGCCATGATCGCTGCCGCGCTCCTCACCCGGCCCCGGCTGATCGTCGCGGACGAACCGACCACCGCGCTCGACGTCACCGTCCAGGCCGAGGTGCTCAAGCTGCTGCGACAGGCCAACACGACCGACGGCACTTCGGTGCTGCTCATCTCGCACGACATCGGAGTCGTCTCGGGGATCTGCGACCGGGTGCTGGTGATGTACGCGGGCAGGCTGGTGGAGGAGTTGGAAGTGGCCGACCTCCGGGCGGGCCGGGCCCACCATCCCTACACACGGGCGCTGCTCGCGGCCACGCCCTCGCTGGACGACGACGCACCGCCGCAGCCGATCCCGGGCCGGCCGCCGCAGCCCGCGGAACGCCCTGCCGGATGTGCCTTCGCGCCCCGCTGCGCCCTCGCCCGGGAGCAGTGCGTCGAAGAGCGGCCCATGCTCCGCACCGAAGGCCCGAGGGCCGCCTGCCACGCACTCGACTGGGAGCCCGCTCATGCCTGAAGCAGCCGTTCCGGGATCGCCCGGACCCCGTGCGAGCGCGCCCGTCCTGCGCGTTCCCGTCCTGCGCGTTGAGGATCTCGACGTCTCCTTCGGCTTCGGCGCGCGGCGCAGGCCCGTCCTGCACGGCGTCAGCCTCTCGGTGTCCGCCGGGCGCACCCTCGGCCTGGTCGGCGAGTCCGGCTCCGGGAAGTCCACGGTGGCCAAGGCCGTGGTGGGCCTGGTGCGTCCGCAGCGCGGCCGGGTCCTCCTGGACGGGGTGGATCTCGCGGACGCGGGCAAGGTCCGGCTGCGCGGCCTGCGCCGGCGCATCCAGCTGATCCCGCAGGACCCGTACGCCTCCCTCAACCCGAGGATGACCGTGGGAGAGGCCCTCGCCGAAGCGATCGACCCGCGCCGCGGCCGCTTCGCGGAGCACCGCTCTCGTATTGAAGCGCTGCTCGCACAGGTCGCCCTGGACCCGTCCGCCGCCGACCGGTACCCGGCCGCCTTCTCCGGCGGACAGCGCCAGCGCGTCGCCATCGCCCGCGCCCTGGCCGTCGAACCCGAAGTGATCATCGCCGACGAGGTGACCTCCGCCCTCGACTGCTCGGTCCAGGCGGAGGTCCTGCGCGTCCTGGCGGACCTGCGCCGCGCGTCGGGCCTCACGATGCTCTTCATCTCGCACGACCTGGCCGTCGTACGGCACGTCAGCGACGAGGTCGCGGTGATGTCGGGCGGACGCATCGTCGAGCACGCCGAGCGCGACACGCTGTTCGGCGCGCCGTCCCATCCGTACACCCAACAGCTCCTCGCGAGCGTGCCGTGACCGCAGGGGCGGCCACGCCCCGGCGCATCCGGGACAAGTAAGGTGACCCTTATTTGCCCCGCGTTGTCTGGAGACTCCATGCCGCTGACCCCGCCGCCCGTCGGGACCACCCGCAGGCCGCCCCGGATCGACCGGCCGGAGCCCGTGGAGCGTGCGCAGAGTGCGTGGGTGGCGGGTGCGGTCGCGGGCGACGACTTCTGGGGGGACGTGCGGCGGGCGGGCGGTGCCCCGCTGGTCGAGCCCGATGCGGAGGGGGATCCCGCGTACCGGGTCGTCACGTTCTTGTGGCGGGGGACGGCGGAGACCCGGGCCGTCCTGTGCATGCCGAACAAGATCGTCGATCCGCGGGACATGGGGCGGAACCTGATGGAGCGGGTGCCGGGGACCGACGCCTGGCACTGGTCGGTGCGGATGCGCGCCGACTGGCGGGCCACGTACAGCTTCTGCGTGGACGAGGGGGGAGCCCCCGAGGGGGCCGCGTACTGGCCGTGGCTGCGCAGCCGTCCGCAACAGGGGGACGCGCTCAACCCGCGTACGCTGAGCCGCCGTTGGGGTGGGGATCCCGTCGCGTACGTCGAGCTGCCGCAGGCCCCTCGCGGCGGCGACTGGGAGCGGCGGGGCGACGGTGCGCGGGGCGCCGTCAGTGAGCACGTCGTACGGAGCGAGATTCTCGGCAACGAGCGGCGGGTGCACGTCTACGAGCCGCCGGGCGGCGGGCAGGACCTGCCCGTCCTGGTCCTGATGGACGGCGAGATGTGGCAGCCGGGGCTCGACGTCGCGGCGCTGCTCGACAACCTGATCGCGGACGGGCGGATTCCGCCGCTGCTCGCCCTGCTCCCGGAGTCCATCGACTCCGATGTGCGCTGGGACGAACTCGCCTGCAACGAGCGGTTCGTGGGGTTCCTGGAGCGGGAGTTGATGGACTGGGCGGGGGAGCGCTGGTCGGTGACCGGTGACCCCGCGCGGACGGTGGTCGCCGGGCAGAGTCTGGGTGGGCTCACGGCCGCCTATGCCGCCGTGTGTGCGCCCGGGCGGTTCGGATCGGTGCTGGCGCAGTCGGGGTCGTTCTGGTGGCCGGACGGACCCGACCTGGAGAGCTCCGAGTGGCTGACCGGGCGGATCGAGGCGGCCGAGCGGCTGCCCGTACGGTTCTGGCTGTCCGTCGGCGAGCAGGAGTGGGTGGCGCTGCCCGCCGCGCGCAGGCTTCGGGACGTGCTGGAGAAGAAGGGGTACGAGGACGCCTCGTACCGGGAGTACAACGGCGGGCACGACTACCTCTGCTGGCGCACCGAACTCGCGGACGGGCTCGTGGAGTTGCTGGGGTAGGTGGTGGGGTAGCTGGTGGGGGCCGCCGCCGGGTGCGGCGGCCCCCACCAACGTCCGGGAGGGTCAGGCGGGAGACTCCTGTAGGTGTGCCGTGCACTGCCCGTACGGTGCGGGGCCGAACACCGGCGTCCAGCCGTCCGGCGTCGCGCGGAACACCGGCCACAGTGAATACGCGCCGTCCGCGTTGCTCAGCACCAGGTGCGTCGGCTCACCGGCAGCGTCCTGCTCGGGCGGGTCGAAGGGCGAGTGCGTCATGCGTGGTCCAGTTCCTTCAGGCGGGCGGCGAGCACCGTGCAGACCTCGTCCAACGGGCCGGCCTGCGTCAACTCCGGGTGCAGGCAGTCGATTTCCGTTTCGAGGAGACGGCCGGTGAGGTGCGGGGCCCACGCGTCCGGCGTCAGCCAGTCCTCCTCGCGCGGCGCGACGGCCGTGAAGAAGTGCACGTCGCCGTCGAAGGCGCGGTGCCGGTGGGCCCGCATCAGGCGGGCGTTGTTGACCACGATGTCGACCACGGCGGACAGCGTGGCGTCCGGCAGCCCGGCCAGCGCACTGCCCTCCCGGTGCAGGGTCGCCAGGACGTCCTCGCGGGTCAGTTCGTCCGTGCGGTCGTACCCGGCCATGCGCAGCAGCGCGGTGAGCGCGTCCGCCTCGGCCGGGATCGCCGAGTCCTGCCACTGGTCGGACGGGTAGGCGTCCATCAGGGCCAGCAACTCGACCTGCTCGCCCGCCTCCTGGAGGCGCACGGCGACGGTGTGCGCCAGCACACCGCCCACCGACCAGCCGATCAGCCGGTACGGGCCGTGCGGGCGCACGCTGCGGATCTGCTCGACGTAGTCGGCGGCCATCTCCTCCATGGTGGCGGGGAGTTGCTCGCCGTCGCCGTGCAGCCCGCGCGCCTGGAGGCCGTAGACGGGCTGTTGAGTGTCGAGGCGGGACAGCAGGCCCGAGTAGCACCAGCTGATGCCGCCCGCCGGGTGGAAGGCGAACAGCGGGGCGCGGTCGCCGGTGGCGCGCAGCGGCAGCAGGGTGTCCAGGGCGTGGTCCGACTCCGTGTTGCCCGCGTCCAGTTGGGCGGCGAGCGAGGCGGGCGTCTGGGCCTGGAAGAGGGTGCCGATGGTGAGTTCCGCGCCGAGCGTGTCCCGGACCCGGGCGACCAGGCGGGCCGCCAGGAGCGAGGTGCCGCCCAGGTCGAAGAACGCGTCGTCGACACCGACCCGGGGTACGCCCAGGATCTCCGCGAACAGCCGGGTGAGGGTCTCCTCGCGGTGGTTGGCCGGGACGCGGCCGCCGTCGGCCGTGGTGCTGAACTCCGGTGCGGGCAGGGCCTTGCGGTCCAGCTTGCCGTTCGGGCTGAGCGGGAAGTCGTCCAGGACGAGGACCGCGCCCGGCACCATGTGCTCCGGAAGGGTACGGGCCAGGCGGGCGCGCAGGGCCTCCGGGTCGGGGCGGTCGGCGCCGGCGGCAGGGGTGACGTACCCGACGAGACGCTGGTCGCCCGGGCGGTCCTCGCGGACCAGGACACCGGACGCGCCGACCGTCTCGTCCTTCGCCAACTCCGCCTCGATCTCACCGAGTTCGATGCGCTGGCCGCGCAGCTTCACCTGGTGGTCGGTGCGGCCCAGGTACTCGATCTCGCCGGACGCCGTCCACCGGGCCAGGTCGCCCGTACGGTACATGCGGGTGCCCGGGGCGCCGTACGGGTCGGCGACGAAACGGGACGCGGTGAGGGCCGGGCGGCCCAGGTAGCCGTCCGCCAACTGGACGCCCGCGAGGAAGAGTTCGCCGCTGACGCCGGGCGGGCACGGCTGGAGTGCCGCGTCCAGGACGTACAGCCGGGTGTTCCAGACGGGGCGGCCGATGGGGACCGTGCCGGTCCCCTGCGTGTCGCAGGGGTGGTACGTCACGTCGACCGCGGCCTCGGTCGGGCCGTACAGGTTGTGCAGCGGCACACCGGCGCCCAGGACGCGCCCGAACTCCCGGACCGTCTCACGGGGGAGGGCCTCGCCGCTGCAGAAGACGTGACGCAGGCCCGTGCAGCCCGCGGCGGCGGGCTCGGTCAGGAAGACCTGGAGCATCGACGGCACGAAGTGGCAGACGGTGACCGCCTGTTCGCGGATCACCCGGGCCAGATAGGCCGGGTCCTTGTGGCCGCCGGGCTCGGCGACGACCAGCGTCGCACCCACCCGGAGTGCCCAGAAGAACTCCCACACCGACACGTCGAAGCCGGACGGGGTCTTCTGCAACACGCGGTCGCCGGGGCCGATTTCGTACGCGTGCTGCATCCAGCGCAGGCGGTTGTCGATCGCCGCGTGGTTCACGACGACGCCCTTGGGGCGGCCCGTCGAACCCGAGGTGTAGATGACGTACGCCGGGTCCTGCGGGGTGAGCCCCGGGGCGGGGTTCTCGCTGGTGTACGCGGTGGTGTCCAGCCCGTCGAGGGCGACGACCGGGACACCGGAGGCGGCCGGGACGCGGTCCGCGCGGTCGGCGATCACACAGGCGGGCTCCGCGTCCGCCAGCATGTGGGCGAGCCGGTCCGCCGGGTAGTCCGGGTCGAGCGGCAGATAGGCCCCGCCCGCCTTCAGGACGGCCAGCAGGGAGACCACCAGGTCGAGGGAGCGGGGCACGGCGACCGCCGCGAGAGCCCCGGGGCGCACGCCCAACTCGATCAAGTGGGAGGCGAGTTGGTTCGCGCGGGCGTTCAGCTCCGCGTACGTCAACGGCGTGTCGCCGAAGACCAGCGCGGTGGCGTCCGGGGTGCGGGCCGCCTGCTCCTCGATCGGGCCGATCAGGGTGGTGGCGGGCACCGGGTGGCCGGTGGCGTTGAACTCGTCCAGCACCAGGGCGAGTTCGCCCTCGCGGGCGATGGTGTGCGCCGCCAGCGGGGTGTGCGGGCCGGTGCGGGCGACGCGCTCCAGCAGTTCCAGGAAGCGGGACTGGTGCAGGGCCAGTTCGTCCGGCGTGTACAGGGCCGGGTTGCCGTCGTAGTCGATGCGCAGGCCGGAGCCGTCGGTGCGGTCGTAGACGTTGACCGTGAGGTCCTCGACCGGGCCGGCGGAGAGGTTGTGGGCCTCGGTGCGGGATCCCGCGAAGGTCAGCCCGTAGTCGAAGGGCATCACGTTGATCAGGGGGCCGACCAGGGAGCGGCCCTCGCCGAGCAGGCCGAGGTCGCGGCGGATGTCCTCGTACCGGTAGCGCTGGTGGCGGCGTGCGGCGCGGATGCCGAGCACGACCTGCCGGGTCAGCTCCGCGAACGTCGCGTGCGGGGTGACGGTCAGGCGCAGCGGCAGCACGTTCATCACCATGCCGGGCACGCGCAGCGCGACCGAGCCCATCCGGCCCATCATCGGCAGGCCGAGGACGACCTCCTCGGTGTGGGTGGCCCGCGAGACGTACAACGCCTGGGCGGCGATGAGGACTTCGGGCCAGGTCGCCTTGATGGAGGAGGCCACCTCGCGCAGCTGGTCGGTGGCGAGGGGCGAGAGATGGGCGCTGCGGCGGTGGAAGGTCCGTGAGGGGAGCGCGGTGCGGCCGGCGAGGGTCGGGGCCTCCGGCCGGTCGGCGAAGGCGCCGTCCCAGTGGCGGCGGTCCTTGTCGTACGTCTCGGAGACGCGGTAGCCCGCGTCCTCGTCCACCAGCTCCGCGAGCCGGCCGAACGGGCTGTCCGGCGGGGTCGCGCCGGACGCGAGCGCCGTGTAGACCTCGGCGGTGCGGCGGGCGAGGAGGGAGTAGCCGAAGCCGTCCATCACGATGTGGTGGACCCGCTGGTACCAGAGCCACCGGTCGTCGCCGACGCGGAAGAGCGCGTGCGCGAAGAGCGGACCCGCCGCCAGGTCGAAGGGCACGGCGAGGTCCGCGTGCATCCAGGCGTACGCCTCCGAGAAGGGGTTCGCTGACGTGCGCAGATCGGCGATGTGCAGGGGGAGGTCGAGGTCCGCGATCTCCAACTGGTGCGGTCCGTCGGACGTTTCGACGATGCGGACGCGCAAGGAGTCGGCCTCGGACACCACCTGACGGAGCGTCCGCGCGAACACGTCGGGGTCGACGGCGCCGTGGATCTCCAGGCACTCGGCGGTGTTCTGCGCCGGGCTGCCGGGGTCCAGGGCCTGGGCGAACCACATGCCGGACTGGGCGGCGGTCAGCTTCAGGCCGGTGCTCGTGGGGGTCGTCGAGGCGGGGGCCGTCGTCATGAGACCGCCCCCAGGATCGGGGCCCAGGCCTCGATCGCGGGCTGTTCCGCCAGGTCCACGAAGGACGCGGTGATGCCGTGGTCGCGCCGCCAGCGCTCGACCAGCGTCATGATCCGCATCGAGTCCAGGCCGTAGTCGACCAGGTTCTCGTCCACGGGGATGTCCTCGACGTCCTCGCCCAGGACGTCGGCGACGTCGGCCCGGATCAGCGCGACGGTCAGGGTGGTGGGTTCGGTGGCGGACATCGGCTCAGATTCCCTTCAGTACGGTCTCGGTGGTCGTGACGACCGCACACCGTCCGGCCGCGTAGCGCAAGGCCATGTCGTGGTCCTCGCGGGAGAAGTCCGCGACGGCGTCGGCGACGACGAACGCCTGCACATCGCGCATCCAGGCGTCGGCCGCGGTCATCAGGACGCCGATGTGCGCGTACACACCGACCACCACGAGCTGGTCGCGGCCCGCTGCGCGCATCCGCTCCGCCAGGTCGGTGCGGACGTACGCGCTGTACTTCCACTTGGTGATGACGGTGTCCTGCGGCTCGGGGGCGACCGCGTCGGCGATGGCCTTCGCGTGCGCGTCGTCCGGGAGGCCGGGGCCCCAGAAGTCCTGCTGGAGGCCGCGCTCGGCGGGGGACTGGCCGCCGGGCTGCGCGGAGTACATGACCGGGATGCCCGCGTCGCGTGCCGCCTTCGTCAACTGGGCGACGTTGGCGAGGAGTTCGTTGGTCGGCGAGGTGTCGGGGGTGTACGCGGTCAGGAAGTGGTTCTGGAGGTCGTGCACGAGCAGGACGGCCCGCTGCGGGTCGACGGTCCACGCGACGCGGTTCTCGGGCAGTTCGTCGGCGGTGGGCATCGCGTACGGGGCGACGGCGGGCAGAGCCATGGTGGGGGGCCTTTCGGTAGTGCGGGTGCTCGGGACCGGTCGTGCGTGTGGTGCGGGTGGTGTGTGGCTCCCGAGCCGTGCGGCAGGAAACGGGGTCAGTTCTGCGGGGCCGTGGTCTGTGGGGCCGGGGTCTGCGGGGTCGTGGCGATCGAGCGCTGGTCCTTCTTGCTGATCTTGCCGATGCCGGTCTGCGGGAACGCGGTGACGAACTCGACGAGGTCGGGGACCTTGTACGCGGCCAGCCCCTTCTCCCGTACGAACTTCTTGATCGCGATCGACTTCAGCGGCTCGGCGTCGGCGCGCAGGATCACGTACGCGAGCGTGCGCTCGCCCAGGTACTCGTCGGGGACGGCGACCAGCGACACGTCGTGCACGGCGGGGTGGCCGAGGATGATGTTCTCGATCTCCTCGGGGGCGATCTTCTCGCCGCCCCGGTTGATCTGGTCCTTCGCCCGGCCCTCCACGACCAGGTGGCCGGTCGGGGTGCGGCGCACGATGTCGCCCGTGCGGTAGAAGCCGTCGGCGGTGAAGGAGCGGGCGTTGTGCTCGGGGGCCCGCCAGTAGCCGCGGATCGTGTACGGGCCGCGGGTGAGCAGGTGGCCGCTGACGCCCTCGGGGACGTCCTCGTCGTTGTCGTCGACGATGCGGATCTCGTCGTCGGCGGAGATCGGGCGGCCCTGGGTGGTGACGATCGTCTCCGGATCGTCGTCCAGACGCGTGTAGTTGACGAGGCCCTCGGCCATGCCGAACACCTGCTGGAGCGTGCAGCCCAGCGCGGGCCCGACGCGTCGGGCGGCCGCCTCGCTGAACTTCGCGCCGCCGACCAGGAGGACGTCGAGGCTGGAGAGGTCGTGAGCGGTGGTCGATCCGGCCTCGGTCCACACGAGGGCGAGCGGCGGGACGATGCCGGTGATCGTGACCTTCTCGCGCTCGATGATCGGGAACGCGGTGTCCGGGTCGGGCTGCGGGCACATCACGACCCGCCCGCCCGCGTACAGGACGCCGAGCGAACCGGGCGAGGAGAGCGGGAAGTTGTGGGCCGCGGGGAGGGCGACGAGGTAGACGGAGTCCTCGGTGACGCCGCACAGGTCGTTGGAGCCCCACAGCGAGTAGATGTAGTCGTCGTGGGTGCGCGGGATCAGCTTGGGGACGCCCGTGCTGCCGCCGGAGAGCTGGAGGAAGGCCAGGTCCGAGGGGGCGGGCTCCGGGGCGGTCAAGTCTGTTGCCGGGAGCGGTACTTCGGTGAGTGCGGTGTGCTCGCCCGGGTCGCCGACGACGAAGACCTCGCGGAGGGTGGGGGCGGCGGCCTTGACCTTGGTGGCGAGCGCGCGGTGGTCGAAGCCGGCGTGGGTGGCCGGGACGACGTACGCGACGGCTTCCGTGAACTCGCAGAAGTAGTGGATCTCCGTCTCGCGGTGGGCCGGGAGGGCGAAGACGGGGAGCGCACCGAGCCGGAAGAGGGCGAAGACGACCTCGAAGAACGCGGCCACGTTGGGGAGTTGGACCACGACGCGGTCGCCGTGTCCGATGCCGCGGGAGGCGAGACCGGCGGCGAGCCCGGTGGCGCGGGTGTGCAGTTCGGCGTACGTCCAGTGGCGGTCGCCGTCGGTGATCGCGGTACGGGTGGGGTGGGCGGCGGCGCGCTCGGCGAGCCATCCGGCGAAGGTCTCGCCCTGCCAGTAGCCGGCGGCGCGGTAGCGGGCGGCGGTCTCTTCGGGCCAGGTGGGGGCGTCGGGGGTGTCGGGCACGAGGGGTCCTTGGCAGGTGGGGGTGTCGGGGGTACGGGGAGGAGTGGCCCGTACCCCCGTGTGCGGCCGGGCCGGGGTGGGCCGGAGGGTGGGGCGCCTGCCCGGCGCAGGGAGTTCCGCTGTGCCCACCCGTTCCGCCCTGCGGAACGATTGCCCACAGCGGGGGCGATTGCCCACAGCGAGCCGGCGGGGGTGGGATCAGTGGGGGGGGGGCCTTGGTTACTTGGAGGCCATGGCGGTCTTGATGTCGTCGAGGACGGACATGGCGGCCGTGGCGCCGCCCAGGCTGGTCCACTTGGAGCCGTCGATCTCGGTGAGGTGCTTGTTCTTGACCGCGCCCAGCTCCTTGTACGCGGGCTTCTCCTTCAGTTCGCCGAAGAGCTTCGCGTCCGGGCCCTTCTGCATCAGCGTGCCGATGAACAGCCAGTCGGCGTCGATCTGCTTCAGGTCCTCGTCGCTGAGCGGCGTGGAGTGGCCCTGGCCCTTCTCGTTCTGGATGCCCGGACGCTTGAACTCCAGGTCCTTCAGGATGTCCGAGATGAAGACGCCCTGCTGCATGACCGCGGTGCCCTTGGCCGAGTAGCGGGCCACCGACACGGTCTTGCCCGCGTTCGCGCCGAGCGCGGCCTTCACTTCGCCGACCTTGGTCCCGTACCCCTTGACGAAGGCGGCGGCCTCGTTGGACTTGCCGAGCACCTTGCCGGTCAGTTCGAGGGACTTCTTCCAGTCCTTCGTCTTGTCGATGGTGACGACGGTCGGGGCTATCGCCTGGAGCTGCTTGAGGACCTGCTTGTCGGCGAGCTGCCCGGCGAGGATGACCTCGGGCTTCGCGGCGAGGACCTTCTCGATGTCCGGACCGGTCACCGCGCCGACGACCGGGATGCCCTTCGCCTGCTCGGCCAGGTAGCCGGGGGCGCCCTTCTGGCCGCGGCCCGCGGTCAGACCGACCGGCTTCACACCGAGCGCGAGCGAGGAGTCCAGGTCCATCTCGCTGAGCACGACGACCTTCTTGGGGGCCTCGGGCACCTTCACCTCGGCACCCGTGGCGTCCGTGACGGCGACGGTCTTCCCGGCGTTCTTGGCCTGGCCCGCACCCTTGTCGCCGGAGCCGGAGCCGGAGTCGTCCGAACCGCAGGCGGAGAGGGTGAGAGCGGAGGCCAGGGTGAGGGCCGCCACCGCGGTCAGCCGGGCGCGCGGGGTGAGGGTCGAGGACATGTCCGTGATCTCCATGCTGGTGAGGCGAAGTGTTGCCCGGATCGGAAACCGGACATACGGGGTGACTCGGTATGTGTCGGGGCATGGCGAACTGTCCCTGCCGCAACAGGGAGTTCACACAGCACCCGACCAGGGGCTCCGTGTCGTGGTTAGGTTAGGCTAACTTCATGTTGGTTGCGCAAGAGGGGCGGGTCCGGGAGGCCGGAACCGAACCCCCGACACCGGGTTCGGCGAGACTCCATCGGCCCACGCTGTGGGCGGCCGCCGCCCTGCTGCTGCTCCTGGCGGCCCTGTGCGTGCTGTCCCTCCTGATCGGCTCGGGCTCCAACCCGATCGCCAAGGCCTGGGGCTTCCTCACCGGTGACCCCGCCGCCCGCGCGGACGCGCAGATCAGGCTGGCCGTCCTGGACGTACGCCTGCCCCGCACGCTCGCCGGACTGCTCGTCGGCGTCGCGCTCGGCGCGGCCGGCTGCCTCCTCCAGGCGGTCACCCGCAACCCCCTCGCCGAGACCGGACTGCTCGGCGTCAACTCCGGCGCGGCGCTGGGAGTTGTGATCGGACTCACGTACTTCCACATCACCTCCGCGTACGCGGTCCTGGTGTGGGCCCTCGTCGGCGGCATGGCGGCGAGCGCCGTCGTGCTCCTGCTGGCGGCGTCGGGGCGGGCCGCCGGATCGCCGCTGCGGCTGGTGCTCGCGGGTTCCGCGCTCGGGGCTACCTTCCACGGGGCCACGTCGTACGTACTGCTCGGCACCCAGTCGACGTTCGACACGTACCGCTACTGGACCATCGGCTCCCTCGCGGGCATCGAGACCAAGGACACGCTGCCGTTGCTGCCGCTCATCGCGGTCGGACTCGCGGTGGCGTTCCTGTCCGCACGGCCGCTGTCCGCGCTGTCGCTGGGCGACGACAGCGCCCGCTCGCTCGGGCACCATCCCGGGCGCATCCGGCTCACCGTCGCCGTCGCCGTGACGCTGCTCGCCGGGTCGGCGGTGGCGCTGGCCGGGCCGATCGCCTTCCTCGGGCTGCTCGCCCCGTACGCGGCACGGTCCGTCACCGGGCCCCGCATGGGCGGCCAGTTGGTGCTGTCCGGGCTGGTCGGCGCGTGCGTGATGATCGTCGCGGATCTGCTCGCGCGGGTGGTGATCCGGCCCTGGGAGACGCCGGTGAGCGTGCTGCTGGCGTTCATCGGCGGGCCGTTGCTCATCTGGATCGCGCGGTCGCGGCGCATGTCGACGGCGGGGGCGAGCGCATGAGCAGCCCTACGAGCCTTCCGAACGACTCGTACGACGCGTACAACGCATACGACGCGTACGAGAAGAGCCTCACCCCGCCCGACTCCACCCCGCTGCGGTTCGGCGCGTTCTCCTGGCTCTTCCCGCACCGCAGCGCCCTCGCGGCCGTCGGGCTCGCCGTGCTCATCGGCGGCATCGTCACCTTCGCCGCGTTCGCCAGCTCCACCAGCATGAGCCTCGGCGACAGCCTCGCCGGTCTCCTCGGCACCGGCGACAGCGCCACCGTCATGCTCGTACGGGACTTCCGGCTGCCCCGCATCGCGGTCGGCCTGATGGTCGGCGCGGCCCTCGGCATCGCGGGCTGCCTCACCCAGACCTTGGCCGGAAATCGCCTGGCCACACCCGACGTCATCGGCGTCAACGACGGCGCCACGGCGGCCGTGGTCGCCTCCGTCGTCGGCTCGTCCACCGGGATGATCGGCGACTGGTGGCTCGGACCGCTCGGCGCTGCGGCCGCCGCCATGCTCGTCGTCGCCTGCGCGGGCGGGGCCGGGCACGCCGGATACCGCATCCTCGTCGTCGGCATCGGCGTCTCCACGGTGATCGGCGCGGTCACCGACCTCGTGATGTCGCGCGAGAACGACAACACCGCCGGAGGCGTCTTCCTCTGGACGGTCGGCTCGCTCAACGGGCGGGACTGGGCCGTCGGCACCCCGCTCGTCTACCTGCTGCTGGTCTTCGTGCCCTTGGCGCTGGTGGCGGGCAGCCGACTGCAACTGCTGCGGTTCGACGACGACATGGCCGCCACGCTCGGCGTGAACGTCCCCCGGGTACGGGCCATCACCCTGGCGCTCGCGGTCGTGCTCTCCGGCATCGCCGTCGGTATCGGCGGCCCCATCGCCTTCGTCGCCCTCGCGGCCCCCGTACTGGCGGCGCGGCTCAGCGGCCCCACCCGCGTGCCGATCCTCGGCTCCGCGCTCGTCGGCGCGGCGCTGGTCGCGGGGGCGGACGCGCTGGGGCGGGTCGTCGCGCCGGTCGAGATCCCGGTGGGAGTCGTCACGAGCGTCCTCGGCGGACCGTTCCTGCTGTGGGTGCTGTTCGGCAAGAAGTCAGATAGTCCCTCTCGGACCGGAAAGGCCTGAAACCCCGTGGAACTGACCGTAGAGGCGCTCACCGCCGGATACCCCGGCCATCCCGTCGTCGACGGCGTCGACCTCACCGTCCCCAGCGGGCAGGTCGTCGCGATCGTCGGACCCAACGGCTGCGGCAAGTCGACGCTGCTGCGGGCCGTCGCCCGCCTCCACAAGCCGGAGTCCGGGACGGTACGGGCGGGTGAGGAGGACGTGTGGGCGCTCACCCAGCGTCAGGCCGCCCACCGGATCGCGCTGCTCGCCCAGTCGCCGCAGGCGCCGGAGGCGGTCACCGTCGCCGGTCTCGTACGGTACGGACGCCACCCGCACCAGGGGCTGTTCCGGCAGTGGTCGCGCGCGGACGAGAAGGCGGTGCGGGCGGCGCTGGAGGCGACGGGCACCCTCTCCCTGGCCGAGCGGCGGCTCGACCAGCTCTCCGGCGGACAGCGGCAGCGGTGCTGGCTGGCGATGGTGCTGGCGCAGGAGACGCCGATCGTGCTCCTCGACGAGCCGACCAGCGCGCTGGACCTCGGGCACGCGGTGGAGGTGCTGACGCTGGTGCGGGAGGTCGCGGCGGTGGGGCGGACCGTGGTGATGGTGCTGCACGACCTGGCGAGTGCGGCGCGGTACGCGGACGTGGTCGTGGCCATGAACGACGGGCGGGTGGTGGCCCACGGGCCCGCCCGTGAGGTGGTCACCGCTGAGCTGGTGCGGGAGTTGTACGGGGTGGAGGTGGATGTGCTGGAGGCGCCGGGGGACGGGGCGCCGGTGGTGGTGCCGAGGGCGGGAGCCTTGAGCCCGGTGGGCTGAGGGGGCCCCTCAGACTCCGCCTCTTCCGCCGCGCCCCCTTCCGGCTCCGCCTCTTCCGCCTCGCCCCGTCTGGCTCCGCCGCCCCGTCCCCCTTGGCTCCGCCCTGTACCGTCCCGTCCCCCTTGGCTTCGCCTGTCGCCGCCGCGCCCCCTTGGCTCCGCCCTGTGCCGTCCCGTCCCCCTTGGCTCCGCCCTTTGCCGCCCCGCCCCCTTGGGCGACGGGGCCGCCCCAAGGGGGCGGAACGGGCGGGCAAGGGGGCGGCCCCTCCCGCTCCCGGCCCAGCCCGGTGCCGCCCCTGCCCAAGCTCCTGCGCCGGACGCACGTCCAAAGAGGCCCCGGCCCACCCCCGTACCGGACACGTCAGCCCCTGCCGCTCGGGCAGGAGAGGCCCCGGACCCGCCCCTTTCCCTAAAGCGCTCGCCGCGCGGCTGCCCACGGTTCCCGTTCGAGTGCGTCGTGGCTGGTCGCGCAGTTCCCCGCGCCCCTGAAGGGCGCGTCCGCGCGGCGGAGCCGCACGTGCAGCACAGCACCGCGCCCCTGAAGGGCGCACCCCGCGCAGCGAGCACAGCCCCGCGCCTCCTGTCGGGGCGTCCGGGTCGATCAGTCTTGTGCAGCCGTAGGGGTGTGGAGGTCGGCGGCGGTCCAGGCGAGGGAGAGCGCGCCGTCCAGCATCGTGCGTTCCGCGGCCGGAGTCGATGCCGCCGCGGTGAATTCGGGTTGGTGGGGGCCGCAGGCGGTCGTGCCGATGTTCAGGACGGGGTGGATCGAGGGGACCGCGTGGGAGACGTTTCCCATGTCGGTGGAGGCGAAGGGGCCGCGGACCGTGGGCTCCGGACGGCCCACCGCGCGCGCGTTCGCCGTCCACAGGGCGACCAGCTCCGGGTCGGAGCGGAAGTCGAGGTAGTCGGGGGACGGCTGGGCGAGAGCCACCTCGCAGCCCGTCGCCAGGGCGCCCGCGCGGAAGCAGTCCTCGACCCGGGCGCGGAGCGCGCGCAGTTCGGGTGCGGAAGGGGTGCGCAGCGCGTAGGAGGCGTGGGCGCGTTCCGGGATCGCGTTGAGGGCCGTGCCCGCCCCGGTGGTGATGCCGTGGACCTTCCAGTCGGAGGGAAGGTGCTGGCGGAGCAGGCCGAGGGCGACCTGCGCGACCGTCAGCGCGTCCGCCGCGTTGCGGCCGTCCTCGGGGTTCATCGCGGCGTGCGCCGACTTGCCCGTGTAGGTGATGTCCAGGGAGCCCATCGCGTACGAGTGGAAGTCCGCCACGTCGAACGGGCACGGGTGGATCATCATCGCCGCATCGACCCCGGCGAACGCCCCGGCGTCGAGGAGGAGCGCCTTGCCGCCTCCGCTCTCCTCGGCGGGCGTGCCCAAGACCCGTATCGTCAGGCCGAGTTCGTCCGCAAAAGGGGCGAGGGCCAGGCCCGCACCCACCCCCGCCGCGGCGATGAGGTTGTGGCCGCAGGCGTGGCCCAGCCCGGGCAGCGCGTCGTACTCACAGGCCAGTGCCACCGTCACCGGGCCCGAACCCGCCGTCGCCTCGAAGGCGGTCGGCAGCCCGTACGCGGGCGCGGTCACCGCGAAGCCGTGGGCGCGGAGGAGGTCGGTGCACCAGGCGGCCGCCCGGTGCTCCTCGAAGGCGTTCTCCGGGTGCGCGTGGATGCGGCGGCTCAGGGTCACCAGCTCCGGGGCGACCTCGTCCAGCCGCCTGCGTATGCCGGCCTTGATGTCGTCGATGCTGTCGTTGGTGTGGCTCACGTTGGTGGTGCCGTTCATGGCTTCTGTCACCTGTCACCCTCCTGACCATTGCGTTTCCTGTCTTCCCGCCACCCTACGGCCGCCCCCGAGGGGGAGGGCCGGGCGGCGGTCCGGGGAGGGTGTTGTGTGGGCCACTCCTGTCGATACGGTTGATCCCTCGACGACGCGACGACGGGGGAGTGCCGGATGCTCGATCTCATCTCGGTGGGGGCCATTTCGACCGTGCTGGGCGCGGTCGCCTCGGGAACGGCCTCGGAGGCGGGCAAGTGGGTCTGGCAGTCGGCGGGTTCGCTGGTGCAGCGGATTCTCGGGCGGGAGGTCGCCGCGCCCGTCGATCAGCGTCAAGTGGAGCTGATGGCCGCCCAGTTGCACGAGGCGATGCGTGACGACCCCGGGCTCGCCCGGGACTGGGACGTCTTCGCCCGCACTGTCAGACGGGCCTCCGGCGCGCGTTCCGCGCCTCGACTCCCCGCCGCCTCACGGCACTTCATGAATCGACAGGGTGTGCTGAAGGCGCTGGACGAGGAGGCCGCCCGCAAGGTGGACGGGCGGCCCAAGGTGGCCCTCCTGCACGGGCCCGAAGGCATCGGCACCACCGAGATCGCCTGGTGCTGGGGCGGCCGGGAGGCCGAACGCCGGTTCAAGGACGGGCAGATCTACCTGGACCTGCGCGGCGGGCCCCACGGGGCGATGAGCTCCGGAGCCGCCCTGCGCGAGGCCCTGCGCCAACTCGGCGTGCCCCAGGAGGAGATACCTCCCTCCGAGCCGCACCGGGCCGAGTTCTTCCGGCGCTGCGTCGCCGACCTCGCCCTGCTCGTCGTCCTCGACCACGCCTCGTCCGCCGCCCAGGCGCTCCCCCTGATCGCCACCGCGCCGGGCGTGGTCACGGTGGTCACCGCCCGCGACCCCCTGCTGCGGCTCCCCGCCCGGCGCATCCCCGTCGGGCCGCTCGCGGACAAGTACGTCCGCCGGCTCCTGGAGGCGACAGCGGGCCGCCCGGCCCTCGACGCGGCCCGCGCCCTGCTCCCGTCGGTGATCGCCGACTGCGGCGGCTCGCCCTACGCGGTCCTGGCCGCCGCACCCCGCCTCGCGCACGTGCCGCAACCCCGCACGGAGAGGACGCAGTTACCCGCCATGCCCGAACGCGACGCCGTCCGCACCGCCATCGACCACGCCTACCAGACCCTCGACCCCGTCACCGCCCGCGTCCACCGGCTCACCGCACTGCGCCCCTGGCCCGCCGTCACCCCCGCCCTGGCCGCCCGCGCGGCCAACCTCGCGGTCCCCGACGCCGCCCGCGCCCTCGACGTACTCGCCACCTCCCGGCTCCTGGACACCACCCCGCAGGGGCACTACCGGCACCGCCCCTCGGCGCGCGCCCAGGCCGAGCAGGCCGCCGCCCGGGAGGACGGTCCCGCCGTGTGCTCGGCGGCCGTCGGGCGGGTGCTCGACGGGTACCTGCACTTCGCCGAGCCGACCGCCCGCGCCGCCCTGCCGCAGAGCTGGCGCTCCCCCCAACCGCGCGACAGCGACGAGGCGTTGACGTACGAGAGCCAGAGCGAAGCCCTGGGCGCGCTCGCCGCCGAGAGCGCGAACCTGGCGGAAGCGGTCGCCGCGGCCGACGAGTTCGGCCGCCCCGACACCGTGTGCAGGCTGGTCCGCGCCCTGTGGCCGGTGCAGCTCAAGGCGGGGCACCTGGACGTCGTGCTGCCCGCGCTGCACACCGGCGCGCGCACCGCCGACGAGCACTTCCCCGGCACCCGTACCGCCGCGATGATGCACGCCCACCTGGGCTTCGCCCTCACCGCCCTCGAACGGTACGAGGAGGCCGGGCACGCCCTCGAAGCCGCCGCCCGCGACGAGAGCGCCGCAGGGCACGTCCGCGGACAGGCCTCCGCCATCGAGGGGTTGGGGCTGCTGCGGCTCGCGCAGTGGCGGTGGGAGGAGGCGTACGCGCTCTTCGACCGGGTGGAGGGCCTGTACGCGGCCATCGGCCCCGGCGACGAGGGCGCCGCCGACCTGCCCCGCGCCCTCGCCCTCCTCGAACGCCACCGGGGCCGCGCGCTCACCGGACTGGGCCGCACCGAGGAGGCCCGCGAGCGGCTCGGTGCGGCGGTGCGGTACTTCCGGGCGGGCGACGACGCGTACAACATGGCGCGCTGTCTGACCGACCTCGCCCGTACGCACGTGGACGGCACCCGGCGGGCGAGCCCGGCCGAACAGGCTGCCGCGCTGCCGCTGGTCGACGAGGCGATCGCCGTCCTGGAGCGGGAAGGGGCGGAACACCACCTCGCCTACCTGCGACGGCTGCGCGCGCTGTGCGTCAGCCGCGGAGCGGGTCCGGCAGCGGGGTGACCGTCACGGGGTGGCGGGCGGAGCCGGTGCGCACGGTCAGGTGACGCGTTGGCTCCGCCGGATCTGCCGGGCGGGCGTGTGCAGAGGATGCGTACGGAGCCGATGCGTACAGGGCGGATGCGTACAGGGCGGACGCGTACAGGGTCGGGTCGGCGCCCGATGTGCCGGTCAGGCGCAGGAGCGCGCCCTCCCGGGTGCGGACCGTGCAGGTGTCCGGGCCGGTGACGTACACCGCGAGCGCGCACTGCGGGAAGCGGTCGAGGATGTCCGCCGTCCAGCGGGCGGGCCCGCCGAACCGGGGGTCGTCGGCCGCGTTCGCCCGATGGACGAGGTCGGCGAGGGCCAGCCGCTCCGGGTTCCGGGTGTCCTCGTGCACCGCCGTGTGCACCTCGCCGCGCACAGCGGGTGCCGTGCGCGGATCGGCGTACCGAGTGACCGAGACCTCCCCGCCGGGGCCGCACGCGGTGACGACGTGCAGGGGTGCGGTGGCCTCTCCCGGCTCGTACGGCGGAGCGAGCAACGGTACGGGGCGGGCGGGCTCGGGCGGCTCCGGGCGGGCCATCAGCGCGTAGAACAGGCGGCGCAGCAGTGTCGCGGACTCGCCGGGTACGGACGTGGTGAACTCGGCTGCCTGCGGGGACGGTTGGTGTTCCGCGAGGAGACGGTCCAGTTGGGGGAGGAGGGGGAGGTCCGGGATCAGGCGTGGCGCTTCCGAGACGAAGTCCGCGACCGGCGAGTCCGGGGCGAGTCCGGCCAGCGGGGCGGCGCCGAGCAGGACCGGTGTGCCGAGGGCGGCCGCGTAGAAGGAGACGGCCCCGTGGTCGCCGATCACCGCGTCGGCCGCGATGAGTGCCTGCCGCCAGTGGTGCAACGGGTCGACGAGGACGAGCCCGGCGCGGCGGGCCCGGTCGAGCCAGGAGCGGATCTGCCCGGGGCCGTGCCCCGCCCAGATGTTGGGGTGCAGGACGGCGGCGACCTGGTACTCGTCGCGGGGGAGCTCCGAGATCAGCCGGGGCAGCAGGACGGGCAGCAGGTCCTCGCCGCCGCCGTCGCCGAACAGGGACTCCGGGTTCCAGGTGGAGTTGACGACGATCAGGCGCCGGCCGGGGTGCACTCCCAGGGCGTTGCGGAAGTACGTACGGTGCGGGCGGGCCGCCAGGATGCGGTCGAAGCAGGGGTCACCGGCGATGACGCCGGTAGGGGCGGCGGCGGGGCAGGCCTCCTTGAGGCGGTCCTGCTGCTCGGGGTGGGACAGGACGAGCGCGTCCGCGATGGGGACACCGTTGTGCAGCAGCCACGGGGCGGAGAGGCCGAAGACGGGCGGCGGGGGCGGGGGGCCGACGATGCGGGCGTGGGGTGAGGCCTCGGCCGAAGGGTGTCCGGTGTCCGGTGTCCGGTGTCCGGTGTCCGGTGTCCGGTGTGGCCAGCCTCTTAGTGTAGCCAACCCCGTGCGAGAGGATGGCCAACTTCCCCTGGATCCGGTGCAGTTCGCCCCCGAAGCTGGCGGATATCGCGAGGTCGACCGGCGTCGCGAGCGCCTGCGCCCACGGCAGTACCGGTATCCCGACGTCCCGCAGCAGCTCTGTGATCCCGGCGCGGAACGGCGACGAGCCGGGGCAGGTCGCCAGCAGCTGCACCCCGGTGTCGTCGTCGAAGAGCGGTGCCACGTCCAGCAGCCGGGTCGCGGACGTCACGTTGTGCACCACGAGCAGCACGAGGCGGCACCCGCCCCGGGTGGCCCACCGTTGTGCGTCGGGCCCGACCGGCACCCGTATCCAGTCCTCGCGTCCCGGACCCGCCCTGCGCCCGTCCCCCGGACCCGCCATGCGCCCGCCCTCCTCGTTCCCGGCCCCGCGCCCTGTCCCTGATCCGTCCCTGATCCCGTACTCCGTGATCGGCAACCATATCCAGCCGCCAGGCGCGCCGCGCGGCCCCTCCCCGCTCGGCTCCCACCGGCACCTTTGGGCCGCCACCTGACACTTCAACTGCCTACGTCGTCAACCCTGTTGGATCTGTATGGCGACGCGCCTACTCTGAGAGGTCCGTATGAGGGGGTCGTATGAGCAGCACCAGCGGCAGCGGACTCACCCAAGGCGACAGCACGAGGCCAGGACCGCCCGGCAAGGGCGAGAATCTGGCCGACTGGGCGGACGGGCGGCTCGGGCTCTACCCGATGGCCAGGGCCAACCTGCGGAAGATCTTCCCGGACCACTGGTCCTTCATGTTCGGCGAGATCTGCCTCTACAGCTTCCTGATCGTCATCCTCACCGGCATCTACCTCACCCTCTTCTTCGAACCCAGCGCCGCCGAGGTCGTCTACCACGGCGCGTACACCCCGCTCAACGGCGTCCGCATGACCCGCGCCTTCGAGTCCACCGTCGACATCAGCTTCGAGGTGCGCGGCGGGCTGCTGATCCGGCAGATCCACCACTGGGCGGCCCTCGTCTTCGTCGCCGGGATGCTCGTGCACATGATGCGGGTCTTCTTCACCGGCGCCTTCCGCAAGCCGCGCGAGATCAACTGGCTCATCGGCTGGACCCTGCTGATGCTCGCCCTGATCACCGGGCTGACCGGGTACTCGCTCCCGGACGACCTGCTCTCCGGGACCGGGCTGCGCTTCGCGCACGGCGCGATCCTGTCGGTGCCGATCGTGGGCACGTATCTCGCGTTCTTCCTGTTCGGCGGGGAGTTCCCGGGTGACGACATCATCGCCCGGCTCTATCCGGTGCACATCCTGCTGCTGCCCGGGATCATGCTGGGGCTGGTCGTCGCCCACCTGATCCTGGTCTTCTACCACAAGCACACGCAGTTCGCGGGGCCCGGCAGGACCGAGAAGAACGTCGTCGGCGCACCCTTCCTGCCCGTCTACGTCGCCAAGGCAGGTGGCTTCTTCTTCCTGGTCTTCGGCGTCCTCGCGATCATGGGTGCGGTCGTCACCATCAACCCGGTCTGGGCGCTCGGCCCCTACCGTCCCGATCTCGTCTCCACCGGCGCCCAGCCCGACTGGTACCTCGGCTTCTCCGAGGGGCTGATCCGGGTGATGCCCAGCTGGGAGATCAACGCCTGGGGGCACACGCTCCAACTCGGCGTCTTCATCCCCTTCACGCTCTTCCCGCTGATCATGATGGCGATCGCCGTCTATCCGTTCATCGAGGCCTGGGTGACGGGCGACAAGCGCGAGCACCACATCGCGCAGCGCCCGCGCAACGCCCCCACCCGCACCGGCCTCGGCGTCGCCTGGCTCACGCTGTACGGAGTGCTGCTGATCGGCGGCGGCAACGACCTGTGGGCCACGCACTTCCACCTCTCGATCAACACCATCACCTGGTTCGTGCGCATCGGGTCCTTCGTGGTGCCCGCGCTGGCCTTCGTCATCACGCGCCGCGTCTGTCAGGGGCTCCAACTCCGGGACAGCGAGAAGACGTTGCACGGCCGGGAGAGCGGCACGCTCAAACGGCTGCCGCACGGCGAGTACATCGAGGTGCACACCCCGCTGACGCAGGGCGAGCTGCACACCCTCACCGCGCACGAGCAGCCCGTGCCCTTCGAGGTCGGCCCCGAGGTCGACGCCAACGGTGTGCGCAGGCCCGTCAAACGCTCCGACCGGCTGCGTGCGCGGCTGGCCAAGGCGATGTACGGGCCGGGGACGTACGTACCGAAGCCGACCGTGGAGGAGTACCGGCGGGCGTTGCAGAACGGGCACGGCGGCCATGGCGGGCATGGGGGCCACGGCGGACACGGGGAGCAGACGGAGGAGTCGCAGAGCCGTTGAGGGCCCGGTGAGGGGTGGGCCCCGGCGCACCCCTCACCTCCAGCTCACCGGCGCCCAGGCGTCACAGCAGTGCGTGTGCGTCACTTTCGGCCATCCCGCCCCGAGCACCCTTCCTCCCTCTTGTCATGCTCACGTACCTTGGCGCGGTTCCTTGCCGTGAACCGCGTATCAGGGGGAGAGCGATGCCGTCCGCACGCATACGAAGAACCCGTATACGAAGAGCCCGCACTCGAAGAAGCCCGATGCGGAGAACGCTCGTCGTGGGCGCGGCGCTGCTCGCCCTGCCCGCCACCGCCGTCTCCGTACCGGCCGCCTCGGCCACCCCCGCTCCACCGGCCGCCGCCGCAGTCGCCGCAGTCGAGGAAAGGGCCGATCAGCCCTACCCCGACATCGATCCGCAGGCCGCCCTGCGCAAGAGCCCGACCTCCGAACAGCTCGTCGCGGCAAGGGAGTTGGGGAAGTCGGCCGTCCGCTGGGGCCGCACCGGCACCCCGCGCCTCGTCGCCCCGCAGGGCCGCCCCACCCTCACCGGTGCCCGCACGGCCGACGCCCGCAGCATCGCCCTCGGCTACGTGCGCGAACACGCCGAGCTGTACGGGCTCTCCGCCGCCGACCTCAACGGCCTCGACGTCGTGAAGTCGTACGATACGCGGCACAACGGCGTCCAGCACGTCTTCCTCGGCCAGACCGACCGGGGTGTGCCCGTCCACGGCGCCCAGCTCTCCGTCGCCGTCGACAAGCAGGGCCGCATCCTCACCGCCACCGGATCGCTGATCCCCGGTGTCCATACCGACGCACCGTCAGCTCTCGGTCAAACCACGGCACTCGACCTCGCAGCAGCCTCCGTCGGCACCCCCGAGGTCACCGGCCAGACCACCGCGACCCGCGTCGTCCTGCCCCTCGCCGACGGCACCGCACGCCCCGGCTGGCGCACCCAGCTCACCGCCAAGAACGGCCACCTGTACGACACCGTGGTCGACGCCGGGAACGGCACGATCCTCAGCCGCACCGACCTCAACCACAACGAGGGCCCCGAAGGCCGCGTCTTCACCGGTCAGAACGCCAACCACGGCAGCCAGCAGACCGTCCCCTTCAGCGGCCTCGGCCGCTCCTGGGTCGAGGGCCGCGTCCCCACCGGCAACAACGCCGAGGTCTCGCAGAACCTCACCGGGCAGGAGTCCCTCGGCTACCAGCCGCAGACCCCGCCCGCCGGTGATCCCGCGTACCAGCACTTCACCTACCCGTTCACGGACGCCTTCCGCACCAGCGGCGGCACCGACCTCACCACCGACCGGGACGCCGTCGTCACCCAGGCGTTCTACTACACCAACACCATGCACGACTTCCTCTACCGGCTCGGCTTCGACGAGGCGTCCGGGAACTTCCAGGAGGACAACCTCGGCAACGGCGGCAAGGGCAGCGACCGCGTCCAGGTCTACGTCGACTACAACGCCTCCGGCAGCAGCGCCTGCAACGCCAACTTCGGCACCCCCGCCGACGGCCAGAACCCCACCATGCGCATGTTCGTCGGCCGCACCTCCTGCAGCCCGCTCAACACCCACCGCGGCATGAACGGCGACACCGTCGCCCACGAGTACAGCCACGGCCTCTCGCACCGCCTCGTCGGCGGCGGCAACCTCGGCAGCGGCGCACAGACCGGCGGCCTCGGCGAGGGCTGGGGCGACGCGATCGCCACCTCCCTGTGGAGCGACCCGGTCTACGGCGAGTACGCCACCGGCACCGCGTCCGGCGTGCGCCGCTACGCGTACGACAAGAGCCCCCTCACCTACGCCAACCTCTGCGAGGGCGGCTGCGAGGTGCACCGCGAAGGCGAGATCTGGGCGGCCGTCATGTGGGAGGCCCGCACCGCCCTCGTCGGCGCGCACGGCACTGCGGGCGGCAAGGCCCAGCACGAGCAACTCATGGTCGACGGAATGAAGTTGACCCCGTCCAAGCCGGACTTCCTGGATGCCCGCGACGGCATCCTCGCCGCCGACCGCGCCAACAACAACGGCGCCAACCAGTGCCTGCTGTGGGGTGCGTTCGCCAGGCGCGGCCTGGGTGCGAGCGCCTCCTCCTCCGCCCAGAACCAGGGCACCCCCGCCACCGACCTCCCCGCCACCTGCAAGCCGACGGCCGACGCGGGCGGACCGTACACCACCAAGGAGGGCGCGGACGTCCGGCTCGACGCCTCCGGCAGCACCTCGCCGGGCGGCGCGGCCGCGTACGCCTGGGACTTCGACGGCGACGGCGCGTACGACGACGCCACCGGACCGGCCCCGCTCTTCGACCGGGTCGGCCAGGACGGCACGTACACGGTCGGGCTGCGCGTCCAGAACGCCGCCGGGGCGAGCACCGGCACCGCCACGGTGACCGTCACCAACGTCGCGCCCGCCGTCTCCTTCACCGTCAAGGGCGAGGCCGTCGAGGGCGGCAGGCTGACCGTCAGCGGCACCGTCACCGACCCCGGCTGGCTCGACCCGCTCACCGCGACCGTCGACCTCGGGGACGGCAGGACCGTACCCCTGCACGGGCAGGTGGAGAACGGGCGGCCCGACGCCACCCTCTCCTTCACCACCGACACCGTCTTCGGCGACAACGGCACCTACACCCTCACGGTCTGCGGCAAGGACGACGACACCGAGACCTGTGAGCAGACCGCCGTCAAGGTCGCCAACGTCGACCCGACCGCCGCCGTCGACACGTCCCGGGCCGCCGATCTCGCGGGCGGCAGGACCCTCGTCGTGCACGCGGGCAAGAAGGCCGAGTTTGCCGGGCGCGTCACCGACCCCGGCAGCGACGACGAGAAGATCGCCTGGGCATGGGGCGACGGCACCCCCGACACCGTGACGAACTCCCTGGTCAACCCGCCCGAACCGGACCCCGCGAACAGCCCGGGCGTCCAGCCCCGGGACATCACGGACGCACAGGCGCACACGTACCAGAAGCCCTGCCTGTACGACCTGGGGCTCACCGCCCGCGACGACGACGGCGGCACCGGCTCCGGCAAGGCCAAGGTGATCGTCCAGGGCAACGCGCCGCTCTCACTGCTCGCCGACGTCTGGTACGCGAAGTACCTGACGGGGGACCTCACCGGGCTCGGCAAGGAACGCCTCGACTGCTACCTGAAGATCGTGCAGCACTCCAGCGCGGTGTTCTCGGAGGGCGTCGACGTGTCCACGCAGGCGAAGGCCGCGCACGTCCTCGCACCGTCCCTCTTCGACGCGAAGAAGTCCGTCGACCGTCAACTCCTGGGCGCCTGGCTGAACTTCGCCAAAGGTGCTTTCGAGCCGGACGAGAAGGTCGACACGGACGGTGATCTCAGAGCAGACACACCATTCCTGACGGTGCTTCAGAACGCGGAGAGGGTGCGGCTGGATGCGGCATCCGGCCCGCAGGAGCTGTTCCGGCAGGCGAGGATCCTGACATGCGTCAACGTTCCACTCCTCTAGCCGTTCCTCCGTTGTCGCGCCGGTCGGCGGCGCGCTGGTCCGCGGTCGCCGCCACCCTGCTCCTCGGGGTGGCGGCGACCGCCTGCGCGGGCCCGGAACCCGCCCCCGGGCGCACCCTGTCCGCCTCCGCGCCCCTGCCCGACCTGCCCGGCACCCCCACCCCCACCCGGCTCTCGCTCACCCGGGACGACTCGGGGCGCACCCTCACCCTCATGACCGGCGGCGTCGCCCTGCTGAGGCTCACCGGACCGGACTCCGGGGAGGCCACCGCCGACGGACCCGCGGTCACCGTCGTCCCCGTGGCGTACGAGACGGACCCCGGCTACCGGGAATGGGAGATCCGCGCGGCGCGGGCTGGCACGGCCGTGGTCCGGGCGGGCGGCGGCACCCGCCAGGTCCACATCACCTTCAAGGTCGTCTCCCCGACCGCCCCCGCCGGGGCCCGGTGATCACCCACGTCCCGCTCAGCATCACCCGACCCGGGGCCCGCAGGAGGCGGCGAGTCCGCTGCGTACCCCCAAAACCTGCTTATGATCCACGGCCGGACGCCCCGCTATGCTGAGCCGGTGTTCGATTCGAGGCACATCAAGACCTTTCACGAAGTGGTGCGCACCGGGTCCTACTCCGCCGCCGCGCGCGCCCTGGGCTACACCCAGCCCGCGATCACCCAGCAGATGAAGGCCCTCGAACGGGACGTCGGCACCCCCCTGTTCACCCGCGCCGGACGCGGGCTGCGGCTCACCGAGGCGGGGGAGACCCTGTCCCGGCACGCCGCCGCGATCCTCGACACCATGAGCGCCGCCCAGCAGCAGATGACGGCGCTGACCCGGCTGCACACCGGCCGGGTGCGGCTGTGCGCGTTTCCCAGCGCCAACGCCACCCTCGTTCCCGAGACCCTGGCCCGGCTCGCGTCCGGGCATCCCGGGGTGCGGGTGGAGCTGAGCGAGGAGGAGCCGCCGGAGTCGTTGCAGCGGCTGGTGCGCGGGGAGTGCGACATCGCGCTGGCCTTCACGTACCCGGGATCGGACGAGGAGGTTCCGCAGGAGGTGATGGAGGTGCCGCTGCTGGAGGACCAGCTGCTCGTGCTGCTGCCGACCCGGCACCCGCTCACCCGTCGCCGTCCGTCAACCTCGCCGACCTGGCCGAGGAACGCTGGATCGCGGGCTGTCTGCGCTGCCGCGTCAACTTCCTCCACGAGTGCGCCGCCCAGGGCTTCGCCCCCGACATCGCCTTCACCACCGACGACAACCTGGTCGTGCAGAGCCTCGTCGCCGAGGGGCTCGGCATCGCCATGATGCCGGGCCTGGTGCTGAACTTCCTGCGCCATGAACAGGTCACCGGGCGGGCGCTGGCCCCCGCCTCGAAACGCCAGGTGTCCGCGTACGTGCTCCGCGAGCACCTGCGCATACCGGCGACCGCGCTGGTGCTGGACGAGCTGAAGACCGTCGCCGCCCACAAGATCGGCTGCTGAACCCCTCCACGAGGCATAAGCAGGATTTGGGGAACTGCGTACGAATCGGTGTTGGACGTGATGGATCGGGCGGCTGCACGCTGCCCGTATGACCACGACTTCGACCGCCTACACGGCCGCGCGCACGACCGCCCGCCTGGACGCCCTCGTCGCTTCGGTACGCGAAGCCGTGGGCCAGGGCCTGCCGCCGGACCTCACCGCCTACCTCGTCGGCGAACGCCTCGCCCCGCACCTGGGCGCGGACGACCTGCTGACCGAGGAGCAGCAGGAGTCCGACCCCCACTGTTACCGCCAGCACCTGCTGCACGCCGAGCACGACGGCAGCTTCTCGATCGTCGCCCTCGTCTGGCTGCCCGGCCAGCAGACCTCCGTCCACGACCACGTCTCCTGGTGCACGACCGGGGTCCACGTCGGCGAGGAGCGCGAGCGCCGCTACCGGCTGGTTCCCGCCGCCGAGGGCGCCCGCGCGCACCTCGTCGCCACCGACGACGTCGTCAACCCGCAGGGCGCGGTCTGCGGCTTCGCGCCGCCCGGCGACATCCACCGGGTCTGGAACGCCTGCGACGACCTCGCGATATCGCTGCACGTCTACGGTGCGGACATCTCCCGCATCGGCTCCAGCGTCCGCCGCGTGTACGAACTCCCGGCCGACCGCTGATGGCGCTGCTGCGGGAACGCCCGACCCGCCGCCCTCTCCTCGCCGCACCCCCGGCCGCCCCCGGCAAGCTGCCCGGGCTGACCCTGGCCGTCCTGGGCGTGGCCGCCGCCTGGGGAATCCACCGGATCGTCCCGGCCGTACCGATGCTGACGGCGGCCGTGGTGCTGGGCATCGTCGTCGCGCACCTGCCCCTGGCCCGTACGACGGTACGCGGAGCGGCGCGCCCCGGCCTCACCTTCGCCGCCAAGCGCCTGATGCGGGTCGGCATCGTCCTGCTCGGCCTGAAGCTGAGCCTCGACGACGTCCTGGGCATCGGCTGGGCGACGGTGCTGATGGTCCTCGCCGTGGTCGCCGCGACCTTCTTCGGCACCTGGTGGCTGGGCCGGAAGATGGGCCTGCCCGGCGACCAGCCCCTGCTGATCGCCACCGGCTACTCGATCTGCGGGGCGTCCGCGATCGGCGCGGTGAGCGAGGCCACCGACAGCGACGAACGCGACACGGCGACCTCCGTCGCCCTCGTCACCCTGTGCGGCACCCTCGCGATAGCCGTACTCCCGTTGCTGCACGGCCCGTTGGGGCTCACCGACGCCGAGTTCGGCCGCTGGGTCGGGGCCAGCGTGCACGACGTCGGCCAGGTCGTGGCGACGGCGCAGACAGCCGGACCCGGGGCGCTCGGCGAAGCGGTCCTGGTGAAGCTGATGCGGGTGGCGCTGCTGGCGCCGCTGGTGGCGGCGGTGGCGCTGTCGGTACGCCACCGGCACAAGGTCGCTGCCGCGGGGCGGGCCGCTGCCGACGCCCCCGCCACGGGGCAGAAGCGACCGCCGATCGTGCCGCTGTTCGTGGTGGGCTTCCTGGTGATGGTGCTGGTGCGCACGACCGGCTGGGTGCCGCCACTGGGCCTCGACATCGCCCAGCAGACGCAGGAACTCCTGCTGGCCGCCGCCCTGTTCGGCCTGGGCAGCGCCGTCCACCTGCCGTCGCTGACCCGGACGGGGGGCCGGGTTGCGGGGCTGGGGCTGTGCGCGTGGGTGGTCGTGGCCGGGGTGTCGTACGGGGGAGTGCTGCTCACGGGGTGAGACGGACGGGGCGGTTGCGGGGCGGCTATGGCCCGCAACCGCCCCCCGTCGAGGGGAAATTCCGGAGAAGCTGGTCAGTGGCCGAAGCGTAGGGATACGCTCGGAATTCCGACGTACCGAGGGAAGGAATGCCCGTGCCCCGGCCGGAAACCCCAGCACCCGCAGCGCAGTTGATCGAACGCGAAGCGGAACTGGAGTCGGCCGCGAAGGCCCTCGACGCCCTGTGCGCACCCTCCGCACCCCGCGGCGGCGTCCTCCTCTTCCGCGGCGAAGCAGGCATCGGCAAGACCGCCCTCCTCGCAGAGATCCAGCGCCGCGCCCGGGCCCGCGACTGCGCCGTCTGGTCGGCCCGCGGCGGCGAGACGGTCGCCTCCGTCGCCTTCCACGTCGTACGCCATCTCCTCCAGCCGGCCCTGGCCGGCGCCAGCGACACCGCCACCCGGGACCTGCTCGGCGAATGGCACTCCAGCGTCGCCCCCGCCCTCGGCATCGTCACCCGCAGCAGCGAGGTGAAGGCCGACCCGCGGGGCGTCCGCGACGGCCTCGACGCCCTGTTCGACAACCTCGCCGTGCGCCACCACCCGCTGGTCCTCGTCGTCGACGACCTCCAGTGGAGCGACCTGGAGACCCTGCGCTGGCTGGTCCCGTTCGCCGCACGCGCCGACGTACCCCTGGCGACCCCGGTCCCTCCGGTGCTGCTGGTCGCCGCCTACCGCACCAACGAGGCGGACGGCGAGACCGCCACCCTGCTCCGCGAACTGGACAGCACCGTGCGCCGCGTGGGCACCGACGTCCTCCTGGGCCCGCTCTCGCCCACGGGCACCGCCCGCTTCGCCCGGGAAGTGCTGGGGGAGCACGCCGACGACCCGTTCTGCCGCGAGGTGTGGGCCGTGACCGGCGGCAACCTCTTCGAGACCGTCGCGCTCGTCGCCCGGGCCAAGGCCCAGGAGCTCGAACCGGTCGAGGGCACCGCGGACAGGCTGCGCCCCCCTGATGGCGACCGAACGCCCCGAAGGGCTGATGGAGCGGCTCAAGGCGAAGGGCGGGCACACCCTCAGCTTCGCGTTCGCCGTCGCCGTCCTGGAGTCCGACGTCTCCCTCAAGCAGGCCGCCAAGGTGGTGCGGATCAACGTCGAGGACGCCGTCGAGTGCGCCCACTGGCTGCGGGACATCCGCATCCTCAAGGGCGAGGACGAGCACCTGGAGTTCGTCCACCCGACCATCGCCACCGCCGTCAACGAGGCGGTGCCCACCTGGGTCCGCCTCGCGATGTACGGCATCGTCGCCGAAGTCCTGCTCGAAGACGGGCGCGGCGCCGCGGCGGCGTCCCGCTACCTCCTGGACGTACCGCCCGAGGACAACGCCGACCTGGTCGAGCAGATGCGGGCCGCCCACCGGGAGTACGTCGCGGTCGGCGCACCCGACGCCGCCCGGCTCTGTCTGGAGCGGGCGCTGAAGGAGCCGCCGCTGCCCACCGTCAGAGCCCAAGTGCTCTACGAACTGGGCAAGCTCATCACCCTCACCGCGCCCGCCACCGCCGTCGACTACCTGAAGGAGGCCCTGGACCAGCCCGGCCTCGACGACGAGCAGCAGGCCGACGCCGTGTTCCTGCTGTCGCAGGCGCTCACCCACAACGACCAGGCCGCCGAGGCCGGTCAGATGGTGGCCCAGGTGGCCGCCGACGCCGCTCCCGGCCCGCTGCGGATGCGGTTGCAGACCATCCAGTTCCTCTGGGAGGGCGTGTACGCCACCGAGTTCGACGGACCCGCCAGGTCCCGGCGGCTCAAGGACGCCGCCGCGCAGGTCGAGGGCCGGGACACCACCGAACAGGCCCTTTTGATGCTGCGCGCCTTCGACGCGACCGCCGTCGGCGAGGACGCGGAGACGATCGTGGAGATCGGCGACCGGGCCCTCGTCAACGACAGCCTGCCGCCGGGCCTGAACTGGACCGACCAGACCTGGGGCTTCGAGGTGCCCGCCCTGCTCGGCCTCAGCTACGCCTTCGCCGACCGGCTCAACCACGCCGACGCCCTGTTCGCGGACGCCCGCCGGGCCTTCACCGAGGTCGGCTGGAGCGGCGGCCACCTGGCCTTCGCGTACGCGCTGACCGGATACGTCCAGCGGCGGCGCGGCAACCTGGTGCGGGCCGAGGAGGACCTCAAGGAGAGCGTCCGGCTCGCTGAGCGCATCGGGCACGGCCTGCCCATGCACTGGGACGCCGTGTGCATGCTCATCGACACGCTGCTGGCCCGCGGCCGGGTCGACGAGGCCCGCAAGGTCGCCGACGACTTCGGCTTCCACGCCCCGTACCCCACCACGATCGTCATCCCCGACGCCGCCTCGGTACGGGGCAGGCTGCTGCTCGCGCAGGGCCGTACCAAGGAGGCCGTCGCCGAACTGGAGGCGGCGGGCGAGGCGCTCAAGGCCCGCGGCAGGCACAACACGGTGCTCGCCCCGTGGGCCCTGGACCTGGCCCGCGCGGTCGCCCCGGACGACCCGGAGCGCGCGGCGCAGCTCGCCCGGTACGCACGCGAGAAGGCCGAACGGTTCGGCACCAACACCGCGATCGGCGAAGCCATGCGTTGCCAGGCCGAGCTGGTCCAGGGGCAGCAGCGGGCGGAACTGCTGCGGCGCGCCGTGGACCTGCTCGGCTCCTCGCCCTGCAAGTACGAGCACGCCGGGGCCCGCGTCGAATGGGGCATCGCCACCGGTTCCCGCAGCGAACTGGAGCGGGGCCGCGCCATCGCGGTCGCCTGCGGTGCGGCCGAGCTGGTCAAGTCGGCCGACCGGGCACTGCGCGAGCTGGGCTTCCCGGACGCCGACGAGTAACGCGCACCGCGGTGCCCCGCGGTGCCCCGCGGTGCCCGGCGTCGTACGGGTGTTACTTCTCCAGCTCCTTGTGCGCGTTCTCCGGCAGCCGGAAGAACACCGCCGAGGACACCAGGCACAGCACGGCGACGTACCACGGGAACAGCCCCGGATTGCCGATCTCCTTGAACAGCGTCCCCATGTACGGCGCGGTCCCGCCGAACATCGCCACCGTCAGCGAGTACGGGAACCCGATCCCCGAGGCGCGCACCTTCGCCGGGAAGATCTCCGCGTTGACCGCCGCCGAGATCGACGTGAACCCCGTCAGCAGCACCATCCCCGCGCAGCTCACCAGCACCAGCGTCCCGAACGAGACGCCCCCGTCCACCACCCGCAGCAGCGGCACGATCAGCAGCGCGAACCCGAGCCCCGAGAACAAAAGCAGCGGCCTGCGCCCGATCCGGTCCGAGAGCAGCCCGCCCAGCGGCTGGAGCACCGCGAAGAACGCCAGCGAGATCGTCCCCGCGAGCAGCGCGTCCGACTTGTCGAAACCGCCGTTCAGCTCCGCGTAGGTCGGCAGGTAGGACGTCCACGTGTAGTACGAGATGGTGCCGCCCGCGGTGATTCCGCAGATCAGCAGGGACTGGCGCGGGTACTTCCGCAGCGCGTCGAACAGCCCCGGCCGCTCGGTGCGCTCCACCGGCGCGTGCGTCTCGTGCGCCCCGCGACGAATCCAGAACCCCACCAGGCTCAGCACGGCACCCAGCACGAACGGCACCCGCCAGCCCCACCCGTCCATCTGCCCGTCGCTGAGGTTCGACACCAGCAGTGCGGCGATCCCGGACGCGGCGAGCTGCCCCGCGGTCGTGGACACGTACTGGAAACTGGAGAACAGCCCCCGCCTGCCGGGCCCCGCCGACTCCACCAGGAACGTCGTCGACGCGGCGAACTCCCCGCCCACGGACAGGCCTTGGAGCAGCCGCGCCAGCACCAGGATCACCGGCGCGAGCACCCCCACCGAGGCGTACGTCGGCGTCAGCCCGACCAGCAGACTGCTCCCGCCCATCAGCAGGATCGTCACCGTCAGCGCGGCCCGCCGCCCGTGCCGGTCCGCGACCGCGCCCAGCAGCAGCCCGCCGACCGGCCGCATGAAGAACCCGACCGCGAACACCGCGAAGGTCGACAGCAGCGGCACCAGCGGGCTGCCCGCGCTCTTCGGGAAGATCTGCGCCGCGATGAACGTCGCCAGGAAGGTGTACGCGTACCAGTCGTACCACTCGACGGCATTGCCGACGGAGGCGGCAAGGAGTTGCCTGAGGGGTTTGCGGACGGGGTTCGGCGGCGCGGCCGGCCTGGTCGTCTCAGTCATGATCAGGACAATTGCGGAATCGGGGGAGCGGCACAAGGGTCTGATGTGAAGGGCGCGTCAAGGAGTGCCCCGCCCGGGAGTCCGTCGCCCAGGACCTTGCGCAGAGCGCCGAGGAAGCGCCGGGCGAACACCGGGTGCCCGGTCGGGCCCGGATGCAGCCGGTCCAGACCCGGCGGCTCCAGCATCAGCGGGACCTCGCGCGGCCCGAAGACGTCGAGCCCGTTGATGTGGCGCAACTTCACATCGCCGTGCGAGCGCAGGAGGTGGACGACGTCGCGGGTGCGCGCGCGGATCTCCTCGACGGTCATTCCGGTCGGCCCGCGCAGCGTCTCGCGGTCCGGCGCGACGATCGCCGACATGAGGACGAACGGGGTGTCGGGGTGCCGTTCGCGGACCGTGCGGACGAAGCCGATGAGCGCGGCGTCGAAGGCGCCGGGACTGTGGCTGCCGAGCGACTGGACGTTGATCCCCACGCAGGCGGTGAGCAGTTCGGCGGGCAGGTCGCGCATCAGGCGTGCGGTCATCGGCTGGAGGCAGCAGGCCGCGCCCAGCGCGAGCGACGTCAGGTCGAGCCCGGCGCTGCGGGCGACCAGCGCGGGCCAGGCATGAACCGGCGAGGCGGCCCCGCGCCCCTGCGAGATGGAACTCCCGTAATGCACCCAGCGCGGCAGCACGCCGGTGTCGGGGGCGAGCGCCGCCCCCGCGTCCAGGACCAGGGAGCGCAGCCGGAACTGGTGGTAGGTCGGCAGCCACAGCTCCACCGTGACCATCCGCCCCGGCAGGCGTGCCGTACGGAACTCCGCATCACCGCCGTGGGCCGTCAGCTCGACCGTCTCCACCGGCCTTCCGTCGCAGACCACGTCGAGCCGGGGCTGTTCCTGCACGCCGGTCAGCCGGGGCGCCGGGTCGGCCTGGTAGCGGCAGACCAGGGAACCGCTGTCGGTACGGAACGTCAGTCGCACCCCGGCGGGCATCGCCGCCCGGCCGATGCCGCCCTCGGGCAGATACAGCCTCGCCTCCTCGTGGGGCACCCGCCAGGGGGAGAACCAGGCGCCGCCGGGGCCGCGCTGCACGGAGACGGCGCCGCGGAAGCGGAGCGCGGGATGGCCGCCGGGCACGGTGCCGTTCTCCGTGCGGGTCTCGGCGGCCGGGGAATCGGCTGTCGCGTCGGTCACGCTGGGGTCCTTCCGTGGGAATCTTGCCTGACTGACTCATCAGTCGCTATCTCAATGCCCTGGTGAAGGCGGTAGGCGTTGAGATTTGCTCAATACGTGCGTACGGTGGCCGACCATGCAGCACGAACCAGCCGACGGCGCGGCCGACACAGCGACCGAGACAGCGGCCGACACAGCGGCCGAGACTGCGGCCGACACAGCGACCGACGTGGCCGCCCGGGTCCGGGAGGTCGTCGCGGCGGCCGGAGTCAGCCAGCGGGAGTTCGCCCGGCGGGTCGTGATGGACCCCTCGAAGCTGTCCCGCTCGCTGGGCGGCACCCGTCGGTTCACCGCCGCCGAACTGGCCAGGATCGCCGACACGGCCGGCGCCGACGTGGGCTGGCTGCTGGGCTCGCGCCCGCCTGCGGCCGCGCCGGTACGACGTACCCGCGACACCGCCACGACCGCTGCCGCACCGGACGGCGGCCGGCCCCTGCAGATCGTGCGCGAGGCCGTCCGGCTCATCGCCGAACGCGGATTCCACGCGGTACGGGTCGCCGACATCGCCGAGGCCTGCGCCACCAGCACCGCCACCATCCACTACCACTTCCCGGGCCGGGACGACCTGCTCGAAGCCGCCGTCCGTTGGTGCATGGACGAGGACACGGCGCGCCGGGCCGCCCGTACCGCCGAGGCCCAGAACGCCGCCGACGAACTGCACCAGCTCATCGAGCTCCAGGTCCCGTACAGCGAGCAGCAGCGCCGCCAGTGGCTCGTCTGGGTCGACCTCTGGGCCCAGGCCGCACGCTCGACCGCCGTGGGCCGGCTGCACGTCGACTACTACCGGCAGTGGCGGGACACCGTTGCCGACGTCGTACGTCGCGGAGTCGCCCAGGGAGCCTTCAGGCCCGGCACCGACCCCGAGGGCGCGGCACTGCGCCTCACCGCCCTCATCGACGGGCTCGCCGCCCAGGTGCTCGCCTCGACGCCCGGCGCCGCCGGCGGGACGAGCGCCGAGGACATGCACGGCGCGCTCCTCGACCACGTGGCCGCGACCCTCCTCCCTGTCCGGCCGACTCCCTCCCATGCCTGACCGATCCCCTCCCACGGCTGACCGACCCCCTCCCATGCCTGACCGATCCCCTCCCACGGCTGATCCGTTGCGCTCCCGCGCCCCTGCGGTCCGCCTCCCCGCTTGATCGGTCCCCTCCTCCGCACCTCCCCAACCACCGCTCCCCGTAAGGAGATCCGCATGACCGTGAACCAGGACGTCATCATCACCTGCGCCCTCACCGGCGCGGGCGACACCGTCCGCAAGAGCCCGCACGTCCCCGTCTCCCCGGAGCAGATAGCCACCTCCGCCGTCCAGGCGGCCGAGGCCGGGGCGGCCGTCGTGCACATCCACGTGCGCGACCCCGAGACCGGCGACCCGTCCCGCGACCCGCACCTCTACCGCGAGGTCGTCGAGCGGATCAAGGAGACCGGCACCGACGTCGTCATCAACCTCACCGCGGGCATGGGCGGCGACCTGGTGATCGACCCGGACCAGCCGCTCAAGGACTTCCCGCTGCCCGGCACCGACCTGGTCGGCGGCCTGGACCGGCTTCCGCACGTCGAGGACCTCCTGCCCGACATCTGCACCCTCGACTGCGGCTCGCTGAACTTCGGCGACAACCTCTACATCTCCACCCCCGACATGCTCCGCGCCGGTGCCCGGCGCATCCAGGAGCTGGGCGTACGGCCCGAGTTGGAGATCTTCGACACCGGCCAGCTGTGGTTCGCCAAGCAGCTGAAGGCCGAGGGCCTGCTCGACGACCCCACCGTCTTCCAGTTGTGCATGGGCATCCCGTGGGGCGCGCCCGCCGACCCCGGCGTCCTCCAGTCGATGGTCAACATGCTGCCCGAGGGCGCCCAGTTCGCCAGCTTCGCCCTGGGCCGGATGCAGATGCCGTGGGTCGCCCAGTCCATCCTGCTCGGCGGCCACGTCCGGGTCGGCCTGGAGGACAACCTCTACCTCGGCAAGGGCAACAAGGCCACCAACGCCCAGCTCGTCGAGCGCGCCGTCACCATCACCGAGTCGCTCGGCTCCCGGGTCGCCACCCCGGACGAGGCCCGCGCCACGCTCGGCCTGAAGCCGCGCGCCTGACGCCCCGACCACTCGTCAACCCTGCCCGCAGTACGAGGAGTTCTCCCCCCCCCACCATGACTTCCCCCACACCCCCCTGCGCCCCCGAGGACGTACGCCGCGTCGCCTGTGTCGGTGCCGGTGTCATCGGCGGCGGCTGGGTCGCCCACTTCCTGGCCCGCGGCTACGACGTCACCGCCTGGGACCCCGCCCCCGACGCCGAACAGAAGCTGCGCCGCCTCGTCGACGCCGCCTGGCCCGCCCTGACCCGGCTCGGGCTCGCCGACGGCGCGTCCCCGGACCGGCTCACCGTCACCGCGACCCTCCACGAGGCCGTCGCCGAGGCCCAGTTCGTCCAGGAGAGCGCCCCCGAGAAGTTGGAGCTGAAGCGCGACCTGCTGCGGCAGCTCGACGCCGCCGCCCCCGCCGGGGTCGTCATCGCGTCCTCCACCTCCGGCTACCCGATGACCGACATGCAGACCGAGGCCGCCGACCCCGGCCGCCTCGTCGTCGGGCACCCCTTCAACCCGCCCTACCTGATCCCCCTGGTCGAGGTCGTCGGCGGCGAGCGCACCAGCGCCGAGGCCGTCGCCTGGTCGTCCCGCTTCTACGAGGTCGCGGGCAAGTCCGTCATCACCATGGACCGCGAGGTCCCCGGCTTCATCGCCAACCGCCTCCAGGAAGCCCTGTGGCGCGAGGCCCTGCACATGGTCGCCAACGGTGAGGCCACCGTCCGCGAGATCGACGACTCGATCACCGAGGGGCCCGGCCTGCGCTGGGCGTTCATGGGCCCGATGCTCACCTTCGCCCTCGCGGGCGGCGAGGGTGGCATGGCCCACATGCTCGACCACTTCGGCCCCTCCCTGAAGTCCCCGTGGACCCGCCTCGAAGCCCCCGAACTCGACAGGAAGCTGTACGACGCCGTGGTCGCCGGATGCGACGACGCCGCCGAAGGACGCACCATCGCGGACCTCGTCGCCGAACGCGACCAGGGCGTCATCGACATCCTGCGCGCCACCGGCCGCCTTCCGCAGCAGCGCACCGCGGGGGAGGACGGCAAGTGAGCGGCGAAGCACGCGTCGGGGACCGCCAGGACGTCACCGACACCACCGAACTGGACGGCGTCGTCACCTGCCTGCCGCTCGTCCACCACACGGTCCGCCCCGAGTGGATCGACTACAACGGCCACATGAGCGAGGCCTTCTACGTCCTCGTCTTCGGGTACGCCACCGACGCCATGATGATCGAGACCGGTCTGCACGCGGGCTACCGCGAGTCCACCGGCTGCTCCCTCTACACCGTCGAGGCGCACATCCGCTACCTCAGCGACGTTCCCGAGGGCGCCCGCCTCGCCGTCCGCACCCGGGTGCTGGGCGTCGACGCGAAGAAGCTGCGCTTCACCCACGAGCTGTTCGTGGTCGACACCGAGGCGGCGGGGGAGTCGCCCACCATTCTGCCGACCGAGGCCGAACCGGTGGCCACCACCGAACTCCTCGCCCTGCACGTCGACCAGTCGGCGGGCCGCGCCACCGGGTTCCCGGAGACCATCCGCCGACGCCTGACAGACCTGCGCGAGGACGCCCCGTCCTGGGCGGGCCGCTCCATCGCGGAGGTCCCGTCGGGGGCACGGGCCGTGGACGCCTGAACCGGCCCGGACCGGCCCCGTACGGCAGGGGGCGGTCCGGCCGCCGGTGCGGAAGGTCAGCCGACCCGGTGGGGAGCCGTCAGCTCCTCGTACGCCGCGACGACGTCCTCCGCGTGGACGGCCACCATCTCCGCCCGGGTCGGCTTGCCCGTCGTCAGGGCCGAATACAGGCGCAGGTCGCGCAACGCGGCGGACTTCTGGCACAGCTCGCGCGCGAGGCGGCCGTTGCCCCTGGCGTCCGCCAGCCCGTCGACCAGCGCGCGGGTGAACACCGCCGCCAGCTCGGCATTCGCCTCGTTGTCCGGAACGTCCCCCTGCGAGGCCAGTACGGACTGCCCGATCAGGGTCGGCTCGGCGGCCGAGTACGACGGAAAGTCGCGTCCAGCGCCCGCTGCGCGTCGGCCGGCAGGTCCGCACGGGCGGCGTCCGTCGGTCCGGCCTGTGCGGCCGGGCGCGGGAGGGTCCGGACGGCGCGGGAGGGTCGGCGACATCCGGTACGGCGACGACCGGCTCCGGAGCGATGTCGGCTGCCTGTGGCGGGTACCACCACCCGCGCCCGGGCCAGCTCGGCCAGCCCCTCCATGCCGGGGCAGCAGCGGAAGACGTACTGCCACCGGCCGACCGGATCAGGGACGTGCGGGCAGCCCGTCCGCCCAGACCGGCGTCGTCCCCGCGAGCCTGCACACCATCAGGTACAGGGGGATGGGCGGGGTGTACGGAGCCGGGCCCTCGGGCCGGTGGATCAGGCGGGTGCGCGGCGCGGCGACGTAGGCCCCCGCCGCGTACCGTGCGGGCTCCGGCCACGGCACCCCGAGGTCCGAGCCGGACGGCACGATCCACCACCAGTGCTCCCCGTCGCCGTACCCGTCGGCGAACACGCACCCCGGACGCGGCAGCTGCCGCAGCAGCCGCTGCCCGTGCCGGGCGGGCAGCCCCACCGCGTCGCAGCCGAGCGGGGTGTGGTCCAGGGAGGGCGGCAGCGGCAGCCGGGCGGGACCGCCCGCACCGGCCCTGCGGACCCGGGTGAGCCGGGCGGCGAGGCGGTGGCTCATCGCAGCGCGCCGCCCTGTACGGACCCCGGCGGGGACAGTTCGGCGTCCAGTCCGTCCATCAGCTCGGCCCCGAGGGCGGCACCCATGGCGGCGTCCAGCCCGGGTCCGGCGCACGCGTGCGGCAGTTCCGCCCACACCGTCCGCCCCGACGACGACCCGGATTCCGATTCCGGGTCGTTCTCCTGCGACCCCCAGGCGTCGCACATGCCGTCCACCAGGATGAGCCCGCGCCCGTGCTCGCCCGCGTCCTGTGCGGTGCGCCGCAGCCGGGGGCCCTTCGGGCCGATGCCCTCGTCGCGCACCGCGATGCGCAGCCTGCCCTCGGCGTCGACCAGTTCGCAGCGCACCCGCTCGCTGCCCGTGTGGATCACCGCGTTGGTGACGAGTTCCGAGACGACCAGGCAGGCGGCGAAGCCGACGTCCTCGCCCAGGCCCCAGTCGCTCAGCCGGTCCGCCGTCAGGTGCCGTGCGCGCGCGACCGACTCCGGACATGCGGGCAGGGCGAAACCGTACCGACGGACGCAGGCCCCCTGAATCGGGCCCGTGACCGGGGAAAAGAGCGTGGAGCCAGGTACCACGACCGCATCCTCACCAAGGGGGGAGCGACCACCGTGCACCGCCTCCCCCGATGCGGTGCACGGTAGCCGCGTGAACCAGTTCACACCTCAACTCTCCCTCTGCTCACGTCACTTGGCAAGGGGCACTCTGGAAATTTCAGAGTGTCGTTTCGTAGATCAAGACCGCATGGCACACTGCTTCGCAACAGCACGTAGAGCACAACCGCCATTCAGTGACGGTGAGTTACGGGGAGGTTTCCCATGAGTGAACCGCGGTCCGCCCCGACCGTCGGGCAGGTGGTGCTCGGCAAGCGCCTGCAGGACCTGCGTGAACGCGCGGGATTCACGCGCGACCAGGCCGCCAAGGTGCTGCACGTCGCACCGGCGACCGTCCGCCGGATGGAGACCGCCGAGGTCGCCCTCAAGATCCCGTACGTACAGATCCTGCTGAAGGAGTACGGCTGCCCCGACGCCGACTGCGAGGCGTTCGTCCGGCTCGCCCAGGAGGCCAACCAGCCCGGCTGGTGGCAGCGGTTCCACGCGATCCTGCCCGACTGGTTCAGCATGTACGTGAGCCTGGAGGGCGCCGCCTCCGTCATCCGCACCTACGACCCGCACTTCGTCCCCGGCCTGCTCCAGACCGAGGACTACGCGCGCGCCGTCATGCGCAGCGGAGTCGTCGGGCAGACCCGCCCCGAGGACATCGAGCGGTACGTCGCGTTGCGCATGCAACGGCAGGCACTGCTCACCGGGCCCGACGCCCCCACCCTGTGGGCGATCATGGACGAAACGGTACTGCGCCGGATGGCCGGCGGCCCCGACGTGATGCGCGCCCAGGCCGACCGCCTGCTGGAGGCCGCCGAGCTGCCCAACGTCACCCTCCAGCTCGCCGAGTTCAGCAGCGGCCCGCACCCGGGCACCTTCGGCCCCTTCATCCTCTTCCGCTTCGCCGTGCCGGAACTCCCCGACATGGCCTACAGCGAGTACCTGACGGGCGCGGTCTACCTCGACGCGCGCCCCGAGGTGGCCACCCACCTCGAAGTCATGGACCGCATGGCGGCGCAGGCCGCCACCGCGTCACGCACCAAGGAGATCCTCGCGGATTTCCGCAAGGAGCTCTGAACCGTCATGTCCCACATTCCCCGCACCCCCCGCGCGGACCGGCGCACCGGCCGTCGCTCCGAACCCCGCCAGGGCCGCCGCATCTACAACGGCATGCCCGCCGCCGACCTGCCCGCCGACGGCTGGACCAAGCCCTGGAGCGGCGGCAACGGCGGTGCGTGCGTCGAGACCATGAAGCTGGCCGACGGCCGCGTAGCCGTCCGCCAGTCCACTGACCCGGACGGGCCCGCCCTCATCTACACCCCCGGCGAGATCGCCGCCTTCATCCAGGGCGCGAAGGCCGGCAAGGCAGACTTCCTCCTCACCTGAACGCACCCGATCCCACCTGAACACAGCACGCACGCACCACACATGAACCTCCCTCAGCACCCCTTACCTTCAGGCCACTTGACCTCCCAGGAGACCTCCATGACCGGACAGGACCGCACCACCGGCAGCTCCCCCTCCATCGAGATCGACACGAGCAAGCCGCACCCTGCCCGCATGTACGACTGGTTCCTGGGCGGCAAGGACAACTACCCCGTCGACGAGGAGATGGCCAAGCAGCTCCTCGAACTCGACCCGCGCGGACGGGAGATGGCCCGCGTCAACCGCGCGGTCATGCACCGGGCCACCCGCTGGCTCGCCGAGCACGGCATCCGCCAGTTCCTCGACATCGGCACCGGCATCCCCACCGAGCCCAACCTGCACCAGATAGCCCAGGCCGCCGCCCCCGAGTCCCGCATCGTCTACTGCGACTACGACCCGATCGTCCTCGCCCACGCCGAGGCCCTGCTGCGCAGCACCCCCGAGGGCGTCACCGAGTACATCCAGGCCGACGCCCGCGAGCCCGAGTCGATCCTGGAGCGCGCGGGCAAGATCCTCGACTTCGACAGGCCGATCGCCCTCTCCCTGGTCGCCCTGCTGCACTTCGTCGGCGACGAGGACGGTGCGTACGAGATCGTACGGAGCCTCATGGACCGCCTGGCGAGCGGCAGTTACCTCGTCCTCTCGCACGTCGCCCGCGACTTCGACCCGGAGGGCGCGGACACGGCGGCCGCCATGTACAAGGCGCGCGGACTCACCCTCCAGCCGCGTTCGCGCGAAGAGGTCGCCCGCTTCTTCGAGGGGTACGAGCTGGTGGAGCCCGGCGTCTCCCTGGCCGCCGAGTGGCGCCCGGAGCTGGGCGAGCCCGTCCCGGTCCAGGGCGACGACCCGATCCCGGGCTGGGTGGGCGTGGCCCGCAAGGCCTGAGCCGCGCGTCACGCCCCCGCTGCCGCCGAGCGAGCGGCTACCGCACCAGCGTCAGCACCAGCACCGCCACCAGTGCCGCCAGCACCGCCGCAGCGGTGATCAGCTGCACCCGGGGCCCGGACGCCACCTTCACCGCACGGACACCGTCCGCCGTGGGGAAGACGTAGAACTCGGCGTTCGGGTCCTCGGACAGGCCCACCCGGTACAGCGCCAGCTGCGAGAGCCGCACCGTACGCAGGATCTCGCGCGACCCCGGATCGGGGCGCTGGGCCGTGCGGAACTGTTGCAGCTCCGCACGGTGGCCCTCCTCCAGCAGGGCGGGCAGCGGGTCGTCCGGCTGCCGCAGCAGGACCTCGCTCCACCGGGCCGGACCCTTGATCTTCCACCGGACGCGCATCCCGGGCCAGGACTCGGGCAGCTCCCGCACCTGTCGCGTGTGGGTGCGGCCGACGTGCCCTTCCGTCCAGGTGACCTTCTGGCCCGTGCCCTCGCAGTGTCCGCAGGGGATCGTGCCCGCCTTCGCGCACTCGGGGCAGGCGACGCTGCCCGTGGTGCGGCACTCCGGGCAGTTGATCCGGCCCATGCCCCGGCACGAGGCGCAAGCGACGCCGGGCGTGCGGCACTTCAGGCACCGGACGCGTTCTGGGTCGTCGTCGTCCGGCTCCTCGGGCTGCGCGTGCCGACCGGCGGTCGATCCGTCGCAGGAACGGCAGGCGGTGCTGTCCTTGCACGCCTCGCACGGCACCCTGGGTGGGCAGTCCACCCGGCCCGCCCCCTTGCAACGGGGACACTGCATCCTGCCCTCACTGCAGTAGGCGCACGGCCGCCGGCTCAGCGAGCCGTGCCGGAACAGCCGGACCGGCTCGGTGTCGGACACGCTGCGGGGAGCCGGGACCTTCGCGGCCTTCAGCGTGGTGTCGTACGAGATCAGCGTGTCCAGGTCGGCGGGCTTCTCGTTGGCCTCGCACGGCACCTCGCGGCGCGATTCGTCCAGCCGGTCGACCGTGCACCGGGCGCGGTGCAGCCGGACGGGCTTGGACAAGCTCGCGGACGCCCCCGGTTTCAGGCGGCGACGTACGGCTGCGTGTATCTCTTCGTCGGACAGTTCCTCGGTCATGTCGGTGCCCTCCGCCGTCCCGGCATTTCCCCGCCCGCTGGGCAAGGTTAGAGGTCCGCCGACGCACCCTCAATGGGCCTGTGGATCGGCGCAGTTGAGACCTGTCTCATGCCTCCACCTCGTGTAAGCGCGTACATTCCCGTCGTGTCGCACCTCTTGACCCACCTGTAACAACCCCCTAGCTTCCACTCAACACTTGATGATCCGCACGCAATTCACGGCTACTTCTCGGCAGTACGTCTTCAGAGGGTGAACGCATGAGTGGTGTGAGACGACGCAGCGTCCTGGCTGCGTTCGGCGGAACGGTCGCGGCGGGCGCGGTCGCCGGAAGCGCGGGGGCCGCACAGGCCGCCGAGACACAAGCGGCGGCGGCCGCAGCCCCCAAGCCCGGCCGGAACCGCTACGAGCGCGAGATATCCGCGCTCGTGCGCAAGATGACCGTCGAGGAGAAGCTCGGCCAGCTCCAGCAGCTGCCCTGGTCCTGGGACACCGGACCGGGCGGCGGCGGCACCGAGGCGGCCACCGCCGCCGCCCGGAAGGGACAGCTCGGCTCCGTCCTGTCCATCTACGGCGGCAAGGCCAACAACGCCCTCCAGAAGATCGCCGTCGAGGAGACCCGCCTCGGCATTCCGCTTCTGTACGGATTCGACGTCATCCACGGCCTCTGGACGACCTTCCCCATCCCGCTCGCCCAGGCCGCCTCCTTCGACCCGAAGGTCGCCGCCACCGACGCCGAGGTGTCCGCCAAGGAGGCCCGCTCCAACGGCATCCACTGGACGTTCGCCCCCATGATGGACGTCACCCACGAGCCCCGCTGGGGCCGCATCGCCGAGGGCAACGGCGAAGACCCGTACCTCACCGCGGCGTTGGCGAAGGCGAAGGTGATCGCCTACCAGGGCACCGCCAAGGGCCGCGACCTGAAGGCCAAGGACAGGCTGGCCGCCTGCGCGAAGCACTACGTCGCCTACGGAGGCGCCGAGGGCGGCCGCGACTACAACACGGTCGTCGTCTCCGAGTCGCAGCTGCGCAACTACTACCTGCCGCCCTTCAAGGCGGCGATCGACGCCGACTGCGCCACCGTCATGGCGTCCTTCAACACCATCAACGGCGTTCCCGCACACGGCAATTCGCACACCCTCAACGAGATCCTCAAGGACGAGTGGGACTTCGACGGCCTCGTGGTCTCCGACTGGACCGGCATCCAGGAACTCATCCCGCACGGCTTCGCCGCCGACGGCGCGGACGCCGCCCGCCTGGGCCTCAATGCCGGTGTCGACATGGAGATGACCAGCACCCACCTGGTCACCAACGGCAAGAAGCTGCTGCGCTCCGGCCAGATATCCGAGCGCCGCCTCGACGACGCGGTCCGCCGCGTCCTGCGCCTGAAGTACGAGCTCGGACTCTTCGAGAACCCGTACGTCGACGAGGCCGCCGTCATCGGGGAGCCGACCCCCGAGACCCGCAAGGCCGCCCGCGAGACGGCGGCCCGCTCCATGGTGCTGCTGAAGAACGACAAGAAGGCCCTCCCGCTCGCCCCCACCACGAAGTCGATCGCGGTCGTCGGCCCGTTCGGCGACTCCGCCGACCTCCTCGGCGCGTGGGCCTTCCCCTTCGCCGCCAAGAAGGCCCCGGCGATCTCCGTGCTGGCGGGCGTGAAGGCCGCCGTGCCGGACGCCACCGTGACGTACGCGCTGGGCGTCGACGCCGACGGCAAGGACACCAGCAAGATTCCCGCCGCCGTCGCCGCGGCGAAGGCCGCCGACGTGACCGTCGTGGTCGTCGGCGAGGCCTCCGCGCTCAGCGGCGAGGCCGCCGCCCGCGCCGACATCAGCCTCCCCGGCGGCCAGGAGCAGCTCATCGCGGCGATCGCCGCCACGGGCAAGCCCTTCGTGGTCGTCCTCGTCAACGGCCGCCCGCTCACCGTGGGCGACTGGATCGGCTCCGCGCCCGCCGTCCTGGAGGCCTGGCACGGCGGCACCGAGGCGGGCAACGCCGTCGCCGACGTCCTGTTCGGCAAGGTCAACCCGGGCGGCAAGCTGCCGGTGACCTTCCCCCGCTCCGTCGGCCAGATCCCGATCTACTACAACCACGAGTCGACGGGCCGCCCGTACGACCCGAACAACAAGTACACGTCCAAGTACCTCGACCTGCCGAACGGCCCGGAGTTCGCCTTCGGCCACGGCCTCAGCTACACCACCTTCGAGACCGGCGCCCCGAAGCTGGGCCGCGACAGCATCTCCGCCCGCGCCCTGCGCTCCGGCGACACCGTCGAGGTCTCCGTCACCGTCACCAACACCGGTACCCGGGACGGCGATGAGGTCGTGCAGCTGTACGTGCACGACAGGTTCGCCAGCATCGTCCAGCCGGTCCGCAAGCTGCGCGGCTTCCGCCGGGTCACGCTCGCCGCGGGCAAGTCCACCACGGTGCGCTTCCCGCTCGGCGCGGACGACCTCGGCTTCTGGACGAACTCCGAGGACGGGAAGTTCGTTGTCGAGCCGGGTGACATCGACGTCTACGCCGGCACCAGCTCCGACGCGACCGCCAAGGCAGCCCTGAAGATCACCTGAGCATGAAAAGGGGGCGGGGAGTGTGAACTCCCCGCGCCACCATCACACATGACGGGACGTCAGTATCCCTGCGGTACCCGTGCCGGACGCCCCGAACCCCGCGTCAGCGCGTACCCCGCGACGCCCGCCAGCGCGGCCAGCACCGCGCCGCCCCCGGTCCACAGCCACCGGCTCGACCAGTTCCCGGACGCCCAGCCGCCCTCGGGCGAGGCCTGCACCGAGATCTGCCTCGGCTCGCCCTTCGCGTCGTCCTTCACCGTCGTCGCCCCCGGCACCAGCGGCGCCGTCAGCGCCCCGTCGACCGCCTTGGCCCCGCCCGCGTCGACCACCGCGGGCTGCACCTCGGCCTTCACCGGCAGCCCCAGGTCGTCGTCGGCGAGAGAGGTCACCGTCAGACGTACGAAATAGGAACCCGGCAGCGGGTCGTTCGACGACTGCTCGGCCCAGGACCGGACGGTCCGCAGGTGGCAGGCCAGCGACACCGAGGAGGCCTCCTTCGGCGCGGTCGCCGTCGAGGACCCGTAGGTGCACGCCTGCTTCCTGCGCAGCCCGTCGTACACGTCGAGCTGCCAGGTCTGCGCCCCGTGCCGCTGTGCCGACTCGGGAAGGGCGACCTTGGCCCGTACCGTCGCGTCCTGACCGGCGTCGGCCGGGAACACCCAGTACAGGTAGTCGCCGGTCGAGCCGCCCGCCGTGGCGAGCTGCCCCGACTTCACGGCCGTCGCGGTACGGAACGACGTCCCGGCCTCGGTCGGCGCGGCGCTCTCACCGGCCGACGGGGACGGCGAGGGCGACTCGTCCGCGCTCGCCGCGGGAGCCGCACCGAAAACCGCGAGCGCGGCCAGCAGCGCACCGCTCACCACACGTGTCGTACGCATCAGTTGGTCCTCCAGACCGCAACGCGCCAGCGCGAGAGCCAGCCGAACACCAGGCCCGCGAGCAGACCGACCAGCACCAGCACACCCAGCAGCCACCAGCCGTGCCCGAGCCCGAAGGACGCCACGTCGGCGGCCTGCTTTGGCGCGTCCACCAGGTCGAGAGCCAGCTCCACCGGCATGCCCGGCTCCGTCTTCACCGACGGCGGCGCGGAGAACGAACTGCTCACCTGGAGGCACACCGTCTCCGCCGGGGGCTCCTGCCCCTTCTCGGCGTCCACCTCCGCCTTCGGGTAGCGCAGCCCGGACGAGATCACGTCCGTGCGGCCGTCCCCGGACTCCTGGCCGCGCACGATCTCGCGCCCGCTGAGCGTGGAGGCCCGTACGAGAATCCCGTAGTCGTTGTTCACCGCGCGGTCCGCGCCGATGCTCACCGCGGCCCGCAGTTCCTGGCCCGGCTTCACCGCGACCTGGTACCAGCGGTGCTCGGCGAACTTCGCGCGGTCCGTGTAGAGACCGGCGGTCAGCTTCGGGGCGTCGGTGCAGGACGCGCCGCCCTTGGTGGCGACCGGGTTGACGACCGGGTCGGCCGCCCGGTCCACCAACTGTTTGACGCGCTTGGAGAGTTGCTCCTTGTGCTGCACGGCGGTGTAGGTGCCGCCGGTCGCCTCGGCGATGCAGGTGAGCTGCTGGCGGATCTTCGCGTTCGGCACCAGGCCGAGGGTGTCGATCACCAGGTGGGTGCCCTTGGCGGCGATCTCGCGCGCCACGACGCACGGGTCGAGGGGCCCGCAGGTGTCCTCGCCGTCCGTGATGAGCACGATCCGCCGGGTGGCGTCACCGCCCTCCAGGTCCTTCGCCGCGCCGAGCAGCGCGGGCCCGACCGGGGTGAAGCCGGTGGGGGCGAGGGTCGCGACGGCCGTCTTGGCCTCGGTGCGGTCCAGCTTGCCGACCGGGTAGAGCTGCCGGGTGTCCTCGCAGCCCTTCTTCTTGTCCTCGCCCGCGTAGTTCGCCCCGAGGGTCCTTATCCCGAGCCTGACCTCCTCGGGCGTGGCGTCCAGCACCTCGTTGAAGGCCTGCTTGGCGGCCGCCATCCGGGACTGGCCGTCGATGTCTCTGGCCCGCATCGAGCCGCTGACGTCGAGGACCAGCTCGACCTTGGGGGATTCCTTCGGGGCGCCCTCGGCGCTGTCCCCGTCGTCGGCGAGCGCCGGCGATGGGAGCAGCCCGGCGGCCAGAGCGGCGAGCAGTGCGCCGCACGCTCCGGCCGCCAGTCGTTTCCTTGTGATCATCGCCGGATCTTATGGAAGATAGTCAGCCCGGCACAAAACGAGGAGCGGTTACCGCTGCTGAGGCGGCGTCAGCGTCACCAGGAACTTCTTCGCGGGCCCGACGTTCCCGGCCGCGTCGATCGTCCGGTACTCGATCGTGTGGGTCTTGTACTCGGGCGTCGCGTCGTCCCACGGCACCACGCGCGGGGTGCCCAGCTTCCCGTAGACCAGGTCGTCGACGTTCGTCCCGGACGGCGTGAACCGCCACGGGGAGTTCGCGTCCGTCGGCCAGCCGTAGTAGGTGTACCAGCCGTCGCCGTTCACCCGGAACTGCGAGACCACCGTCCCCTCCTGGTCGTCCTTCGCGTCCAGCTTCATCGTGAACGGCCCGTCGTAGACGTACTCCACGGGCTTCCCGGGCCGCTGCACGGTCCGTACCGGCTTCGACAGCTCGTACGACCCCTTCGCGGCGGCCGCGTCGACAGTCCAGCTCAGCGACTGCGACGTCCCGGCGATCCGCGCCTTCAGGGTGTGCGTGCGCCCGCCCGGCAGCGGCAGCTTGCTCAGATCGAGGTCACGGTCATTGCCGAGGCTGGTCGCGACGGGCCACCCGTCGAGCGTCCAGCGGACCTGGGGGCTGCGGCCGGTCCCCGGGTGCGAGGTGTCGGCGTACACGACGGACTGCGCGCCGACCGGCTTGTCGGTCTGGGTGTGACCGGTGAACGTGGCCTCACCAGTCGGCTGTTGGGGTGTCCGCACGGACCGGTCGACCGTCCAGGAGACGGTACGGGTCAGGGCCTGCGAGCCGCGCACCTTCGGGTCCCGTACGAAATCGGTCGGATCGGTGACCGTCGCGGTCAGCGTGTGCGCGCCCGCGCCCACGTGCAGCCGCCTCAGGTCGAGGCTGCGCGCACCGAAGGTCGCGGGCACGGGCTTCCCGTCCAGCTTCCACGTCACGTCGAGCGCGCCGCCCACCGGGTGCAGGGTGTCGACCCACGCGGTGCGGTCGGTGCCGAGCGGGGCGGTGGTGGGGGTGTGGTCCTGCACCAGGTTCACCTTGTTGGCGATGGCCTGGGTCATCACCTCGCGCTCGACCTGGTCGAAGTCGTAGCCGAGGGTCTTCATCATGGAGTGCCTGCTCGGCCGCCAGACGCCCTTGGTGGAGTACATCCCGCCCTCGAAGCGGCCGACCCTCCCGCCGGACAGGCTCTCCTCGCCCAGCCAGCGCCACCACTTCTGCTGCTTGGCCCGCATCTCCTCCTCGCTGAGGAGGGTGTGGTGGTACGAGGTGGGCTCGCCGCCCGTGTAGGTGCCGCCGGGGACGCCGCGCCCGTAGTAGTCGTACTCGTCGTCCAGCTTGCCCAGCGAGTGGCCGATCTCGTGCGGGGTGATGAGGGAGGACAGCGCGTTGCCGCCGGACGCGGTCGCCCAGGCGCCGCCCGCGCCGCCGTAGGTCGTGCTGTTGGCGAGGGCGACGATCTGCCGGTTGGCGCTCCTGGTCCCGGTGACGAGGTCGGCGGCGGCGCTCGCCTTCTTGGTGTCGACGGTGAGCAGGCGCTGCACGCTGCCGGCGTTGCAGCCGCCCCAGAAGGCCATGTCGAGCGGGGTGTCGCGGCGGGCGTCGGTGAGGCCCGGGTCGCAGTCGACACCGGACTCGGGGGAGGGGAGTTCGACCGCCCAGACGTTGATGTAGGAGCGGTAGGAGGCGAAGGGCTCGATGCTCCAGAGCACGTTCATGTGCTTCTCGACGTCGGCGCGGAACTTCGGTATCTCGGCGGCCGTGTAGCCGTCGCCGAGGACGACGAGGTTGAAGCGCTTGTCGACGGGGCCGGTGGTCTGGACGGGGACGACGGTGGCGTTCGCGGTGACCGGGTCGCGGTCCTGTGCGGTGGCGTGCTGGGGCAGGGCCAGGGTGGTGAGGAGCGCGGCCGTGGCTGCCAGCAGTGCGGATCTCTGGGTGCGTCGGATGAGTCGCATGGCGCGGAGCGTAGGGCTGTCGCCAACGTGCGGTAAAGAGGCCGGAGTTGGGTGTGGGGCCGCTGGGGGTGCGGAGGCGCCGGGGTCCGGCGCGATGCGGACGGCGGGTGGCCGGCGCTCGTCCGCGGCGTGCCGCCCGTGCCCCGCCCCGCTGTTCACCGGTTGCCCCGACCCACATTTCATCTGTCCGCAACACATTCCACCATGCGGACGAACACCTATTCGGCGTGGACAAAAGTCCCTGCTCACTGCCACTCTCGGCGCCATGCGCCCTGTCATTCTCGTCCGCGGTCTCACCGCCGCCGCCGTCGTCCTCGCCGCCTCCTTCGCCGCGGGCTGCGCCCCGCAGCCCGAGCCCTCCTCGCAGGCCGCGCCGTCGTCGTCCGCCGGGGGAGCCGCCGCCTGTCCGCAGGGCAAGCTGGCGACCGAGACCGCGGGCAAGCTGACCGTCGGCACGGACAAGCCCGCGTACGCGCCCTGGTTCAAGGACGACAAGCCGGAGAACGGCCAGGGCTACGAGTCGGCCGTCGCCTACGCCGTCGCCGAGAAGCTGGGCTACCAGAAGGACGACGTCGTCTGGCAGACGGTCGCCTTCAACAACGCCTTCGCGCCGGGCGAGAAGAAGTTCGACTTCGACCTCAACCAGATCTCCATCAGCGACCAGCGCAAGAAGGCCGTCGACTTCTCCTCCGGCTACTACGACGTCCGCCAGACCGTCGTCGCCCTCAAGTCCTCCAAGGCCGCGAAGGCGAAGTCCGTCGCCGACCTCAAGGACGTCAAGCTGGGCGCCCAGGTCGGCACGACCAGCCTCGACGTCATCAAGGACGTCATCAAGCCCAGCCAGCAGCCGGCCGTCTACCAGAAGAACGACTTCGCCAAGGCCGCCCTGAAGAACGGCCAGGTCGACGCCATCGTCGTGGACCTGCCCACCGCCTTCTACATCACCGGCGCCGAGGTCCAGGACGCCGCCGTGATCGGCCAGTTCGAGAACGTGCCCGGCAAGGCCGAACAGTTCGGTCTCGTACTCGACAAGGGCAGCGCGCTCACGGCGTGCGTGACCGGCGCGGTCGACAGCCTCCGCAAGGACGGCACGCTGGCCAAGCTGGAGAAGCAGTGGCTGGCGGACGCGGTCGACGCCCCGGTGCTGAAGTGACGCTCGACAAGATGCCCCGGGCGGCGGCGGAGCGGGACAGCGACGGTTACGTCCCCTCCGCCCGCCGCCTGGAACGCGAAGCCTTCAAGCGCGGCCGCACCCGCAGGGCGACGGCCATCGCCGCCGTCAGCACCCTCCTCACCGCGGTCGTCCTCTATCTCGTCATCGTCAACTCGCCCGGCTGGGAGCGGACCCGCGAGACCTTCTTCGACCCGGCGTTCGCCAAGAAGGCCCTCCCGGACGTCCTGGAGGGCCTCTGGCTCAACCTGCGCCTGCTCGTGGTGTGCGGGGCGTCGGTCCTGGTCCTCGGCATGCTGCTGGCCGTCGCGCGCACCCTGCGCGGACCGGCCTTCTTCCCGCTGCGGGCGCTGGCGACGGCGTACACCGACTTCTTCCGCGGCCTGCCGCTGATCATCAACCTCCTGATCGTCGTCTTCGGCGTCCCGGCGCTCCGGCTGCAAGGCGTGACCACCGACCCCGTCGTCCTCGGCGGGGTCGCGCTGACGCTCACGTACGCGGCGTACGTCGCGGAGGTCTTCCGGGCGGGCATCGAATCGGTGCACCCCTCGCAACGGGCGGCCGCCCGCTCGCTGGGCCTCTCCCACCGCAAGACACTGCGGTACGTGGTGCTGCCGCAGGCGGTGCGACGGGTCGTCCCGCCCCTCCTCAACGACCTGGTCTCGCTCCAGAAGGACACCGGCCTGGTCTCCATCGCGGGCGCGGTCGACGCCGTGTACGCGGCGCAGATCATCGCCAGCCGCGACTTCAACTACACCCCGTACATCGTGGCGGGCCTGATCTTCGTCGCCCTGACCATCCCGATGACACGGTTCACGGACTGGGTGACGGCGCGCATGGACCGGCAGCGGGCCCAGGGAGGAACGGTATGACCTCGACACCCGTGCTGCGGCTGGAATCCGTACGCAAGACCTACCGCGCCCGGCACAAGGAGACCGTGGTGCTGCGCGACGTCGACCTGGAGGTCCCCGCGCACACCGTCACGGCCCTGATCGGCGCGTCCGGCTCCGGGAAGTCGACACTGCTGCGGTGCGTGAACCTGCTGGAGGAGATCGACGACGGGGCGATCCTCCTCGACGGGGAGGACATCACCGACCCCCGGGCGGACGCGGACGCGGTGCGCCGCCGGATCGGCGTCGTCTTCCAGTCGTACAACCTCTTCCCGCACATGTCCGTCCTCGACAACATCACCCTCGCCCCGCGCCGCGTGCACGGCGTCGACCGCGCGGAGGCGGAGCAGCGGGCGCGGGAGCTGCTGGAGCGGCTGGGCCTGGGCGGAAAGGCGGGGGAGTACCCCGACCGGCTGAGCGGCGGCCAGCAGCAACGGGCCGCCATCGTAAGGGCGTTGGCGGTACGTCCACGCCTGCTGCTGCTCGACGAGATCACGGCGGCACTCGACCCGGAGCTGGTGGGGGAGGTGCTGAGCGTGGTGCGCGACCTCAAAGAAGAGGGCATGACCATGGTCATCGCCACCCACGAGATGGGCTTCGCGCGGGAGGTCGCCGACCAGGTGTGCTTCCTGGACGCGGGCGTGGTGCTGGAGCGGGGCACCTCGGCGGAGGTCTTCGGGGCGCCGCAGGAGGCGCGGACGCAGCAGTTCCTGAAGCGGATCGTGGAGGCGGGGAGGTTGTAGATCGTCCCTTCGGTTGTCGGACCCGCGTGGTACATCTGGGTGTATGCGCGGGCGACGACTTCTGAGTTACCGGGACGCGGTAGCGATCCTGGGTGGCGACAGCGAGGCCCTGGCCGCCGCCGACCGGGTGGTGGGCGGCGCGCTGTCGGCCGCGACGGGCGGGACGAGCGACGCGGTGCTCGGGCTGTTCGGGGCGCAGGGGCGGGTGCTGCGGATCGGCCGGGACGTGACGACGGGGCTGCGGGACCGGCTCAGCTCGTCGGAGCGGGCGGACCGTACGGAGAAGATCGCGGCGGCGCATGCGGTGCTGGTGATCACGGCGTTCTTCGAGGCGTTGGCGGAGGCGGATCTGCCCTTCGAGTTCAACGAGTTGGAGCTGAACCGCAACGAGCAGTTGATGCTCTCCGGCGGTCAGGTCACGGCGGACCAGCTGATACGGACCCTCCTCTCGGCGGAAGTGCCTCATCCCACGCCCGCGCAGCCCTTCGAGCGGACCCTCGACCAGCTGCGCACCTGGTACACCGCACGCGCGGACGTCCTGCGGTACTTCGTACAGGGTCTCGCGCTCTGGGAACGGCTCGACGAATCGGCGCGCACCCGCACGCGCGGGGCACTCCTGGAACTCGGCCGCAGCGCCCTGACGCGTTATGGAGACCTCTACGCACAACTGGCCCTGGACATACCCGAATTCGCCTTCTGGTCGGGGCAGGTCGAGCACCAGGCCACGCGTGGCGCGCTGCGGCAGTCGTTGGACGGGGTGGAGCGGGCCCTCCTCGGGCTGGTCCGTCCCGCCGCACTCGCCCACGCGGCCGCGGGCCTCACCGCTTTCTACCGTGCAGCTCTCCCGCGCCCGATCCTGTCCGAGGGCGAGGCCCCCAGCGGGCTCACCGTGCCCAGCCTCTCCGAGGGATACGTGGACCCCGACTTCCGGGTCGCCCTCGTGCCCGAGGAGGGCAACGGCCCGGCGCGGGAGGAGTGGTGGGAGCGGGCTCCCGTACGCTCCGACCTCACCGAATTCCTCTCCGGCACGCTCACCTCGATCGCCTCCGCCGCCGCACCGCTTCTCGTCCTCGGCCAGCCCGGTGCGGGCAAGTCCGTCCTGACCAAGATCCTCGCCGCCCGCCTCTCCGGGACCGGCTTCCTCCCCGTACGGATCGTGCTGCGCGAGATCCGCGCCGAGGACGACATCCAGGACCAGATCGAGCACGCCGTACGGTCCGCCACCGCCGAGCGCGTCACCTGGCCGGAACTGGTCCGCTCGGCGCCCGGAACGGTACCCGTTCTCCTCTTCGACGGCTTCGACGAACTCCTCCAGGCCACCGGCGTCAACCAGACCGACTACCTGGTGAAGATCGCCAAGTTCCAGCAGCGCGAAGCCGACCAGGGGCGGCCCGTGTACGCCCTGGTCACCAGCCGCACCGCCGTCGCCGACCGGGCCCGCTGCCCGCAGGGCACCCTTGCCCTGCGCCTCGAACCCTTCCGGGAACCCCACATCCGGCGCTGGCTCGCCGTCTGGAACGACCTCAACGCCCCGCACTTCACCGCCCAGGGCCTGCGCCCGCTGCCCGCCGCCGTGGCCGCCCGGCACGCCGCACTCGCCTCGCAGCCCCTGCTCCTCCTCATGCTGGCCCTGTACGACGCCACCTCGAACGCCCTCCAGCAGGAGACGGAGAACGGCGAACCCCTCGCCGCCGCCGACCTCTACGAGGAACTGCTCACCTCCTTCGCCGTCCGAGAGGTCGGCAAGTCCGGCGACGCCATGACCTCGCACCAACGCGCCGACCACTGCGAACGCGAACTCCAGCGGCTCTCCCTCATCGCCTTCGGCATCCTCAACCGACGACGCCAGTGGATCACGGTGAGCGAGCTGGAGTCGGACCTCACCGCCCTGCTCGGCAGGCCCGCTCCCGGTCCCGCTGCAGACTTCCGCACCCCGCTGAACCAGGCCGAGATCGCCCTCGGCCGGTTCTTCTTCATACAGAAGGCGCAGGCGGTGCAGGACGAACGTGAGCTGACCACGTACGAGTTCCTGCACGCCACCTTCGGCGAGTACCTGGTCGCCCGGCTCGCGGTCATCCTCGTCGACCAACTCCTGGACCAGCGGCCCGCGTTGTCCCTCGGCCGGGCGCCGGTGGACGACGACTTGACGTACGTCCTGCTGTCGTACGCCTCGCTGGCCTCCCGGCAGATGCTGCGCTTCGTCCAGGCCCGCATCGAGCGGCTGGCCCCGGAGCGCCGGGAACGGCTCGGCGAGCTGCTGATCGGCGTGATGGAGGACGCCCGTAACCGGGTGGAGCACCGGTACGCCGACTACCGGCCCATACCCCGGGCGACGGCGGCCCGGCACGGGAAGTACGAGGCGAACCTGATGATGCTGACCGTCCTGCTGACGGGCGGGGTCACGGCGAGCCGGCTGTTCCCCGCGGCCGTCGACCCGGCGGGGATCTGGCCGCTGCGGGTCCAGCTGTACCGGTCCGCGCTCACCGCGCAGGAGTGGACCGAATTCGCGCTCGCGCTCGACGTGCAGCGGACCTGGGTGGGGGATCGGCGAGAACTGACCGTCACCCCGCTGCTGACCGAGCCGCCGCAGCCGGACCCGATCGACCCGTACTGGGTGTACAACCACCCGCCGTCGAGTTCACTGCAACGCAATGACCAGGCGTGGTGGCGCAACGGTTCGCGGGAGGCCCGGCACAAGATGGTCGTGGCCGACGTCAGCCACGACGAGGTGCTGCGGCACGCGCTCGACCCGTTCTTCCGCTACTTCGGCGCCGCCCTGGACACCTTCCACGGGGCGGCGGGCGGCTACGCCAGCTCCATGGCGCACGACCTGCTGGAGCTGTGGCTGACGAGTCATCTCGACCCGTCCGACGGCGAGTTGGCCGTACGGTACGAACGGTGCATCGGGCTCATCAGCCAGTTGCAGGGCATGCCGGTGGACGTCACCGATCGCCTGGCGGCGCTGTTGTACGGGCAGTTGCTGAACGATGCGACGAGGCTGCCGGTCGACGTCGTCCACCGGCTGCTTGCCTCGTGGACGGGGGACCTGATCAATCCCGCGTCGGAACTTCAGGCACGCATCGCCGTCAGACGGCTCAGCGCGCCGGATCGGCACGGAGGGGAGCGGGCCGATGAGAATGCGCGTGAGAGCTTGCAGTATCAACTGCATCTCTTGCTGGAAATGGTGGATGACGACGTCGCGTTCCTGTTCCACCTCTGGTGCGAGGAGAGAAGCCCGGAGACCCGGCGACTGCTCGCCCAGTACGAGGAACTCCTGCCGCAGGTCGACGCCGAGCGGCTGCGCGAGCTGCGCAGCCGCTACGACGAACCGACCCCCGACTAGCCCACGTCGAGCGCGTTCCGCAGCCCCAACCGCCACCGCGTCCGGTCGTGCCGCTTCAACGCCTCAATGGCCGGGATCTTGTGCAGCCCCTTCACCGTGCAACGGGCCGCGTCCGAACCCGCCCGGTCCAGTAGCGCGTTGACCGCCGCCCGGGCGGAGGCGTTCGCACCCTCCATGGTGGCGAGGTCGATGTCCACGGCGACGTAATCGCCCGCGAGATAGAAGTTCGGGATCGCGGTCCCGGCGGAGGGGCGGTTGTGGAGCGTCCCGCACGGGTGGATGAGGAGCTCGTCCTCGTTCGTGGGGTTCGGCGTGCCGAGGCCGTCGACACCCGGGTCGAGGAACCACGAGTGCAGCGCGGAGTCCTTCAGCACGACCTTCCCCGTGTCGTTCAGGGCCGCCTTGAGCTGCGCCCACACCTCCTTCGCCACCTCCTCCCGCGTGCACTGCTTCGCCGTCTTCCCGTACAGGATTCCCGGCTTGTCCCACTCCGAGATGTCGACCGACAGGCACTCCACCGCCACCCCGTCGCCGTACACGGCGGGGAAGTCGCGGTCCTTCCAGTGCCCGGCCTGGGCGATGCCCGTCAGCGACCACGGGGAGTCGATGAGGTTGACGTGCCCGTCGACCATCCTCGGACGTTCCGTCAGATAGAACTGGATGCCGGTCATCCAGTCCGTCTCCAGCTTGTCCGCACGCGCCAACTGCGGGTCCAGAGAGCGCATGTCGGAGTTCCATGTACGGCGCGCATGCTCCACCGGCATCGCGGACACGTAGTGGTCGGCGACGACCGACTGACGCACGCCCGCCGAGTCCTCGATGACGGCCGCACCGATCCTCCCCCCGGCCGTGCGCATCTCCCGCACCGTCCAGCCCAGCTTGAACTCCACACCCAGCGTGCGCAGATGGGCCACCCACGGGTCGATCCACGCCTCGTTCGTCGGCGCGTTGAGGATGCGGTCGGGCGGGCCGTCCGCGCCCTGGCCGAGGGCGTTGAAGACGAGGGCCTCGCCGAGCGTGCCGACCGTGCGGGTGCTGGCCTCCTCGGCCTTGGTCGCGACGATGTTGCGGGTGACGCCGATGGCCAGGATGCGCTGGTACTCCTTCGACATGCGGGCCGCGCGCACGAACTCCCACCACGGGGTCTTCTCCCAGGTGCTGTTGCGGCGCTCGTCGCAGCTCGTGAGGAAGACCAGGGCGCGGTTGACGAAGTAGGCGATCTCGTGGAGGGGAAGGTTGAGCGCCGTTTCCAGCAGGCCGGTGAGCATCCGGCGGATGTCGTCCAGGTCGAGGTTCGGCGGCTGGTGGCCGGGCCACGGGATCGGCATCCGCATCTCCTCGCGGCCGCCGGAGCGCGCGAACATCATCTCGGGCGGTGCGATCAGGTTGTCCCACACCCCGTTGGCGTTGCCGGGGAAGGGGATACGGCGCATCGTGTCCGGGAGGTTGTGGTAGATCCCGGGGATGAACCGGAAGCCGTGCTCGCCGGGGAGCGGCTTGCGGTTGCCCTTCGCGCTGCCCGGCACGTCCATGCTGCGGGCCTTGCCGCCGAGGGCGCGTCTCTCGTACACCGTGACCCGGAAGCCGCGCTCCGCCAGCTCGTGCGCGGCGGTGAGTCCGGCGACACCGCCGCCGAGCACGGCGACGGACTGCCCGGCGGCCCGTGCGTCGGCCGGCCCGACGGGTGCGGCCTGAGCGGCCCCCGCCGGGAGCGCGCCGACGGCGGCAACCCCGCCGACGGCCGCCGCTCCGGCCACGAAGGTACGTCGAGAGGTGAAGCCCGTACGGTCCATCTGCCCAGCCCCTTACCAGTGGTAACTGCCGCATGAGTCGCAGGAGCATAGAGCGGCCCCGCACGCCACGGGAAGACCTGTGGCAACTGCGGTTCGGGCGAGGGGAGTTGGGTGGCTGAAAGGTGATGTTCCCTTGGGGGATCGTGCCGTGGTCAGCCCTGAGCCCGGTACACGTGCGAGTCCGTCAGCGGGAGGGGCAGGTCCGGGCGCCAGGCGTGCAGGACGGCCGCCGAGGGGACGAACAGGGCGTCCGGGATCTCCTCCGGGGCGAACCACGTCCACCGTACGATCTTGTCGGGCTCCGTCACCCGGGGTGTGCCGCCCTCGCACGGGGCGAGTACCGCCGCCGAGATGCGGTTCAGGCCGTAGGCGTCGTCCAGGGTCACGCCCACGACCCGGGCCCGGGAGGGGTCCGGGGAGAGGCCGGTTTCCTCGGCCAGTTCGCGCAGGCCCGCCGACTCGAAGCTCTCGCCCGTGTCCACCTTGCCGCCCGGCAGCTCCCAGCGGCCGTTGTGGCCCAGGCCGAGCAGGACGTGGCCCGTCGTCGTGTCCTGGACGATCACCCCGACACCGGTGAGGCAGTTCGGGGTGGGGGAGGTGCGGGTCCGGGTGTCGGTGGCGGGGTCGGTGAGGCGGTGTGCGTGGTTCATGGTCATCGACAGTAGGGGGTCATCGACAGGAGGGGGTGACCGACCGGTCAGTGGCCACCGGGCTGGTCGCCGTACGCCGTCACCGAGAGGAAGCGGATGGGGAGGCTGAGGAGTTCCTGCGGGCCGTGGGCGCCCTCGCCGTCGAGCTGAAGGGCGTCGCCGGGGCGCATCTCGTACTGGGCCTCCCCGTGGCCGTACACCATCGCCCCTTCGAGCAGGTAGATCAGCTCCGTGCCCGGGTGCTGGAAGAGGGGGAAGACCTCGCTCGACTCGGTGAGGGTGACCAGGACGGCTTCCATGCGTTTGTGCGGGCCGCGCAGGGCGCCGAGGAGTTCGTAGAGGTGGCCGACGCGGCTGCCGCGCCGGGCGATGCGGGCGCCCTGGCCGGAGGGGACGTACACCGCCTCGCGTTCGGCGTCGACGCCGCGGAAGAGAGCGGTGACGGGGACGTCGAGACCGGTCGCGAGGCGGGAGAGGGTGGTGAGGCTGCACGAGGTCTGGGCGTTCTCGATCTTCGAGAGCATCGCCTTGGAGATCCCGCAGCGGGCGGCCAGGTCCGCGAGGGACAGGGCCGAGGTGGTGCGGTAGTGGCGGACCTGGTGGGCGATGGCCTCTTCGAGGGAGGGGGGTCGGGGGGCGTGGATCTCCCGGTCCGGGAGGGGGTCCGGGGCTTCCTCCGGGGTGGGTGGGGGTGTCATGGGGGTCATTCTGTCCCAGGGGGCGCTTGGGGGTGGGGTGGGAGGTGCCTGTGCAGGGCGTTCGGGGTGGGGCGTTCGGGGTGGGGCGACCGCGCGGGTTCGTTGTGGCTGGTCGCGCAGTTCCCCGCGCCCCTACAGGTGGGCCGCCAGGGAGAAGCGTGGGTCGGGGGCCGGGCCGCGGCCCGTGGCGAGGGTGGTGGTCCATTCGCCAATCAGCGGGGCGAATTTGGCGCCGTGTCCCGAGCAGGGGGAGGCGATGACCAGGGGGCCCGCCCGGTCGAGGAGGAAGTCCTCGTTCCGGGTGGAGGTGTAGAGGCAGGTGGCCTCGTTGAAGGGTTCCGGTACCAGACCGGGCAGCCAGTCCCGTACGTACGCGGTGATCCGCTCGCGCGCCGCGGGGTCGACCCTGCCGTCCCGGGTGCGGGCCGTCGTCGGCGCGCCCGCGTCGTGTTCGGCGATCTTGCGGCCGTCGTCCGGGCCGCCGTCCCGCCCGCCGGGCAGGCTGTACGTCGACAAGTCGGCCTTGTGGACGATCACCGGCCACCGCGCCGAGGCCTCGTCCCGGCGCGGGAAGTGGAACACCTGCTGCTGCGTCACCGTCAGCTCCGGCAGCGGTACGAGATCGCCGACCAGGTCCCGCACCCACGCCCCGGCGGCCACGACCACCCGCCGCGCCGTCACCGTCGAACCGTCCGCGACCTCGATCCGGGCCCCTGCGTCGCCGGGCAACGGCACGATGCGGCGCACCTGTGCCCCGTACCGCACCACCGCCCCCCGCCCCTCGGCCCGCCGCACGAACGCGTCCACCGCGCGGGCCGCGTCCACCGTGCCCGCCTCCTCGTGGTGCAGTACCGGGCCCGCGAAGCGCAGGCCCGGCCAGCGGTGGGCGGCCTCCGACGCGGAGAGGAGGTCGTGCGGGACCTTGCACCGCGCGAGCACCGCCGCGATGCCCTCCGGGTCGCGGCCCGCGCCGTGGTCCAGGCCGCCGGTCATGCGCAGCAGCGACACGTGCGCGTCCGCCTCCAACTCCCGCCACAGGGAAAGGGCTTCACCCGTCATCCGTACGTGGAGCGGGTCGGCGTACGCCCGGCGGACGATGCGCGCGCTGCCGTGCGAGCTGCCCCTGTCGTGACCGGGCGCGAACTGTTCGAGGAGGACGACGTCCAGGCCGCGCCGGGTCGCCGCCCACGCGGTCGCCGCCCCCATGAGGCCCGCCCCGACCACCGCCAGGTCCGCCTCCGGGGTCACCGCCCGGCCCCCGGGATCCAGTCCGTACCGGCCAGCGGCACCCGCGCCATCGCCGACGCCTCGATCGTCAGGGCCACCAGGTCCTCCGGTTCCAAGTGGTGCAGGTGCGCCTTGCCGCACGCCCGCGCGATGGTCTGCGCCTCCATCGTCATCACCCGGAGGTAGTTGGCAAGACGGCGTCCGCCCTCGACCGGGTCCAGGCGGGCGGCCAGGGCCTCGTCCTGGGTGGAGATGCCCGCCGGGTCGCGGCCCGCCTGGAAGTCGTCGTAGTACCCGGCGGCCGACCCCAACTCCCGGTACTCCGCATCCCACTTGGGATGGTTGTCGCCGAGCGCGATGAGTGCCGCCGTGCCGATCGCCACCGCGTCCGCACCCAGTGCCATGCACTTCGCCACGTCCGCGCCCGAGCGGATGCCGCCCGAGACGATCAGCTGCACCTTCCGGTGCAGCCCCTCCTCCTGGAGCGCCCGGACCGCCTGCGGGAGCGCGGCCAGCGTCGGGATGCCCACATGCTCGATGAAGACGTCCTGGGTGGCTGCCGTGCCGCCCTGCATCCCGTCGACCACGATGACGTCCGCGCCCGCCTTCGCCGCCAGCTTCACGTCGTAGTAGGTACGCGTCGCGCCGATCTTCACGTAGACCGGCTTCTCCCAGTCGGTGATCTCGCGCAGCTCCCGGATCTTGATCTCCAGGTCGTCGGGGCCCGTCCAGTCGGGGTGGCGGCACGCGCTGCGCTGGTCCACGCCGACCGGCAGGGTGCGCATCCCGGCGACCCGCTCGGTGATCTTCTGCCCGAGGAGCATGCCGCCGCCGCCCGGCTTCGCGCCCTGGCCGAGGACGACCTCGATGGCGTCGGCCTTACGCAGGTCGTCGGGGTTCATTCCGTACCGGGACGGCAGGTACTGGTACACGAGGTGCTTGGACTGGCCGCGCTCCTCGGGGGTCATGCCGCCGTCGCCGGTCGTGGTCGAGGTGCCGGCCTCGCTCGCGCCGCGCCCCAGGGCCTCCTTCGCCCGCCCCGACAGTGCGCCGAAGCTCATTCCGGCGATGGTGACGGGCGTGTCCAGGTGCAGGGGGAAGGTGGCATGGCGGTCGCCGAGGACGACGTCGGTGCCGCAGCGCTCCCGGTAACCCTCCAGCGGGTAGCGGGACATGCTCGCGCCGAGGAAGAGCAGGTCGTCGAAGTGCGGGAGGCGGCGCTTGGCGCCCCAGCCCCGGATGTCGTACACACCGGTCTCGGCGGCGCGCTGGATGGCGTGGATGGTGGCGCGGTCGAAGGTGGCCGACTCGCGCAGGCCGCGGGCGGAGAGGTCGTCGTGCATGGGGCCGGATTCCTTTCCTGCAAGCGCTGTTGGGGTCGGCTAGTACGCGCTGCTGTTGTCGACGTCGAAGTAGTAGAGGGCGCGGGCCGAGCCGTACCGCCGGAACTCCGACGGATCGACGTCCGTGAATCCCGCCGATGCGAGCAACTCCCGTACGTCCGCGAGGTGTTCGTCCCGCATCTCCTTCTCGACGCAGTCCGCGCCCAGCGACTTCACCCGTCCGCGTACGTAGATCCGCGCCTCGTACAGCGAGTCGCCGAGCGCGTCGCCCGCGTCGCCGCACACCAGCAGGCGGCCCGCCTGCCCCATGAAGGCGCTCATATGGCCGACGCTCCCGCCGACGACGATGTCCACGCCCTTCATCGAGATCCCGCACCGGGCCGCCGCGTCGCCCTCGACGACGAGCAGCCCGCCGTGGGCGGTCGCGCCCGCCGACTGCGAGGCGTTGCCGCGCACCCGGACCGTCCCGGACATCATGTTCTCCGCCGTGCCGACCCCGGTGTTCCCGTGCACGGTGACCGTCGCGTGCTGGTTCATGCCCGCGCAGTAGTAGCCCGCGTGCCCGTCGATGCGTACGTCCAGCGGTGCGTCGAGCCCCACCGCCAGGTTGTGCGCGCCGTCGGGGCGGGTGACGCGCCAGCTGCCCCCGCGCGCCGTGTGCAGGGCGGAGTTCAGCTCGCGGACCGACTGGGTGGCCAGGTCAACTGACTTCGTCACGGCGGGAGTTGTCATCGTCGCCATGTGTACACCTCTTCCGGCTCGGGCTCGAAGATGCGGGCGTTCTCGATGCCGGGCAGCCCGGCCAGGCAGCGGTACTCCGACGCCATCGCCACCCACGCATCCGTCTCCGCGACGACCGCGGGCTTGCAGGCGATGGCGTCCCGTACGACCGCGAACGTGTCCCCGGTGGTGACCAGCAGCGTGTAGAAGCCGTCGAAGCGCTCGCACAGCAGACGCAGCGACTTCTCCAGGTCGTGCCCCTCGGCGAGCCGTGCCGCCACGAAGCGCGCACCGACCTCCGAGTCGTTCTCGCTGTCGAACTCCGCTCCCTCCGCGACGAGTTCGCGCCGCAGCGTGGCGTGGTTCGCGAACGACCCGTTGTGCACGAGACACAGGTCGTCCGCCACCGCGAACGGGTGCGCCCCCTCGGGCGTCACCGCCGACTCCGTCGCCATCCGGGTGTGTACGACGCCCTGGCGGCCGGTGGCCGACCGCAGCCCGAACTCCTCGGCCAGGGTGTCCGGGTGTCCGACGCCCTTCAACACGGCGAGGTCCGCGCCCCGGCCGATGACGGTGGCACCGGGCAGCGCACCCCGTATGCGTGCCTCCAATTCGCCTGCGGTGCAGGGCGCGTGGACGACGGTCGACTGGCCGACCGGCATCACCGTCGCGTCCGGCCCCACCCGCTCGGCCAGCTCCGCCGGAGACACCCCCGGCGCGAGCAGGCTCACCGAGGCGTGCCCCGGCGGCGACAGCAGGGCGTCCCCGTACAGCGCCACTCCGGCCGAGTCGGGGCCGCGCTCGGCGGCCTGGTGGAGCATTCCGGCGAGCAGCCACCCCAGGCGTGGTTCCAGGGCGGGGTCCCGCACCTGGATTCCCGCGATACCGCACATGGTCAATTCCCTTCCCTGACGTATGAGTTCAGACGGCGGTCAGATAGCGGTCGACCTCCCACGAGGTGACCGTGTTGTGCCAGCTGTAGAACTCCTCCCGCTTCAACCGTGCGTAGTACGCGCTGACCCCGGCCTCCGGGTCCACCGCGTCGAGCACCCCGCGCAGCACCGTGTCCCCCTCCAGCGCGTGCACCGCGTCCAGCAGGGTGCGCGGCAGTGCGGGACCACCGGCCGCGCCGGGCGCTCCCGGGTCCAACTTCCTCCGTACGCCGTCGAGTCCGGCGCCGAGGGCCGCCGCCGACGCGAGGTAGGAGCTGGCCGCGCCGTCCCCGCCGCGCAGCTCCACGCGGTGCGCGTCCGGAACCCGGATCAGGTGCGTGCGGTCGTTGCCGCCCCAGGTCGCCTCGCGCGGCGCCCAGGTCGCACCGGAGGCGGTGGTCGTCGCACCGGTCCTCTTGTACGAGTTCACGGTCGGCGCGATCAGGGCGTGCATCGCGGGGGCGTGGGCGAGGAGCCCTGCGGTGAAGGCGTACGCCGTGGGGCTCAGCCCCATCCCGTACGGGTCCTCGATCAACTCTCGTGGGAACAGCGGGCGTTCGCCCTCCCACAGGGACAGGTGCAGGTGGAGTCCGTTGCCCGTGCGGTCGGTGAAGGGCTTCGGCATGAAGGTCGCCGTCATGCCGCGCTGCTCGGCCAGCACCTGCACGATGTACCGCAGCGTCACCACCCGGTCGGCCGTGGTCAGCACGTCCGCATGGTGGAAGTTCTGCTCGAACTGCCCGTTGCCGTCCTCGTGGTCGCTCGCGTAGGGACCCCAGCCCAGCTCCACCATCGCGTCCGACACGGCGGTCAGGTGCTCGTACATCCGGGTCAGGCCCCGGGCGTCGTAACAGGGCTGCGCGGCGTCGTCGAGCCGGTCGGCGGTGACGAGCTCGCCCGTCGACCCGTCCTTGCGCAGCAGAAAATACTCCAGCTCCGCCCCGCTGACCAGGGCCGTTCCCTCGGCCGCTGCCTGCTCGGCGAGGGTGCGCAGGATGACGCGCGGCCCGTACGCGTACGGCTTGCCCGCCACGTACGGATCGCAGTGCACCATCCCGAGCCCGGGCCGCAGGAAGGTCAGCGGTGTGTACGACCTGAGGTCCGGCACCGCCACCACGTCCGGGTCGCGCGGCAACTGGCCCATCGCCCCGGCCGCGTACCCGGCGAAACCGACCCCGTCGCCCTCCAGCGCATCCGCGGCCTCGACCGGGACCAGCTTGGCGCAGGGCTTTCCGGTGAGGGTGGTGAAGGTGGCGAGCAGGAAACGTACTCCGTCGGCCTTGGCGAGCGACGCCAGGGACTGGGTGGCGGCGGACGGTGCGGGCGCTACGGTCACGGGCTCTCTCCCCAACTGCCGGTGTTCACTGTCGTGAGGTGGAGTCTCCTGGGGGTAAACGCTTGTAGCGTGTCCGACCGATTGCCGTCGTGTAAAGAGCCCCGGGCACGGTCAGGGTCGACCCGGGGTCGAAATTTCCGCCGTCTGCGATCCTTGGACAGGACAAGCAGCAGGTGGAGGGGCGTGTGACGTGACGGCACGGGAGATTCCCGAGGAGTACGTGGAGGGGTACGCCCAGACCCTGCGCGAGGTGGCGGAGACCGGGCGGCGGCTGGACCGCGACGAACTCGACGCCCGGCGCGCACTGGGGGAGCGGGCCGCCGAATCGGGCCTGGGGCTGCGGGCGGTGGTCCGCGCCTACCTGACGGAGACCAGGGAGCAGTGGCCGCGCACGTCGGCGGGCTCGGCCGACCGGGTGCTGGCCGCCGTCGGACAGGCCGTCGACGCCGTCGCCGAAGGGTACGAGCGCGCCCAGCGCATGGCGATCCGTCAGGAGGAGGCCGTACGAAGGGAGTTCGTCGACGACCTGCTGCACGGCCGCAGCGACCTCGGCCGACTGGCGGCCCGCGCCGAACGCTTCGGCCTCCGCTTCTCCCGCGCGCACTCCGTCGCCGTCGCCGAGGGCCCGGACGCCATCGAGGACGGCGACACCATCAGCCGGACCGTGGAGAACTCCCTCACCGCCCGCTTCACCGACCGCCGCATCCTGGTCGCCAGCAAGGACGGCCGTCTGGTGTGCATCGCACCGGGCGAGCAACTGGACGTCCTGCACCACTTCGCCAAGCAGGCGCACGCCGCCGCCGCCGACATCCTGGTGGCCGTCGGCCGCCCGCACCCCGGCGCGGGCGGTGTCGTGCACAGCTACGAGGAGGCGCTCGGCGCGCTCGCCCTCGCCGAGCGGATGGGACTGGAGGGCCCCGTTCTGTACGCCGCCGACCTGCTGGTCTTCCCGGTCCTCGGCCGGGACCGGCAGGCCCTCGTCGACCTGGTGCGCAGCGCGCTCGGCCCGCTGGAGGAGGCGCGCGGCGGGGCCGAACCCCTGGTGGAGACCCTCCGCGCCTACTTCGACGCGGGCTGCGTCGCCGCCGAGGCGGCCCGGCGGCTGAATCTGAGCGTGCGGGCGCTGACGTACCGGCTGGAGCGCATCCACCGCCTCACCGGGGCCGACCCCTCGGACCCGCTGCGCAGGTACACGCTCCAGACGGCGGTCATCGGCGCGCGGATGTTGGACTGGCCGGCCAGGGAGATCTAGGCGGTGCGGGCCACGGGCGGCCCGGTGCACCGGAGGCAGGGTTCGGCGGGCAGCGCATCGAGCCGAACACCGGGGCCCACTCCCGGACGGCGGCGACCGGCCCGCCCGGCGTGCGTGCGGCAGGAGGGGGCCGCGGCCAGGATGCGGGTCGCGGCGCGCTCGACGTCGAACGGCAGCAACGCGCCCGGGGCGTCCGCCCAGGGACCCGCCGCAAGCAGGGGTCCTTCCTCGGGGGAGGTGCCGCTGGGGCGGGGAAGCTGCCAGGGTGGGGGTCCCGCCGGGGCGGGGGAGCCGCAAGGATGTGGGGGCGCCCCAAGGACGCGGGGGAGCCGCAAGGACGGGAAAGCCGTCCGGGGGGTCTGCCGCCACCCCACCCCGTCACCCGCCCCCCCTCACCCCACCCCCGCCGACGCCGCCGCGTACCCCGCCCCCCTGCCCTCCGCCCGTGCCACGATCCGCCCGCCCCGCACCCGTACCGCGACCTCCGTCGCATCGCTCACCGCCGACACCCCAGCTGCCGCCGCGACCGCCCCCGACTCGTCGTGCACGACCCGTACTGCAGGCCACACCCCCGGCGGATACGCCTGCCGCATCGCCACCCCCAACTCCGCCACCGTCAGCCGCGCCAACGGCCCCAACTCGCCCGGCTCGCCCGTGACCAGCACAGCCGTCACCACCTCCCCGGCAGGCACCGCCACCCGCACGGCCTCCTCCACCGCCTCCAGCCGGTGCAGTCCGAGCACGGCGACCACTCCGTCCTCCCCGAGCCGCGCCGCTTCACCCCGCAGCGCATCCCGCACCACCGGCGGAGCCCACGCCTCATCGACGGGCCGCGCCTTCCCCACGAACGGAAGGTGCGGCGGCGCCCACTCCCCGGCGGCCCCCTCCAATGCCACCTCCCCGAGCTGCTCACACGCCGCGACCACCTGGAACGGGTCCCCGAACCCCGGTGCCGCAGCCGCCAGTTGATCCGCCCCGTGCAACAGCGTCAGTACCGTCTCCGCCACCGGCACGAGCCGCTTGCGGCCGCGCCCGGCGAGCCCCTCCAGCGCGAGCCCGAGCACGATGGCGTCCAGCTTCAGCAGTTGCGCGTACGGTGCCCGGGTCTGCGCGTCCGCGAGGACGACCGAGGGCAGATCCCGCGCCGGATTCTCCGCACTCTCCTCCCCGGAGAGGGGAAAACGCGCCACCCTGCCCCGCGCCAACGCCCCCAGCGCCTCTCGTACGGTGTCCACCGAACCCGGGGGAGGGGTCACCACGACCCGCCCCGCCGCATCGGCCAGCACGGCGAAGTACAGGGCCCGCTTGCCGGGGAAGTTCGAGTACACGGCACCCCGGGTGAGCCCCGCCCGCTCGGCGATCCGGTCGATCTTGGCGTCCCGGAACCCGCGCTCGCCGAATTCCTCCCGCGCGGCCTCCAGCACCTTCCGCCGGTTCATCTCCTGGACTTCGGCCCTGGTCAACCGGCCCATGTCACTCCTGTCGCACATGTCATCAGCACTGCTGTCACCGTTCCGCAGTGCTGCCCTCACCGCTCCGCACACCCGGAATCGGCGCATTCAAGATACCCAGACCATCCAGATGATGGCATCATGTGGCGCGGTCATCCGAAAATGCGGGCAGCCCGAAGCCCCGCACGGCCGGAGCTCCGTCACGGCCGAAGCTCCGTCACGACCACAGCTCAGTCACGCCCGAAGCCCCGTCCCGGAGGAGCCCACCCATGCCCCACCAGACCCCCAACCCCAACCCCACTCCCACCCCCACCCCCGAACTCCAGCTCTCCGACCCCGAAGTCCTCCACACCCCCTTCGCCGCCTACGGCCGCGCCCGCGAACAGTCCCCGGTCGTCCACCTCGCCGCTCCCGGCTTCGGCGGCATGTGGGCCGTCACGCGCCACGCCGACGCCCGCGCCTTCCTCAGCGACCCCCGCTTCGAGATCCGCACCGAGAGCTTCCTGCGCCCGGACGTGCCGGACGACTGCGCCCCGTACATGCGGACCATGGCCGAGATGAACGGCCCCGAACACCTGCGTCTGCGCAGGCTGGTCGCCCCCGCCTTCGGCGCCCGCCGCGCCGCGGCCTTCCGCCCCCGCATCGAGTCGACGGTCGACCGCCTCCTCGACGACCTCGCCGCCCGGGCCTCCCGCCAGGACGATATGGTCGACCTCCTGGCGGACTTCGCCCTCTACCTCCCCATGGAGGTCATCTGCGCATGGGTCGGCATCCCGGACGAGGACCGCCCGCAATGGCGCGCGGCCGGAGCGACGATCGCAGCCGGTGCGGGCCCCCAGTTCGCGGCGGCGATCCCCGGAATCATCCGCAGCGCAAAACAAGCGGTGACCCGCCGCCGCACCGAACTCGCCGACCCCACCCCCACGGAGGCTCACGCGGACACCCCCACGGACCTCCTCACCGACCTCATCCACGCCCAGGACGAGGACGGCGACCGCCTCACCGACGCCGAGATGGTCACCCTGATCTGGCACGTCGTCCTGGCCGGCCAGTCACCCACCCCCCTGGTCGCGAACGCCGTCGACGCCCTCCTCGCCCATCCCGACCAGCTCGCCGCCCTCCGGGCAGACCCGGCCCTCCTCCCCGGAGCCGTCGACGAACTGACCCGCTGGGCAGGCCCCACCCTGCTCTCCATCCCGCGCTACGCGACCGAAGACACCGACCTGCACGGCGTACGCATCCCCCAGGGCGAGGCGGTCACCGCCCTGGTCGCCTCCGCCAACCGCGACCCCCGCGCCTACCCCCACCCGGAACAACTCGACGTACGGCGCGCCACCCCGACGACCCCCCACCTGAGCTTCGGCCACGGCCCGCACTTCTGCCTGGGCGCCTCGGTCGCCCGCCTCCAGACGGAAGCCGCAATCGCCGGACTCCTGCGCCGCTTCCCGAACCTGACCCGCGCAGGGGAGGCCAAGAGGGCGCTGGACCCCGGCACTTGGCGCCTGGAGTCACTTCCCGTACGCCTCTGAGCAGAGCCGCCGCGTACGGAGAAATCCCCCGTACGCGGCGTCAACGCCCCTCGCCCGGCACCGCCCCCACGCATGTCGTCCGCCCGTACGCCCCCGAGGCCGTCGCCCGCTGCTGGTGCTGCTCCCGTACGGCGAGGGCGCAGGTGGCGGTGCCGCCGGTCTTCGGCAGCTGGACCTTCACCACCGGCTCCTTCCCGAGGGGCACCCGCACCGTCTTCTTCCACGGCAGCGTCACCCCCTTCTCCGTGGTGGCCGTGCCCTCCGCGCTGGTGGCGAGGTAGGTGATGTCGGCGGTCCCGTCCCCCGTCACGGAGTACGTCACCGCCGCCGTCGGCACGGGCGGCGCGGCCGGTGCGTTCGGGCTGGTCAGCGCATAGAGCGCGGACACGGCACCGGCGGCTATCAGCAGCAGTGCGCCGCCCACGAGGAACCGGGAACGACGGCCGGCCCGACCGTCGGCCGCGCCGACCGAGGCCTCGACATCGGCCGAGGGCTGGACGTCGCCCGAGGGCTCGGTGGGGGACTGGGGTTCGGTGGCTGTGGACATGAGTGAGGACCTTCGGTTGTCGGGCGCTGAGCCGGACGGTTCTACCGCACACCCGCCCGGCAATCCAGCCCCCGGAAATAGTGCCAACTGTCGGACACCTGCCCCCGCTTGACGGCCTGACATGCCCACGCATAGAACTCGCCACTCCACTCCACCGCCCGGGAGATTCCCGCAGCGGTGCTGAGCCCTGCCCGCACGCGCCTTTGGCTCAACTGCGGCTGGGGGAAAGGCAGTTGGCATGATGAGGATTCGGCATCGAAGATTCACCGCCGCCCTCGTCGTCTCGGCCGTGCTGGGTACTGCGCTTCCGCAGATCGCCTATGCGGCACCCGCGCCCGGGGGCGGTGACGACGGAGACGGCAAGAGCTTCGCGGACACCGTTTCGGGGTGGTTCGGCGGGGACGACGAGGACCCGGACGACCAGAAACCGCCCACCGGCGGCAAGCTGGAGATCCCCAGCAGGGAGCGTCTCCCGCAGGGCAAGAACGCGCCGCAGGCCAAGCGGGTCAAGGAGCTGACGGGTGAGCGCACCTCCAGCGCCCGGTTCTGGCAGCTCTCGGACGGACGGGTGGAGGCGGAGCTTTCGGCGTTCCCGACCTCCTACCGTCAGGGTTCGTCCTGGAAGCCGATCGACACGGCGGTCCGGAGTTCCGGCAAGGAACTCACCAATGCCACGAACACCGCCACGAGCCACTTCGGGCGGACGGCCGAGGAACTGCTGCGGTACGAGGTCGGGGGCGGCCGGTCGGTCACGCTCGGCCTGGACGGTGCGTCCGGCGCGCTGACGCCGACGGTCAAGGGCGACACGGTCTCGTACAAGGACCCGAAGTCGGGGGCGGACCTGGTCTACCAGGTCGGTGCGGGCCAGGTGAAGGAGAACATCGTCCTGGCGCAGAAGCCGGGTACGCCTGTCTCTTTCACCTTCACGCTGAGTACGGCCGGGCTGACGCCGAAGGCCCGCAAGGACGGGTCGATTGCGTTCTTCGGGGAGACGTCGAAGCACCCTGTGCTGGTGATTCCGGCTCCGTTCATGACGGATGCGAAGAGGTCGGAGACCTCCGCGTACGGGCAGGTCAGCACGAACAAGGTCGCCCAGAAGCTGGTGCGGGACGGCAAGGGCTGGAAGCTGACCGTCACCCCGGACGCCAGGTGGCTCGCGGACCCGGCACGCCAGTATCCGGTGACGGTCGATCCGACGCTGACGGTGGCTCCGCTGCCGGGCCAGTCGCAGGACACGATGGTCCTGTCCGACGCCCCGGAGGAGAACTTCGGGACGTCGTGGAAGATGTCGGTGGGCCGGACCGGTGCGGGCGTGGCCCGCTCGCTCCTGAAGTTCCCGCTGGACCAGATCCCGGCCGGAACGAAGATCGACTCGGCGCGTCTTGGCCTGTACTTCGACCAGGTGCACGCCAGTAATGCGTACGACGTGCCGTTGGCCGCGCACCGGGCGACGGGCGCGTGGGACGAGTCGACGGCGACCTGGACGAACACGAACGCCCTGGTGGGCGAGGTTTCGGGTACGTCCGTGCAGGCCGCCCCGGGCACGGCGGGCAGTACCGCCGCTGTCGGTGAGTGGCCGAAGGAGCAGGACGCAAAGGGCGACGACTTCGCGTACAACCGCAACGCGGCCAAGGGTGAGTCGTACACCTGGCAGCCGCAGGTCCCGGAGTCGGGGAAGTACCGGGTCGAGACCCGCGTCCCGGGCACGGACCTGAACGACGCGGCCACCGCAGCCCCGTACACCGTCACCGGCAGCAAGGGCACGACGAAGACCGTCGTCGACCAGAGCGAGGGCAAGGCCGGAAACTGGTCGCCCCTCGGTGCTCCGGTGGACTTCGCACGCGGCAACGCGGGCAAGGTGACCCTGTCCGACAGCGGTGACGAGGACGAGCGCACGCTCGCCGGTGATGTCCGCCTGGTCGCCGACGCCCAGGTGGTGAAGACCAAGGGCCAGCACAGCACGTGGCACCGCTTCCCGGTGAAGGACACCGTGCAGAAGTGGGTCGACGGCACCTCGCCCAACCACGGGTTCGTCGTCAAGGCGGTCGACGAGTCGGCCACCGGCCCGCTCGGTGGCCCGCGCTACGAGTCGGCGGACGGCAACTACGACGGCGAGACCGCGAACTACCCCCGCCTGACCGTCACCTACGGTGCGGTGGGCACGGAGCTGCGCGAGCCGACCGTCGTGCACGGCAACGGGCCCGAACTGTCCTGGGCCGGGTACGCCAACACCACGGGCGATGCGGCGAACGACCTGGTGGAGTACCAGGTCCACCGCTCCGCGACCCCTGGCTTCACGGTCGGCCCCGACACCCTGGTCGCCCCCGTGGGCAAGGGCGAGACGTCGTACATGGACGTCTCCGCAGCCCCAACCCCCGCGACCAGCGCGAACGAGATCGGGCGCACGCACTACTACCAGATCGCGGTGAAGACCAAGGGCGGCAAGCTCCTGGGCTCACCGGTGCGTGACGTCGGCGTGCCGAAGGCCGGCCGCACCCTGCGCATCCTGCCCGCCGCGGCCGACACCACCCTGTCGTCGAAGCAACCGGACGCCAACCTGGACAAGCTCCCCGCCGACGGCGGCGACCAGTCCTGGCTGAGCGTCGGCAACAACTCCGACACCCACGGAACGACCCGCAGCGCGTTCAAGTTCCCGACCGACTCGATCCCCGACACCGTGACGGTGTTGCAGTCGCAGGTCCAGCTGTGGGGCGCCGAGACCACGACCGGAACGAAGGGTGCGACGTACGAACTCGCTCCCCTCGCAAGGGACTTCAACGAAGGTGGCGCCACCTGGAACAAGGCGAACGCCACCACCCCCTGGACCAAGCCCGGCGGTGACTTCGGCCCGGCCGTCTCCGACTCCGTCGGTGGCATCACCAGCGAGGTCGGCCGCCACACCTGGGACGCCACTTCCCTGACCCAGAAGTGGGTCGAGAAGCCGGCCGACAACAAGGGCGCGGTGATCAAGCTCAACAACGAGGCCACCACCGCCCCGCAGGAACGCACCATGTTCTTGTCCGGCGAGGCGGCCGAGGAGCGCCTGCGCCCCCAACTGCGGGTCATCTACGTGGACTCCACCCCGTGGAACACGTACTACGCGCCGCACACTCCGCAGCGCATGACCGAGGACAACACCTACCCGGTCGACGTCACCCTCACCAACACCAGCGACAGCGCCTGGCCCGCCGGTGAGCGCAAGCTCTCCTACCGCTGGGCCCTGCCGGACGGCACCGAGCTGACCGACACCCCCACCCTGAACCTGCGCACCGACGTCCCGGCGCTGCTCCCGGGCGAGGAAGCGATCGTCAAGGCGACGGTCAAGTCCCCTCCGGTGGTGGGCAACCGGCGTGAGGGCCACGCCCTGATCTGGGACGTATTCAACGCCAAGACGTCCACCTGGCTCTCCAAGACCGACTCCATCGGCGGCCTGGAACAGCCCGTCGCGGTGGAGGACCCGACCGCCGACCGCCTGGGCATGGAGAAGTATCACTCCTACACGGGCAAGAACACCGGCGCGGGTTCCACCTTCATGTCCAACCTGGGCTCCGGCAACGGCGTGTGGTCCTACAACGCCTTCAACAACCCCGGACGCGGACTCAACACCTTCGTCCGCCTGTCCTACAACGCCCAGGACACCTCCAACACCCAGCTCGGCAACGGCTGGTCCGCGCAGGCCTCCGGCCCGATGCGGCTGGGCACGATGCTGGACTTCCACCCGGACAGCGCGCCGGGCGAGGTCTACATCACCGACGGCGACGGCACCCAGCACATCTTCCGCAAGCAGGGCGACGGCACCTGGCGCTCGTCCGCCGGATACCACTACCTCCTCAAGCCGAAGACTGGTGTGACCTGCACCGACGGCATGGACGAGGTGACGGACGCGTGGACGATGACGCGTCCGGACGGCACCCGCTTCCTCATCGACTGCGACGGATACCTCCGCTCGGTCGTCGACAAGAACGGCAACACCCAGACCTACGTCTACGAGGTCCGCGACTCCGGCAACCGCTGGATCAAGTTCCTCAAGGAGATCAAGGACCCGGCCGGCCGCACCTCCCTGAAGCTGGACTACTGGCTTCCGGGCGACGCGACGTACGAGTACATCGAGGCCAACGGCGAGATCGCCCCGGGCGAGGAGCTGTGGGACCCGAAGATCTACGACCGGGTGAAGTCGATGACCGACATCTCCGGCCGCAAGATCACCTTCCACTACACCCGCCAGGGCACCCTCGGCCGCCTCACCGACGGCGCGGGCACGTCCCAGCCGAAGGTCTTCAGGTTCACCTACGACGCGGCGCAGGGCGCCAAGAACGTCAAGCTGACCAAGGTCACCGACCCGCGCAACAACGCCACCACGATCGCCTACGACCGTGACCCGGAGTTCCGCTGGTCGACCAAGACCCTCATCGACCGCCTCGGCGGCCCGACCACCTTCGGCTACACCCCGACCGGCAGCGGCCGCACCACCAAGGTCACCGACGCCGAGAACCACACCTCGACGTACATCACCGACGGCCTCGACCGCGCCACCGCCGTCACCAACGCCAAGTCCCAGACCACCAAGATGAGTTGGGACGACGACCACAACGTCACCCTCATCGAGGAGAACAACGGCGCCAAGACGGCCTACTGCTACGACCGCAAGACCGGCTTCCCGATCTGGCAGCGGTCGGCCGAGGACAACAAGACCGGCGTGCCCACGGCTGAGGAGTGCGACGGCCCGGGGAAGTTCCCGGCCCACTCGGTCCGCTACGAGTACCAGACCCGGGCGGATGGCTACGCGGCCGACCTCTGGAAGAAGACCTCCGCGGAGGGTCGCGCCTGGAACTTCGGCTACGACACGTTCGGCAACCTCAAGACGGTCACCGACCCGATGGGCGTCAAGTCCGCGGAGGCCGGCGACTACACCACGAAGTACGACTACGACGGCTTCGGCCAGCTCACCAAGGCCACGGACGCCAACGGCAACCCGACCCTGACCTCGGACTTCACCCCGACCGGCTACCCGCGCAAGACCACGGACGCCGAGAACCACGTCACCACCACCGACTACGACGAACGCGGCCAGGTCCTGTCCGTCGTGGACGCGTTGGGCAAGAAGACCACGCAGACGTACGACACCTACGGACGCCCGCTGGTCTCCACGGTCCCCAAGGACCAGGCGGCGAACGTCATCCTGAAGACCATCGCCCCCGACTACGACGCGAACGACAACGTCACGAAGTCCACAACGATCAACGGCGCTGTCTCCGAGGCGAGTTACGACGCGGCCGACCAGATCAGCTGGGCCACGGCCCCGAAGGACACGGCCACCTCGGCCGAACGCAAGTCGACGTACGCCTACGACAAGGTCGGCAACCTGAAGTCGACGACCGAGCCCAAGGGCACGGCCACGACGACCGCGGGCGACTTCGTCACCACGAACACGTACGACGAGGTCTACCAGCTCACGGACGTCACCAACGCGGCCGGTGACAAGGTCAGTTACGTCTACGACGGCGTCGGCAACCCGGTCAAGGTCATCGACCCGAAGAAGAACAAGACCCCGTCCCCGGACGACTTCACCTCCAAGACCGAATACGACTCCAACCACCGGATCATCGCGACCACGGACGCGGCGGGCAAGACCAGGCGCCAGGAGTACGACAAGGACTCGCTGCCGGTCGCCGCGACCGACGCCGAAGGCAACCGGACCGTCAGCCACTTCGACGACCGCGCCAAGCTGGCCTCTGTCGAGACCCCGCACGCGACCGACGTCGTGCGCGAGACGAAGTTCGGGTACGACCAGGTCGGCAACCGCATCAAGGTGTTCTCGCCGCGCGGCGTGGCCACCACGGACGCGGACGACTTCACGGCGGAGACGGTCTACGACAAGCTCAACCGTCCGTGGCGGCAGATCCAGCCGTACGACCCGAAGGACGGCCGCTACAACCGCAAGGTCTGGACGGATACGACCTACGACGCGGTGGGCCGCGTCTCGAAGGTCTCCATGCCGCCCAGCTCGGGCGAGACCACCCGCAACGACACGGTCTACTCCTACTACGACACCGGCTGGGTGAAGTCGGCCAAGGATCCGTGGGACATCCTCACGGAGTACGACTACGACAACCTCGGCCAGCAGACCAAGCGCACCCTCACCTCGGCCGGCGGCTCCTCGTCGCGCACGATGACGTGGGACCACTTCCCCGACGGCAAGCTCAAGTCCCTCAAGGACGGCGGCATCCCGGTCGGCAAGTCGGTCGTCATGGTCAACAGCACCGACCAGCAGAACGTGGCCGCCACCGGCGGCACCGACTGGAAGCGCACGCTCACCCGCGACTACGTCCACGCACCGGGCACCGGCACCGACGCGTTCCACTGGACGCTCGACATCCCCAAGGACGGCCGGTACACGGCGTACGTCAAGTACCCGAAGGTCGCCGGGGCCTCCCCGGCCGCGACGTATTCGCTCTCCCACGCCAAGGGCTCCACGAACATCACGGTGGACCAGCGGGCGAACACCGACGGCTGGGTCAAGATCGGCGACTACGACTTCAAGGAAGGCACGCAAGCCCAGCTCAAGCTGGCCGAATCCGGCGCGGGAACGGTCGCCGCGGACAGCGTGAAGCTGGTCCGCGACAACACGGCCGACGTCGACCAGGAACAGAAAAACTTCACCTACGCCTACGACCTCAACGGCAACCTGACCTCAGTCGACGACCTCTCCACGGGCCGCCGCATCGATGCCTACACGGTCACCTACAACGGCCAGAACCAGGTCCAGACGGTCACCGAGGCCCTCGCGGGCCAGGAGGTCAAGAAGACCGCCTACACCTACGACGCGAACGGCCAGCCGGAGACCCAGACCCACCCCGACCAGTTCTCCAAATACACCTACGACCTGCGTGAGCTGGTCAAGACGGTGACGGTCGGCAAGTCGACCTCGGACCCGGCGGCGAAGGTCTCCACGTACGACTACACCGACCGGGGCCAGAAGAAGCAGGCGATCAAGGGCAACAAGAACGTCGTCGACTACGGCTACTACCTCGACGGTGCCCTGCGCACCCAGAGCGAGAAGAAGCCCGACGGCACCCTCATCTCCAGCCACACCTACGCCTACGACGCCAACGGCAACAAGGCCGAGGACGTCGCCCAGAAGCGCAACGCCGACGACCAGGCGAAGCTCCTCTCCTCCACCACCAAGTACACCTACGATCCGGCCGACCGCCTCGCCAAGGCGGACAAGACCGGCAACGGTGCGGGCGTCGAGACGTACATCCACGACGACAACGCCAACGTCATCTCCCAGACGGTCAAGGGCAAGACGACGACGTTCGGCTACGACCGCAACCGTCTCCTGAAGACCACGGTCGACAAGGCTGTCGCCGACCACATCTACGACCCCTTCGGCCGCCAGGACTCCGTCAAGTCCGGCACACAGGTCATCGAGAAGAACACCTACGACGGCTTCGACCACGTGGTGAAGCACGAAAAGGCCGACGCCAAGGGGACGCTGCAAGCCACCACGTACGCCTTCGACCCCCTCGACCGCACCACCTCCAAGACCGAGGCCGGCAAGACGACCCAGTACAACTACCTGGGCATGTCGAGCGAGGTCCTCACCGAGGAAGTCGCCAGCAAGCTCACCGCCTCCTACCAGTACAGCCCGTGGGGCGAACGCCTCTCCCAGGTCAAGCACGCCGCCGACGGCAAGACCGACGAGTCGTACTACGGCTACAACAGCCACACCGACGTCGAAACGCTCACCGACAAGGACGGCAACGCGAAGGCGACGTACGGCTACACCGCGTACGGATCCGACGACACCGCCGACTTCACCGGCATCGACAAGCCCTCCGCCACCAACCCGACGAAGAACGCGTACAACCCCTACCGCTTCAACTCCAAGCGCTGGGACGCGGCCTCGGGCACGTATGACATGGGCTTTCGGAACTACAGCCCCGGACTGAACCGGTTCACCAGTCGGGACATGTACAACGGAGCGCTCGGTGACATGGGGCTCGGCAGCGACCCCATGACAGGAAACCGGTACTCGTTCGCAGGCGGCAACCCAACGAGTTTCATTGAAGCTGACGGACACCTTCCGTGTGCAGAAGGCATCAGCGATGTATGCGGTGGCGGCGTCACCGCTGGGGGGTTCTTCTGCCTGATCTGTAATCAGAACTTCAATCCCGGCATGGAAAAGGGAAAGCCGCGAGCGCGTGCGCCCAAGGTGGATAGCGCAGATCTCCAGAAGTACGTTGCCGCCAACTATGCCCGTGATTTCGTAGCGGACGGTGACCTCTTGGGCGATGGCAAGACAACCACCGCAATGATCCACGAGTTCAACACGGGGGAACCTACGGGTGTAAAGGGAAATTACCACGTCGCAAAGCTCTCATCGACGCTCCGCGGAATTGCCGGACTGCTGCAGGCTGACAGGGCGAATCGGGACGCAGGCGGTAATGGTACGCTGTCAGATTCAGACCTGAAGGTAGCGAGGAGTGAAGCTCGTGAAATATGGAATGCGCTCGGAGCGACCGACGTGACCGGAAAGGTCACGTCCGCAGTCCAGGCCAACAAGCAAGCCATACAGGGAATAAGGAAGAACAGGAAAGACATCCTGTCGACCCCCGCTATGGGGGAAATCACCGGTCGTGATTTCGCTAGAAAGCACCCGGACGGCCCGGAGCTTCCTGTAGGGGAGCCCAGGAATCTTCGAGGCTCCTACAAGGCATTTGGAGTGGCTGGTGGGATAGTAAGTGCGGCGCAAACCCCAATGTACATCCGTCAGTACGGGGTCGGCAGGGGACTCTTTGAGCTTTTCAAAGATGTGGTTGACCCGCTGGGAACTACCGACTACCTATTCAGTCAGCCCATACCGGAAACTGCATAGCCAAAAGAAATGCAGGCAAGTTGCACCAGGTAGTGGCGCGCCCTAGATGAAGATCACTCAGGGTGGTTTCGAGGAATCCTCCCCGAATCCACCCTGAGTTTCAATATCCCCGCATCGAGGTAGAAAAATGATCGACTTCAAAGATATTTTCTCTGAATTTCTAAGGAGAGTTCCAGGCGCCCGTGAAACATTGAGTCACGCTTCCCCTGAGCGCAGGATGGAGCTCTCCAGGTGGCCCGAAGAGGCCGATCTCTATGATTTCCTTCTCATGAATTTCATGCATCCGATCTTGCTACCGGAATTGTCAAAGGAATCGCCAGATTCGTCTACCCTGAGGGAATCTTTCAGCTTCATTGAGGATCTCACCGAGAACCCGGACGAACACATTCAAGGCGCTCTGGAGTTTCAAGTCTTCGATCAATTTGTCGTGAGCGAACAGACCATCTTGAAGGCATTCGAGAATGCGCTGCCGTATTCACGCCAGAGTTTCAAGGAGTTCCTCATGGGAACCTACCCGAATACATATAGACTTCTGATTGAAAAGTTTCCAAACTTCCCTCCGGATCGTATCGAGTGACCCTTAGAACTGGTAACAGGATCTTGCTGAAGTGCCCTGGTCGGGCGTGACTGTTGTGATGATCTGGTCGTTCGGATGGGTGTGACGACTCGGCCGTGGATCGTGGACGACGACTTGTGGGCATTGATCGAACCGCTGCTGCCGCGCTGGCCCGAGCGGTCGCCGGGGCCGAAGCCGGTGGACGACCGGATGTGCCTGCAGGGCATCCTGTACGTCCTGCACCAGGACATCGCCTGGCAACTTCTGCCTCCGGAGCTGGGGTTCGGCTCCGGGCAGACCTGCTGGCGGCGGTTGGATCGCTGGCAGCAGGCCTGGGTTTTCGAGCAGTTGCACCGCATCCTGCTTGCGAAGCTGAACGCGGCCGGCGAACTCGACTGGTCCCGCGCGTGTGTGGACGGCTCCCACATCCGCGCGAAAAGGGGGGTGCCGCGACCGGTCCGTCGCCGGTCGACCGGCGGAAAACAGGCAGCAAGCACCACCTGATCTGCGACGGACGCGGCACTCCGTTCCACGTCATCATCACCGCGGCGAACGCCAACGACATCACCCAGACTCTCGCCCTGGTCGATGGTCTGCCGCCCGTGGCCGGACGCCCCGGTCGGCCGCGACGCCGACCCGACGCTCTCCTGGGTGACAAGGCGTACGACTCCAAGGCCGTCCGGCGCGGACTGCGCAAGCGCCGGATCATGCCCGTGATCTCCCGCAAGGGTGCCCCGAACATCAAGGGCCTCGGCAAGCTCCGCTACGTCGTGGAGCAGACCTTCGCCCTGCTCCACCAGTTCATGCGCCTCGCCGTGCGCTGGGCACGACGCCTCGAACTCCACAACGCCTTCGTCTCGTTGGCCTGCAGCCAGATCTGCTGGCGCCGCCTCAAGAAGGCCCACCCATGATCCTGTTACGAGCTCTTAGGGTGAAAGCCTCGAACTTCTGTGACGGGTCGTCGGATTCTCCTGCGGGCCGTTTCGGCTTGTCGGTTCGGTGACGCGTAGGCCGATGGCCCGGCTGCCGCGTCGGGTGTGCGCCCGGTTCCACGGCTCCGGTGGGCGGTTCGAGTTCGTCGGGACGGGCCGTTTGCTGCTGTTCATCCAGGGTTCGGGAGTGTATCGAGTCGCTGGATTGCGTCAATGATCACGCCAGTCCAGGGCCAGTGGCGGGTGAATCTCAGGTCTGGATCGTCCAAATCTTGGGGAGTTCGTCGTGGCATCGACCTCGCTGGCGGCAGTGTCGACCTTTGCCTGGTGGCTGATGCGCAGCATCACGGGCAGGCGTGGGCTGCTGATTCCGCTGCTGCTGACTGTTCCCGTTTGCGTGGTACTTCTGTGGCCGTTGATGGCGATCTGGCACGCGCCTGACGGGTATCCGGTCAGCTATTGCTCGCCTGACAACGTGCCGCCATGGTGGCCGAGCTGGCTGCCGCTGTAGAGGTCGTTCGAGACCCTTGCGTGCAGGGCGGCCTGCGGAGCGCGCGTGGGCCGGGGCGAGAAATCACGGGAAGTGAGGGCAGGGCGTTGGGAAGTTCCATGCTGTTGCGGAGGGTCTCGCCGGAGGTTGTTTCCGCGGGGGGCGAGATCTTGGAGGCAGGGTTCGACGCTACGGAGAGTGAGGAGGTGTATGCCGAAGAGCGTGAGAATTTCATCCTCTGTGACGTCGGCCAGCAGTGGCAGATGATGGACGCCTTGATTTCTGGGAATCGGCAGGGAAGCTCGGGTCCAGAATGCTTGCCGGTCCTCGGTGGAGACTTCCTTGTCATTGTCGGAGGGGCTCCGAACTCCATCTCCTGGCTTTCGGGGGAGCGGGTCGCGCAAGCGTCGAGGTTCTTGCAGGGGGCGGATTTTGATGAGCTTGCGCGGGTTCATCGCGCGGCGCTGGATGAGCTCTTCGGGGCCTTCCCCGAAGGGCTCCTGGAGGAGGCGCGTGGGATCTTCGAGGAGTTGAGGGCGTTCTATCTGGCTGCCGCTCAAGCGGGCCAGGCAGTCGTGAAGCGTTTCTACGCGTAGGGGTGGCCTGACGCTACGCGGGCCGGCCTTTTGCGTCGCTGGGTGAGGTGGCGACGTACTCGGCCCAGATCAGTTTGCCGGGGCCGTTGCGTGGGGTGACTCCCCAGTCGGTGGCGAGGAGGTTGACGAGGGGGAGGCCGCGGCCCTCGCAGGCGTCGGGGGCTGCTGTCGTGCGGAGTTGGGGGTGGTGGGGGGAGGCGTCGTGGACCTCCAGGCGGATTCCGGTGGGGGCGGGGAGGCGGGTGAACCGCGTCTCGATGTGGCGGCCGGGGACGTGGGCGTGGCGTTGGGCGTTGGTGAGGAGCTCGGAGAGGATCAGCGTGGCCGTGTCCTCCAATGCGCTCAGGCCCCAGTCGGCCAGCGTCTTGCGGAGTTCGGCGCGGGCCAGGCCCACGGAGCGGGGGCGGTAGGTCCAGTGCCGGATGACGGTGTGGTCGTCGGGGGTTGGAGGTGATGGAGGTGGCGTCTGGGTCATGTGCGGGCTCCGCTCTCTGCGGCCAACGCCTGCGGGGCGTACGGCACTTGGACTACTCTGCGTGGTTGCTGGGCACTACGAGAGTGACCCCGAGTCGCGGGCGGAATGACCGTTTTGGCGTGAACTTCTCTTCCCTTCGCAGTTAGCTCCACACCTTCCACAGAACCACGGAGGTCGACACGATGCCGACGAGACGGGTGGTCACCGGCCGCAGTCAGGAGCCGCGGGTGCGGTTCACCGAGGAACTGCGCCGGTTGCGGACCGAGCGGGGTGACAGCCTGCGCAAGCTGGGTGAAGTCCTGGGCTGGGACTGGTCGTTGTTCGGGAAGATGGAGAGCGGGGAGACGCTGGGCGGCCCCGAGGTCGTACAGGCGCTGGATCAGCACTACGGGACGCCGGGGCTGCTGCTCGCGCTGTGGGAGCTGGCGGTGGGGGACCCGGCGCAGTTCCGCGAGCAGTACCGGCGGTACATGGCGCTGGAGGCGGAGGCCGTCAGCCTGTGGCACTACGCGGTGAGCGCGCCGCCCGGGCTGTTGCAGACGGAGGGGTACGCGCGCGAGGCCCTCGCGGCGGGTGGCCTGCGCGGTGAGGAGTTCAACCAGCAGGTCGCGGCTCGCGTCGGGCGGGCGCAGTTGCTGGAGGGCGATCACGCGCCGCACTTCCGGACCATCCTGTCGGAGACGGTCCTGCGGACGCCGTTGCGGGACGCGGGTGCGTGGCGGGAGCAGTTGGAGCATCTGGTGGAGGCCGCGGACCGGCCCAATGTCACGCTGCACGTGCTGCCACTCGATGCCGGTCTGCATCATCTGATGAATACGGACGCCATGTTTCTGCGGATGGCGGACGGGCAGCCGGTCGCCTACACCGAGAACAACTTTCGGGGTGAACTGGTCCAGGAATCCGCGCAGGTTGAGCGAATGCAGCGTGCCTATGATGTGGTGCGCGACCTGGCCCTGAATCCGGCGGCGTCGCGGAAGTTCATCACGGACATGCTGGAGGACCTACCGTGCGATCCCTTGATCTGAGCACCGCTGTCTGGCGCAAGAGTTCGTACAGCAACACCGACGGCGGCCAGTGCGTCGAGGTCGCCGATCAGTTCCCCGGGCTCGTCCCCGTGCGCGACAGCAAGGTTTCGGACGGGCCTGCGCTCGTCTTCGGGGCCGCGGCCTGGTCGTCCTTCGTGGCTGGCGTCAGGGGTCTCCCGGTCGTCGGCTGACCGATTTGTGTGGTGCATGGGCGCCCTGCCGGAATATCGGCAGGGCGCTTCTGACGTTCGGGAGGGGGCATGGGCGTGCGGCGTTCGGAGGCCTTCGTCAGGTGTTGCGGAGCAGGGGTGCTCTAGCTCGCCGCAGCGCTGCTGGTGGTCTTCGGCTTCGCGGCTACGACGGAGCTGGGCCATCCCTCGGTCTTCCTGGGGAGGAAGGGCAGCGACGGTGCCTACGGTCCGCTGATCTCGGTTGGCCTGGCCGGTGCATGCGCCGGAGTCGCTGTTGCGGTATTCGCGCGCGGTCTGCTCTCGAAGGCTGTGTTCCTGGTGATCGGCGTCGTGTGCGTGTACCGGGCCGTGGGCGCCGTGCTGTTCCTGTAGGAGGTTCGGGTTCGCGGGGGTGAGTGCGGGGCTGGAGCCATGGGGGTTTGTCGGGGTTGGGGCCTGCATGGGAGGGGTGACCGGAATCTGAGGTCGTATCAGGTACGGACCTGGCCTGTGGTAGGGGTGTGCTCGCCGTGGAGCTGTGAGGTTGCTGTGAGGGGTGGGGCTCCGCTGCGTACATGGGCACGATGCGCAGTGTCGGTCGAGGTGAAGAGGAACGTGTGTCCGGCAGTGGGAGAGCTCCGGAAGCGGAGCGGGCGGAGCTGACGCGGGCGGTCGAGGGGGCGCGGCGAGGGGACGAGGGGTGCTTTGCCGTCGCGTATCGGATCGTGCAGCCAGGGGTGTTGCGGTACGTGCGGACACTGGTGGGGGAGGAGGCGGAGGACGTCGCCTCCGAGGCGTGGTTGCAGGTCAGCCGGGATGTGAGCCGGTTCGCGGGGGACGGGGACGCGTTTCGGGGGTGGGTGCGGGCCGTGGCGCGGAACCGGGCCGTCGATCATCTGCGGTGGGTGCGGAGCAGGCCCCGGCAGGTGGCCGTGCCGGTGGAGTGGGAGTCGTACGGCGGGCCGGTGGCGAAGGATGCGGCTGAGGTCGTGATGGATGCGTTGGCGACCGCTTGCGTGATGCGGATGGTGCGGGCGTTGCCGTCGGATCAGGGGGAGGCCGTGTTGTTGAGGGTGCTGGTGGGGTTGGGGAGCCCTGAGGCCGGGAGGGTGCTGGGGAAGCGGGCGGGGGCCGTGCGGATGGCGACGGCGCGGGGGCTGCGGGGGCTGGCCGTACAGCTGCGGGCGGATGGGCGTGGGTGTGCGCCGAGCGTTCCGGTGGTCCGGCAGTGCGCGCGTACTTCCGGGGAGAGTGCGTGTTCCTGAGTGTGTTCTTCGAGGGCGAATGGCGCTGTGACGTTGGGCCGGCGAATGTGTCGCACGATGTCGGTGAGGTGCTGGGTGGGTTGAAGGGGGAGGGGGGGAAGCGGGCGGGACTACTCGCCCGGTGATGCTGCCTGGTTATTTCTCTCTGAAGGGAGAGGGCGGGCGTCAGGGGGAGTTGATGTACGGGAGCAACCTGCGGGTCGCCGCCAACCCGAGTCGGGGGTACGGGGCGCTCGTCTGGTTCGTCGATGAGGGGAGCCCCTGGACGGGCGGGGTGTATGACTCCGTCTGGATCTCGGACAGCCCGGAACCCGTTGGGTTTGATCCGCGAGTGGTGTCGGACCCGTGCTAACCGCTGTTCCATGATCCGGATAGCGCCCTGCGGATGCCGAGGGTCCGGGTGGCGGTGGAGGAGTTCTGCGTTCTGCGCACGGGCGCGCGCCCGGAGGCCGTCGGCCGGGTCGCGGGGCATGTCAACGGGCAGCGGTCGCACCGGCCGGACATCGTGGACTTTGTCGAAGATCCGGAGATTGACTGGGACCTGCTGCGGTAGTGCCCGAGGCTATTCCGCATGTAGGGGGTAGATAAAGGACATGCGGTCTATTCGGTGCGAGCCGTGGGATTGGTTGATCAGGGGCTTGAATGTCGTCAACGTCGTCAACGCGGAGAAAGGGGTGGGTATTTGACGGCGTAGACGAATGAGCGGGGTGAAGGGTTGTACGGAGTGAGGTGATGGAGGGCGTGAGAAGGGCCACGGGGGGATCGTGTGACGGTTGTGGGGGTGATTTCGCTTGGATGGGTGAGCAGGTGGGGAGAGTTGCGTGCCTCCCCTTGACCAAGTGAGAGGGAGGGGTGGGAGCCGTGGCCGGTGACGGACAGCAGAAGCGGGTTCCGAGAGCCGAGGACATGCGGCACATTGCCCAGGGATTTGTGGAACGGGTGACCGTGGGACGCCGGTTGCCGTTGGATTTCTCTGTGAAGAGTTTGCGGGTCGTGGATTTTCTGGTTGACGAGTTGCGGAGTGGTGCGGTGGAGCAGGGGCTGATCGCGCGGAATCTCTTCGGGCTCGGGGCGTATGTGGGGGAGGTTCTGGTGCGGAATGCCGGGGCTGAGTGGGTTGATTTGGACGAGGACCAGCGGGGGTATTTCCGGCAGTGGGTCGGGGTGCGGATGGGGGACGGGATGGTGCGGAGCCCGTTGGGGAAGGTGGGGAACCGGTACGAGGGTGGGGGTGAGGAGGAGTCCCTGGAGCGGTACTACCTGACGCTGCCGGGGAGGGTTCGCGTGGCTGCGTGAGGGAGGGGTGCGTGGGGGATGGCTGGGTTCGGGCTCGTGTGCGGGTGAAGACCGAGCAGGGCGCTGCGCATGGCAAGCATGGGGCTCGTTGTGCGCGGAGCGTGGGGGAACCGCACAGTGCGCCGCGCCCGCCCGGCGTTCCTCGGGTTTGTGCGCACGGCAAGCGGGTTGATACTGCGCAGTGCGATTCGCCCAGCGCGGCACGGGCTCGTGTGCGCGGCGCGGGACGCTCAGACTTGGTCGCGGGGTCGCGGGGTCGCGGGGTCGCGGGATTGCCAGGGCGCCGGATGGATCAGGCGTGAGCCGGGGGCGCGAGGCGCGGGGGGGGGGGGGGGGGGGGGGGGGGGGGGGTTGGGGGGGGGGGGGGGGGGGGGGGGGGGGGGGGGGGGGGGGGGGGGGGGGGGGGGACGCGCCCCCCCCCCCCCCCCCCCCCCCCCCCCCCCCCCCCCCCCCCCCCCCCCCGCCCCCCCCGCCCCGGCAGGTTGCGTTGTGCGCGACGGTGAGCGGTGTCGGGTGGCCGGTGGTTGTTCTGGCCGCCGTCGGCGAGCAGAGTCCCCGGCCGTTCCGCTCCGTCGGAGCGTCGCCATGCACCAGTGCGCGGTTCCGTGACGGGGATGTCGTGGCTGGTCGCGCCCGCAACGGCGGAGGTGCCGAGCGGGCGCGGCCCCGGGCCACCGGCGGGGTCGGTCAGGCGACCGACGCCCCCTCCCGTTCCGCCACTGGCAGGCTCTGGGCCAGGTCCTCCGCCAGGAGGCGTTTGGCGATGCGGTCGGCTGCGGCTCGCAACTCCGCGCTGCGCGGGCGGCCCGCGTCCCTTTCGAGTTGGTCGCCGAGCCAGTTCGACCACGCGTCCGCGATGACGCGGGCCTCGCGTTCGCCCGCCGCCGTGTGGGCGAGGAAGTTGCCGTCGCGGGTCAGGTAGCCCTCGTCGACCATGCGGTCGAAGACCGGGAGCAGGACCTCCGGGGGGACGTTTCGGCGGCCGGCGATCAGGCCGAGGGTGGCGTGGCCGACCATGCGGGTGAAGAGGTCCACCTGCATGACCGCCCATGCGCCGGCGATGTCCAGGCGGGTGTCGGAGTTCGCGACGACCTGGCGGGCCGTCAGCGCGCCCTTCGTGTGGACGATGCGGGCGACCGCCAGTTCCAGCGCCTGCGAGGAGCCGCCCGCCCCGCTCGGCGTCGGCTGCGCGAAGCCCTCGCCGAGGTCGGCGGACGCGGCGCGTGAGGTGTCGCGCAGTTCCACCTGCTTGAGGAAGAGCGAGACGAGGAAGCCGAGTACCGCCACCGGCACCGTCCACAGGAAGACCGTGCTGAGCGTGTTCGCGTACGCCTCGGTGATCGGCGCGATCTGCGCGGCGGGGAGCTTGTGCAGGGCCTGCGGGTTCTGTGCGGCCTGCGCGATGGCGGCGGGGTCGGTTCCGGCGGGGGCCAGGCGGGCTGCCGCCGTGATGCCCTCCTCCAGATTCGGCTTGAGGGAGTTCGCGTAGATCGTGCCGAAGACCGCAGCGCCGAACGAGCTGCCGAGCGTACGGAAGAAGGTGACGCCGGAGGTGGCGGTGCCCAGGTCCGCGTAGTCGACGGTGTTCTGCACGGCGATCGTCAGGACCTGCATGCACAGGCCGATGCCGACGCCCAGCACGAACATGTAGAGGGACTCCAGCCAGGTGTTGGTGGAGGGGCCCATGAGGGACAGGAGGTAGAGGCCGAGGCCCATCACCGCCGAGCCGATGATCGGGAAGATGCGGTAGGTGCCCGTCTTGCTGACCACGTTGCCGCTGAAGATCGACGCGATGAGCAGGCCGATCACCATGGGGAGCGTGCGGACGCCCGAGATCGTGGCCGAGTCTCCGTCGACGTACTGGAGGTACGTGGGGAGGAAGGTCATCGCGCCGAGCATCGCGAAGCCCACGATGAAGCTGAGGATCGAGCAGACCGTGAAGACGGGGTTGGCGAACAGCTTCATCGGGAGCATGGGCTCCGCCGCCCGGGTCTCCACCAGGCAGAAGAGGGCGAGCGCGACGATGCCGCCGACGAAGAGGCCGATGATGACGGCCGAGCCCCACGCGTACTCGTTGCCGCCCCAGCTCGTCGCCAGGACCAGGGCGCTGGAGCCGATCGCGACGAGTGCGATGCCCAGGTAGTCGATGCGGGGCTTGTTCGCGGACTTGACGGAGGGGATCGTGCGGGCGGCCGCGATCACGACCAGGATCGCGATCGGAACGTTGACGTAGAAGGCCCAGCGCCACGACATGTGGTCCGTGAAGAGGCCGCCGAGGAGCGGGCCGACGACGGTCGAGACGCCGAAGACCGCGCCGATCGCACCCTGGTACTTGCCGCGCTCGCGGAGCGGGATGACGTCGGCGATCAGGGCCATCGCCGTGACCATCAGGCCGCCGGCGCCGATTCCCTGCACCGCGCGCCATGCGATGAGGAGGGTCATGTCGGTGGCCAGGCCGCAGAGGAAGGAGCCCGTGATGAAGACGATCGCCGAGATCTGGAAGACGACCTTCCGGCCGAACAGGTCGCCGAACTTGCCGACCAGGACGGTCGCGACCGTCTCCGCGAGCAGGTACGCCGTAACCACCCACGACATGTGGGCCGCGCCGCCGAGGTCCGAGACGATCGTCGGCAGGGCCGTGCCGACGATCGTCTGGTCGAGGGCCGCGAGGAGGACGCCCAGCATGATCGTCCCGAAGACGATGTTGCGTCGGCGGCCGTCGAGGACGGGGGGCACCGGGGTGGAGGGCGGCGCGGTGGGGGCTTGCTCGCTGGCGGTGGTCACTTTTGCACGGTGGCATTGGGTGGGGGGTTGTGCACGTGGGGGTGGGCTGGTGCGGTGATGGGGGGGTACGGGGGTGGGCCGGGGCTTCTGTGGACGGGCGTCCGGCGGGGGGCTTGGCCGGGGCCTCTGCGTGGGGCGCGGCCGGTGTGGGGCTTGGCTGGGGGCCGGTGGTGGGGTGGGCCGGTGGCGAGAGGGCCGGAACCGGGGCGGGCCCGTGTCGGGTGGGCCGCCCCCTTGCCCGCCCGTTCCGCCCCCTTGGGCGGCCCCGTCGCCCAAGGGGGCGGGGTGAGGAAGTGGGCGGAGCCCAGGGGGGCGGGGTGGCGAAGGGGGGGCTGGGGGAGGGCGCGCCCCCGGTACGTAAAGGGGCTGGAGGCGCGGGGGTGATGTGCTGGTGGTGGGTGCCGTAGGGGCGACAGCATGGGGGCATGACCGACACCGTCCCTCAGGCGTCCGCCAACACTGTCCCTCACGCGTCTGCCGACAGCGTCCCTCACGCGTCTGCCGACACCGGCCCCCAGGCGTCCGCCGACAGCGACCCTCACGCGTCTGCCGACACCGGCCCCCGGGCGTCTGCCGACACCGCCCCCCACGCGTCCGCCGACACCACCCCCCACGCGTCCCGCGACAGCAGTCCCACCACCCCCGCCGCCGCCCTCGAAGCGTTTCTGTTGGGTGGGGCGCGGCGGTATACCCGTGCTGAGGTCGCCGCCCTCGCCGAGGTGCCGCAGGAGCGTGTGCACCGGCTGTGGCGGGCGCTCGGGTTTGCCGCGGCGGGTGACGACGAGGTGGTGTTCACGGACGCCGACGTGGCCGCCGCCCGTACTGCTTACGGCCTGCTGGAGTCCGGGCTCATCGACCCCTCGCTCGATGCGGCAGTGACGCGTGCACTGGGGCACCACCTGTCCCGCCTCGCGGAGTGGCAGATCGAGATGGTCCGGGACTGGCTCGCCGGGACGGACGGGTCGTCGGACTCCGGTGACGTGGTCGGACTCGCCGAAGTCCTGCTGCCCGCGCTCGAACAGCTCCAGGGGTACGTCTGGCGCCGCCACCTCACCGCCCACGCGGGACGCGTGCTCTCGCTCGACGGCATGGCGGGCCGCGAGACCCGGCACACCGCCGTCGGGTTCGTCGACATGGTCGGCTACACCCGGCTCACCCGCCGCCTCGGCGAGCACGCGCTCGTCGCCGTACTGGAGAAGTTCGAGTCGGTGGCCGCCGATGCAGTCAGCGAGCACGGCGGCCGGGTCGTCAAGACGATCGGGGACGAGGTCCTGTTCACCGTCGACTGTCCGGCCGCCGCCGCTGAGATCGCCCTCGTCCTGCTGGAACGCGCGGAGGCCGACCCCGACATGCCCGAGCTGCGCACCGGCCTCGCACACGGGCAGGTGCTCGGCAGGCTCGGCGACGTCTACGGCGAGGTCGTCAACATCGCCGCCCGGCTGACCGCCGTGGCCCGCCCCGGAACCATCGTCGCCGACCAGCAGCTCGCCGACGGGCTGCGCGACCAACCCGACTACCACGTACGGTCGTTGCGCCCGGTCTCCGTACGCGGCTACAGCAAGCTGCGGGCTTACGCGATCCGGCGCGGTCGGCCTCCGAAGAAGTCCTAGCCGGTCCGGAGGTCACCTGATGTGACGGCCCGTCAATGACCTTGCGATGACCAGTCGTTGGATCTCGCTCGTGCCCTCGAATATGGTGTAGATCTTCGCGTCCCGGTACATGCGCTCCACCGGATGCTCGCGGCTGTACCCCGCCCCGCCGAGGATCTGCACGGCCTTCTCCGTCGCGTGCACCGCCAGCTCGCCCGCGCGCAGCTTGGCCATCGAGCCCTGACCCGCGGTGAACGGCTTGTCGTTGCGGGCCATCCAGGCGGCCTGCCAGATCAGCAGCCGTACCGCCTCGATCTCGGTGCGGACGTCGGCCAGGGCGAAGGCGATCGACTGGTTCTCCACGATGGAACGGCCGAAGGCCTGCCGCTCGCCCGCGTACTCCAGCGCGTACTCGTACGCGGCCCGGGCGATGCCGAGCGCCTGCGCGCCGACCGTGGGGCGGCTCACCTCGAAGGTCGCCATCGCGGCCTGCCCCTTGGCGGTGCCGCCCTCGCGGGCCCTGGCCAGCCGCCGGTCGAGGCGTTCCTTTCCGCCGAGCAGGCAGCTGCCGGGCACCACCACGTCGTCCAGGAAGACGTCGGCGGTGTGCGAGGCGCGCAGGCCCAGCTTCTTGATCTTCCGGTTGCCTTCGAGGCCCCGCGTGCCGGGCGGCACCAAGAAGGCCGCCTGGCCGCGCGCGCCCAGCGACGGGTCCACGGAGGCCACCACGACGTGCACGTTCGCGATGCCTCCGTTGGTGATCCACGCCTTCTGGCCGTTCAGCGTCCACTGGTCGCGGGCCTCGTCGTAGCGGGCCCGGGTGCGCATCGCGGAGACGTCGGAGCCCGCTTCGGGTTCGGAGACGCAGAACGCCGCCAGTTTCGGGTCGTCCTCGTCGCCGTAACACTGCGGGACCCACTCGGCGAGTTGGTCGGGGGATCCGGCGGAGAAGATCCCGGCGACCGCCAGGGAGGTGCCGAAGAGGGCCATGCCGATGCCCGCGTCGCCCCAGAAGAGTTCCTCGTTGGCGATCTGGAGGGAGAGCCCGGTGGGGTCGCCGAACATGTCGGCGAGGGACTCGAAGCCGTACAGGCCGATCTTCGCGGCCTCCTGGATGACGGGCCAGGGGGTCTCCTCGCGTTCGTCCCACTCGGATGCTGCCGGGCGGACCACCTCGGCGGCGAAGCCGTGCACCCAGTCCTTCAAATCCCGGTGCTCTTCGTTGAGTTCGAGGGAGAAGCCGCTCATCTCGCGCAGTCCCCCTACGCCTTGGGGATGTCGAAGTAGCGGGTGAGCCCGGCCGCGAGCGCGACGTCACCGACCAGCTTCAGCTTGCGGGTGAGGAACATCGTCACCGGGTTGCCGTTGCCGGAGACCAGCTTGAGGAACTCGGCGTCCCCCATGATCAGGGTCACCCGGGACTCGTTCTCCGAGCGGCCCGAAGTGACCGTGCAGACACCGCCCTTGATGTGAGTCTCGTACACGGCGTCGCCCTCGCCGTCGCCGCCGGTCACCTTCCAGCGGATCAGCGCGTCCAGCGAACCCGCCGCCTCCGGCCGGAACTGACGCTCCATCCGCCCGAAGATCTCGGCCAGTACGCGCTCCCGCAGCTCGCCGTGCGCGATCTCCTTGATCTCCTTCGGGCTCAGCTTCTTGACGATCCGCGCGAACTCCTCCGGGGACACGGAAGCGAAGTCCAGGGAGGCGATCTCGGACGAGAGGGCGTTGGCGTCGTCGGCCACTTTCCATTCCTTACTTCTAAGTAAGCTTACTTTTGAGTAAGCTTACGGTTCCGTAGGTTGTGTGACAAGGGTCGTTCAGGGGGCGGTCAAGTCCCCCTACCTGACGGTAAGTTGACGGCGAAGTCAGCTGCTTCCAAGGAGCCGCAGTGGGCGTACGCAAGGACCTGAAGAAGGCACGACAGCGCGACGACCTGGCACATCGGGTCACGGTGGAAGTGACCCGCGAGGACGGTGTGGTGCGCGAGGCGCGTGCCGGAGCCCTCGCCCCGGTGGCCACCACCGGCAGCACCGCCGACATCCCCCACACCAATGCGGCACAGGCCCCGGACGCGGTCGTGCTGCGCCGCAAGGACCCCGCCACCGGCCGCTGGCAGCCGGTCACGGCCCGCACCTTCGCGGCCGAAGTCACCGCCACCGCACGGGGATTGATCGCCGCCGGGCTCGAACCCGGCGGGCGGGTCGCCGTGATGAGCCGCACCCGGTACGAATGGGCAGTCCTGGACTTCGCCGTCTGGGCGGCGGGCGGCCAGAGCGTCCCCGTCTACGCCACGTCCTCGGCCGCGCAGGTGGAGTGGATCCTCCGTGACTCCGCCGCCCGCTTCGTCGTCACCGAGACCCGCGAGAACGCGGACGTCGTCGCCCAGGCCGCCGCGGGACTGGAGCGGCCCCCGCGCATCTGGACCCTCGACGACGGTGCGATGGCCCAACTCGCCGGTGGGGGAGGCGAGGTGGAGGAGCAGGAGGTCACCAAGCGGCGTGCCGCCCTGACCCCCGACACCATCGCCACCCTCTGCTACACCTCCGGCACCACCGGCCGCCCCAAGGGCTGCGTCCTGACTCACGCCAACCTCCTCGCCGAGGCGGGAAACACCGTCGGGCTGCTGCACCCCGTCTTCGAAGCCGTCACCGGACAGACCGCCGCCACCCTCCTCTTCCTCCCGCTCGCCCACATCCTGGGCCGCACGATCCAGATCGCCTGTCTCCAGGCCCGTATCGAAATAGGACACTGCCCCAGCATCAAGCCCGACGAACTCCGCCCGGAACTCCAGGAGTTCAAGCCGACCTTCATCGTCGGCGTGCCGTACCTCTTCGAGAAGATCCACGACACCGGGCGGGCCACCGCCGAGAAGATCGGGCGCGGCGCGTCGTTCGAGCGGGCCGACCGGATCGGGGTCCGCTTCGGCGAGGCGTACCTCGCCAAGTACCTCAGCGGCGGCAAGGGGCCGAGCCTGGGCCTGTACGCCGGGTGGGCGCTGTACGACCTGCTGGTCTACCGCCGCATCCGCAAGGAGCTCGGCGGGCAGCTGCGCTACGCCATCAGCGGCGGCTCCCCGCTCGACCACCGCCTCAACCTCTTCTTCTACGCCGCCGGGATCATCGTCTACGAGGGCTACGGCCTCACCGAGACGACTGCGGCGGCCACCATCGTGCCGCCCCTCGCGCCCCGCCCCGGCACGGTCGGCCAGCCCGTCCCCGGCACCGCGATACGTATCGCGGACGACGGAGAAGTGCTGGTCAAGGGCGGGATCGTGTTCGGCTCGTACTGGAACAACCCGGCGGCGAGCGTCGAGGTGCTCAGTGACGGCTGGTTCGCGACCGGCGACCTCGGCAGCCTCGACGGCGACGGCTACCTCACCATCACCGGCCGAAAGAAGGACATCCTCGTCACCTCCGGCGGCAAGAACGTCTCCCCGAGCATCCTGGAGGACCGGCTGCGCAGCCGCCCGCCGGTCGGCCAGTGCCTGGTCGTCGGCGACAACCGCTCGTACATCGCCGCCCTCGTCACCCTGGAGCCCGACGCACTCCAGCACTGGCTGGCGGTACGGAAGCGACCGCGCGACACCCCGCTCGCCGCGCTCCTGGACGACCCGGAGCTGCGTGCCGACGTGCAGAAGGCCGTCGACTACGCCAACGAGGCGGTCTCCCGGGCCGAGTCGATCCGCCAATTCCGTCTGGTGGACGGGGAGTTCACCGAGGAGAACGGGATGCTGACCCCGTCCCTCAAGGTCAAGCGGCGGGCCGTCGAGGCGGCGTACGGGAGCGAGATCGAGGAGCTGTACCGGTGAGCGCACAGACGTTACGGGGTGAGGACCCGTACGACTACGACGTCCTCGTGATCGGCTCCGGGTTCGGCGGGTCCGTCGCCGCCCTGCGCCTCACCGAGAAGGGCTACCGCGTCGGTGTCCTCGAAGCGGGCCGCCGCTTCACGCCCGACACCCTGCCCAAGCACTCCTGGGACCTGCGCAACTACCTCTGGGCCCCGGCCCTCGGCCTGTACGGCATCCAGCGCATCCACGTCCTGCGCTCGGTGATGGTCCTCGCGGGAGCGGGCGTGGGAGGCGGCTCGCTGAACTACGCGAACACCCTGTACGTCCCTCCGCCCGCCTTCTTCGGGGACCCGCAGTGGGGTCATATCACCGACTGGCAGGCGGAGTTGGCTCCGTACTACGACCAGGCCCGCCGCATGCTGGGCGTGCGCACCAACCCCACCGTCACCGAGGCCGACGAACACCTGCGGGCCGCGGCGGCCGACATGGGCGTCGCCGACACCTTCCGGCTCACCCCCGTCGGCGTCTTCTTCGGCGACGGCCAGGACGTCGACGGCTCCGGCCCCAAGGCGGCCCCCGGCGACACCGTCCCCGACCCCTACTTCGGCGGGGCCGGACCCGACCGCAAGGCCTGCGTGGAGTGCGGGTCCTGCATGACCGGCTGCCGGCACGGCGCGAAGAACACCCTGACCGAGAACTACCTCCACCTCGCCGAACGGGCGGGCGCGGCGATCCACCCGCTGACCACCGTCCTGAGCGTCCGCGAAGCGGGCGGCGGTGACGGCGACGCTGGTGGTGGCGACGGCGGTGGTGGCTTCGCGGTGACCTGCGCACCCACCGACCGGCGCGGCAGGCGAAGGGCGCGGCGGGTGCTGCGTTGCCGTCACGTCGTCGTCGCGGCCGGAACGTACGGTACGCAGACCCTCCTGCACCGGATGAAGTACACCGGTCTGCTGCCCCTCATCTCCGACCGGCTGGGCCGCCTCACCCGCACCAACTCCGAGTCGCTGGTAGGGGCGTTGACGTTCCCGCGCCGCTACCGAAAGAAGTACGGCCCGGGCGCGGAGCCCGACTTCACCCGGGGCGTCGCCATCACCTCCTCCATCCACCCCAACGCCACCACCCACATCGAGAACGTCCGCTACGGCAAGGGCTCCAACCTGATGGCCCTGATCTGCGTACCCCAGTACACGGTGGGCGGGCGGCTCCCCAAGTCCCTTGCCGCAGCAGTGGAGTTCGTACGTCACCCGGTCCTCGTCGCGAAGACCGCCACGACGTACCGCTGGTCCGAGCGCACCATCATCGGCCTCGTCATGCAGACCCACGACAACTCCCTCACCACCTCCGTCAAGAAGAAGGGCCTCGGCAAGGGCCTCCTCACCGCCGAACAGGGACACGGCGCACCCAACCCCACCCACATTCCCGAGGGGGCGGAAGCCGCACGTCTGCTCGCCGAGCGCATCAACGGCTTCCCCGGCACCAACCTCGGCGAGCTGACCGGCCGCCCGCTCACCGCGCACTTCCTGGGCGGCTGCCCGATCGGGGCCGATGCCGAGGAGGGGGTGGTGGACCCGTACCACCGGCTGTACGGGCACCCGGGGATCTCCGTGGTGGACGGTTCGGCGGTCTCCGCCAACCTCGGGGTGAACCCGTCCCTCACCATCACCGCCCAGGCCGAACGCGCCATGTCCCTGTGGCCGAACAAGGGCGAGCCCGACCTCCGCCCGGTGCAGGGCGCGCCGTACGAGCGGGTCGCGCCGGTCGCCCCGCGGCACCCGGCCGTACCGGCACACGCCTACGCGAAGCTGGTGCTGCCCGTGCCCGTTGTTCCGCCGAAGCAGGCACCCGTACAAGGGGAGTGACGGTACGTCACAGGTCCCGGCGGCGTACGAGGGCGAGCGCCACGGCCGTGGCGAGCAGCGGCCACACCGCCAGCACCACCCAGGAGTGGGTGAGGGAAGGAGTGTGCGGCGGCGGGACGTGGAGCGGGGCGACGGTGGCCAGGTTCTGCCAGGCGTTCAGCGGCAGGGCGAACTTGATGGCCGCCGTCCACGCCTCCTCCTGCCCGACGAACGACGGCAGCAGCACCAGCACCAGCGCGGTGACCGCCACCGTCGCGGCACCGTGCCGCAGCAGCACACCGAGACCCAGGCCGACGAGTGCACTCATCGGCGCGAGTGCCGCCGACGCGGCCAGCGACGCGAGCACCTCGGGGTCGCCGAAGGACAGCCCCACATTCCGCCCCGACAGGATCGCCTGTGTCACCGCGAACGAGGCGGCCACCACAGCCACTCCGAACACCGCCGTCACACCCGTCATGACCAGCGCCTTCGCCGCCAGCAGGGAGCGACGGGCGGGGACGGCGGCGGTCGTCGTGCGGATCAGCCCGCTCGCATACTCATTGACCACGGACAGGGCCCCCAGCGTGCCGACGATCAGCATCAGGACCATGGCGGAGGCCAGCGGGAACGCGTCGCGCAGGGCCCAGGTCGGGACGAAGTTCTCGCGGATTCCCTCGGGGTACTGGGGGAAGTTGCGGTAGTCGGCGAGGGCCCCGTTGACGCCGATGCCGACGATGATCAGGGCGGTGGCGGGGAAGGCCCAGCGGGTCGCGCGCAGGGACCACAGCTTGAGCCATTCGGCGGCGAGGAGGTCGGAGAAGCGGGGGCGTGGGGTGGTGGGGGTGGTGAGCGCGGTGGTGTGGAGCGTGGCGGTCATCGGGTGTCTCCCGTGGTGTATTCGACGCTGTCGGCGGTCAGTTCCATGAAGGCCTCCTCCAACGAGGAGGAGCGCGGGGTGAGTTCGTGCAGCACCGCGCGGGCGTGGGAGGCCAGCTCGCCGATCCGGGGTGCGGGCAGGCCGGTCACCGTCAGCAGCCCGTCGGGGTCCGCCGTCACGGAAGCCCCGGCCGCCCGGAGTGCGGGAGTGAGCGTTCCGGCGTCGGGGGTGCGTACCGCGACGCGCCGCCGGGTGCCGCGCGCGGCGAACGCGGCGAGGCTCTCGGCGGCGATCAGCTCGCCGCGCCCGATGACGACGAGCTGCTCGGCCGTGCTCTCCATCTCCGACATCAGATGGCTCGACACGAACACGGTCCGCCCCTCGGCGGCCAGCCGCCGAAGGAGCATGCGGAGCCACAACACCCCTTCCGGGTCGAGGCCGTTGACCGGCTCGTCGAAGATCAGCACCGGCGGGTCCCCGAGCAGTGCGCCCGCGATCCCGAGCCGCTGCTTCATCCCGAGCGAGAACCCGCCGATGCGCCGCCCCGCCGCCTGCGCGAGCCCGACCTCCTCCAGCACCTCGGCCACCCGGCGGCGGGGGATGTTGTTGCTGCGCGCCAGCACCGACAGATGGGCGCGCGCCGTGTACCCGTGGTGCACGTCGTGGGCGTCGAGCAGGGCTCCGACGTGCCGCAGCCCGCGGGGGAGTGCGCCGAAGGAGCGCCCGGCGACGAGCGCGGTGCCCGACGTCGGTGCGTCGAGGCCGAGAATCATGCGCAACGTGGTTGATTTCCCTGCCCCGTTGGGGCCAAGGAACCCGGTGACGTGCCCCGGGCGCACGGTGAAGGACAGACCGCGGACGGCGGTGGTCCTTCCGTACCGCTTGGTGAGTTCGTTCGCTTCGATCATGTGCACCAGGCTGCCGCCCGGCCCCCTGCGGAGGCATCGGACCAACGGCCACCTTCCGCTGCCGGGGGCAGCCCGTGGGCGTACGCCTCGGGACCAATGACCGGCCGGGATCGCCACCCGTACGATCGTGCACATGTACGAGGAAGCAGTGCGGGGTGCGGACACCACGCCTTCCGGCCAGGGGCTCCGCCGCTTGTGGGGGCGGGTCGGGGGCGTTTTCGGGGTGGGTGACGCCGGGCCTGCGGGGCGCGCTCGGGGAGGGAGCTCGGGTGCGGGGGGCGCCGCTCGGGTTGCGGGTGCCGGGGGCGCTGGAGGCGCGCCGGGCTCCGGGGGCGACCCGGGTGCGGGGGGTACCGGGGACGATCCGGTTGCGGGGGGTGCCGCTCCGGTGGGGGGTGCTTGGCGTGCCGGGTGGACCGGGGGCGACCCGGGTGCGGGGGGCGATCCGGGTCCGGGAGGTGGTCCTCGGGCCGGACGTGCTGCGCGCGGCGGAGGTGCGTCCCGTGGCGCAACCGGTGCCGCGTCGGCTTCCGGGCGCCTCGGTGGCGGTGCTGCACCGGGGCGGCCGCCGCGCGGCGGTGCCGTCCCCGTCCGGGCGAGGTTCCCTTCCCGGGGTGGAGCCCCCGCCCGGGTCGGAGTTCTCTCCAGGGGCGGGGCACTCTCCCGGGCCGGTGCGCTCTCGTGGGCCGGGGCGCTTGCCTTCCCCGTCGTCCTCTACTTCGCCGTGCACGAGAGCAGGGCGTATCCCACCGCCCTCCAGGTGCTGGTGCCCATCCTGCTCGGCGTGCTGCCGCTCGGGCTGCTGAGCCGCCGGCCGCTGCCCGCGCTGGTGTCCGTGGTCGTCGGTACGTTCGCGGCCGGGACCACCGTTCCCGACCGGTGGGTGGAGTTCCCGAGGGGCTACCCGATCGCGCCCGTACAGGTCGAGGCGGAGTGGGCCGGGTACGCGCTCGTCGCCTCCGGAGCCTTCGCCGTGGCGGTCGTCGCGGCCACGCGCGGGCCGCGGTGGTCGATCGGGGCCGCCGCAGCCGTCTTCGCGGCGCTGGCCGCAGCGGCGACGTACTTCACCGCCGGGCAGAACGTCTACGTCTCCACCCTCCTCTTCTTCCTCCTCGTCCTCCTCGTCGCCTGGGGCGTGGGCCACTCGGTCCGCGAGCGCAGGCGACACGCGGCGGCCCTCAGCGCGCAGACCGCCGCGCAGGCCGTCACCGCCGAACGCCTGCGCATCGCACGGGAGTTGCACGACATGGTGGCCCACAGCATCGGCATCATCGCCATCCAGGCGGGCGTCGGCAGCCGCGTGATCGACACCCAGCCGCACGAGGCCCGCAACGCGCTCAGCGCCATCGAGAGCACCAGCCGCGAGACCCTCTCCGGCCTGCGCCGCATGCTCGGCGCACTCCGCCAGGCCGAACCCGGCCACACCCCGCACGGCGTGCCCCTCGACCCGGCACCGGGCCTCGCCGACCTCGACCGTCTGTTGGAATCGGCGGCCGCCGCAGGCGTACGGGTCGACCTCCGCCGCACCGGGGAGCCGCGCCCGCTCCCGGCGGACCTGGACCTGGCCGCGTACCGGATCGTCCAGGAGGCGGTCACCAATGTCGTACGGCACGCGGGCACCGACGCCTGCCGGGTGGCGCTCGACCAGCGGGCCGAGGAACTCCGTGTCGAGGTCGACGACGAGGGCGCCGGCGGCACCCTCCCGCAGGGCATCGGCTACGGGCTGGTCGGAATGCGCGAGCGTACGACGCTGCTGCACGGCGACTTCACCGCAGGTCCACGCCCGAACGGCGGCTTCCGGGTGACGGCCCGTCTGCCGGTACCGGCGCCCGAGGTGGAGCGCGTGGTGGCACCGGCCCCGGACTCGGAGGCCCTGACGGGGGAGGGGACGCACGTGGACAAGCGGGAGCGTGTGCGCGGTCGTGGTGGCGAGGCGGCCCGCGAGGCGGACCCCGTCGCCGGCCATGAGCCCACGGCCGGTCATGAGCCGACGGCCGGTCATGAGCCGACGGCCGGCCCTGGGGGCGGAGAGGGCGAGACCCCAGGCGCGGCACGGACGGAGGGCGGGCGATGAGTGTTCGGGTTCTGCTGGCCGACGACCAGCCCCTCGTGCGGGCCGGGCTGCGCGTCCTCATGGTCGACACGCCCGACCTCGTGGTGGTGGGCGAGGCCGCCGACGGGAGCCAGGCCGTCGCGCTCGTCGACGACCTCCGCCCCGACGTCGTCGTCATGGACATCCGCATGCCCGGTGTCGACGGCATCGAGGCCACCCGCCGGATCACCGCCGCCCACCCCGCCGTGCGCGTCCTGATGCTCACCACCTTCGACGACGACGCGTACGTTCACGGCTCGCTGCGCGCCGGGGCCAGCGGGTTCGTCGTCAAGGACATGGCGCTGGAGGACATCCTCGCCGCGGTCCGCGTGGTCGCGGCGGGCGACGCCCTCATCGCGCCGAGCGTCACGCGCCGTCTGATCGCCGAGTTCGCGGCCCGCCCCGCCGCCACTCCGGCCCCCGCCACCCGTGAGGTGGACGGCATCACCGGTCGTGAGCGGGAGGTGCTGGTCCTGGTCGGACGCGGGCTGTCCAACAGCGAGATCGCCGCCGAACTCTTCATCAGCATCGCCACGGTGAAGGCACACGTGGCCCGCCTCTTCACCAAGCTGGACGCCCGCGACCGGGTCCAGCTCGTGATCATCGCGTACGACACGGGGCTGGTCGGCCCCCGGACGTGAGCGGGGGACGGGGTGCAACTCCCCGCTCCCGTCATTCCTTTGACGTGCCTGCGACACTGACTCGGTGGACGAGAACCAGCTGGACAGCAGGCCGCACCCACACGTCACGGACCGGTTCCGGGCGGCCGCCGTCGCCTGGGCGGCCGGTGGCCCGGGAGCGGACGCGGCCCGGCAGGACGCGGCGGAACTCGCCCGGACGCGGGGGCCCCGGACCGTCGTCCTCGTCGAAGGCGTCAGCGACCGCGCCGCGCTGGAGGCCCTCGCCGTGCGACGCGGGCGCGACCTCGACGCCGAAGGGGTCTGCGTCGTACCGATGGGCGGCGCCACCAGCATCGGCCGCTTCCTCACCCTGCTCGGCCCGCAGGGACTGGACCTGCGCCTGTGCGGGCTGTGCGACGCCGCCGAGACCGGGTACTTCCGGCGCGCCCTGGAGCGGGCCGGGCTCGGCAGCCCGACGACGTACGACGAACTGGAACGCCTCGGCTTCTACGTCTGCGACGCCGACCTGGAGGACGAACTGATCCGCGCCCTCGGCTTCGGGGGAGTGGAGCAAGTCGCCGCAGAGCAGGGAGACATGAGGTCCCTGCGTACGTTCCGCAACCAGCCCGCACAACGACCCCGCACCACCCTCCAGCAGCTCCGCAGGTTCATCGGCACCACGTCCGGGCGCAAGGAGAGCTACGCGCGGGCCATGGTCGACGCCCTCGACCTGGACCGCGTACCGCATCCGCTGGACGCCCTGCTCGCCCACGTGTGAGGCGAGCGCGCGTCAGGGAGGTGTGGGCCAAGTGGGCGGACCGTGATCACCCGCCCCTCACCGACCCCTCCCGCAACAGCCCCCGAGGTGATTACCTGGAGCCTCCGTGGCAATCAGCGGGCTCGACTCATTCAAAAGGTGAAGACATGGGTGACGGTGGCGTGGGACGGCGTACCTTCCTCGCGGCGATGACCGGCAGCGGTGCCGCCGCCGCGGCGGCGACGGGAGAGGCGGCGGCCGATGCGGCGGGCGGGCACGAGGAGGAGATCCGGGCGCTGATCGGGCGGATGACCGTCACCGAGAAGCTCGGCCAGCTCCAGCAGCTCTCCTGGACCGGCGCGACGGGCCCCGGCGGCAGCCAGACCGCCGAGGCCGAACAGGCCGCCAGAAAGGGCGAGTTGGGGTCCGTACTCAACATCATCGGCGCCAAGCACAGCAACGCGCTGCAACGCATCGCCGTCGAGGAGTCCCGCCTCGGCATCCCGCTGGTCTTCGGCCTCGACGTCATCCACGGCTTCTGGACCACCTTCCCGATCCCGCTCGCCCAGGCCGCCAGCTTCGACCCGGAGACCGCGCGCGTCGACGGCGCGGTCTCGGCGAAGGAGGCCCGCTCCAACGGCGTCCACTGGACGTTCTCCCCGATGATGGACGTCACCCACGAGCCCCGCTGGGGCCGCATCGCGGAGAGCTGCGGCGAGGACCCGTACCTGACGGCGGCGTTCGCGGCCGCCAAGACGCGCGGCTACCAGGGCTCCGACCTGACGGCCAAGGACCGCGTCGCAGCCTGCGCCAAGCACTTCGCGGCGTACGGCGGGGCGGAGGGCGGCCGGGACTACAACACGGTCGACGTCTCCGAGTCCCGGCTGCGCAACCTCTACCTGCCGCCGTTCAAGGCCGCCCTCGACGCGGGCTGCGCCACCGTGATGGCCTCCTTCAACACCCTCAGCGGCATCCCGGCGCACGCCAACTCCCACACCCTCACCGAAATCCTCAAGGAGGACTGGGAGTTCGACGGCATCGTGGTGAGCGACTGGAACGGCGTCGGCGAACTCCTCCCGCACGGCTTCGCCGCCGACGGCGCGGACGCGGCCCGCATCGCGCTGGGTGCGGGCGTCGACATGGAGATGGTCAGCACCCATCTCGCCGACCACGGTGCGGAGTTGCTCGCCTCGGGGCGCATCAAGGAGGAGCGGCTCGACGACGCCGTCGCACGGGTCCTGCGGCTCAAGTACGCGCTCGGGCTGTTCGCGAACCCGTACGCGGAGGAGTCGCAGGCCGTCCCCGGGCCGACGCCCGAGGCGCGCCGGGCCGCCCGCGAGGTCGCGGCACGCTCGATGGTGCTGCTGAAGAACGAGGGCGGGGTGCTGCCGATCGCGCCGGGGAAGGCGGTGGCGGTGGTCGGCCCGTTCGCCGACTCCCGTGACCTGCACGGTACGTGGGCGGGGCCGGGCGGAGAGAAGTTCCCGCCGGTGACGGTGCTGCACGGGATGCGCAACGTCGCCGGGCGCGGCGCGCGGATCACCTACGGGGTGGGGGCGACGAAGGGCGCGGACGTCGTGGTGGTCGTCGTCGGCGAGGGCGCGAAGCTGAGCGGGGAGGCGGCGTCACGCAGTGACCTCGGCCTGCCCGGGGACCAGGAAGAGCTGATCGAGGCGGTGGCGGCGACCGGCATCCCCTTCGTCGTCGTCCTGCTCAACGGCCGCCCGCTGACGGTCGGCAACTGGGTGGAGTCGGCCTCCGCCGTACTGGAGGCGTGGCACCCGGGCATCGAGGGCGGCAACGCCGTCGCCGACGTGCTGTTCGGGAAGGTCAACCCGGGCGGCAAGCTGCCCGCGTCCTTCCCCCGGAACGTGGGGCAGGTCCCGGTCCACTACAACCACGAGAACACGGGGCGGCCGTACGATCCGAAGTCGCCCGACAACACCTTCATCACCGGCTACCTGGACGTGGACCGGACCCCGCAGTTCCCCTTCGGGTACGGGCTGAGCTACACGACCTTCGAGCTCGGCACGCCGACGGTGAACGTGCCGCGGATCGCGGTGGCGGACCTCAAGCGGGGCGAACGCTTCGAGGTGGAGGTCTCCGTGCGGAACACGGGCCCGGTGGCGGGCGACGAGGTCGTGCAGCTGTACGTCCACGACCCGGTGGCGTCGCTGGTCCAGCCGGTGCGGCGGCTGCGGGGGTTCGAGCGGGTGGCGCTGGGGGCGGGGGAGGGGGCGAGGGTGCGCTTCGCGCTGGGGGCGGAGGATGTGGGGTTCTGGACGAATGCGGTGGATGGTCGCTTCGTGGTGGAGCCGGGGGCCATCGAGCTCTTCGTCGGCACGAGCTCGACGACCCGCACGTCCTGCCCGATCGAACTCCACTAGCCCGCGTGCGTCCGCGCCCTTCAGGTGCGCGGGGCTGTACTCGATGTGCGGCTCCGCCGCGCGGGCGCGACCCGTCAGGGGCGCGGGGAACTGCGCGACCAGCCACCCACCCACCCGCACGGAACCGTGCAATGGCCCCGCGGGTTTAGGTGAAGGGGCGGGGCTGGGGACCCCCTCGCCCCGGCGGGGCAGAGCTGCGCATGCCCGGTGCCGGGAGGCGGGCCGGGGCCCTGGCGGTGACGTGCACCCGGCACGGGGGCTTGGGCAGGGGCGGCACCCGGGTGGGCCGGGAGCGGGAGGGGCCGCCCCCTTGCCCGCCCGTCCCGCCCCCGGGGGGCGGCCCCGCCGCCCAAGGGGGCTAAGGGGGGAGGAGGGGGAGGGCGGCCCCGCCGCCCAAGGGGGCTACGGGGGAAGGGCCCGGTTGCGCAAAGGGAGATGTCCCCGGGCCGGGTCAGGCGGCGTGGGTGGCCGGGTGCGGGCGGCCCCCCGGGTGCCGGTGGCGCCAGACCCAGAAGACCGTGCAGGACAGGACCGCCCAACCGCCCAGCACCACGTACGGCAGCACATGCTGGTGCCCCTGGAAGTAGACCGCCGTGTGCTGCGCGTTCACCGACGCCCCCGGCGGCAGCCACCGCCCGATGTGCCCCAGCACCGACGGCAGCAGCGGCCACGACACCGCCCCGCCCGACGACGGGTTGCCCAGCAGGACCATCAGCCCCCACGTCGGCAGCATCGCCCACCGCCCCATCAGCGTGTTGAACATCGTGAAGACCATCCCCGACGTGAACATCGTCAGCGCCAGGATCAGCCAGGACTGCACGAAGGGAAGGTCCAGCGCCCCCAGCAGCCAGTCGACCACCGCCGCGATCACGAAGGCCCCCAGCAGGGAGTACGCGATGTGGAAGCCGATCCGCTCCGCCGGGTTCAAACCCCGTGCGTGCACGCTCAGTTGGATCGCCCCGACGAAGCCGATGATGACCGCCGCGAGGGAGATGTAGAAGAGTGCGAGGCCCCGCGGGTCACCCTGCTGCAAGGGCTTGACGTCCTTCACCTCGACGTCGACCCCGGCGGCCTGCCCCACCTTCGCCCCGGCCTCCCCGAGCAGCTGCGCCACCGAGGCGCCCGACGCGCCCGACACGTCGAGTTCGACCTTCTGCCCGTCGGCCCGCAGCACCGCGAACTCGCGCTGCTCCTCCACCGCCTCCCGGGCCGCCGCGTCCGTCGCGTACGACGTGACCTTCAGCGAACCGGGCAGCGCCTTGTCCAGGCCCGCCACGAACGTCTTCAGCTGGGGCGTCGCCGGATCGCCGACGACCGCCGCCGGAATGTGGTGCGGCGTGGGGTTGGCCATCGTGTACGTGTACGAGCCCGCGAAGAGCCCGGCGGCCGCCGCCAGGATGAACACCAGCACCGTCGCGGGCAGGAACGGGCCCTTCTTGAAGGCCTCCCACCGCTCCGCCCCCGTGCGCACCCGCCCGTGCGCCCCGTGCCGCTCGTGCGCGGGCTCGGTGACCTGCTCCGCCTCGGGTATCTCGCTGCTCATCCCTCTCCCTGTTCCTGCTTGTCCTGCTCGTCGTGCTTCGCCCGGCTCGGTGCGACCCGTTTCGGTTCGCCCGGCATCTTCGGGTAGTCCGGCGGGTACGGCAGGTCGCCGAGCCCCCGGTCGCGCTCGTCCTGGTCCGCCAGCTCCAGCAGGGAGTCCAGTACGAACGCGTGGTCGTCCAGGTCCGCGTGCACGTCGCCCAGTTCGGCGAACCGGTCCGGCATCGTGGCCAGGTCGAAGTCCTCGGGGCGCACCTCGTCCAGCTCCGCCCAGCGCAGCGGCGCGGACACCGGGGCGTGCGGCTTCGGGCGGATCGAGTAGGCGCAGGCCATGGTGCGGTCACGCGCGGTCTGGTTGAAGTCGACGAAGATGCGCGTCCCGCGCTCTTCCTTCCACCACGCCGTCGTCACCCGCTCCGGCATCCGCCGCTCCAGCTCGCGGCCCACCGCGATCGCCGCCCGGCGCACCGTCGTGAAGTCCCAGCGCGGTTCGATCGGCACGAACACGTGCAGGCCCCGCCCGCCCGACGTCTTCGGCCAGCCGCGCAGCCCGTGCTCGCCCAGCACCGCACGCAGTTCGTGCGCGGCCCGTACCGCGTCGGCGAAGTCGGTGCCCGGCTGCGGGTCCAGGTCGATGCGCAGCTCGTCGGGATGGTCGACGTGGGCGCGGCGCACCGCCCAGGGGTGGAAGGTCAGGGTGCCCAGGTTCGCCGCCCACAGCACGGCCGCCGCCTCGGTCGGGCAGATCTCGTCGGCGGTGCGCCCGCTGGGGAAGGTGATGGTGGCCGTCGGTAGCCAGTCGGGCACGTTCTTGGGGGCGCGCTTCTGGTAGAAGGACTCGCCGTCGACGCCGTCCGGGAAGCGCTCCAGGGTGGTGGGCCGCTCGCGCAGCGCGCGCAGGATGCCGGGGGCGACCGCCAGGTAGTAGCGCGCCACGTCCGCCTTCGTGAAGCCGCGCGCCGGGAAGTAGACCTTGTCGGGGCTGGACAGCCGCACGGTCCGCCCTCCCGCATCCAGCTCGATCGCTTCGCCTGCTTTGCCCATGTGCGCCACGGTAGGCCGAGCCTACATATGCCGCATATCGGAGTTTCAGGCAGGGTCGGGTACATGGGCCCCAATGCCGACAATCCCGCGCACACGGTGAACGGAATGAACCTGCCGGTCATGCCACCGGTCAAGCCGATGCTGGCCAAGGCGGTCAAGAAGATCCCGCCCGGCATGCAGTACGAGGCCAAGTGGGACGGCTTCCGGGCGATCGTGCACCGCGACGGTGACGCCCTGGTTATCGGCAGCCGTACGGGAAAGCCCCTGACCCGCTACTTCCCGGAGCTGGTCGTGGGCCTGCTGGCCAACCTCCCGGCGCGCTGCGTCGTCGACGGCGAGATCGTCGTCGCGCAGGACGGGCGGCTCGACTTCGAGCGGCTCTCCGACCGCATCCACCCTGCCGACTCCCGCATCACCCTCCTGGCCGAACGCACCCCCGCCAGCTTCGTCGCCTTCGACCTGCTCGCCCTGGAGGACCTGGCGCTCTTCGACGTACCGCTGGAGCAGCGCCGCAAGGCTCTGACGGAGGTGCTGGAGGGGGCGGCACCACCCGTACACCTGGCGCCCGCGACCACGGACGTGGAGACGGCGCAGGTGTGGTTCGAGCGGTTCGAGGGGGCGGGCCTGGACGGGATCGTCGCGAAACCGCTCACCCTTCCCTACCGGCCGGACGCCCGCCTCATGTACAAGATCAAACATGAGCGGACGGTGGACTGCGTGGTGGCCGGGTACCGGCTGCACAAGACGCCGGGCCTGGGGGTGGGGTCGCTGCTGCTGGGCCTGTACGACGACGGCGGGACGCTCCAGCACGTGGGCGCGGCCTCCGCGTTCACGGCGAAGCGGCGGGCGGAACTGGTCGAGGAACTGGAACCGTTGCGGCTCGCACCGGGGGCGCGGCATCCGTGGGCGGCGTGGGAGGACCAGTCCGCGCACGAGGCGAACCGGCTGCCGGGCAGCCAGAACCGGTGGAACGGCGGGAAGGACCAGTCCTGGGTCGCCCTGGACCCCTCGCGGGTCTGCGAGGTGGCGTACGACCACATGCAGGGGACACGGTTCCGGCACACGGTGCAGTTCCGGCGGTGGCGGCCGGACCGGGAGGCGCTCGGCTGCACGTACGAGCAGCTGGAGGAGCCCGTGAGCTACGACCTCACGGAGGTCCTCGGCCCCGGCGCCTGATCCGCCCCGGACCGCCTACCGCGGCCCCGCCCCCACCACCTTCTCCCACTCCTCTCGCGCCGGGCCCTCGGCCTTCGGCTCCCAGTCCGGGTGCGCCGCCAGCCACGCGGCCACGTGACTCCGTACCTCCTCGTCCCCGTACGCCGTCGCGGGCAGCTCCCGCAGGTGGCGCACCCGCATCCGGGCCCGGCCCACCACCGGGTCGGTGAGGGCGCAGGCCACCATCGCCGCCCGCTGGCGGGCGAAGCCCGTCGGGGGACCGGGCACACGCTCGGCGTAGCGCCGGCCGACCGCCTCGTCCGTCTGGACCTGCACGTCGAACCACGGGCGGAGCGTCTCCAGCGCCCACGCGTGGTGGGCGGCGGTGAAGTCCGCGCGCGAAGGGTCCTGGTCCGCGACGTGCTCGGCCACCCACCGGGCCGACCACAGGGCCAGCGAAATGCCCTGCGCCATGGTCGGGTTGGTGTGCGTCAGACTGTCGCCGACGTTCAACAGCCCCGCGACGACCGGGCCTTCGTCGTCCACCAGCGAGGTCCAGCGGTTCTCCAGACCGGCCAGCGGCAGCACCCCCGAGAGCGGCGTGGCGTCGACGGCCAGCCACTGGGCCCCGGACGTGTACGTCCGGGCCGCCGCCTCGAAGACCTCCGGGTCCATCAGTGCCGCCCGCGTCGGATCACCCGCGTGCAGGAACAGGGCGACCCCGAACACCCTGTTGTCGGCCGGGAAGACCGCACACCCCCCGAACGTGCCGCCCTCCACCACGGGAGCCCCCTGCACCTCGCCCTCCGCGAGCCGGTACCAGCGGCAGTAGTACACGACCCCGGTGGGATGCCGCTCCACCACCGGCGCACGCCCGCCCCCCTCGACCAACCAGTCGGCCGTACCGCCCCGGCGCCCCGCCGAGTCGACGACCACGTCAGCCGGGTACACGCCGGCGCCCGTCCGGACCCCGCAGACCCGGGGCACACCCCCCGCGTCGACTCCGTCGAAGGCCAGCCCCGTCACCGGCTCCCCGAACCGCAGCTCCGCCCGCGCCTCCGCGCGCAGCGCGTCGTACAGCACGGTCTCCAGCAGGATGCGCCGGGGCTGGAGCAGCACCAGCTCGGCGTCGCCGGGAACGGGCTCGACGCCCCCCTCGTACACACTCATCTCGCGGTACTCGGACGCCCCCCGACGCAACAACTCCTCATAAACATCCGGGAGTTCCGCCATGAGTACGGAACGGGCCGCACCCAGCAGCGTGTGCGGCTGCACCGCCTGCGGGACGGTCCTGGGACGCGACCAGTCGAAGAAGTCGGCGTCGAGATCGCCGCCGGGCGCCCGGGAGTCCTGCTCGAAGAGCGTGACGCCGTGCCCCCGACGGGCCAGCAGCAGCCCCGTCGCCAGTCCGGCGATCCCGCCGCCGATCACTGCGAAGTCGGTCATGTGGGTTACTCCTCGCGGCAGTCGGCGTCGGACGTCCCTTCCCTCCCCACCGAACACCCCCTCCGAACCCGTCTCACCGCGCGAGATCCACCACTCCCCACTGCCCGCCGCGCCCGGCCTGCACGTACAGCCGCGCGCCCCGGCAGACCACCCGGCGCCGCCCGAGCGGGCCGCCGTCCTGGTGGATCAGGCGGGTCTCGCGCAGGGGTTCGACGGCCTCGGGGTCGAGTGTGCACAGCAGCAGGTTGTCGGCGGCGCCGAGGTAGCCGCCGAAGAAGGCGACCCGGTCGCCGTGCACGGCGACACCCCTCGCGCCGTGCACCGGGGCGGGACGCGGCGCCCCCAAGGCGTCGTTCCGTACGTCGAAGAGTGCGAAGCCCGTGTAGGGGCAGGTCCAGGCCGTACGGTCGTGGACGTTCAGGGCGTAACACGCGGAGATCCACTCCCGCCCGGCACCGCCCTCGTACTCCCACACCGGCTCCCCGGTGCTGCTGAACCGGCGCAGGCCCGCGGCGGAGAGCGGATCGTCGCCGTAGATCCCCTCGTCGAAGTAGCCCACCCACACGTCGCCCGCCTCGTCGGCGAGCAGGTGCTCGATGCCGTCGCCCACGGGGAAGCTCCCCGCGCGGCGGCCGAGCGCGTCGAAGACCTGGGCGTTCTCCTCGCCCGGCGCGCACCGTGCGTCGGCGAGCACGAAGCCGCCGTGCGGCAGCGCGTCCAGCCTGGCGGAGCGCCGCGACGGTGTGGCGAGGTGGGTCTCCCGGGCCGTGCCGTCGGCGACGGTGACGACGAGCGACTCGTGGTGTGCCATGGGCGGGTCGTTGTCGGCGGGGGCCAGCAGCCAGTGCGCCCGACCCCACACGTCGACCGTGCTGGTGACGATCCGTCGGCCCTTGTACCGGCGGGGGAGCCGGGCGTACGGGAGTAGACGGGTGGTGGCGGGGCGGAGTGTTCTCACGGGCGGGACGTCGGGCACGGGTGGGACTCCAGGAGGGTACGCAGGAAGGCGGCGGCCTGTTCGGGGGGTGGTGCGTCGGTCGGAGGGAGGGTGAGGTCGAGGTGGCGGCGGTCGGGAAAGACGCAGCGGACGCTGAGCGAGTCGCTGCGCCACCAGTAGCGGTACCCGGTTCAGCCCCGTGCGGCGAAGGGGCGTTCGGTCTCGACGCGGGCGCGGATCAGGCGCATGACGGTGCGCGTCGGGCATTCCCACGCGTGGTCGTCGCGGGCCGACTCCAGGACGTACAGGTACTGCTCGCGCTCGAAGCGGAAGTGGTACGGAGCCACGGGCGGCCCGTGCATGTCGGGGCGCAGGCGTGCCTGCCAGTCGACGTAGCCGGGCTCCGGCGTCGAGATGCGGACCGGGAGGCCGCAGCACTCCGGCACACAGCGGTGGCCGCAGGCGATGTCGGTGCGGCGGGGTTCGGCGGTCGGCCACAGTGGGGCGCCGGGGCCGAACAGGCAGGGTGCGCGAAGGGTCCTCGGGCGGGCGGACGAGGAGACGCAGACTCAGCGTCTGGACGCCGAACGACGGAACGTGGGTCGACGGAGCGTGGGCGCGGACACGCGCGCGCCTGCGATGCCTACGCGGCATCGGCCTTTCGGGTTACGGTCAGCACGGTCATGGGGGAATCCTCCACGACACCCGGGGCCGGTGCAATGGGGTTCGGCGGTGGGCCCTGATCAGGCACTGACGATGCATTGATCAAGCGTTGATCGAATGTTGATCGGAAGCGGGCAGCGTGTGCGGCATGCCGATCAACGCCATCCTCCCCGCCGCCGACGCGCTCTCCTGGCAGGAGAGCGCCCTGTGTGCCCAGACCGGGCCCGAGTTCTTCTTCCCCGAGCCCGGCAGCTCCACCCGCGAGGCCAAGCAGCTCTGTGGCGCCTGCGACATGCGTGCCGCCTGCCTGGACTACGCCCTCACCCACGACGAGCGCTTCGGCGTCTGGGGCGGGCTCTCCGAGAAGGAGCGGTATTCGCTGCGCCGCGCCCGGGAAACCCGCTAGTACCCACTGGTAACACGGCGCGCGGGCGGTCATGCTGGGGCACCGGCACGTCCATGCCGCACTCGTGAGGTCCACGAGTCCGCAACCGCCTTACCAGGGAGTCGTGTTGAGTCGCCGCAAGCAACCCACCGCGCAGAGGCCGGGCGCCGCGCACCGGTACGACTATCTCGTCGTCGGCGCCGGATCGGCGGGCTGCGTGCTCGCCGCCCGGCTCTCCGAGGACCCCTCCGTGCGGGTCGCGCTCATCGAGTCCGGCGGCCCCGACCGCCGCGCCAAGCCGGAGATCCGGATACCCGCGGCCTTCCCCAAGCTGTTCAAGACCCCGTACGACTGGGACTTCAGCACCACCAAGCAAGAGGCCCTGGACGGGCGGGAGTTGTACTGGCCGCGCGGGCACATGCTCGGCGGCAGCTCGTCCATGAACGCCATGATGTGGGTGCGCGGCCACCGCGACGACTACGACGTCTGGGGCGAGGCGGCCGGGCACGAGTGGGGGTACGACGCGTTCGTACGGTACTTCCGGCGCGCCGAGCGGTGGACCGGCCCCACCCCCGCCCGCACCGTGTACGGCACCGAGGGCCCGCTCTTCATCTCGCCGCCCCGCGACCCCAGCCCGCTGACCGCCGCGTTCCTCGACGCCTGCCGCGAGGACGGACTGCGGGAACTGCCCGAGCTCAACGGCCCCGACCACAGCGGCTTCGCCGTCACCCCGCTCAACCAGCGGCGCGGCAGCCGCTGGAGCGCCGCCGACGGCTACCTGCGGCCCGCCCGCCGCCGCCCCAACCTCGACGTCTTCACCGGCGCCCGGGTACGACGGCTGCGCTTCGCACCCGGCACCGACCGGGTCGTCGGTGTCGAGGCCGACGGCGTGCCCGGCCTGCTCACCGCCCGCCGCGAAGTCGTCCTCAGCGCCGGGGCGATCGGCTCCCCGCACCTCCTGCTGCACTCCGGCATCGGCGACGCCGACGAACTGCGCGCCCTCGGCATCGCACCCCGCGTCGCCTCGCCCGGGGTGGGCCGCCACCTCCAGGACCACCTCTCTACCGCCGTCACCCTGCGCTGCCCCGACCCGATCACCCTCACCGGCGCCGACACCCCCGCCAACCTGGCCCGCTATCTGCTCGCCGGGCGCGGACCGCTCACCTCCAACGTCGCCGAGGCCATCGCCTTCGTGCGCAGCGGCCCCGAACTCGACACCCCCGACCTGGAACTGATCTTCGCCCCGGTGCCGTTCGTCGGACACGGGCTCACCCCGCCCACCGAACACGGGCTCACCATCGGCGTCGTCCTCCTCCAGCCCGCCAGCACCGGCCGCATCACCCTCACCGGCCCCGACCCGGACGCCCCGCCGCGCATCGACCCCGGCTACCTCACCGACCCCGACGGCTCCGACCTGCGCCGACTCGTCGCCGGGGTGCGGCGCGCGGAGAGCCTCTTCGCCGGGCGCGCCCTGGCCCCGTACACCAGCGGCCCCACGGGCCTCTACCCGGGCGTCGTCGACGACGCCGCCCTGACCGCCGCCCTGCGCGGCTCGCTGGAGACCCTCTACCACCCCACCGGCACCTGCCGGATGGGCCGCGACGCGGGGTCGGTCACCGACCCTCGACTGCGGGTCAGGGGGGTGGAGGGGCTGCGGGTGGTCGACGCGTCCGTGATGCCGCAGATCACGCGCGGGCACACCCACGCGCCGACCGTCGCCCTCGCGGAGAAGGCCGCCGAACTGCTGCGCGAGGACGCCCGTTAGGATCGCCCCGGCCCCTCGGGAACGTAGCGCAGAGGCAGGCGCACTCATCCGCAGATGAGACACGCCGGTTCGAATCCGGCCGACCGGTGGGCCGGGCGGTCCCGTAGCGCAGAGGCAGGCGCGCTCATCTGACAGGTGAGACACGCCGGTTCGAATCCGGCCGGGGCCGCCGCCCCACGCGTCCGCGCGGGCAGCGGGGTAACTCGGGTGACGTCGCCCACGTCGTACGGGCACCATGCGAGGGGAGAACACCCGCACGGGGGAGCCATAAGCAGGCACGGGGCACGGGGGTACGTATGCGCACGCACAGCGACAGCGAGTTGACGGAGGTGCCCGGGGGGCCGATGCGGCGGCCGGTACCGGGCGACGCGCCGCCGATGCAGCGGCCGGTACGGGGCGACACGCCGCCGTCCGGGGCGGTGGGCCGGACAGGCCCGGGGCCGTCGTCCGGTGCGTCGTCCGAAAGCGAGGCCGTCTCGCCGCCCGGAGGTGTCGCCGTGTCGCTGCCCGGGGGTGAGGTCGGGCCGCTGCCCGGGGGTGAGGTCGTTTCGCTGTCCGAGAGCGTCGGCGTGTCGCCGTCCGGGGGTGAGGTCGGGTCGCGGTCCGGGAGCGTCGACGCGTCGCCGTCCGCGCAGGCGGCCGTCGTGCTGTCCGAGGCGGAGATCGCCGCCTTCGACCGTACGATCGCCCGCCTGCGCACCCTGCCCGCCGACGACCCGGTCCGGCTGCGCACCGAGCGCGTCGCCGGGACGTTCGTCCGCGAGGGGCGGCACCGGCGGCGCAAGGTGCGCAAGGAGCTCGCCCGGCAGGCCGACGCCGCCGTGATCGCCCGCGCCGTGACCGGTGCGGCCGACCGCCGGGAGGACGCGCCGCTGGCCCTGCCCGAGAAGGCCTCGCCCGGCGACTTCGTGCGGCCGCGCCGCTGCTACGTCTGCAAGCAGTCGTACCGGCAGGTCGACGCCTTCTACCACGCGCTGTGCCCGGACTGCGCGGCGGACAACACCGCCCGCCGCGCCCTGACCACCGACCTCTCCGGCCGCCGCGTCCTGCTCACCGGCGGCCGGGTCAAGATCGGCTTCCAGCTCGCCCTGATGATGCTCCGCGACGGCGCCGAACTGACCGTCACCTCCCGCTTCCCGCACGACACATGGCGCCGCTTCCGGGCCGCCGAGGGCAGCGCGCAGTGGCTCGACCGGCTCACCGTCGCCGCCGTCGACCTGCGCGACCCGCGCCAAGTCCTCGGCCTGTGCGAGCAGTTGAAGGAGCGGGGTGAACCGCTGGACATCCTCGTCAACAACGCCGCCCAGACGATCCGCCGCCCGCCCTCCTCGTACGCCCCGCTCATCGAGGGCGAGCGCGGCGCGCTGAGTGCCGGGCCCACCCTGCGGGCCCCCGGCTTCACCCCGATGGCGGCTGAACTCTCCCCGGCACGGGGCGCGTTGGCCCTCGTACTGCCGACGGAGACGGACGAGGCGGGGCTGCTGCCCGACGTGTCGCCCGCGAACTCCTGGTCCGCCCGGCTCGGCGGCCTCGACCCGGCGGAACTCCTGGAGACCCAGCTCGTCAACGCCCTCGCGCCCGCCCTGCTCTGCGACCGGCTGCTGCCGCTGCTGCTGGCCTCGCCGCAGCCGCGCCGGTACGTCGTCAACGTGACCGCCGTGGAAGGGAGGTTCGCCGTACGCAAGAAGACCGGCGGCCACCCGCACACCAACATGGCCAAGGCCGCCCTCAACATGCTCACCCGCACCAGTGCGCAGGAACTCAGCCTCCAGGGCGTGCACATGTGCAGCGTCGACACGGGCTGGATCACCGACGAGAACCCCGCGCCGGTCAAGGCCCGCACCGCCGCCCGGGGCTTTCGCACCCCGCTGGACATCGTGGACGGGGCGGCCCGCGTGTACGACCCGATCGTGCGCGGGGAGGCGGGGGAGCCGGTGTCGGGGGTGTTCCTCAAGGACTACCGGGCGGCGGACTGGTGAGCGGCCGGGCCCGGCGGGCTCACCGCCCGTTGACCCCCTTGTGCACCGCGTCGAAGAGCTCCGGCACCGTCCCGGTCCACCGCGGCACCAGATAGGCCGTCCAGGCCCAGGCGTTCGGGTCCGTGCCGAGCCGCTCGCGCACCAGCTGCCGCAGCGGAGCCCTGGCCTCCGAGCGGGAGGGGAAGTGCACGACGCCCTGGTGCAGGACGGTCAGCGCGGTCTGCCCCCACCGCCCGTGGAGCAGCAGGTCGAGAGGGCTGTCGAAGATTCCGGCCCGCCGCATCCGCCGGGTGAAGCCGGGGACGGTGTGGAAACCGGCCCGTGCCCAGTCCGGACAGTCGGGGCGCCGCGCCAGTGCCCACCGGGCGTACCCGGGCAGCGGCTCGTTCCGGTCGGCCCGCACGACCGTGCCCCAGTCCGCACGGCCGACCCGGCACGCGATCCTCTTCCCCGCCTTCATCGTGGTCACGGCCCGCAGGGCGGCCTCCAGTGCGGCCGGGTCGTCGAAGCGGACCTCCTCCGGCCGGACCTCCCGGTCCTGCCGCACCTCGTCCGCGACGGGCAGCGGGCCGCGCGCCGTCCCGAAGGGCAGCCCGCGCCTGATCTCGTCGCGCAGCACACCCCGCGGGCCCGACGCGTAGACGATCGCGTTCAGCTCGGGGTCGTCCTCCTGGAGCGTCCACATCCAGGCGGACGACCGCAGGTCCGTCCAGGTGCACCAGGACGGCCGGGGTTCGAACGGGTTGTCGCGCAGCTGCTCCTCGACCCGTCGTGCGATCGGCTCCCGGTGTCCGGGCTCGGCCAGGGACACCAGGAACTCCAGCTCGAAACCGCCGTTGCGAGCCCCGAACACGACCGCCCCCTGCCGCCGATGCCACTGCCCGGACGTCACTGCCTGGACGTCACTGGTTGATGCTGAAGTCCTCTTCGTACATCTTCCACTTCAGCGGCAGCTTCAGGTCCATGTTTCCGTCCTTCAGGAACACCCGCTGGGCGGTGTCGATGCGGGACGTGTCGTTCAGCGTCTTCTTCGTCCGCAGCACCTCGCGCGTCTCGTCGAGGAACGCGTTGAGGTACGCCTTCTCCGCCTTCAGCTTCGAGGCCTTGTCGTCCTTGCCGCCCAGCTCGGACGGCGTCTTGACCTTCGCGCGCGCCGAGTCCCGGATGCCGTAGAAGCCGCGCTTGTCGACACCGGGGCCGTGCAGGACCATCGCGTCGTAGTAGATGAACTGGCCGAGCGTGCCCAGACCGTCCATCTTCGCGAGGTCGACCGCAGGCTTGAAGTAGTACTTGTCGCGGGCCGCGTCCTGCGCCTTGATGAAGTCGTTCTCCTTCGCCGCCTGCTTCCACGCCTTGGTGAAGCCGGGGTCCAGGCCCTCGTGCGAGGCGGTCCCGTCGACCTCCACGAGCGCGGGGATGTAGGAGGCGAGCGGGTTGTTCGGGTGCGTCTTGGTGTAGTCCTGGATCAGCTGCAGCATGTCGTGCGTGCCGGAGGTGAAGCCGATGACACCGGCCGTGTAGCCGTTGCCGTCCTTGACGTCGCGGATGTTCGCGTACTGGCCCTGCCAGTGCGTCGTCGAGTTCTCCGCGGTGGAGATGATCTGCGCGGCCCGGTCCTTGAGGACGGGGTCGGCGAGACCCGGAGGCAGCTTGGCTATCACCTCCTGGTCGGTCTTCGGCTTCTTCGCCTCGTCGGGCTTCGGGTCGTCGGCGGTCGTCTCGGTCGACCAGGGGTCGACGTAGATGGGGTCGTCCCCCTTGGGAGCGCCGCCGAAGGCCGCGGTGGCGACGATGGCGACCGGGGCGCCGATGAGGACTAGACGGGTGAGAGGTTTCACTCGAACAGATTACGTGGCGCGTGCGGTGCTCCTGCGAGGAGATCCCCCCTCCCGCCCCACCCATGCGGTGGGCCGCATCGCTCCCGGCGGGGACAATTGCCCCAAGTCTCCCACCGTACGGAATCGGACCGACCGGCTTCTCGCCGTCCTGGAACCGCTTCCGCACCCGTGACGTCTGCGTCAACTGGCCCTGTTCGCACAGGACTTGACCCCCTTGGGGGCTGCGGCCGGTCCTCGGTGAACTGGAGGGATGCGGTCCGTACGGGAGAGGTCTGGCGGTCGTCGCGGCGCCGGCGGGAGGGTGCGCGGAATGGGGTGCGGCCCACCTCGGGGAACCGGATCGTTACGTGCGCCCGGTACAGGTGCTGGGCCAGGGGGCGGCACCCGGGTGGGCCCGGAGCGGGAGGGGCCGCCCCCTTGCCCGCCCGTTCCGCCCCCGGGGGGCGGCCCCGCCGCCCAAGGGGGCTCGGGGGGAGCCCCAAGGGGGCGCGGGGGGGGCAAGGGGGCGCTGGCAGCGGTCGGGCGTCGGGAGGGCCCCGGTCGGGTCAGAGGCCTCGGGCGGACCGGCGGGCCAGGCGGGCCGCGAGCTTCTCGTCGAACTTCTTGGCCTCGGAGTCCAGTCCGCCCATGTAGAGGCCGAGCTCCTCCTGGGCCTTCAGCCCCTCCGCCCCGAGCCCGTCGATGTCCAGCACCTTCAGGAACCGCAGCACCGGCTGGATCACGTCGTCGTGGTGGATGCGGATGTTGTACACCCCACCGATCGCCATCTGCGCCGCCGCCCGCTCGAACCCGGGCATCCCGTGCCCCGGCATCCGGAAGTTGACCACGACGTCCCGCACGGCCTGCATGGTCAGGTCCGGCGCGAGCTGGAAGGCGGCCCCGAGCAGGTTCCGGTAGAAGACCATGTGCAGGTTCTCGTCGGTGGCGATCCGCGCCAGCATCCGGTCGCACACCGGGTCCCCGGACTGGTGCCCGGTGTTCCGGTGCGAGATCCGGGTGGCCAGCTCCTGGAAGGCCACGTACGCCACCGAGTGCAGCATCGAGTGCCGGTTGTCCGACTCGAAGCCCTCGCTCATGTGCGCCATCCGGAACTGCTCCAGCTTGTCCGGGTCCACCGCCCGCGAGGCGAGCAGGTAGTCACGCATGACGATGCCGTGGCGCCCCTCCTCGGCGGTCCAGCGGTGCACCCAGGTGCCCCAGGCGCCGTCGCGGCCGAAGAGGGACGCGATCTCGTGGTGGTAGCTGGGCAGGTTGTCCTCGGTCAGCAGGTTCACCACGAGGGCGATCTTGCCGATCTCGGTGACCTTGGACTGCTCGGGCTCCCACTTCTCCCCGTCCTCGAAGAACCCGGGGAAGTTCCGGCCGTCGCTCCACGGGACGTACTCGTGGGGCATCCAGTCCTTGGTGACCTTCAGGTGGCGGTTGAGTTCCTTTTCCACCACCTCTTCCAGCGCGAACAGCAGCTTGGCGTCGGTCCACGCCTCCGAGCTGCCGAGGTGGGGAGAGGTGATCGTCACGGGTACTCCAGGGGGGTGGGGACGAAGGCGGTTACCTACGGCTTCGTAGGTTACGAGACCGTAGGTTAAGCGTGGCGTGAGCGCTGAGCCAAGTCCCCGTCCGTTCCGTCCTGCTACGCACCGTTATGTATGCAGGTCACGCAGTCGGACCGAGAGGCATGTCACGCATCCCTCCAGCTTTTCGAACTCGCTGATGTCCACCGGTACGGGTGTGAAGCCGAGGTCCGCGAACAGTTCGGCCGACTTGGGGGCGCTCGCCGCCATCAGCACCGAGTTCCCGTCGAGCACGACCACATGCGCTCCGGCCTCCTCCGGTACGGCCAGGAACCGGGGAAAGGCCGTCACGCTGTCCACCAGTGGCTCGTACCCCACCACCGTCCCGTCCGGCAGCGCGGTCACCGCCGACTTCAGGTGCAGCACCCGGCTCACGGGCACCGCCACCACCCGCGCCCCGAGCGGTTCGAACGCGGCCCGAAGCTGGCGCACCCCCTCCGCGTTGGTGCGCCCCCCTCGCCCCACGTACACGGTGTCGCCGACCTTGAGCACGTCACCGCCGTCCAGCGTCCCGGGCTCGCGCACCCGGTTCACCGAGCACCCGAGCCGCTCCGCCAGCACCTCCTCCACGGCAGGCGTCTCCGGCCTCCGCGACGCTGCCCCCGACCGCCCGATCAGCGCGACGTTCCGGAACACCACCACCGTGTCCTCGACGAACACCCCGTCCGGGCAGTCGTCGGCCGGAGGTGTCTCCACGGTCTCCCACCCGTGGGCACGCAGCGCCGCCCCGTACTCCGCCCACTGGGCGAGCGCCAACTCCACGTCGACCGGCTGCCGTTCGACATGCGTCACCAGCCCTTCGGCGAGACGCGGGCTCGGGCGACGGACAAGGGCCTTCTTGCTGGGCACGGGGCAACTCCGATACGTCGAAGGGTCACCGGACCCGGCACGACGACGGGCCCGCCGCTCGAACGTATCGAACGACGGGCCCGTGACCAGGGGTATGCAGCCGTCAGCCGGTGACGACCGCGCCCCGCCGCGTCCGCACGCTCCACCGCCCCTCGTCGCGCCGCAACCGCACCGGGTGCGCGAAGCACGCGCTGACCAGGTCGTCCGTCAGCACCCGCCCGACCGGACCGGAGGCCAGGCACACGCCGTCCCGCAGCAGCATTGCGTGCGTCGTCCCCGAGGGCAGTTCCTCCAGGTGATGCGTCACCAGGACCGACGCCAGCTCCGGGCGGCTCTCTCCCAACGCGTCCAGCCGGTCCACGAGTTGCTCGCGCCCGACCAGGTCGAGACCGGTCGCTGGCTCGTCGAGGAGCAGCAGGCGCGGGCTGGGCATCAGGGCCCGAGCGACCAGGGCCCGGCCCCGCTCACCCTGCGACAGCGTCGGCCAGCGGGCCCGGTCGCGCTCCTTCAGCCCGAGCAGGGCGATGAGGTGGTCCGCGTACCGTTCCTGCTCGTCGGAGGGACGCCAACGAGGCACCGGCTCAATGGAGTTGGTGAGCCCGGTCAGGACGACGTCCCGTACTCGCAGCGGCGACCGCAGCGGGTGGCGCGGGTCGACATGGCCGACGTACGAACGCAATGCGCGCAGATCGATGCGGCCCAGCTCGTGCCCCAGCACCTCGACGCGCCCCCGGGTGGGGTGCGCGAGCGCGCCCAGCAGGCGCAGCAGGGTGGTCTTGCCCGCCCCGTTCGCGCCGAGCAGGGCCCAGTGCTCGCCCGGGCGGACAGTGAGCGAGATGTCGGACAGCAGGGTGTTGCCGTCGCGCACGAAGTCGACGTGGTCGACCCGCAGCACATCCTGACGGCTCGTCATCATGCCTCCTTGCGTGCCCGGTTGGCTGCCGAGAGGACCGCTAGGACGGACGCCGTCAGCACCGACGTGTCCTGGCCCGCACCCCACAGGACCGTCGAGCCGATCCGGCACTCCACGTACGCGACCGCAGGGCTGCCCTGCCCGGCCGCCGTCGAGTGCTCGAAGTAGCTGAGCACCTCCACGGCGATCCCGGCCTCGGCCAGCGCTGCCGTGAACGCGGCGACCGGACCGTTCCCGGTCCCCTTGAAGCGCGCCGGCGGCCCGCCGTCCACGCTGATGTCGCACACCGACTCGTGCTCACCCGGCGCGACTTCGCGCGTCTCCCACCAGGGAACGGCCACCGCCCCACCCGTACCCGCCGCCAGATACGTCGTACGGAACAGCTCCCACAGCTCCTCCGCGCTCGCCTCGCGGCCGCTGTCGTCCGTCGCCCGCTGCACGGCCCGGGAGAACTCCGGGCGCATCCCTCGCGGCAGGTCGATCCCGTACCCCTTCTCCAGCAGGTACGCGATCCCACCCTTGCCGGACTGGCTGTTGACCCGGATCACCGCCTCGTAGCTGCGCCCGATGTCGGCGGGGTCGATCGGCAAGTACGGGACGGACCACGGCAGTTCACGCTCGGGGACGCGCTGCTCGGCTGCCTGCCGGGCGTGTTCCGCGAAGCCCTTGCTGATGGCGTCCTGGTGGGTGCCGGAGAACGCGGTGTGCACCAGGTCGCCCGCGTACGGGTGGCGGACCGGTACCGGCAGCCGGTTGCAGTGCTCCACGACCTCGCGGACCGCGTCGATGTCCGAGAAGTCGATCATCGGGTCCACGCCCTGGGTGTGCAGGTTGAGGGCGAGGGTGACCAGGTCGACGTTGCCGGTGCGCTCACCGTTGCCGAACAGGCAGCCCTCGACGCGCTGCGCGCCCGCCAGCACGGCGAGTTCCGCGCAGGCCACGCCCGTGCCGCGGTCGTTGTGCGGGTGCACGGACAGGATCACGGAGTCCCGCCGGTCCAGGTGCCGGTCCAGGTAGGCGATCTGGTCGGCGTACACGTTCGGCGTGGCGATCTCCACGGTCGCCGGGAGGTTGTGGATCACGGGCCGGTCGGGGGAGGCGTCCCACAGCTCGGTCAGCCCGTTGCAGATCTCCAGGACGAAGTCCGGCTCGGTGAGGTTGAAGACCTCCGGCGAGAACTGGAAGCGGATGTCCGCGTCCGGCCGCCGCCCGGCCAGCCGCAGGACGTCCGTCGCACCCTCCCTGATCAGTGCGTGCACCTCCGCCCGCGACCGGCCCAGCACAACATCCCGCCAGGCAGGGGCAGTTGCGGTGTAGAGGTGGACCACCGTTCGCGGCAGGCCCTCGATGGACTCGTACGTCCGCTCGATCAGATCGCGCCGGGCGGGCGTGAAGACCACCGTCGTCACGTCGTCCGGCACCGCGCCGCTCGTCGCCAGATGCCGTACGAAGTCGAAGTCGGTGCGGCTCGCCGAGGGATAGCCGATCTCGATCTCCTTGTAGCCCATGGCCACCAGCAGATCGAACAGCTTGCGCTTGCGGCCGGTGTCCATCGGTTCGGCCAGCGCCTGGTTGCCGTCGCGCAGATCGACCGGCACCCACAGCGGGGCCCGCTCGATGCGGCGGGAGGGCCAGGTACGGTCGGCGTCCGCAAGCGGCACGGCGACGCGCTCGTGGGCGGGCCGGTAGCGGTGCGAGGGCATGGGGCTGGGCTGTTGCGGATTCCAGGTGTGCACGGGGAAACGTCTTCCTTCGGTCGTCCGGGCCGTCCAGGGGCCGACCGGCAGCACGGCACCCCGCGGCGGGGTGCCGGTCGGCTCAGACCCCGCCGCGGCAGCCGAGAAGAAGACCGCAGAAGCGCATGGCGGCTACACTAACCACACCACAAGTCCTCAGACAACCTGACAGGTGAAACGCATGCCGCTCGGCTCCCTCCGCCCAACACCCCTGGTGGAACAGGCCATTGCGCAGCTCCGCGAGCAGATCACCGGCGGCCACTGGCCCGTCGGCACCAAGATCCCGGGCGAGACGACCCTCGCCAAGACGCTCGGCGTGGGCCGCTCCACCGTCCGCGAGGCCCTGCGCGCCCTGGCCGAGGCGGGCCTGCTGCGCGCCCGTCAGGGCTCCGGGGTCTTTGTCCTCGCCACCGAGCCGGAGGAGGACTGGCCGACCCGGCTGCGCCGGGCGGAGATCACCGACGTGTACGAGGTCAGAATGCTGGTCGAGGTCCAAGCCGCCCGGCTCGCCGCCGAACGCCGCACCGAGGACGACGTCACCGCGCTCCGGGCGGCGATGGACGCGCGCCGGGCTGCCGTGCCCGGCGGGGACGCGGCCTTCGTCGACGCGGACATCGCACTGCACGCGGTGGTGGTCGACGCCGCGCACAACCCTGTGCTGTCCTCGCTGTTCGCCGAGTTCCGGCCGGTGCTGCGGGCCGGGCTGATCGACATGGTCGCGCTGACCGGCCTGCGCGAGCGGGACCGGGGCTGCGGCGAGGCGGGCCACGAGGAATTGGTGGAGGCGGTGGTACGGGGAGACGCCGACGCCGCCGGTCGTGCCCTCCAGACCGAACTGGAGGGCACGCAGGCGCTGCTCACGTCCCTCTAGCCGCGATCCGAGACGTCCCGTCGCAAATGGGCTGCTGTGAAGGACGTCTGATGTTCCATCAGATCCTGCGGTGTCCCCTCGAACACGATCTCGCCGCCGTGCTTCCCGCCGTCCGGGCCCAGGTCGATCACCCAGTCGGCGCGCTTCACCACGTCCAGGTTGTGCTCCACGCAGATCACCGAGTTCCCCGCGTCGACCAGTCGGTCCAGCAGGGTGACCAGGGTGTCGACGTCCGCCATGTGCAGCCCGGTCGTCGGCTCGTCCAGCACGTACACGCTGCCCGTGCGGTGGAGTTGCGTCGCCAGCTTGATGCGCTGGCGCTCACCGCCCGACAGCGAACCGATCGGCTGCCCGAGCGCGAGATACCCGAGCCCCACCTCGTGCAGCGTCTCCAACTTCCGTACCACCGAAGCCTCTTCGAAGAACTCCCGCGCCCGGTCCACCGGCATCGCCAGCACGTCCACGATCGAGAGACCGCCCAGCCGGTGCTCCAGTACCTCCTCGCCGAACCGCCGCCCCTCGCACTCCGGGCACACCGTCGTCACCGGGTCCATGAAGGCCAGGTCGGTGTGCAGAACACCCCGCCCGGAGCAATTCCCGCACGCACCAGTAGAGTTGAAGGAGAAGAGCGCCGCACTCACCCCGTTCGCCTGGGCGAACATCTTGCGGATCGTGTCCATGATGCCGACGTACGTCGCCGGGGTGGACCGGGACGACACCCCGATCGCCCCCTGGTCGATGACGATCGCCTCCGGATGGCCGGCCGTGAACACCTCCGACACCAGCGTCGACTTCCCCGACCCCGCCACCCCCGTCACCACGGTCAGCACCCCGGTCGGGAAGGCGGTGTCGACGCCTTTGAGGTTGTGCAGCGCGGCCCCGGTCACCGGCAGCCACCCGGTGGGGGAGCGGAACGCCTCCTTGAGCGGAGTCCGCCGCCGCAGACACCGGCCCGTCAGCGTGTCCGCCTCCCGCAGCCCGGCCACCGGACCCTCGAAGACCACCAGCCCGCCGTCGACACCCGCACCCGGACCGATGTCCACGACATGATCCGCGACTGCCATCACGTCCGGGTCGTGCTCCACGACCAGCACCGTGTTGCCCTTGTCCCGCAGCCGCACCAGCAGGTCGTTCAGCCGCCCCACGTCACGCGGGTGCAGCCCCACGCTCGGCTCGTCGAAGATGTACGTCAGCCCGGTCAGCGAACTCCCCAGGTGCCGCACCATCTTCAGCCGCTGCCCCTCGCCGCCGGACAGCGTCGTGGTCTCCCGGTCCAGGCTCAGATACCCGAGCCCGATCCCCACCAGCCGCTCCAGCCGCTCCCGGGCCGCCGCGGCGATCGGCGCGCCCACCGGGTCGTCGATCCCGGCCAGCACCTCCACCAGGTCCGCGACCTCCATCGACACGTAGTCCCGTACGGACAGCCCGCCGATACGGTACTTCCGTGCGGCCTCGTTCAACCGCGCCCCTCCGCACGCCTCGCAGACACCCTCGACCGTCAACGCGTCCGCCGCCTCACGGGACTTGGCGGACAGCGAGCCGGTGTCCCGCTTGAGGAAGAGCCGCTCGAACCGGTTCACCAGCCCCTCGGAGTCCACCTCGGCGGTGCCGGACTGCATCCGCAGCGTCACCTTGGTGCCGTCCGCGCCCCGCGCCCCGTACAGCAGGCGCTCCCGCTCCTCGGGGGTGTAGTCGCGCAGTGGCTTGTCCGGGTCGAAGAGGTCGTTGTGCGCGTACAGTTTCCACTGCCAGCTGCCGACCGAGGAGCCCGGTACCCGCAGCGCGCCCCCGTTCAGCGACTTCGACCAGTCGATCGCCCGGTCCAGATCGAGGCGCACCGTCTTGCCGACGCCGTCGCAGGCCGGGCACATGCCGCTCGGGTCGTTGAAGGAGTACGCCGTCGCCGGACCGGCGCTCGGCACCGAACACCGGGAGAACAGCACCCGGATGATCGCGTAGATGTCCGTCATCGTGCCGACGGTGGAGCGGACGTTGCCGCCGATCGGCTTCTGGTCGACGACGATCGCCACCGACAGGTCGTCGATCGCGTCCACGAGCGGCCGCTCGTACTTCGGCAGCCGGTTGCGGACGTACCAGGTGAAGGTCTCGCCCAGCTGGCGCTGCGACTCGACCGCGATGGTGTCGAAGACGACGGAGGACTTGCCGGACCCGGAGACACCGGTGAAGACGACGATCTTTCCTTTGGGGAGCGCGAGGGAGACATCCCGAAGATTGTTCTCCCGCGCGCCCGTGACCACGATGTTCGATGCCATGACATCGACGCTAGGAGCAATACCGGACACCTTCTGTCGGGTATCACACTGATTCTGCCGCGAGCGGCCGGGCAGGCGCACCGGCCCGCGGCCTCACTCCTCCACCATGGCCTCCTCCTCGGCCTCCGGCTCCGCTCCCAGGTGCAGCCGCCGGGTGATCCCGATCGACTCCAGGAACGGTTCGTCGTGGCTCGACACGATCAGCGCGCCCTCGTACGCCCGCAGCGCCTCCGTCAACTGGCGCACGCTCGCCAGGTCGAGGTTGTTCGTCGGCTCGTCCAGCATCAGCAACTGCGGGGCCGGATCCGCCAGCAGCAGCGCCGCCAGCGTCGCCCGGAAGCGCTCGCCGCCGGACAGCGTGCCGACCGCCTGGTCCGCCTTCGCGCCCTTGAACAGGAAGCGCGCCAGCCGAGCCCTGATGAGGTTGTTCGTCGCACCCGGCGCCATCAGCGCCACGTTCTGCGCGACGCTCAGCGAGTCGTCCAGTACATCGAGGCGCTGCGGCAGGAAGCGCGTCGTGACCTTCGTCTCGACCTCGCCCGACACCGGCTCCAACTGCCCCGCGATCGTGCGCAGCAGGGTCGTCTTGCCCGCCCCGTTGCGCCCGGTCAGCGCCACCCGCTCGGGTCCGCGCAGCTCGAACTCACCGGGCAGGGAGGCCCCGTACGGCATCTCCAGATCCCGTACGAGGAGGACGCCGCGCCCCGGATGGACCGTCGTGTACGGCAGCTCGACGCGAATCTCGGCGTCCTCGCGCACCAGCTCCTCGGCCTCGCCGAGCCGTTCGCGTGCCTCCTTCAGCTTCTCGGTGTGCATGATCTTGTGCTTGCCCGCCGACTCCTGGGCCGACCGCTTGCGCAGGCCCATCACGATCTTCGGCTCGCGCTTCTGGTCGTACATCTTCTGCCCGTACCGCTTGCGGCGGGCCAGTTTGACCTGGGCGTCGGCAAGTTCCCGCTTCTGCTTCTGCACGTCCGCCTCGGCGACGCGCACCATGCGCTCCGCCGCCTCCTGCTCCACGGCGAGCGCCTCCTCGTACGCGGAGAAGGTGCCCCCGTACCAGCGGACCTCGCCGTCGCGCAGATCGGCGATCTGGTCGACGCGCTCCAGGAGTTCCCGGTCGTGACTGACCACGACGAGGACGCCCGACCAGGCGGACACGGCGTCGTACAGCCGCTGCCTGGCGTACAGGTCGAGGTTGTTCGTCGGCTCGTCCAGGAGCAGGACGTCGGGGCGGCGCAGCAGCAGGGCCGCGAGGCGCAGCAGGACGGACTCGCCGCCCGACACCTCGCCGATGGTGCGGTCCAGGCCGATGTGGCCGAGGCCGAGCCCGTCCAGGGTGGCCCGGGCGCGCTCCTCGACGTCCCAGTCGTCGCCGACGGCGTCGAAGTTCGCCTCGCTCGCGTCGCCCGCCTCGATGGCGTGCAGCGCGGCCCGCTTCCCGGCGATCTCCAGGGCCTCGTCGACCCGCAGTCCGGTGTCGAGCACCAGGTTCTGCGGCAGGTAGCCGATGCTTCCGGCGGACTTCACCTTGCCGCCGGTCGGTGTCAGCTCTCCGGCGAGGAGCTTCAGCAGGGTGGACTTGCCCGAGCCGTTGACGCCGATGAGGCCGGTGCGGCCGGGGCCGACGGCGAGCTGGAAGTCGTCGAACACGGGAGTGCCGTCGGGCCAGGAGAAGGAGAGGGCGGTGCAGGTCAGCGACGCGCTCTGCGACTGTGCAGGCGAAGGGTAGGTAGACAAAAGGGCCTCCAGGTTGCGGTGAGTGGTGCGGAGCAACTGGTGGAGACACCGGCAGGGCGTGAAGACCTCAGGTCGGCAGGGCCAGGACGAGGCAAGGGCTCAAGAACTGCGGAGAGAGGCCCTGAAGCGAAGAAGACGGCTCGAACGCCGAGGTCGCACACGGCACGCGGAACATTGCAGCCCCCCACGGGTGGCTGCCTCGCGGCACGGTGTCCCAGACCTCAGACGAGCAACGTCCTTCTCCATTCGACGGCAACAGGGCGAAACGAACCGTACGCCCGCCCCCCGGCGGACGCAAACGATTAACGGCACCAGCGCCACGCGGCCGCGCAAGTGCGGAGGAATCAACTGCGGAGGGTTCAACTGCTGAGGAGCTGCGCCAGATCCTGATCGACGTCGAGATAGAGGTGCTCGGAACCCGTCGGCACCAGTTCCTGCGTCTGCTTCAGGAAGCGCCGCAGCTCCGCCGTGCGGATGTGCACCATGGCCACGCCCTCCGTGGCGTGCAGCTCCAGCACGGTCCGCCCGTATCCGTACGGCCGCAGCTGTACGTCACCCACACCGGCCGACTCGTCGAGGCCGGAGGCCAGCAGTTCCCGCGCGAACGTCCACACCACCTCGACGCCCTCCAGCGTCGCCGGGGGCGGGAAAGTCATGTGCACGGCAAACGGGTCCGCGCGGTCGTAGCCGAGCGTCGCGGGGACGTTCTCCAGCTGCGGCGCGGAGGAAATCAGACGGGCCTGCACGGCCTGCTCGATGACGGTGGACAAGGCCAGCACCTCTCATGCTCGGTGGATGCGTCCTGCCGTCCAAAAAGACGTCGGAACGCGCGAATCCGTGCACACGAACCAGGCGTGACCTGCGTCACCCACGTCCGGTGCTGCAAGATCACGTCGTGCCGCAGACACCTGCGTGGTCGCAGTACGGCTGGTTCCCGCTGGCACCGCAGCCACACAGCATCACCCGTGTCTCGTCGTGGGGACCCTGTGAACCGTCGACCCTCAGATCTCCTCTTACGAACAACTGACCCACCCCATTGCGGGTGATCACCGTGGGGTGCTCGGCCGTCTCCGGCGGCCCGTCCCGCAGCCGGTAGCGGAGCGCGCCGCTCGGGCAGCGCCGGATCACCTCGGCGACGTCCTCGGGGGCCGCCGCGTCCGGTGTGATCCAGGGGCGTTTCTGGAGGTCGAAGACCTCCGGCAGCCCGCGCACGCACTCTGCTGCGTGCAGACAGCGGCCGGGCCGGAAGGTGACGTCGACCTGCTCGCCCCGGTACTCCTTCTCGCCCGGGTGTTCCTTGCCGCCCCCGTGCTCCTTGTCCTGCGGCGCCTGCTCGCTCATGGCCGGGCCGCCTCAGTCCGTGACCGAGCTGCGGCTCTGGTAAAGCAGGTCCGCGTACTCCGGATGGCGTTGCAGCCAGGCCGTGTAGAAGGGGCAGACCGCCAGCACGCGCAGGCCCTCGGCCCGTGCCGCGTCCAGCGACACCCGGACCAGGGTGCCGCCGACGCCCTGCCCCTCGTGGGCGGGCTCCACCTCGGTGTGCACGAAGGCGATCAGTTCGGGCGTACGGATGTACTGGGCGATGCCCGCAATCTTCTCCGCCCCGTCGACCCGGGCCTCGTACCGTCCGGCTTCCCGCGCATCCACGACGTCGACCGCCATCTCATCGCCTCCTCGGCTCTGAGCCCACCATAGGAACGGGCGCCCCGGCCCGCACTCTGGACGACAGCAGTCCGGTCGGCTAGCTTCCAGCGCCATGAGGGGTATGGGGAAGACGAGACGAATGATGGCCGTGGGACTGAGTGCGGCGGCGGTGGCCGCGGCACTTGGCTCCGCACCGGCGCAAGCGGCGTCGACGGCACCGGCCGCACCGGCCGACCGGGCCCACACGCCCGCCGGGTGGCGGCTGGGCGACACGGGTGTGACGGACGTACGGTTCCGGGGCCTGGCGGCGGTGGACCGCCGGACGGCGTGGGTGGCGGGCTCGAAGGGCACCGTGCTGCGTACCGCCGACGGGGGGCGCACCTGGCGCAACGTTTCTCCGCCGGGAGCGGGCGAGCTGGAGTTCCGGGACGTGGAGGCCTTCGACGGCCGGCGTGCGGTGGTGCTGGCGATCGGCGAGGGCGAGGCGTCGCGGACGTACCGCACGGAGGACGGCGGCCGCACCTGGAAGGAAACCTTCCGCAACCCCGACCCGAAGGCCTTCTACGACTGCCTCACCTTCTTCGACAGCCGCAACGGCCTGGCGATGAGCGACCCGGTCGACGGCAAGTACCGCATCCTGTCGACCTCCGACGGCGGCAGGTCCTGGAAGGTTCTCCCCAACAAGGGCATGCCGGACGCCCTGCCGGGCGAGGCGGGCTTCGCGGCGTCGGGCCAGTGCCTGGTGAGCAACGGCTCGCGGGACGTGTGGCTGGCCACCGGCGGGGCCTCCCGGGGGCGGGTCCTGCACTCCGCCGACCGGGGCCTGACCTGGAAGGCCACCGACGTGTCCATCCCGGCCGGCGACCCGGCCCGGGGCGTGTTCGGCGTGGCCTTCCGCGACCGGGAGCACGGCATCGCGGTCGGCGGCGACTACCGCGCGGGACAGCCGTCACCGCAGGCTGCCGCGGTCACCGGGGACGGGGGCCGCACATGGAAGGCCTCCGCCGTGCCGCCGGCGGAGTACCGCTCGGGGGTCACCTGGCTGCCCCACTCGCGCTCGGTCGCGCTGGCGGTGGGTCCGACGGGGACGGACGTGACGCTGAACGCGGGCCGCTCGTGGCGGAAGATCGACGGGGGCTCGTACGACACGGTGTCGTGCACGGAGGACTTCGGGTGCTGGGCGGCGGGGGAGAAGGGGAGGGTGGCGAGGCTGGAGTTCTGAGCGGGCCGCGGGCCGCTTGGGCGCGGGGCGGGCGGGGTCGGGTCGGCACCCGGTGCCGGGGCGGGGTTCTGTGCGGGTGCGTCGTGGCTGGTCGCGCCCACGCGGCGGAGCCGCACATCGACACAGCCCCGCGCCCCTGATATGCCTGCCCTTCGGGCGGCATTCAGGGGCGCCACAGCCCGCGCCAGGCACTTCAGCCCGTCCGGCGTTTGAGGACGCGCGGCGGAGCCGGGCAGGGGGCGAGGGGCGTAGCCCCGTCTTGGGCAGCAGCCACCCGAAGCCCCGCAGGTGACAGGCCCCGCCCCCCCCCGGAGGGTCTAGGCGACCGGAGCCTGGCGGTAGGGCTCCAGGCCCGGGACCGTCTTCGTGGCGGCGAATTCCGTGATGCGGTACGCGCAGACGCCGCCCGTCGTGAAGGGGTCCTCCGCCACGACGGCCTCGATCTCCGCCCGCGAGTCCGCGACCGCGAGAATCACCCCGCCGTCCCTCGACTGCTTGCGCCCCGACGCGAGGAAGACCCCCGTCTCGTACTGCGCGTCCAGCCACGCCACGTGATCGGTTCTCAGCGCGTCCACCTGCTCGACAGGTGCGGTGTAGGTCAATTCGAGTACGAACATGGCCGCCACCCTACCGAGGCCCCTTGTCAGACCCACGTCCTACAGTGGCGAGCACGATGAACCACTCACCGCTCGACGAAGCCACCGCCCGCTCCGTCCAGGACGAACTCCGCGCCCGGGTCGTCCTCGACGAGCCCGGACCGCCCCCCGGCACGGGGCATGTCACGGGCGTCGACGTGGCGTACGACGACGAGCGCGACGTCGTCGTGGCCGCCGCCGTGGTGCTCGACGCGGCGACGCTCGCCGTGGTCGAGGAGGTCACGGCCACCGGCCGCGTGGAGTTCCCGTACATACCGGGGCTGTTGGCCTTCCGGGAGATTCCGACGGTGCTGGCGGCCCTGGAGCGCCTCACCGCCGACCCGGGTCTCGTCGTGTGCGACGGGTACGGGCTGGCACACCCGCGCCGCTTCGGCCTGGCCAGCCACCTCGGCGTACTGACCGGCCTGCCCACCCTGGGCGTCGCGAAGAACCCGTTCACCTTCACGTACGAGCAACCCGGCCCCGCCCGCGGCGACCGGACACCCCTGCTCGACGCGCGGGACGGCACCGAGGTCGGCCGCGCCCTGCGCACCCAGCCCGGGGTGAAGCCGGTGTTCGTCTCCGTCGGCCACCGGATCTCGCTGGACAACGCCTGCGCGCACACGCTGCACCTGGCCGCCTCCTACCGCCAGCCGGAGACCACCCGCCGCGCGGACTCCCTGTGCCGACGCGCACTGGCCGAAGCGACGGGCGAGCAGAAGCAACAGGCGTGTAACTGAGTACATGTACGGATGTTGAAATCGATTTCCCGGGACAGGGTGACCACCATGAGCATCAGCACGAGCGCACAGACCGCCCCCGCCCCCGCCGAGTACTTCGAGTCCGTCACCGTCCACCGCGCCGGACGCAAGCTGGCGGTGACGATGTTCGTCAGCGCACTGGCCATGCTGGGCTGGACCGGCGGCATGATCTACACGATCTCCGGCTGGATATCCGGGCACTGACCGTGCCCGGACGATCCGGAATGCCCCGGCCCCGCCGCCCCCGCCCTACCGCACCGCCGCCACCCTGAACCTGATCCCCGCCCCCTGCAACCGCTCCACCAGCGCATCGCCCATCGCCACCGCCGGGGTCACCTGCCCGGCCGTCCCGGGCAGTTCGTCGAAGGCCAGCGACAGCGCCGCCTCCGCGAGGATCTTCGCGGTCTCCCCGTACCCGGGGTCCCCGCCCGACACCTCCGTGTACACGCGCCGCCCGCCGCCCTCGCCGACGAACCGCACGCTGAACCAGCTCTTCGCCCGCAGCTCCGCGTCCGGCCCCGTCCCCGGCGCGATGAACGAGCCCAGCCACCGCCGCGCCGCAGGCACCTGCGCCAGCGCGACCACCGAGGTCACCGCCGCCGCCCCGCCGACCGCGACCGGCAGCCACTTCACCGCCGCGTAGTGCCGGTAGCGGAAGTCCGGACCGTACCGCTCCAGCGCGGCCGCCGACCGCTCCACCACCTGTGCGTCGATCGTCGGCAGCGGCACCGCCCACGCGCCCAGTTCACCGCTGCGGTGCGGCACCCCCAGCGGCGCGCCCACCCGCCGTCCGCCCTCGGGCCGGGGCTCGGCCTCGCGGCGCTCCCGCGCCGCCCGCAACATCTGCCGCCCCCGCCCCATCGCCCCCAGCGCGGAGGCGAACGTACCCCCGGAGAACCGCGCCCCGGTCCGCACAAAACCGTCCACCCGCAGCGGCACCCCCTCCGGCAGCTGCCGCACGGTGAAGTACGCGCCCAGGTCGTGCGGTACGGAGTCGAAGCCGCAGGAGTGGACCAGCCGGGCCCCGCTGCGCCGGGCCACCGCGTCGTACCCCAGGTACATCCGGTCCACGAACTCCGGCTCGCCCGCCAGGTCCAGATAGTCGGTGCCCGCCTCCGCGCACGCGGCCACCAGGCCCTCCCCGTACCGGAGGTACGGGCCGACCGTCGTCGCCAACACCCGGGTGCTGCGCGCCAGTTCCCGCAGCGCATCCGAGTCGGCGGAGTCGGCCTGCACCAACGAAAGTTCCGCGCACTCCGGCCGGGACTTCGCGAGCCGCTCCCGCAGCGCCTCCAGCTTGGTCAGGCTGCGGCCCGCGAGGGCCCATCGGCAGTCGGCGGGTGCGTGCTCGGCCAGGTAGGCGGCGGTGAGTTCGCCCACGAAGCCGCTCGCTCCGAAAAGCACGATGTCGTACGGACGCGGCATGCCGCTCCTCCAGGTGTCGGTGTACGTGCCCAGAAGGCACATCCAGAAGGCTAAGCGCTCGCTTGGCCAAAGGGCTTGTGCAGAGTGGAACACGTTCTTAGCATCACTGCTGTTACATCAGTTGTGTCACAGTGCTGGGGGCTTGATGGCAGGGACAGCAGGCACGAACGACAAATCCGCCGAAGGACCGCTCGCCGGAGTGCGCGTGGTCGAGCTGGCGGGCATCGGACCAGGACCTTTCGCCGCGATGTGCCTCGCCGACCTCGGCGCGGACGTCGTCCGCGTGGACCGTCCCGGCGGTGCCGGGCTGGGCGTGGCACCGGCCCAGGACCTCACCAACCGGGGGAAGCGCTCCGTACTCGTCGACCTCAAGGACCCGGAGGGCGCCGAGCGCGTGCTCTCCCTGGTCGAGCGCGCCGACATCCTCATCGAGGGCTACCGCCCCGGCGTCGCCGAGCGTCTCGGCGTCGGCCCCGACGCCTGTCTCGCCCGCAACCCGAAGCTGGTCTACGGGCGGATGACCGGCTGGGGCCAGGAAGGCCCCCTCGCCCAGCGCGCCGGACACGACATCGCCTACCTCGCCCTCACCGGCACCCTCGGCATGATCGGCAGGGCCGGTGAGCCCCCGACCGTCCCCGCCAATCTGGTCGGCGACTACGCGGGCGGCTCCCTCTACCTGGTCATCGGCGTCCTCGCCGCCCTCCAGCACGCCCGCACCCCCGAAGGGGCCGGCCAGGTCGTCGACGCGGCGATCGTGGACGGCGCCAGCCACCTCGCCACCATGCTGCACGGCATGCTCGCGGCCGGCGGCTGGCAGGACCGGCGCGGGGCGAACCTGCTCGACGGCGGCTGCCCGTTCTACGGCACGTACGAGACCTCCGACGGCCAGTACATGGCGGTCGGTGCGCTGGAGCCGCAGTTCTACGCCGAGTTCACCGCTCTCCTGGGCATCGCCGAGACCGCCCCCGACCGGGGCGACCTGGCCCGCTGGGGCGACCTGCGCGACACCATCGCCGCCCGCTTCAAGGAACGCACCCGCGCGGAATGGACCGAGGTCTTCGCGACCTCCGACGCCTGCGTCGCCCCGGTCCTGTCCATGCGCGAGGCCCCGCACCACCCCCACCTCGCCGCCCGCGCCACCTACGTCGAGCACGGCGGCGTCACCCAGCCCGCTCCCGCGCCCCGCTTCTCCGTGACGCCGGGCGCGATCGGCCGGGGGCCCGCGCTGCCCGGGGCCGACACGGCAGAGGTGGCCGCCGACTGGGACGTACCGAATCTGCTGAAGGGTGAGACCGAATGATGCCGAAGGGTGAGACCAACTGATGGAGATCTCCGTCCCGTTGAGCTACGCGGGCGACCCCCGCGAGGGCTGCGACCAGATCGCGGCCCTGGAGTCCGCCGGGCTCGACGCCGTCTGGGTCGCCGAGGCGTACGGCTTCGACGCCCCCACGATCATGGGCTACCTCGCCGCCCGCACCACCCGCATGAAGATCGGCGCGGGCATCCTCAACGTCTACTCCCGCACCCCCGCTCTCATCGCCCAGACCGGCGCGGGCCTGGACGCCGTCTCCGGCGGGCGGGCACTGCTGGGGCTCGGCGCGTCGGGGCCGCAGGTCGTCGAGGGCTGGCACGGCAAGCCGTACGACAAGCCGCTGGGCCGCACCCGCGAAGCCGTCGAACTCTGCCGCCGCATCTGGAAGCGCGAGGTCATCGACCACCACGGCATCACCGACATGCCGCTGCCGAAGGAGAAGGGCGGCAAGCTGGGCAAGCCGCTGAAGATCCTCACCCGTCCGGTCCGCGACACCATTCCCGTGTACGTCGCCGCGCTCGGCCCCGCCAACGTGGAGCTGACCGCCGAGATCGCCGACGGCTGGCTGCCCACCCTCTTCCTCCCCGAGAAGGCGGACGCGGTGTGGGGGAGCGCCCTCGCGGCGGGACGGGCCAAGCGGGACCCCGCGCTCGGGCCGCTCCAGACCGTCGCGGGCGGCATCCTCGCCATCGGCGAAGACGCCGCCGCAGCACGGGACGTGGCCCGCCCGCAGATCGCCCTCTACGTCGGCGGCATGGGCGCCAGGGGCAAGAACTTCTACAACGACCTCGCCGTCGCCTACGGCTACGAGGAGGAGGCGGCCACGATCCAGGACCTCTACCTCCAGGGCAGGAAAAAGGAGGCCGAGGCCGCCGTCCCCGACGAGTTCTGCGAGCTCATGTCGCTGTGCGGGCCGGAGAGTTACGTCCGCGAGCGCGTCGAGGCCTTCCGGGCGGCGGGCGTCACCATGCTCAACGTCGTTCCGGTCGGCCCCGAGCCCGCGAAGCTCATCGAGACCGTCAAGAACTGGCTCTAACAGAAGGTGTCATGATGAAGCGTCAGATCTTCACGGCCGAGCACGAGGCCTTCCGCGAGACCGTCCGCACCTTCCTCGCCAAGGAAGTCCTCCCGCACCACGAGCAGTGGGAGAAGGACGGCATCGTCAGCCGCGAGGCCTGGCTCGCCGCCGGGAAGCAGGGCCTGCTCGGGCTCGCCGTTCCCGAGGAGTACGGGGGCGGCGGCAACGCCGACTTCGTCTACAGCGCCGTCCTGGCCGAGGAGTTCACCCGCGCCGGGGCCTCCGGCCTCGCGATCGGCCTGCACAACGACATCATCGGCCCCTACCTCACCGACCTCTCCACCGACGAGCAGAAGCGCCGCTGGCTGCCCGGCTTCTGCTCCGGCGAGACCATCACCGCCATCGCCATGACCGAGCCCGGCGCGGGCTCCGACCTCCAGGGCATCCGCACCACCGCCGAGGACAAGGGCGACCACTGGCTGCTCAACGGCTCCAAGACGTTCATCTCCAACGGCATCCTCGCCGACCTGGTGATCGTCGTCGCCAAGACCTCCCCGGAGGGCGGCGCCAAGGGCCTCTCCCTCCTGGTCGTCGAGCGCGGCGCGGAGGGCTTCGAGCGCGGCCGGAACCTCGACAAGATCGGCCAGAAGGCCCAGGACACCGCCGAGTTGTTCTTCAACGACGTCCATGTCCCCAAGGAGAACCTCCTCGGCGAGCTCAACGGCGCGTTCATCCACCTGATGACCAACCTCGCCCAGGAACGCATGGGCATCGCCGTCGCCGCGATCGCCGCCGCCGAGTACCTGCTGGAGATCACCACCCAGTACGTCAAGGAGCGCGAGGCGTTCGGACGTCCGCTGGCCAAGCTCCAGCACATCCGCTTCGAGATCGCCGAGATGGCCACCGAGTGCGCCGTCACCCGAACGTTCCTCGACCGCTGCATCGTCGATCACCGAGACGGGGAACTCGACGCTGTCCACGCCTCCATGGCCAAGTGGTGGGCCACCGAACTCCAGAAACGCGTCGCCGACCGCTGCCTGCAACTGCACGGCGGCTACGGCTACATGACCGAGTACCGGGTCGCCAAGGCCTTCACCGACGGCCGCATCCAGACCATTTACGGCGGCACGACCGAGATCATGAAGGAGATCATCGGCCGGTCGATCCTCGGCTGACCCAGCCTTCCCCTTCGCCCCGCACCGTTTCCCGAAAGGCATTCGTCTTGAGCACCGAAGCGTACGTGTACGACGCGATCCGCACCCCGCGCGGCCGCGGCAAGGCCAACGGCGCCCTGCACGGCACCAAGCCGATCGACCTCGTCGTCGGCCTCATCCACGAGATCCGGGCCCGCTTCCCGGACCTCGACCCCGCCGCCATCGACGACATCGTCCTCGGCGTCGTCGGCCCGGTCGGCGACCAGGGCTCCGACATCGCCCGCACCGCCGCGATCTCCGCCGGGCTCCCCGACACCGTCGCCGGAGTCCAGGAGAACCGCTTCTGTGCCTCGGGCCTCGAAGCCGTCAACCTGGCCGCCATGAAGGTCCGTTCGGGCTGGGAGGACCTGGTGCTGGCGGGCGGCGTCGAGTCCATGTCGCGCGTGCCCATGGGCTCCGACGGCGGCGCCTGGTTCAACGACCCGATCACCAACTACGAGAACGGCTTCGTCCCGCAGGGCATCGGCGCCGACCTCATCGCCACCATCGAGGGCTACTCGCGGCGCGACGTCGACGAGTACGCCGCCCTCTCCCAGGAGCGCGCCGCCGCGGCCTGGAAGGACGGCCGCTTCCACCGCTCCGTCGTCCCCGTCCGCGACCGCAACGGCCTGCTGATCCTCGACCACGACGAGCACATGCGCCCCGGCACCACCGCCGACTCCCTCGCCGCCCTCAAGCCCTCCTTCGCGGCGATCGGCGACATGGGCGGCTTCGACGCGGTCGCGCTCCAGAAGTACCACTGGGTCGAGAAGATCGACCACGTCCACCACGCGGGCAACTCCTCCGGCATCGTGGACGGCGCGGCCCTCGTCGCCATCGGCACCAAGGAGGTCGGCGAGCGCTACGGCCTGACCCCCCGGGCCCGCATCGTCTCCGCCGCCGTCTCCGGCTCCGAGCCCACCATCATGCTCACCGGCCCCGCCCCCGCCACCCGCAAGGCACTCGCCAAGGCGGGCCTGACCATCGACGACATCGACCTGGTCGAGATCAACGAGGCCTTCGCGGGCGTCGTCCTGCGCTTCGCCAAGGACATGGGCCTCTCCCTCGACAAGATCAACGTCAACGGCGGCGCCATCGCCATGGGCCACCCGCTGGGCGCGACCGGCGCGATGATCCTGGGCACCCTCGTGGACGAACTGGAGCGCCAGGACAAGCGCTACGGCCTCGCCACCCTGTGCGTCGGCGGCGGCATGGGCGTCGCCACCGTCATCGAGCGCGTCTGAATCTCGTCCCGCCCCGCCACCCTTTACGGAGAAGCCAGAACATGAGCGAGTCCACCACCATCCGCTGGGAACAGGACGAGACCGGCGTCGTCACCCTCACCTTCGACGACCCCCACCAGTCCGCGAACACCATGAACCAGGCCTTCAAGGACTCCATCGCGGCGATCGCCGACCGCGTCGAGGCCGAGAAGGACTCCATCCGGGGCATCATCTACGCCTCCGCCAAGAAGACCTTCTTCGCGGGCGGCGACCTCAAGGACATGATCAAGGTCGGCCCGGAGAACGCCCAGCAGGCCTTCGACACCGGCACGTCCATCAAGGCCGCCCTGCGCCGCATCGAGACCCTCGGCAAGCCCGTCGTCGCCGCCATCAACGGCGCGGCCCTGGGCGGCGGTTACGAGATCGCGCTCGCCTCGCACCACCGCATCGCCCTCGACGCGCCGGGCTCCAAGATCGGCCTGCCCGAGGTCACCCTCGGCCTGCTGCCCGCGGGCGGCGGTGTGACCCGTACCGTACGCCTCATGGGCATCGCCGACGCGCTGCTCAAGGTCCTCCTCCAGGGCACCCAGTACAGCCCGCAGCGCGCCCTGGAGAACGGCCTGGTCCACGAGGTCGCGGCCACCCCCGAGGAGATGCTCGCCAAGGCCCGCGCCTTCATCGACGCCCACCCCGAGTCGCAGCAGCCGTGGGACGTCAAGGGCTACAAGATCCCCGGCGGCACCCCGTCCAACCCGCGCTTCGCCGCGAACCTCCCGGCGTTCCCCGCGAACCTCAAGAAGCAGACGGGCGGCGCGAATTACCCCGCTCCGCGCAACATCCTGGCCGCCGCCGTCGAGGGTTCGCAGGTCGACTTCGACACCGCGCTGACCATCGAGGCCCGCTACTTCACCGAGCTGGTCACCGGCCAGGTCGCGAAGAACATGATCCAGGCGTTCTTCTTCGACCTCCAGGCGGTCAACTCCGGGGCCAGCCGCCCGAAGGGCGTCGAGCGCCGCACGGTCCGCAAGGTCGCCGTGCTCGGCGCGGGCATGATGGGCGCGGGCATCGCCTACTCCTGTGCGCGGGCCGGCATCGAGGTCGTCCTCAAGGACGTCTCCCCGGAGGCCGCCGCCAAGGGCAAGGCGTACAGCGAGAAGCTCCTCGCGAAGGCGCTCAGCCGGGGCCGTACGACCGAGGCCAAGCGCGACGAACTCCTCGCCCGCATCACCCCCACCGCCGACCCCGCCGACCTCGCGGGCTGCGACGCGGTGATCGAGGCGGTGTTCGAGGACACCGGCCTCAAGCACAAGGTGTTCCAGGAGATCCAGGACATCGTCGAGCCCGACGCGCTCCTGTGCTCCAACACCTCCACCCTCCCCATTACGGGCCTGGCGGAGGGTGTCACGCGCCCGGTCGACTTCATCGGCCTGCACTTCTTCTCGCCGGTCGACAAGATGCCCCTGGTCGAGATCATCAAGGGCGAGCGGACCGGTGACGAGGCCCTCGCGCGCGCCTTCGACCTGGTCCGCCAGATCAAGAAGACCCCGATCGTCGTCAATGACTCCCGGGGCTTCTTCACCTCGCGCGTCATCGGCAACTTCATCAACGAGGGCGTCGCCATGGTCGGCGAGGGCATCGAGCCCGCGTCCGTCGAGCAGGCCGCCGCGCAGGCCGGCTACCCGGCGAAGGTGCTCTCCCTCATGGACGAGCTGACCCTCACCCTGCCGCGCAAGATCCGCCTGGAGACGAAGAAGGCCGTCGAGGAGGCGGGCGGCACCTGGCCCGGCCACCCCTCGGACGCGGTCATCGACCGCATGGTCGACGAGTTCCAGCGCCCGGGACGCAGTGGTGGCGGCGGCTTCTACGAGTACGGCGAGGACGGGAGGCGCACCCGCCTGTGGCCGGGCCTGCGCGAGCACTTCACCAAGCCGGGCACCGAGATCCCCTTCCGCGACATGCAGGAGCGGATGCTCTTCTCCGAGGCCATCGACACGGTCCGCTGCTTCGAGGAGGGCGTGCTGACGACGGTCGCCGACGCGAACATCGGCTCCATCATGGGCATCGGCTTCCCGGCCTGGACCGGCGGCGTCATCCAGTACATCAACGGGTACGAGGGCGGCCTGCCCGGATTCGTCGCCCGCGCCCGCGAGCTGGCGGCGGCCTACGGCGACCGCTTCGAGCCGACGGCGCTGCTGGTCGAGAAGGCGGAGAAGGGCGAGAAGTTCACGGACGCGTGAGCGGTTCTGGGGTGAGGGGGCGTGACAGGGCGCCGGGAACGGGTCGGACCCCTTCCCGGCGCCCTCGTTGCCACGGCCAGGACCGGATGCCGGGCCCGTGGGCGGCGGCCGTTGAGGGCGATGGTCTCGCGCCGCGCACGTGCGGGGGACCGAGCCGCCGGAGGTGCGGCACCGCCGGTGAGGGGCGACCGGATGGTCCCGGCCCGTGCGTCCGTGAGCCGGACGCACGGGCGTCCCTAGCGTTCCTTGTCCACGAACGCCGCCCGCAGCTCCTCCTTCAGCGACCGCTGGAACGCCGTGACCAGGGCCTGGAGCACCATCGGCTGCATGTGCGCGGACAGCGACTTCATCGCCTCCACGTGCTCCGGGTCCGACTCGCGCTCCCGGTACGGGCTCCACACCTCGTCCCGGAACAGGCGCGTCAGCTCGCGCGCCGCCGAGCGGGTGTGCTCCATCAGGATCGTGCGGGCCGCGAGGATCGTCTCGTGTGCGATCGGTACGCCCAGCAGCTGCACGCCGAGCGCCAGCAGCCCCGGGTCCACCCGGAAGGTGTCCGGTTCCTCCGCGCGCTCCAGGACGCTCATGGCGGCCAGCCGGTCGATGTCTACGTCCGACAGCGGGCCGCCCGCCCGGCGCTCCAGCTCCGCCCGCGTGGCGAGCTCCGCCGAGTCGGGCGCCCAGGAGGCGACCACCGCGCGGTGGATGGCGAGGTCGTGCGCGCTCAGGTCCGGCGGGAGCTGCTGCAGATACCGTTCGATGGCCGACAGGGTCATCCCGTGGTGCTGGAGCTCGTCGATGAGGGCGAGCCGGGAGAGGTGCTCGGGACCGTAGTGGCCGACCCGGCGCGGGCCGATCGTCGGGGGCGGGAGGAGCCCCTTGGTGCTGTAGAAGCGGATGGTGCGGACGGTGACGCCGGCCCGCGCGGCCAGTTCGTCGACCGTGAGCGTCGGCTCCCCGGTACCGGTGGTGGTCGTCATGCAAGTGCCCCGTTCCTCTGACCGTCCGACCGTCCCGCTGGCGCCGGTCCGTGCTGAGATGCAGTGCAACAGTATTGCTGTCTCACCATCGTTGTGAAAGCCTCCCTCCCACGTCCAGGCACGACGCACAGGCACGACGTCCGGACAAGGCCCGGTGGATTCGACGCGACCGACGTCGACGACGACACGAGGCGGTCATGACCACGATCCTGCGACTTCCCGCCGACCCGGCAGAACTCACCCTTCCCGCCCTGCTCCTGCGCAACACCGAGGACCACGGTGATCTCCCCGCGCTGTCCTGGCGCACCGGCGACGGCGGCTGGACCACGCTGACCTGGCGCGAGGTCCGCCGGAAGACCGCCGTCCTGGCCGCCGGGTACGCGGCACTCGGCGTGCGCCGGGGCGAGCAGGTGCTCATGATGATGGGCAACCGTCCCGAGCACTGGCTCAGCGATCTCGCGCTGACGCACCTGGGGGCGATCCCGGTCTCCGTGTACGCAACGGCCGCCGCCGAGCAGGTCGCGCACATCGTCCGGCACAGCGGGGCCCGCTTCGCCGTCATCGAGGGGGCGACCGAACTCCCGCGCTGGGAACCCCTGTTGGGGGATGCGTCGAACGCACTGGAGAAGCTCGTCGTGGCGGAGGCCGCCGAGGCGGGACCGCACCGCACGTACGGCTCGCTGCACGCCTCCGGGGGCCGCCTGTACCAGCCCGACGCCTTCGAGAAGACCTGGCGGGAGACCCGTGCCGAGGACGTCCTCACCGTCGTCTACACCTCAGGGACCACCGGCGACCCCAAGGCCGTACCGATCACCCACCGCATGGTGGTGAGCAACGCGCTCTCGCTCGACACGGTGGTCGACCTCCCCGACCACGTCGAGCACATCTGCTACCTCCCCTTCGCGCACATCGCGGAACGCGTGCTCGGCATCTACCTGCCCGTCTTCCGTGCCTCGCACGTCCACCTGTGCGCCGACGTCACCGAAGTTGCCGCCACCGTGAGGGAGTTGCACCCCGCGCAGTTCTTCGGCGTGCCCAGGGTGTGGGAGAAGATGGCGGCGGGCGTACGGGCCGCACTGGCCGGTCTGCCCGAGGAGCAGCGTGCCGCGATCGAGCGGATGGGGGAGACCACGCGTGCCCACATCGCCGTGCGCGAACGCGGCGAGCCCGTACCGCCCGAGCTGGAGGCCGCGTACGCGGAGGCCAGGCAGGGGCTCGCGCCGCTGCTGGCCCTCGCGGGCTTCGACCGGCTGGTCTGGACGGCGAGCGCGTCCGCGCCGATGCCGCTCGAAGTCACCCGGTTCTGGGCGGGGTTGGGCATCGCGATCATGGATGCGTGGGGGTTGACCGAGACGGTCGGCGTCTGCACCGCGAACAGCCCCACGGACGGGTTCCGGCTGGGGTCGGTGGGCCGTCCGCTCGACGGCCTGGAGCTCAGGATCGCCGACGACGGCGAGATCCTGGTGCGCGGCGAGACCGTCTTCCGGGGCTACCTGCGGCCGGACGGGACCCGGGAGGAGGCGCTCGACGCGGACGGCTGGTTCGCGACCGGCGACATCGGGCGGATCGACGACGACGGCTTCCTGTGGCTCACCGACCGCAAGAAGGAAATGATCGTCACCTCGACGGGCAAGAACGTCTCCCCGGCCCTCGTCGAGAACACCCTCAAAGAACACCCCCTGATCGGCCAGGCCCTGGTCCACGGCGACGGTAAGTCGTACGTGGTGGCCCTGCTGGTGCCGGACGCGGAGGTGCTCCCGGCGTGGGCGGCGGCGCGCGGCATCGAGGGCCCGGTGACGGCGGAGCATCCGGCGGTACGGGAGGAGATCGCGCGGGCCGTGGAGGCGGCGAACGCGCGCCTCAACCGTACCGAGCAGGTGAAGCGGTACCGCGTGCTGGCCGACGAATGGGGGCCGGACAGCGGGGAGTTGACGCCTTCGCTGAAGCTGCGGCGCAGGGCGATCAGGGAGAAGTACGGGGCGGAGATCGAGGCGCTGTACGCCTGAGCGGGGTGGCCGCAGGGGGCGGCCCCGTGCTTGCCGCCCCTTCCCGCTAGAGCGGCGCGTTCTCGTCCGCCGGGAACGGGGCCCCGTGGCCCGGCACGATCACGTCCGCCAGGGCCAGGACCCGCTGCCGCGAGCGGCGCAGTTGGTCCTGGTCGGGGGCGACCGGGTCGACGACCGGCCCGTTGGGCCGCCACCACAGGTCGCCCGCGAAGGCCACCACGCCGGATGCCGTCCCCGCCAGGAGGGTGATGTCCTCCGCGCTGTGCCCCGGAGTGTGCAGCAGGCGCAGCGCCGGGGTGAGCGCGTGGCCCTCGGCGTCGCGGTCCGTCCACTGGTTGCCGTCGTACACGGCCTTGTGGTCGTGCACGCGGGCACGGGGGAAGAGGCCCACGTTGAGGATGTTGTCCGGGTGGTGGTGGCTGAGGATTACGTCCGTGATGTCGTCCGGGCCCAGACCGAGGGTGGCCAGCGGGCCCAGGATGCTGTCCCGGCCGGGCACCATGCCCGGGTCGAAGATCACGTGCCGGTCGCCGTCGGAGACGTACGAGACGGTGGCGGCGACACCGGGGCCGGTGGAGAGGGTGTAGCCGGTGTGCAGGACGGTGTAGGTGGCGGTGCGGGCGAGAGGGGTTTCGGTCTGTGCTGCGGTCGTTGTCGTCATGCCCGCAAGCATTCCGGGCCCGGTCGGGCCGTACGAGTGGCCCTTCTGCCAGTGATCGCGGGAATCGTGCCAGACTGGGGAACCATGGAGGCTCAAGAGGCGGAATCGGCAGCGGAGTCGGGGCCTTTCCTTCGGATTGCGGCGTATGCGCCGTCCGGCGTCGGCATGCTCGCCGTGGGAGTGGTCGCGGAGGTCTTCGACCCGCGGCCCGGACTGCCGGTCTTCGACTTCGCGCTGTGCACGGAGCGACCGGGCCAGGTGCGGACAGACATCGGAGTGCCGGTCGCGGTGGGGGAGGGGCTGGACCGGATCGCCACGGCGGACCTGGTGCTGGCCCTGCCCTGGGCGGACTTCCGTACCCCGCCTTCGGACGCGGTGCTGGACGCCTTCGCCGCGGCGCACGCGAGGGGCGCGCTGGTCGCCGCGCACTGCGTGGGGGTCTTCGCGCTGGCTGCGGCGGGGCTGCTGGAGGGGCGCCGGGCCACGACGCACTGGCGGTTCGCGGCCCTGCTGGCGGGCCGGTATCCCGGGGTGCGGGTGGAGGCGGACGATCTGTACGTCGACGAGGGGGCGGTGGTCACCGGCGCGGGGGCGGCCGCCGGATTCGACCTGTGCCTGCACCTGGTGCGGCGTGAGCACGGCGCGGCCGTCGCCAACGCGGTGGCCCGCGACCTGGTGCTGCCGTCCCACCGGGAGGGCGGGCAGTCCCAGTACCTGGCGGCCCCCGTGCCGGAGGAATGCGCGGACGGCAGGCTGGCGGACGTACTGGAATGGGCGCGCGGGAACCTCCACGAGCCGTTGTCGGTGGCGGACCTGGCGGGACGGGCGCTGATGAGCAGGCGCTCGTTCGCACGGAGGTTCACGGCGGCGACGGGGACCACGCCGCACGCGTGGCTGGTGGGGCTGCGGCTGAGCGCGGCGGAGGAACTGCTGGAGACGACGGACCTGCCGGTCGAGGAGATCGCGCGGCGGGTCGGGTACGGGAGCGCGGCGGTGCTGCGGGAGCAGTTCGTACGGCGCAGGGGGGTGCCGCCGAGGTCCTACCGGAGGTCGTTCGCGCGGAACGCGGGGCTGTAGCCCGGGGGGTCCGGCAGGCTCAGGGGGACCACGTCCGGCCGCAGCCGCAGCGCCAGTTCGACCGCTTCGGTTCCGTCGGCCGCCTCGCCCAGCACCGTGATTCCGGGTTGCAGGGCGAGCAGCGTGCGCAGACCGCTGCGGGTCACCTCGTCGTCGTCCGCGATCAACAGACCGACGCAGGAGGGGGAGTCGCCGCCCATGCCGCCACCCGCAGCGGCAGCCGGACCGCCAGCCGCCAGTGCCGCGCACCGTGCGGGCCGGCCTCGAACTCGCCCTGGAGCAGCCGCACCCGCTCGGCCAGGCCGGGCAGACCGTGCCCGGACGTGGGGAAGGAACGCGGCCTCCTCGGGGCGCACTCCCCGGCGGTCGCATCCGTGCCGGTCCTGTTGCGCACGCCGAGTTCGAGTCCTTCGGGTCCGGCGGCCACCCGGACCTCCACCACCCCGCCCGCTCCGTGCCGCAGCGCGTTCGTCAGCCCCTCCTGGAGGATGCGGTAGGCCGCGCGGGACAGCGTCCCGTGCACCTGCGCCCAGTCGCCCGACAGCTCCTGCTCCACCACCGTGCCCGTGTGCCGCAGCCGGTCGAGGAGTTCGGGCAGGTCGGCCAGCGTCCGGGTCGGGGCCGCGTCCGCCCGTTGCTCGCGCAGTACGCCCCGTACGTAGTCCAGGTCCTCCAGCGCGGCACGCGTCGAGTACTCGATGCTGCGCAGGGCGGCCCGTGCCGCCACCGGGTCCGCGGAGAGCACCTCGCCCGCCACCGCGGCCTGGATCGTGGTGGCCGTCAGGGTGTGGCCGATCGAGTCGTGCAGCTCGTGCGCCAGCCTGTTGCGCCCGGCCAGCTCCTGCTCCCGCAGATCCGCCAGCGCGAGCCGCTCGCTGGGGGAAGGCCCCAGCAGTTTCGGCGCCAGCCACCGCAGTGCACGCGTCTCCACCGCGCACACCGTCGCCGCGAACGCAGGCAGCAGAACGCCACCACCCAGTTCTGCGGGCCGCCGTCCGCCCGTACCGTCCGGCCGAACAGGCTCAGCCCCGCCTCGGCGTCCAGCCAGTTCCCCGGCGGGGTCACCCCCGCGAGGACCAGTACGCCGCTGACCACCGCCCCCACCCGGCCCAGTGCCACATGCAGCAGCAGCCACAGCGGCGTCCGCCACGGGCCACGTCGGCACCCACCGTTCAGGCACGGGCCGGGTCGACGCCCGTCAGGGCCCGTACCGCACCCCTGCCCGCCTCCACCCCGCTCAGCATCGCGATCTCCCCGCGCATCCCCGGCGCCGCCACCATGTCCCCCGCCAGGAACACCCCGTCGCCCCGCTCCACCGCCGGGCGGTCGCGCCACGTCAGGCCCGGCAGGTCCAGGGCGCCCGTGCGGCCCTTCGCCGTCGCCGTTCGGCTCCATGTCGTCCGGGTCCGCCACTCCGGCACCGTCAGGTCCGCCAGCGCCTCCACCCGGCCGCGCGCCGACGCCAGGCTCTCCCCCTCCCGTATCGGCATGTCCAGCTGGAACAGCGACTCGCCGCGCGGCGCGACCGTCGGGTCCTGCATCGAGTACGACTCGTGGAACCCGCCCCCGTCCAGGTCGAACGCGATGAACCGGTCCCGCCGGTCCGAGCGCACCGCCAGGTCCAGCAGCACGCAGTGCCCGCTCTCCCAGGTGAGGGACGAGTCACCCAACAGGCGTCGCGCGGCGGCGAGTTCCGTCGCCACGACCACCGGCCGGTCCGAGGGAAGCTCCGTCACCCGCTCGCCCCGATGCACCCGCACCCCCAGCTCCCCGGCCCGCGCCTCCATCCTGCCCAGCACCGCCTGCCAGCCGCCCACCACCCACCGCACCGTCGGCACGGCCGGCGCGAACACCCTGCGGAACAGCTCCCACACGAAGGCCGCCGACAGCCGCCCCGTGTCGGCGTCGTACGTCACCGCCGAGATCGCCCGCGCCGCCGCCCGCGCCGCCTCCTCCCCGTACCGCTCCGACGCCCACGCGTGGAACGTCATGTCCACCGGCGCGCTCGCGGGCCGCCCCGGCAGCACCATCCGCAGCATCCCGGCGGGCGGCGTCGCCCGCAGCCTGCCGTCCCGTACGAAGCCGAACTTCAGGTCGCGGACCGGCGGCCGGCCCAGCTTCCCCACCAGGTCCCGTCGCACCAGCCAGTCCCAGTGCGGCAGATCGGCGTAGAAGACGTGCGCCCCCTCGTGCGCCACATACGGTGCGGGGGTCGCCCTGCCCCGCCCGCCCAGCGAGCCGTGGGCCTCGTACAGATCGACGCCCACTCCCGCCTCCGCGACGGTGATCGCCGCCACCAGCCCGGCGATCCCGCCCCCGACGACCGTCACGTTCCCGCTCATCACGAACCTCCTTCGCAGGGGCCCCGTGCCCCTTCGACCACTGGACGAACGCCACCCCTGCGAATGTGACATCGGGGTAGGCGGGTGCCCGAGTCGTCAGCCCCGGAGGTAGGCCAGCACCGCCAGTACCCGGCGGTGGTCGTCCGGGGCCGGCGGCAGGTCCAGCTTCTGCAGGATGCCCGCGATGTGCTTGGCCACCGCCGCCTCCGTCACCACCAGCGCCCGCGCGATCGCCGCGTTCGACCTGCCCTCCGCCATCAGGCCCAGCACTTCCCGCTCGCGCGGCGTGATCCGCTGGAGCGGGTCCCGGCGGCGGGCGAGGAGCTGGCGCACGACCTCCGGATCGACGACCAGGCCGCCGTCCGCGACCCGCACCAGGGAGTCCACGAACTCCTCGACGTCACCCACCCGGTCCTTCAGGAGGTAGCCGGTGCCCGCCCCGTGCCGGGACTCCAGCAGCTCCTCGGCGAAGGTCTGCTCGACGTACTGGCTCAGCACGACGGCCGCCAAGTGGGGCTGCTCCCGCTGGAGTTCACGCACCGCGCGCAGGCCCTCGTCCCGGAAGCCCGGCGGCATCCGTACGTCCGCCACCACCAGGTCGGGGCGGTGCTCCCGCGCTGCGGCGACCAGCGAGGGGCCGTCGCCCACGGCCGCCGGGACACTGTGCCCGAACCGTTCCAGCAGGCCCACCAGTCCCTCGCGCAGCAGCACCGCGTCCTCCGCGAGCACGATCCTCAACTGCCGCACGGCCCCTCCTCGGTCGACTCCACCGGTATCTCCACGCGCAGCCGGGTCGGGCCGCCGGGAGGGCTCGACAGCAGCATTCTGCCGTCGACCGCCGCGACCCGGTCCGCCAGGCCCGTCAGCCCCGATCCGGCCGCCGGGTCCGCGCCGCCGCGCCCGTCGTCGTACACCTCGATCACCAGCATCGGGCCGGCCCGGCGTCCGGTGACGCGGCACCGGGTGGCGGCGCTGTGCCGGGCCGTGTTCGTGAGCGCCTCGCAGATCGCGAAGTACGCGGCCACCTCCACCGACTCCGCTGTGCGGGCGGGCAGTTCGAGGTCCACGTCGACCGGTACGGGGGAGCGCCCCGCCACGTCCCGCACCGCGGCGGGCAGCCCCCGCTCGGTCAGCACCTGCGGATGCACGCCCCGGATCAGCTCGCGCAGCTCCGACAGGGCCTCCTTCGCCATCGCGTGCGCCTGGGCGACCTCCCGGGCGGCCCGCGAACCGGCCGGGAGGTCGAGCCCGGCCAGGCCCAGCTTCATCGTCAGCGCCACCAGGCGTTGTTGCGCGCCGTCGTGCAAGTCCCGCTCGATGCGCCGCCGTTCGGCCTCGTACGCATCGACCAGGCGCGCCCTCGAACGGCGCACCTCCGTCAACTCCACCTCGTCCGGGGCCAGCACGGCACGGGAGAGCGCACCACGTGCACCCGCCCACGCCGTGATCGGGTACGCGGCCACCGGCAGCAGCAGCACCCCCGCCACCGGTCCGCCGATCGACGCCCACAGCACGGCGTCGGGCTGCCAGGGTGCCAGGAGGAGTACGCCGGGAATCCCCAACGCCACGATGGTCAGGGCGAGATCGGCCCAGCCGACGGCAAGGACCGACACCGCCCCGTAGCCGAGGCCGCGCAGTCCGGCGGGGGTGCGCAGGCCCTGCCGGGCAGGCCGTGCCTCCGGGTCGACCAGCCGCAGCCGCCACCGCTCCAGCGGCCCCGACACCAGCGCCGCGAAGCCCGTCACCAGGAGTGCGCACACCACCGTCACGCCGAGGCCGATCCGGCCGCGGGCCGCGAACAGGCCGCCCACCGCCAGCCAGGTCCCCACGCCCAGCGCCCCGCCGGACAGCAGATGGGCCAGCGAGCGCCAGGGCCAGGGCGAACGGAGGAAGCCCAATGGGTGGCGGGTCAGCGCCTCCAGCACGGTTCGGGTGATCATCCGGCCGACGATAGCCCGGGCGGGACGCATGGGCACTAGTGCTGGGTGTAGTGCGAGGACTAGCGCAGCGGCCCATGTGCCGTGCGCCGCCCGCCGGTTGACTTCCCGGCATGCCAACGACCACACACCCCGCACCACGATCCGCACTCGGCGAACGGCCCGTGGAGCTGACCTCCGTCACCAAGCGGTACGGCACCGGCGAGCGCGCCGTGACCGCGCTCGACGACGTCACCCTCTCCTTCGCACCCGGCACCATGACCGCCGTGATGGGGCCCTCCGGATCGGGCAAGTCCACCCTCCTCCAGTGCGCCGCAGGCCTCGACCGGCCCACCAGCGGCAGCATCGCCCTCGACGGCACCGCCCTCGAAGGGCTCGACGAGACGGCCCTCACCCTGCTCCGCCGCGACCGTGTCGGCTTTGTCTTCCAGGCCTTCAACCTGGTCTCCGCCCTCACCGCCGCCCAGAACGTCGCTCTCCCGCTGCTCCTGGCCGGACACCGCCCCGACCCGGCCGCCGTCACCGCGGCCCTCGCCGAGGTGGGCATCGCCGACCGGGCAGGGCACCGGCCCAGCCAGCTCTCCGGCGGCCAGCAGCAACGCGTCGCCCTGGCCCGCGCCCTGGTCTCCCGGCCCGCCGTGCTCTTCGCCGACGAACCCACCGGCGCCCTCGACACCCACACCTCCCGGGCCGTGCTCGCCCTGCTGCGCGGCCTCGTCGACCGGCACGCCCAGACCGTGATCATGGTGACGCACGACCCGGCCGCCGCCTCCTGGGCCGACCGCGTCGTCCTCCTCGCCGACGGCCGCGTCGCCGACGAGATCACCACCCGCTCGGGCGCCGAGGCCATCGCCTCGCGCATGGCGGTACTGGAGGAGCAGGCATGAGCCGCCGCCGCACACCCCGGTCAGGGGCGGCCACCAACCCCCTCACCCTGGCCCTCGCCTCCGTCCGCGAGCGCCGCACCGCCCTCGCCGGGTCCTTCCTCGCGCTGTGCCTCGGCGTCGCGATCCTCACCGCGAGCGCGCTGATCCTGCTCTCGGGCGGCAGCGGCGTGCCGGAACGCTATGCGGGGACCCCCGTCCTCGTACACGCCCCGAAGGGAGCGGCCACGGACGGTGCGTTCCTGGACCGGCCGCCCTGGTCGCCGCAGCGCACCGAGCGGCTCGCCCGGGACCTGGCCGCCGTCCCCGGGGTGCGCGAGGTGGTGGCCGACCGGTCCTTCCCCGCCCAGGCGGTACGGGACGACGGGCGGCCGGTGGGGGAGCAGAAGGCCGGGGCGCGGGAGGGGCACGGGTGGTCGAGCGCGGCGCTCGCTCCGTACGCCGTCCGGGAGGGGCGTGCCCCGATGGGGCATCAGGACGTCGTCGTGGCAAGAGAGTTGGGACTTGCCGTCGGTTCGCGGATCAGACTTGTCACCGCCGAGGGGCCGGAACCCTTCACCGTCACCGGAACCGTCGACGGACCCGGCTACTACGTCACCGACGCCCGCGCCGCCGCCCTCTCCGGCGGGGTCCGCGTCCTGGGACTGCTCACCGACCCCGGCGCGGACCGGGCGGCGGTCGCGGCCGCCGCCGCGAAGGCCGTGGGCGCGTCGGGCACCGTACTGACCGGTGACGGGCGGGAGGCCCTCGCGCCCGTGCAGGACGAGCGGACCCGGTGGATCGGCGCGCAGGTCCTCGCCGCGATGGCCGCCCTCTCCGGCTTCGTCACCGTCTTCGTCGTCTCCTCCACCTTCGCCTTCTCCGTCGCCCAACGCCGCCGCGAATTCGGCCTGTTGCGCACCGTCGGCGCCACGCCCGGGCAGTTGCGCCGCATGCTGTACGGGGAGGCGCTCGCCGTCGGCGCCGTGGCGGCCGGGGCCGGGGTGACCCTGGGGGCGGTGCTCGCGCCCGCACTCGGAGACGTCCTGGTCGACGTGGGATTCCAGCCGGAGGGCTTCGCGGCCCGCATCCAACTCCCCGTACTGGCAGGGGCGTTCGCCGTCGGACTGCTGGTCGCCCTGGCCGGAGTCTGGGCGGCGGCACGCCGGGCCTCGCGCACCGCGCCGCTCGACGCGCTGCGCGAGGCGGCCGTCGACGAGCGGCCGCTGTCCAGGGCGCGGCTGCGTACCGGAATCGGCTGCACCGCGCTCGGCTGTGCGGCGGCCTTCGCCATCGCGCTCGGCGACCCCACCGACATGGTCAGCTTCGCCCTGCTGACCGCCGTCGGCCTGATCACCGGGCTGGCCCTGCTCACCCCGGCCCTCGTCCCCCCGCTGGTCAGGCTGGTGACCCGGCCGTCGGACCGGCGCGGAGGGGCCGTTGCGCTGCTCGTCAGGGAAGGGATGCTGACGGCGGTCCGGCGCACCGCCTCCACGGTCGCGCCGGTGCTCGCCACCATCGGCTTCGTCGTCCTGATCACCGGGAACACCCAGACCTCCGCGCAGTCCTACCGCACCGAGGAAGCCGTGTCCGTACGGGCCGAGGCCGCCGTGGTGCCCGACCGCACCCCGGGCCTCAGCGACGCGGCCGTCGCCCGCGTCCGGGGAGCCGCGCTCCTGCCGACCACCCTGCACACCGCCGACGCCACGCTCACCGCCGCGGGCATCGACCCCGGTCCCTTCACGGGCGTCAACCCCCGGCTCACGGTGCTTTCCGGGTCCCTGGACGCCCTGCGCGGCGCGGACACCGTGGCGGTGGGGGAGTCCGTGCGCCGGACCCTGGGCGCGGCGACCGCCCTCCGCGCCACCTTCGAGGACGGGCGCACGGTCGCCCTGCGCGTCGTGGCGGTGCTGGACGACCGTTCCAGCCCGTACCAGACCCTGCTGAACCGGGCGACGGTCCGCGCGCACGACCCCTCCGCACTCACCGAGGTCGTCTACCGGACCGGCCCGCCGAGCGACGTCACGGGGGGCCGCGAGATCTCCCTCGCCGCCCACGCGGGCAGCGCGGACGCCGAGGAGGACCGGCTGGTGTGGGTGTTCACCCTGCTCCTGGTGGTCATGTCGGCCGGGTACACCGCGATCGCCGTCGCCAACACGCTGCTCATGGCGACCGCCGACCGGCTCGCGGACTTCCGGGTGCTGCGGCTCGCCGGGGCCACACCGCGCCAGGTGCTGTGGACGGTGGCGGGCGAGACCACCTTCGTCGTCGCCCTCGGCACCCTGCTGGGGGCCCTGGTCGCCCTTCCCTCCCTGCTCGGCATCAGGGCGGGACTGACCGCGCTCCTCGGCATCGAGGTCGACCTGGTGATCCCGTGGACCCCGGTCCTGGCGGCGGTCGTCGGCTGCCTCCTCCTCGCCCTCGCGGCCGGCGTGCTCCCGGCACGGGCGGCGCTGCGGACGGGGGCGGCTGGGGTCAGGTAGGAGGCCGGGCGGGGGCCGCCCGCATCCGGTGCGTGCCGCGCCCAGGGACCAGCCCCCCCCCGCAACACCCCCCTCAGGCCCCCCTCAACAACCCCCGCACCCGCCCCGGCGGCACCCCCGCCGCCTCCCGGACCACCCGGGTCATGTGGGACTGGTCGCTGAAGCCCGACTCCGCCGCGAGCGCCCCCAGGTCCGACTCGCCCTGCACGAGCCGCTCCAGCACCAGCGCGACCCGCAGCCGGTTGCGGTAGCGGGCCAGCGGCACGCCCGTGCCCGCCCGGAAGATCCGGCTCAGGTGGTGCGGGGAGCAGCCCACCTCCTGGCCCAGCGCGGTCAGTCCGAGGCCGAGGTCCTGGGCGAGCGCGCCACGTGCCGCGTCCACCAGGGCCGCCCTGGCGGCGGCCGTGCGGGGCAGCCCGGAGGCGAGACGCTCAGGGGCGAGCTGAGCCAGGACACGTACCGTCACATCCGTGCTGCGCTCGGCGAGTTCGAGGGAGTCCGCACCGGCCGCAGCCCGGCTCAGCAGCATCCGGTGGGCGAACGACACGTCCGGCGTGCAGTACGCCAGGCCCTCCGGGACACGCGGATCGCCGCCGAGGAGGGAGGCGAGCGACGACTCACCGACGACGACCTCGGTATACGCGTCCGCCCCCTGCGGATGTGCGAACTGCTGCTCCTGGCCCGGCCGTTCGACGAACACGCTCGCCGCGTCCACCAGCCGGGCCACCCCGTCAACCCGGCTGCGGAACACCCCCTGCCGCACCAGCACCAGCCCGAACTCCCCGGCGGCCCGGGGCTCCGTCCACCCGCATCCGGGATCCTCGCACCGCACGCCCGTGACACGCAGCCCGTCGCCGTCCAGATGCGTCCGACGCTCCACCGGCATGATCCGCTCCTCCCGCCGGCCACCCGCAGGAGACCCGTCGCAACCGCGCAAGATTGTTCAAGAACGGTCCGCGGTCCCGGCGTCAGCATGACGGCATGACCCGACACAGTCCACACGCCGAGCACCCTCACACACCCCCCAGTGCGAGCCCCGCACGCCGGACCGTCCTGCGCGGCGCGGCGGCTGCGGCAGCCGCCTCGGCCGTCGCCCTCACGGCCGGTGCGCTCCCGGCCGCCGCCGCCGACACCGAGGTGTCGGCGGCCACCGCGACGGCCGCCGCCGGTGGCCGCATCGTCCGCCGCCGCACCGGCCCCTTCGAAGTCCTCGCGCTGCTCGACGCCCACGGCCCGTTCCCCGGCAAGCAGACCGACAGTTTCCCCGGTGCGAGCGCCGCCGCCTGGGCCCGAGCCCGACGCGTCGACCCGCGTGCCTTCGGGCCCGCCGACACCTGGGAGCTGGACTTCCGCTGCTACGCGATCCGCAGGCCCGGCGGCCGGGTCACGCTCGTCGACACCGGCGTCGGCCCCGCCGACTCGCCCGCCGCCTCCTGGGCCCCCGTCCCCGGACACCTCCCGCAGGTGCTGGCCGAGGCCGGAATCCGCACCCGTGACGTGGACACCGTCGTCCTCACCCACCTCCACGCGGACCACTACGGCTGGTCCGTCTCACCCGCGGGCGTCCCGATGTTCCCCGAGGCCCGTTACGTCCTCCAGCGCGCCGAAACCGCGAACATCCCGGAGACCGACACCGCCCACCGCTACGTCCTCGCACCCCTGCGCCGCACCGGGCAGCTCCACGAAGTGGACGGCAGGACAAGGCTGTTGGGGGTGGGCAAGGGGCACTTCGGCGCGGTCACCCTGCTGCCGACGCCCGGACACACCCCCGGCCACCAGTCCGTCCTGGTCGAGGGCGGCGGCGGCCGGGACCGGCGCATCATGGTGACCGGTGACGTCCTGGTGCACGCCGTGCAGCTCGTCGACCCCGCCGTCCCCTACCGCTTCGAGGGCGACCCCGCCACGGCCAGGAACAGCCGCGAGCACCTGCTCCGCGAGGCACGGGCGGGCCGCGCGCTGCTCGCCACGGCCCACCTCAGCACCACGTTCCTGCCGGTCCGTTAGGGCCGGTCGGTCAGCGGGCCGACGCCACCAGCGGGTAGTGGTCGCTCAGGTTGGTGTACGTGTACGACTTCCCCCAGCTCGACACCGTCCACGGAGCGCTCTGCTCCTTGACGACGTGGTTGTTCCACCCGGCCGGACGGACGTGACCCGTGCGCGGCAGGACGTAGTCCAGGTCCTCGCGCGGGTCGTCCGGGTAGCGCTCCGAGGCGATCGAGTTGTCATCGGTGTCGAAGGAGTACGGGTGACCGGTGCGGGAAGCGGCCCCGTCCAGACCGCCGTCCGCCAGCATCGACGCGTACTCGGCGCTGTGCGAGTCGACATTCAGGTCGCCCGCCACCAGCACCTGCTCCGACGCCGGGATCTTCTTCGCGTCGAGGAACGCGTCCAGCTCCTTCAGCTGCGCGCTGCGCTTCGCCGCCGCCTCGCCCGCCTTGCAGCCCGGGTCGGTCGACTGGAGGTGGGTGCCGACCACGTGCACCTTGACGCCCTTCACATCCAGGACGACGTACGCGAAGCCCTTGTTGGAGAACCAGTCGCCGCCGCACGCCTGCTGGTAGACGAACTGTTCCTTCCGCACGATCGGCCACTTGCTGTAGACCGTCACCCCGCCGTCCTCCGGCGAGGTCGCCGTGTACGCGCCGCCCGTGGCGTCCCAGCCGCTCTTGCTCCGGCCGACCACCGGCGTTTGGTGCGGGTACTGGGCGGCCGCGTTGCGCCCCAGCGCGTCGGACGCCCCATTGTCGAACGCCTCCTGGAGGACGACCACGTCGTGCCCCTGGAAGAAGGAGGCCGCCGGAATCGCCTTCGCACGGAAGTCCTGGCCCCAGTTGGGGTAGAGGTTCTTGCTGAAGATGAAGGCGTTGTACGACAGGACGCTGAGCGCCGGTACGTCGGCGGAGGCGCCGGACGCCGCCGGAGCCGCCGCCGCGCCCGGCACGGCGGTCGCCAGCGCGGCAGCCGCGGCCACCGCGGTCGCGGCGGCGGTGAGCACCCGGCGGCGGGCGGAGCGCGACGTACCCGAGGTACGCGAAGTGTCCGACGTACGCGAAGTGCGCGAAGGAATCTGCACAGAGTTCTCCCGTGAAAGGTGGGGCGAGAGGTGCGGCACGAGCTGGTGCGGCACATCAAACCAGGCGGAGTTACTTCCCGGTAGACAACGCGCGACCTCTCCACCTCGCCACCTGAACAACCGGGGAAATCCCTCACCGCCGGGCGTGCAGCCTCCTCCCCAGCTCCACCATCCGCTCCGCCGCCTCCCGCGAGGTCGCGAACGACATCAGGTCCGTTCCACCCCCGATCCGCCGCCGCACCGTGATCGACCTGGCCGAGGCGAAGGACCGCAACCCCTCCGCGCCGTGGATGCGCCCGTACCCCGACTCGCCCGCCCCGCCGAAGGGGAGGGAGGGCACCGACGCGTACCCGAGGACCGACCCCACGGACACCCCGCCCGCCGTCAGCCGCTCCGCCACCGCGAGCCCCTCCTTCCGGGTGCCGGTGAACACCGCCGCGCCCAGCGAGTAGGCGGACGCGTTCGCCCGCTCCACCGCCTCGTCGAGGTCGCGCACCGCGTTCACCGACACCACCGGCCCGAAGGTCTCCTCGCGCATCGCCGCCGCGTCCTCGGCCACCCCCACCAGCACCACCGGGTGGACGAACGGCGCGCGCAGCGACTCCGGTCCGCCCAGCGGCGCGTGCGCGCCACCGGCCAGTGCCTCCTTCATGTGCCGTTCCACGACCGCGAGTTGGGAGGGAAGCGTCATCGGGCCGTAGTGCTGACCCGGCGTCAGTTCTCGTGCCTTGCGGACGATCCGCTCCACCAGATCGCCGTGCACCGAGGCGACCGCGTAGACCCGCTCGACCCCCGCGCAGGTCTGCCCGGCGTTCGCCATCGCGCCCCACACGATCGCGTTCGCCGCCGCCTCCAGATCGGCGTCCGCGCCCACCAGCACCGCGTCCTTGCCACCGCACTCCGCCAGCAGCGGGGTCAGCGTCCGGGCGCACACCTCGGCGACCTTCCGCGCGGTGCCGGGCGACCCGGTGAACGCCACCTTGTCGGCCCCCGCCTCCGCGAGCGCGGACCCCGTCTCGCCGAACCCGGTCACCACCAGGAACAGGTCCGCGAACTCCGCCGGAACCGCCTCGGCGAACGACGCGGCCAGCAACTCGCCCACGCCCGGCGTCAGTTCGGACGGCTTGAAGACCACCCCGTTGCCCGCCGCCAGGGCGTACCCGATCGAACCCATCGGCGTGTGCACCGGATAGTTCCACGGGCCGATCACCCCGACCACGCCCACCGGCTTGTACGCCAGCAGCGCCCGCTGGCCCATGGCCCCGGCACCCGACGGCATCCGCCGCCGCCCCAGCACCCGCCTGGCGTTGCGCGCCGCCCAGTCCAGGTGGACCAGGGCGAGCAGCACCTCGGCGCGCGCGTCGTGCACCGGCTTGCCGGTCTCCGCCGCCACCACCTCCGCGACCTCGTCCATCCGCCGCGCCAGCGAACGCTTCCAGGTCAGCAGTGCCGACCGCCGCCCGTTCCACCCGGCCGCCGCCCAGCGCCGGGCCGCCTCCCGGGAACGCCGCACCGCCTCCCGTACCTCCGCCGGACCGTGCACCGGATGCGTACCGAGGGTCGAACCATCCACCGGGGAAAGGGAGTCGAAGGTCGTGCCGGTGGTCGCCTGGGGCAGGGAGGGCATCTGGACTCCTGGGGAAGGGGGAAGGGGAAGGGGGAAGGGGCCGTGGGCCCGGGCTTCGCCTCGCGCCGACGCGTGCCCGCGAGCGCCCGGACCGTACGCACCACAGCGTGCACCCGCGCGGTCCGCCGACGGAAGCCCGACGCCGGTCAGCGGCGACCCGGCCGTTTCCCGCCGCCTCCCGCCCGCGCATACTGGATCACGGACAAACCCGGCACAGCCCCGGGCCCGCCCCACCCTGGGAGCCGCCCCATGACGACCGAACCCGGCATACGCCCCGCCACCCGCCACGGCCGGGGCGCCGACCCGGCCCCGCCGCCGCCCGGCGGCATCCTGTGGTCCGTCGCGGGAGACGTCCGCGCCCTGCTGATGCTGCCCGCCGCCCTGACCATGCAGGTCGCGCACCCGGCGGTCGGCGCGGGCGTCGACGACCACTCCGTCTTCCGCACCGACCCCTGGGGGCGCGGCGAGCGCTCGCTGCGGTCGGTGATGCTCTGGGTGTACGGAGGGGAGGCCGCCGCCGAAGAGGGCCGCAGGCTGCGCACCCTGCACAAGACGATCATGGGCACCGACGCGCACGGCCGGACGTACCACGCGCTGACCCCGGCGTACTACGCGTGGGTGCACGCCACGGGTTTCCCCTGCTACCAGCACGCCCTGGCACACCTCAACCGGCGGCCCCTCACCGACGCCCAGGAACGGCAGCTGTACGCCGAGTGGCTCCAGGTCGGCCGCATCCTCGGCATCCACGACCGGGACATGCCACAGACCGTCGAGGAGTTCTGGCCCTACTACCGCACCATGCTCGCCGAGCAGATCGAACGCACCCTGGTGGTGCGGGAGTTGACCGACCCGGGGCTGAAGGTTCCGCCGCCGGACCGGGGCCCGCTGCCGGTGCGGCTGCTGCTGCGCGCCCTGTGGCCGGTGCTGCTCCCGCCCCTGTCCACCTTCCGCGCCTTCGTGACCGTCGGCTACATGCCGCCCGACGCGCGCGAGGCGCTGGGGCTGGAGTGGACGGCCGCACAGGAGCGCAGGCTGCGCCGGTTCAGCCGGGTCGTGCGCGGCCTCGTACCGCGGCTGCCGGAGCGGCTGCGCTATCTGCCGATGGCGCGACGGGCGCGGGCCGGGGCCAGGGCGGCGCGGAGGTCCGGGGCGCAGCAGCGCGCCGCCGCCCGCTGACGTACGTACGACAGCGGGCGACGGCGCGGGAGCGACAGGCGGGCGGAACCGACGGACGGGCGGAGCCGACCGACGGGCGGAACCGGCCGACGATCAGTGGTCGTGGATCGTGTTCGTCTCGGCGATCTTCTTCCAGGACTTCGGCTGGACCGGCTTGGCGGCCGGGGCCTTGGCCAGACCACGCGCGATCTTCGACTCGGCGGCGGCCGGAGCGGCCGGCTTCTCCGGCTGGTACAGCCAGGTGTCGAAGAGCTCCGCGAGGGGCTTCTTGGAGATCTTCTCCGCGTACTTCACGAAGTCGGACACCTTGGCGTTGCCGTACGCGTACTGCTTCGGCCAGCCCTTGAGGATCTGGAAGAACGCGTCCTCGCCGACCTCGTTGCGCAGCGCCTGGATGGCGAGCGCACCCCGGTCGTAGACAGCGATGTCGAACTGCTTGTCCGCACCCGGGTCGCCCGGCTTGACCTGCCAGAACGGGTCCTCGGCCGAGCGGGAGGCATAGGTATAGTCGGCCAGCTCCTGCGCCGTGCCCTCGCCCTCCTTCTCCGACCACAGCCACTGGCTGTAGCGGGCGAAGCCCTCGTTGACCCAGATGTCCTTCCAGTGGTGCACGGAGACGCTGTCGCCGTACCACTGATGGGCCAGCTCGTGCACGACCACCGAGACGTTCGAGCCGTTGGCGAACTGGCGGGGGCTGTAGAACGGGCGGGTCTGCGTCTCCAGCGCGAAACCGCTGGTCACGTTGGGCACGTAACCGCCGACGGCGTTGAAGGGGTAGGGACCGAAGACGCCCTCCAGCCACTCGACGACCTCCGTCGAGCGCTCGATGCTCGCGCGCGCCGCGCCGTCGTTGTCGCCGAGGTCCTTGCTGTACGCGTTGAGGACCGGCAGGCCGGACGCCGTCTTGTCGGTGGTGATGTCGAACTTGCCGACGGCGAGCGTGGCCAGGTAGGAGGCCTGCGGCTTGTTGGAGCGCCAGTTGAAGCGGGTCCAGCCGAGCTTCGAGCTCTGCGACTGGAGCACACCGTTGGAGATGGCCTGGTGGCCGTCCGGCACCGACACCGACACGTCGTAGGTGGCCTTGTCCAGCGGGTGGTCGTTGCTCGGGAACCACCAGGCGGCCGAGTCCGGCTCCTGCGCGGCGACGCCGCCGTCCGGGGTACGCGCCCAGGCGGTCCAGCCGCCGATCTTCACCTCGGAGGGCTTGCCCGCGTACTTCACGACGATCGAGAGGGACTTGCCCTTCTGGAGCGGCGTGGCCGGGGTGACGACGAGCTCCTGCTCGCCCTCCTTGGCGAACTTCGCGAGCCTGCCGTTCACCCGCACCTCGCTGACCGCGAGCCCCAGGTCCAGGTTGAAGCGCGAAAGGTCCTGCTTGGCGGTGGCGTTCAGCGTCGCCGTGCCCTCCAGCAGGTCCGTCGTCGGCTGGTACTTCAGTCGCAGGTCGTAGTGCGAGACGTCGTAGCCGCCGTTGCCGCTGGCCGGGTAGTAGGGGTCGCCGATGCCCGGGGCGCCGGGGGAGAAGGAAGCGGCCGATGCCGGGATCGCCAGCAGCATGGTGGCCGCGGCGAGAACGCCCGGGGCGATGTATCTGCGGTGCACGAGTGCTCCAAGTGGTCAGTGGGTGCGACGTATTGGCACTCTATTCAGCCCCTCGGCCACCAGTCATGTCCATGGTTGCTGCTGTCATGTGTCGTCACACGATTGCCATACGGCCGACATGACCACCCGCATCCCATTTGCCGCCACCGTCCTTCACCGTCTCTCTACTGCCCTCTTTTGCGCAGGAGTTGACCGGGTTACCGTCCGCCCATGTCGATACCAGCGCGGGCCCGGCGCCCGAGACGAAGCACCCTCGTCCCTCTGACCGTGGCGGCGATGACGGCCGTCCTGCTGGCGCCCGCCGGGTCCGCGCAGGGCGCCGACACGCCGAGCGCCGTTGCCCCGGCCGCCGCCGCTCCGGCTGCGGGGCGCCCCACCGAGAGCAAGCCCGTCTTCTCGTACGACAAGGCCGTCCGCGAGTCGGTCTGGGTCGACACCCGCATCGACGGCGACAAGGACGGCAGGACCGACCGGGTCGCCGTCGACATCGTCCGGCCCCGCGAACTCGACGGCACCGGCCGCCGCGTGCCCGTCATCATGGACGCCAGCCCGTACTACCGCTGCTGCGGACGCGGCAACGAGAGCCAGAAGAAGACGTACGACACGGACGGCAAGCCCCTCCAACTTCCGTTGTTCTACGACAACTACTTCGTGCCGCGCGGCTACGGCTACGTCGCCGTCGACTTCACCGGCACCAGCCGCTCCGACGGCTGCATCGACATCGGCGGCCGCTCCGAGATCGCCTCCGCCAAGGCCGTCATCGAATGGCTGAACGGCCGCGGCACCGGCTACACCACCCGTACCGGAACCGAGCGCACCCGCGCCTCCTGGTCCAACGGCGACACCGGCATGATCGGCAAGAGCTGGGACGGCACCGTCGCCAACGGCACCGCCGCCACCGGCGTCAAGGGCCTCAAGACCATCGTGCCGATCGGCGCCATCTCCTCCTGGTACGACTACTACTTCCAGCAGGGCGCCGACCTGTACGAGGGCGGCCCCGAGGACCTCGCCGCGGGCATCGAGAACGAGGAGTACGCCCAGCGCTGCGCCCCGGTGAAGAAGTACCTCTCCGACAACGCGCCCCTCAACGGCGACCGCACCGCCATGTGGGCCGACCGCGACTTCGTCCCCGACGCCCGCAAGGTGAAGGCCAGCGTCTTCGCCGTGCACGGCATGCAGGACCTCAACGTCCGCATGCGCAACTTCGGCACCTGGTGGGACGCCCTCGCCCAGCAGGGCGTCGACCGCAAGGTGTGGCTGTCGCAGACCGGGCACGTCGACCCGTTCGACTACCGGCGCGCGGAGTGGGTGAAGACCCTGCACCGCTGGTTCGACCACGAACTCATGGGTTACGACAACGGCATCGACCGCGAGCCCATGGCCGACATCGAGCGCGCCCCCGACCGCTGGACCACCGACAAGGTCTGGCCCCCGCGCTCCACCGAAGCCACCAAGGTCCGCCCCGACAAGGGCAGTTCGGCCGGAGTCGGCACCCTCGGCCTCAAGCCCGCCAAGCCCGGCGCCAAGGAGACCTTCACCGACGACCCGTCCCTCGACGAGGACGCCTGGGCCACGAAGATCGACACCGGCACCCCGGAGAAGGCGGGCTTCGCCACCAAGCCGCTCTCCCGCGACCTGCGCCTGTCCGGCACCGGCAAGGTCACCCTGAAGGTCACCCCCTCCACCGCGAGCGCCAACCTCAGCGCGGTCCTCGTCGACCTCGGCCCCGACACCATCCGCAACTACGCGGCCGCCGGTGAAGGCATCTCCACCCTCACCAGCCGCACCTGCTGGGGCGCGAGCACCGCCGCCGACAGCGCCTGCTTCAAGGAGACCCGGGCCAACACCAAGGCCGTCGACCACACCGTCTTCAGCCGGGGCTGGGCGAGCCTCGCCCACTACCGGGGCGACGGAAAGGCCCGCCCGCTGACCCCCGGCAAGACCTACGAGATCACCATCGACCTCGCCGCCTCCGACCACGTCGTCCCGGCGGGCCACCGCCTCGCCCTGATCGTCGGCGGCACCGACGCGGGCCTCGTCGAAGCCCCCGACAGCCGCCCCACCGTCGACCTCTCCCTCTCCGGTACCTCGGCGAGGCTCCCGGTCGTCGGCGGCGAGCGCGCCTTCGCCCGCGCCACCTCCGGCAACGCCCAGGCCGCCCCGCTCTCGCCGGGCGCCCGCGACTCGGTCCCGGTCCCGCAGGACCTGTCCCGGATGCCGGGGGAGGCCCGATGAGGGCCCCGTCGAAGTCGGCGACGCGGGCAAGGACACTCACCACCCTGCTCGGGACGGCAGCCCTCGCCGTCCCGATGCTGGCCGCGCCCGCACACGGGGCCGACACCGCCCGCGCCTCCGCTCCCCGTACCGGATTCGAATCCTCCAACGGTGCACGCTGGACCACCCAGCCCGAGGAGCAGGACTTCCTGCGGGCCGTCGATCGGGCCAGCGCCCGCACCACCCTCACCACCATCGGCACCACCAAACAGGGCCGCCCGCTGCAGCTGGTCCGCATCGCCGAGCGCCAACACACCACCTCCACGGTGCTCCTGATCTGCAGTCAGCACGGCAACGAACCAGCCGGACGCGAGGCCTGCCTGAGCCGGGTCCGCGACCTGGCGTACGCCACCGACCGCAGGACCCGGGACTTCCTGCGCGGCACCACCGTCCTCGTCGTGCCCACCGCCAACCCGGACGGCCGCGCCGCCGACACGCGCGGCAACTCCGACGGCGTCGACATCAACCGCGACCACATCGCGCTCGCCACCGCCGAGGGCCGCGCCATGGCCGCCGTCCTCCGCGACCGCAGGCCCGACCTCGTCTACGACCTGCACGAATACGGCTCCACGCCGAAGGTCTACGACAAGGACCTCTTCGACCTGTGGCCCCGCAACCTCAACACCGACCCCCACCTGCACGACGAGTCCCAGAAGCTCTCCGAGCGGTACGTCCGTCCCGCCGCCCACGCCTCCGGCTTCACCACCGGGACGTACGGCATCTGGACCGACCCCGTCACCGGCGAGCCCACCCAGCAGGTCGCGGGCGACGGCCAGGAACGCATCCTGCGCAACGCCTCCGGGGTCAAGCACTCCGCGGGCCTGCTCATCGAGAGCCGCGTCGACGCCCTCACCGAGGCCGAGCAGCAGGACCAGGCCCTCAACAAGCGACGCCGCGTCACCTCGCACACCGTCTCCCTCGACGGCGCGCTCTCCTACGCGGACCAGCGGCGCGTCCCGCTCGCGCTGGCCACCGCCCGCGCCCGTCTGGCGGGATTCGCCGACCGGGGCCCGGTCTATCTCGGCGGGGCCGACAACGACCCGGCCGAGCCCGCCGAGATCCTGGCCGATCCGCCCTGCGGGTACCGCCTGACGAAGGATCAGATCGCGGACGTACGAGACGAACTCGCCCTGCACGGCGTCGCGTTCCGGACCACCCGGGACGGGGCGTACGTACCCCTGCGGCAGTCCCAGCGCGCCCTGGTCCCGCTCCTCCTCGACCCCGGTGCGACCTACCACCTCACGAAGGGAAAACCCGACACGCGCTGTTAGCGGACTGTGACGTGGGACACCTGTGATACCGGGTAGCGGCAGGGAATCCTCCCTACCCGAAAGGTGACCACGTGTCCCACGACGACCAGCCGTCGGGCGACGGCCGGGCAGCTTCGCCACTCATGGCGGACCTGCCCGGCAGCCCGGAGACCACCCACCGGCCACACACCGACCGCATCGTGTTCGGCGTCACCGCCGCACTCACCCTCGCGTTCGTGCTCTGGGGTGCCCTCGCCACCGAGTCCCTGGAAAACGTCTCCACCACGCTCCTCAACGGCCTCATCCACAACGGCGGCTGGGCGTTCATACTGGCCGCGTCCGCCTTCGTCGTCTTCGCCCTGTGGCTCGCCATCAGCCGCTACGGCAAGATCACGCTCGGCGAGGAGGGTGAGAAGCCCGAGTTCAAGACGGTCTCCTGGGTCGCGATGATGTTCAGCGCGGGCATGGGCATCGGCCTGATGTTCTACGGCGTCAGCGAACCGCTGGGCCACTTCTCCTCGCCGCCGCCCGGCACCGACCCCGCCAACGCGTCGGAGGCCATGCAGACCGCCATGGCGACCACCCTCTTCCACTGGACGCTGCACCCCTGGGCGATCTACGCGGTCGTCGGCCTGGCCATCGCGTACAGCACCTTCCGCCGTCGCCGCCGCCAGACCATCAGCGCGGTCTTCACCCCGCTCATCGGCGAGAAGCACGCCAACGGGGGAGTGGGCCGCTTCATCGACATCCTCGCCATCTTCGCCACCCTCTTCGGCTCAGCGGCCTCGCTGGGCCTGGGCGCGCTCCAGATCGGCAGCGGGATGAAGGAGGTCGGCTGGATGGAGAAGGCGGGCACCGGCCTCCTCATCGCCATCATCGCGGTCCTGACCGTCGCCTTCGTCGCCTCCGCCGTCTCGGGCGTCGAGAAGGGCATCCAGTGGCTGTCCAACACCAACATGGTGCTGGCCCTGCTCCTGGTCGTCTTCGTCTTCATCGCCGGCCCGACCGTCATCGTCCTGGACCTCCTGCCCACCTCCATCGGCGCGTACCTGGGCGACCTCCCGCAGCTCATCGGTCGCACCGAGGCCACCGGCGGCAAGGACGTCGCGACGTGGCTGGGCAGCTGGACGGTCTTCTACTGGGCCTGGTGGATCTCCTGGACGCCCTTCGTCGGCATGTTCATCGCACGCATCAGCCGGGGCCGTACGATCCGCCAGTTCATCGGCGGCGTCATCCTGGTCCCCAGCACCGTCAGCCTGCTCTGGTTCGCGGTCTTCGGCGGTACGGCGATGAAGATGAAGGCCGCGGGCAACCTGCCCGACGAGTCGACCCCGGAGGGCCAGCTCTTCGGCCTCCTGCGCGAGTTCCCCGTCGCGACGCTCACCAGCATCCTGGTCATGATCCTGGTCGGCATCTTCTTCGTCTCCGGCGCGGACGCCGCCTCCATCGTGATGGGCACGCTCTCGCAGAAGGGCTCCTTCGAGCCGACCAAGCTGGTCGTGGTCTTCTGGGGCGTGGTCACGGGCGCGGTCGCCGCCGTCATGCTGCTGATCGGCGACGGCGAGGACGACGCCCTCAAGGGCCTCCAGAACCTCACGATCCTGGTCGCCGCCCCGTTCGTCCTGGTCATGATCGGCATGTGCTGGGCCCTGCTGCGCGACCTGCGCAGGGACCCGCTGATCGTGCGCGGCGAGCTGGGGGTGGAGGCGGTCGAGGCGGCCGTCATCGAGGGCCACCAGAAATACGACGGCGACTTCGAAATCCGCATCGGCCCGGGGAACGGGGAGTCGGGGGCGACAGAGGCGGAGGCGACCGAAAAGGCCTGACCGACACGCCGGGCCCGGGGCCCGAGGCCGCCCCGCCCGGGGTTCCCGCGCCCCCTGTCGGGGGTTCCCGGGTTCCCTGGGCTCCCAGGTCCCGGGGCTCCGCATTCCCGGGCCTCCCGGGTCCCCAGCGCCGTCGAGTTCCCGGTGCCGCCAGGCCTCTGTCCGTCCAGGTTTCGGGCACCGGGGGCGATCACCGGTTGGTGTCGGCGGCTCTCGGGGGTTCGGGAACCATCGAATTCACCGACCCCCGCACACAACCACCCCCCACGGGGAATACTCACCCCATGTCTGCCGCGCACGCGACCTTCGGGCTGGCCCCGGCCGTCCGGACCGGGGGAGTCCTGGCCAACGGGGTCTACCAACTCCACCGCGACTTCATGGACTTCGTCGTCGACGGCCACCCCCTCCTCCACCAGCTCTCGGACCTGGACGCCGTCTCGCCCCTCGCCTCCGACGTCCCGCCCGCGATCTTCGTCACGCACGTCCGCAGACTCCTCCTCGAAGCCGCGCCCCCGCTCCCCGACAACCGGTACGTGATCTACGGCTGCCCCGAGTGCGAGGGCCTCGAATGCGGCGCGGTCACCGCCGTCATAGAGCAGCAGGGCACCGACATCGTCTGGCGCGACTTCGCCTGGCAGACCACGGAGACCCTCGACTTCGAACGCGACGGTTACCACGGCATAGGCCCGTTCCGCTTCGAGGCCGCCCAGTACCGCGCCGAACTTGCCCGCCTCCTCCCGCCCGAGGACGCACCCGAAGGCGCCGCGCCCCTGCTCCGCCGCCGCGTCCTGCTCATCGGCTCCCGCGTCGCCGTCCTCGCGAAGCTGGCCGCCGCCCTCCGTACGATCAACATCGGCGCGGAGATCGCCGCCGACGCCGACCGGGTGCCGCCGACGGAGATCCGCACGTACGGAACGGTCCTCTTCGGCAGTTCGATCGCCGAACACGAGAAGGAGGCGGTACGCGCCGCCTTCGAACGCGCGGGGGTCGAACCCGCCTACCTCGATGGTCTGGCCCCGATCATCCCGGTCCTCGTCGCCCAGATCGAAAACGCCCTGGACCAGAGCCCGCCGGAACAGCGCCGACTGGTCCGGCTGGTCGCGGCCGACGACGAAGCGGGGGTGGAGGTCTCGTCCACCTGCCGCGTCCAGCTCTACGCCTACCGGCAGGACCGCCTCCACCGGACCCACGCCCAGCTGGTCTTCGAGGGGCTGCTCGAAGCGGGCAAACACCGCATTCCGCTGGACGAGAAGGCGACGCGGGGCCAGTCCTACATCGTCGCCCGCACCCTGGCCTCCGTCCTCACCACCCCCATGGCCCGCTGACCCCGACGGCCCACACTCCACCCCGCCCGCCCTCCACGCGGAGCTCCGCCTCGCCACCCCACCCCTTCGGGCTCCGCCCTCTGCCACCCCCTTCGAGCTCCGCCCTGTGCCGCCCTGCCCCCCTCGGGCTCCGCCCTGTGCGGCCCTGGCCCCCCGGGGCTCCGCGCCCTGTGCCGCCCGCCCCTCGGGCTCCGCCCCGTGCCGTCCCCGCCCCCTTGGGCTCCGCCCTCTTCCACCTCCGCCCCCTTGGGCGACGGGGCCGCCCCAAGGGGGCGGAACGGGCGGGCAAGGGGGCGGCCCACCCGACTCCGGGCCACCCCCGTACCGGCCCTCTCGCCGCCGGGGCAGCCCGGCACCGGCCCCTGGCCGAGCGCCTGCTCCGGACGCGCGTCCAAGAGGGCCCCGCCCCACCCCCGTACCGGACGCGAAAGCCCCGTGCCGCTCAGGCAGAGAGGCCCCAGACCCGCCCCTCCACCTAAAGCGCTCGCCGCGCGGCCACCACACGGTTCCGTGCAGGAGCGTCGTGGCTGGGCGCGCAGTTCCCCGCGCCCCTGACGGGGCGCCCCGCCCGGCAAGCCCCACCCCGCGGCGGAGCCGAAAAGCCGGAGGCGCCCCGCCCCGCCCCTCGATTAGGATCAGCTCCTCATGACTGCAACCCTCGTCGCCAAAGACCTCGCCGCCGGCCACGGCGACCGCACCCTCTTCTCCGGCCTCGACCTGGTCGTCGCCCCCGGCGACGTGATCGGCCTCGTCGGAGTCAACGGGGCGGGCAAGTCCACCCTCCTGCGCCTGCTCGCCGGCCTGGACACACCCGAGGGCGGCGAGCTCCGCCTCTCCCCGCCCACCGCCACCGTCGGCCACCTCCCCCAGGAGCCCGAGCGCCGCGAAGGCGAGACCGTACGGGACTTCCTCGCCCGCCGCACCGGCGTGGCCGCCGCCCAGCTCGCCCTGGACACCGCCACCCAGGCCCTCGTCGACGGGACCCCGGGCGCGGACGACGCGTACTCCGTCAGCCTCGACCGCTGGCTCGACCTCGGCGGCGCCGACCTCGACGAGCGGGCCGAGGAGGTCGCCGCGTCCCTCGGCCTCACCGTCGGACTCGACCAGCCGATGACGGGCCTGTCCGGCGGCCAGGCCGCCCGCGCGGGCCTCGCCTCCCTCCTCCTCTCCCGGTACGACGTCTTCCTCCTCGACGAGCCCACCAACGACCTCGACCTGGACGGCCTGGACCGCCTGGAGTCCTTCGTGAAGGGCCTGCGCGCGGGCACCGTCGTGATCTCCCACGACCGCGAGTTCCTCACCCGCACCGTCACCAAGGTCCTCGAACTGGACCTCGCCCAGCAGCAGATCAAGCTGTACGGAGGCGGCTACGCGGCGTACCTGGAGGAGCGCGAGACGGCCCGGCGGCACGCCCGCGAGGAGTTCGACGAGTACGCCGACAAGAAGGCCTCCCTCGAAGACCGCGCCCAGATGCAGCGCGGCTGGATGGACAAGGGCGTGCGCAACGCGCGCCGCAAGTCCACCGACAACAACAAGCTCGGCCGCAACCTGCGCAGCGAGGCCAGCGAGAAGCAGGCCGCGAAGGCCCGCCAGACGCAGCGCATGATCGAACGCCTGGACGTGGTCGAGGAGCCCCGCAAGGAGTGGGAGCTGCGGATGGAGATCGCGTCGGCCCCCCGTTCGGGCGCGGTGGTCTCGACGATGCGTCAGGCCGCCGTCCGCCGGGGCGACTTCGCCTTCGGCCCGGTCTCCCTCCAGATCGACTGGGCCGACCGCGTCGCCATCACCGGCGCCAACGGGTCGGGAAAGTCAACCCTGTTGGCGGCGATGCTGGGCCGACTGCCGCTCGACTCGGGGGACTCCACGCTCGGCCCCGGCGTCGTCGTCGGCGAGGTCGACCAGGCGCGTGGTCTCTTCTACGGAGCGGAGACCCTCCTGGACGCCTTCTCCGCCGCCGTCCCCGACACGGAACCGGCCGAAGTCCGCACGCTCCTCGCGAAGTTCGGCCTGAAGGCGGACCACGTGATGCGCCCGGCCACCACCCTCTCCCCGGGCGAACGCACCCGGGCGGCCCTCGCCCTCCTCCAGGGCCGGGGCGTCAACCTCCTCGTCCTCGACGAGCCGACCAACCACCTCGACCTCCCGGCCATCGAGCAACTCGAATCCGCCCTCGACTCCTACGAGGGGACCCTGCTCCTGGTCACCCACGACCGCCGCATGCTGGACGCGGTCCACGTCACCCGCCGCATCCAGCTGACCGACGGCCAGGTCGCCGAGGTCTGACCCCAGCAGGGGCAGCGCCCCGACGGGGCCGGGGGCAGCGCCCCCGGCCCCCGGAGCCGTCAGCCCCGCTTCCCCCGATCCACCAGCCCCGCCTTCCGCAACGCATCCGCCATCGCGCTGTTGGCCGGAGCGGGAGCCGAGGACCGCCCCCCGCCCTGACCACCCTGCCCGCGCTGGCGCGACCCACCACGCCCGGCGTCACCACCGCCACCGCCCCGCCGCTGCTGCGGAGCCCTCCGGTCCGAACCGGAGCCCGCACCGGAGCCGGACCCAGAGGCCCCCGCCCCACGGGGAGCCGAGGCAGCCCCCACCTCGTCCTCCAGCCTCAGCGTCAGCGAAATCCGCTTCCGCGGAATGTCGACGTCCATCACCTTGACCCGCACCACGTCCCCGGGCTTCACCACGTCCCGGGGGTCCTTCACGAAGTTCTTCGACAACGCCGACACGTGCACCAGGCCGTCCTGGTGCACGCCGACGTCCACGAAGGCCCCGAAAGCCGCCACATTCGTGACGACCCCTTCCAGGATCATTCCGGCGGCGAGATCACCGATCTTCTCGACGCCGTCCTTGAAGGTGGCGGTCTTGAACGCGGGCCGCGGGTCACGCCCCGGCTTCTCCAATTCCCGCAGAATGTCCGAGACCGTCGGCAGCCCGAATGTGTCGTTCACAAAAGTGTCCGGGCGCAGACCCCGCACCACGGCCACATTCCCGACCAGCGAGTCCACCCCCGCCGCCTTCGTCATCGCCCGCACCACCGGGTACGCCTCGGGGTGCACGCTCGACGCGTCCAGCGGGTCCTCGCCGTCACGGATCCGCAGGAAGCCCGCACACTGCTCGTACGCCTTCGGGCCCAGTCGCGCCACGTCCTTCAGCGCCTTCCGCGAACGGAAGGGCCCGTTTGCGTCCCGGTGCGCGACGATGTTCTCCGCCAGCCCGGACCCGATGCCCGAAACCCGCGACAGCAGCGGTGCGGACGCCGTGTTGACGTCCACTCCCACCCCGTTCACACAGTCCTCGACCACGGCGTCCAGCGACCGCGAGAGCTTCACTTCCGACAGGTCGTGCTGGTACTGACCCACCCCGATGGACTTCGGGTCGATCTTCACCAGTTCCGCCAGCGGATCCTGAAGCCGCCGCGCGATGGAAACCGCCCCGCGCAGCGACACATCCATGTCCGGCAATTCCTGCGAGGCGAAAGCCGAAGCCGAATAGACCGAGGCCCCGGCCTCCGACACCATCACCTTCGTCAGCTTCAGTTCCGGGTGCTTCGCGATCAGTTCACCGGCCAGCTTGTCGGTCTCCCGCGAAGCCGTGCCGTTCCCGATCGCGATCAGCTCGACCGCGTGCTCCTTCGCCAGCCGCGCCAGCTTCCCCAGTGCCTCGTCCCACCGGTTGGCGGGCACGTGCGGGTGAATCACCTCGGTGGCGACGACCTTGCCGGTGGCGTCCACGACGGCGACCTTCACGCCCGTACGGAAACCGGGGTCCAGCCCCAGCGTCGCCCGCGTCCCGGCGGGCGCCGCGAGCAGCAGGTCGCGCAGGTTCGCCGCGAAGACCCGCACCGCCTCGTCCTCGGCGGCCGTCCGCAGCCGCAGCCGCAGGTCGATCCCCAGATGCACCAGCACCCGGGTCCGCCACGCCCAACGCACCGTGTCCGCCAGCCACTTGTCGCCCGGGCGGCCCCGGTCGGAGATCCCGAACCGCCGGGCGATCATGCCCTCGTACGCGGTCGGACCCGGCGTGTCGGACGGCTCCTCCGGCTCCAGCACCAGGTCGAGCACGTCCTCCTTCTCGCCGCGCAGCATCGCCAGCACCCGGTGCGAGGGCAGCGCGGTGAACGGCTCCGCGAAGTCGAAGTAGTCGGCGAACTTCGCGCCCGCCTCCTCCTTGCCCTCGCGCACCTTCGCGGCGAGCCGCCCGCGCGTCCACATCCGCTCGCGGACCTCGCCGATCAGGTCGGCGTCCTCCGAGAACCGCTCGGTGAGGATCGCCCGCGCGCCCTCCAGCGCGGCGGCGGCGTCCGCGACGCCCTTGTCAGCGTCCACGAACGCGGCGGCCGCCGCCAGGGGGTCGACCGACGGGTCGCCCAGCAGCCCGTCCGCCAGCGGGGTCAGCCCCGCCTCCCGGGCGATCTGCGCCTTCGTACGGCGCTTGGGCTTGAAGGGGAGGTAGATGTCCTCCAGTCGCGCCTTGGTCTCGGCGCTGCGGATCTGCGCCTCCAGGGCGGCGTCCAGCTTGCCCTGTTCCCGTACGGAATCGAGGATCGCCGACCGGCGGTCCTCCAGCTCGCGCAGATACCGCAGCCGCTCCTCCAACGTGCGCAGCTGCGCATCGTCGAGCATCTCGGTCGCTTCCTTGCGGTAGCGCGCGATGAACGGCACGGTCGAGCCGCCGTCGAGCAGCTCGACGGCCGCCTTGACCTGCCGCTCCTTGACGCCGAGTTCCCCGGCGATCCTGCTTTCGATGCTTTCGATGGACGTCGTCACGGTGTTACCGACTCGCCTTCTCCTGCGGGCAGTGCATGGTGCACCTCCCGGTCGTGTCACCGAGGGTGCACCTGCATTCTGCCGTGCGGCACCGACAAGCCGGTCACGGGCTCACACCCGGCGGGTCCTGTGCCCACCCCCGAAAGCGCCTCCGACGGGCGTCGTACGGACGGCGGACCCCGGACCTCAGCCCTTGCCGATGAGCGTCTCCGGGAAGGCGCCCGCCGCGGCGGCCGTCATCAGGAAACCGCGGCCCAGTTCCGTCAGCCGCTCCACGCCCGCCGCGCCCAGGTGCTCGTACGGGGCGAGGTCGAGCCGGTCGGTGACGTCCTCCACATCGGCCCGCAGTCGCGTACCGGCCTCCGTCAGCTCGCCCTCGGCGTCCAGCAGCCCGCGCGCCCGCAGCCGCTCGGCGGCCGCCTCCCAGTCGGTACGCCGCCAGCCCCGGGTCCGCAGCACCCAGCGCGGGTTCATGCCCCGCCCAGTGGCGGTGTGGCTGACCAGCGCCTCCACCGGGTCGAGCCCGGCGTTCAGCAGTGCGGTGAGGTGACCGTCGCCCCGGTGCTCGCGCAGCAGGGTCGCCGCGTGCCAGAGCGCGAGGTGCGGCTCCTCGGGGAACGGCAGATCGGCGTGGGCGGCGTACAGCGGCCGGGCGTGGCGGGTGCACGCCTCGGTCGCCGTCCGTGCCAGTGCCGCCGCCTCGACCATCTCGGCGGAGGCGATGACGTCGTCCCGGAGCAGTCGGCGCAGCGCCGCGTCGGCGGCCCGCATCCGTGCACCGAGCACGGCCTCCGGGGAGGCGATCTCCCAGATGGCGGGGACGACCTTGGCGATCAGGTCGTAGTTGTAGTTGTAGAAGGCGGCGGCGACCACCCCGGGCCCGACCGGTCCGAGCGCGGCCAACCGGCCCACCATGAACGGGGCCTCGTCGTCCACGATGCCGATCGCGGTGAGCTCCTTGGCGTACTCGGGCGAGAAGTAGACCGTGGAATGCAGCGAGTTGAGGGGGTTGTGACAGCGGCGCCCGGCACGCGCGGGCAGCGAGGAAGTCGTCATGCCTGCACGTTACCGACTGCTTAGTACGTCGGGAAGGGCGGGCCCGGATGGCAGGAAAGGTGGGGGAATCGTCATTGCGGCCATCCGCCGCCTCGCGAACCATGAGAAGCGCCACCCCCACGGAAGCCCACGGAAACCCACGGAAAGGAGCCGGGCCGTGAACCCGCAGCCGCACCGCCACCTCGTCCTGGTCGTCCTCTTCGAGGGCGTGCTGAGCCTCGACGTGACGGGCCCGGTCGAGGTCTTCGCCGGAGCCGGGGTCACGACGGGCGCCGCGTACGAGATCCGTACCGCCTCCGTGGACGGGGGACCGGTCCGCACCAGCAGCGGCCTCACCCTCCTCCCCGACACGGACCTCGCCTCCCTGGCCACCTCCCTCGACGAGCCCCCGTCCTCCGGCGGTCACTCCCCGCACGTGACCCTCCTGGTCCCCGGCGGCCCGGGCACCCTGCACCTCGACCCCCGGCTCGTGGCCTGGCTGCGCGCCCACGCGCTGCGGGCGGACCGGCTCGTCTCCGTGTGCAGCGGGGCCTTCTACCTCGCCGAGGCCGGACTGCTCGACGGGCGGCGGGCGGCCACGCACTGGGACGTCGCAGGTCACCTCGCCCGCACCTATCCCAAGGTCGACGTCGACCCCGACGCCGTCTTCGTCCGCGAGGGCCGCATCGCCACCTCCGCCGGAGTCACCGCCGGAATCGACCTCGCGCTCGCCCTCGTCGAGGAGGACCACGGCCGGGACGTGGCCCTGACCGTCGCCCGCCACCTCGTCGTGTTCCTGCGCCGCCCGGGCAACCAGGCCCAGTTCAGCGCCCAGCTCTCCGCCCAGACCGCCCTGCGCGCACCCCTGCGCGACGTCCAGCAGTACATCTCCGAGCACCCCGACGCCGACCTGTCCGTCGAGACCCTGGCCGACCGTGCCCGGCTCTCGCCCCGCCACTTCGCCCGCGCCTTCCGGGCCGAGACGGGCACCACCCCCGGCCGCTACGTGGACCGGGTGCGTCTCGAACACGCCCGCCGCCTCCTGGAGGACGGCCCCGACGGCATCGAGTGCGTCTCCCGGGCCTGCGGCTACGGCACCCCCGAGGCCATGCGCCGCGCCTTCGTCAAGGCCTTCGGCACGGCCCCCGCCGAATACCGCCGCCGCTTCCGCAGCACCACGTGATCAGACCTGACGCAACGTCAAAATCCCTGCCCAGAAAGGCATTCGCCGCCATGCAGATCGCCATCGCCCTGTACGAGAACTTCACCGCCCTCGACGCGATCGGCCCCTACGAGACCCTCGGCAACCTCCCCGGCGCCGAGACCGTCCTCGTCGCCGAGCAGGCCGGACCCGTCCGCAACGACCGGGGCGACCTCAGCATCGTCGCCACCGCGTCCTTCACCGACGTCCTCCGCCCCGACGTCGTCATCGTGCCCGGCGGCCCCGACGCGAAGAACCAGACCGAGAACACGGCGCTCCTGGACTGGCTGCGCGCCGTCGACCCCACCACCACCTGGACCACTTCCGTCTGCACGGGTTCCCTGGCGCTGGCGGCCGCGGGCCTCCTCGACGGCCGCCGGGCCACCACCCACTGGATGGCCATGGAGACCCTGGAGCGGCTCGGTGCCCGCCCGACGGGGGAGCGGGTCGTCTTCGACGGCAAGTACGTCACCGCCGCCGGGGTCTCCTCCGGCATCGACATGGGCCTGACCCTCGCCGGGAAGATCCAGGGCGACATGGTCGCTCAGGTCATCCAGCTCATGACCGAGTACGACCCCCGGCCGCCGTACGACGCGGGCTCGCCGGACAAGGCCCCGGCCGAGGTGGTCGCGTACTGCCGTGGTCAGCTCCAGGTGTGACGGACCGTCAGTCGCATCTCACGCGGTCCACGTAAAGTTCGGCTCCCTGCGCTCCAGGAAAGCGGCGACCCCCTCCGCGGTGTCGCCGCTGTCGCGCATCTGCCGCGCCCAGTGCTCGTCCCGGTCGGTGCGCCCGTCCGCGAACTCCTTCGCCGCCGCCTGCGTGAGCCGCGACCTCGACACCAGGACCCGTACGAACTCCGCCACCCGCTTGGTGAGTTGACCCTCCGGCAGCACCTCGTCCACCAGCCCCGTGCGCAGCGCGCGCCCGGTGTCGATCAACTCGCCGGAGAAGAGCAGGTACTTGGTGGCCGACGGTCCGATCAGCGCCGTCAGCCGTCGCGTCGACGACGCGGGGTAGACGATCCCCAGCTTCGCCGGAGTCACCCCGAAGAGCGCCCCCTCCTGTGCGAACCGCAGATCGCAGGCCGCCGCGAGCTGGCTCCCGCCGCCCACGCAGTACCCCCGCACCGCCGCCAGCGTCGGCTTGGGGAAGGCGGCCAGCGCCTCCTCGGCCCGTACCGCCAGCTCCTGCGGCGTCTCCCCACCCTCCCGGGCATCGCGCAGGGAAGAGATGTCCGCCCCGGCGCAGAAGGTCGGCCCGTCACCCGTAAGGACCAAGGCCCGGACCTCCGGGTCGACGGCCAGCCGCCCGAGCAGGTGTGGCAGCTCGCGCCACATGTCCCCGGTCATCGCGTTGCGTTTGGCGGGGTTGCTCAGCACTACTGTCGCGGTCGAGTCGGTGATGGAGTACGTCACCCGGGGAAGCCGTTGCATGGCCGGATGCTATCCGCCGCACCCGAACCTATGATCGGGGCATCGGGGGGCCGAGGCAGGCACGGGGGCCGACCGAGGAGCGCTCACATGGTGCGAGAGACCCGCGAGAGCAAGAAACTGAGCCGGAACTTCGGCTGGCTGGCATTCCTCGGCATCCTGCTGGTGATCGGCGGCCTGGTCGGGCTCGTATACACCGGCTTCGCCACCCTCACCTCGATGGTGCTGTTCGGCTGGCTGCTCCTGGTCGGCGGGCTCGTCGGCCTGCTGCAGTCCGTCCAGTCGCGCGGCTCCAACTTCTTCTGGCTGGGCGTCGTCGTCGCGGCCCTCAACATCGCCGCCGGCGTCGTCGTCATCCGGCACCCCGTGGTGACCGCCGAGGCCCTCACCATGTTCGCCGCGCTCCTCTTCCTCACCGGCGGACTCTTCCGGGTGGTCGGCAGCCTGGTGGTGCGCGGTCCGCAGTTCGGGTGGACCCTCGTGCAGGGCGCGTTCGGCCTGCTGCTCGGCATCCTGGTGCTCTTCGACTGGCCGCACTCCAGCCTGTACGTCCTCGGCACCTTCTTCTCGCTCGCCCTGCTCTTCGACGGGCTCGGCCTGGTGGCCATCGGCATCGGCGGCCGCCGGGTCATGACGATGGTGTCGGAGGCGATGGAGCCCGAGACGCCGGACGCCCCCGAGGAGCCGCGCCCGGGCCCCGCCGGTCAGGAAGCCCCCGTACAGACGCCGGAAAGGGCCGACTTCCACAAGCCGCAAGATCAGAACCGGTCCGAGAACTGATCGCCAACCGGACTGCAACCGCCGTCGCCGGTTGCAGTTCCGGTCGGCATCCGTCGATTTCCGTCAAGTTCTGAACAGCGCGCTGGTACGGACCGCTGTGCCCCGAACACTCGAACCGTGGTCACGACCGAGCGCGAGGGCGGGTGCCCGATGATGGAGAGCCGTGGGAGCGCCCCACCCCCGGACGGGGCCGTGGGCGCCCCACCGGGCGACGGACCGGACGACCGTGCCCGGCCGCCACAGGCCTACGAGGGCGTCTGGCGCTTCACCGCCCCGGCCGTCGACATCTCCGTCCCCCAGGCCCGGCACGCCGTGCGCGACCTGATCCGGCGTCAAGGGGTGCCCGCGTCGGACGACCTGGTGCAGGGCCTCCTGCTGATCGTCTCCGAGCTGGTCACCAATTCCGTCAAGCACGCGGCGCTGCTCTCCCCGGAGCTGGCCGTCGAGGTGGCGATCGGCGCCGAGTGGATACGGGTGTCCGTCGAGGACAGCCACCCCTACCGCCCCCGGCCCCTGGAGACGGACTACGCGCAGACCGGCGGGCGCGGACTGCTGCTGGTGCGGGAGATCGCCGCCGAATCCGGCGGTGTCTGCGACGTCGAGCACACCGCGAGCGGCGGCAAGGTCATCTGGGCCGCCCTGCCGCTCACTCCGCGCTAGCTCCGGCTACCAGCCGACCGCGTCGCCGGTCAGCTCCCGGATCGCGGGCCGCGCCGCGTCCAGCACCGTCATGAACCACGCCGAGAACGGGTCCTTGGCGTGCTGCTCCGCCAGCTCCTCGGGCGTCACGAACGTGGTGTCGCCGACCTCTTCCGGGTCCGGCCGCAGCGAGGACTGCACCAGCCCGACGAAGAGGTGGTTGAACTCCTGCTCGACCAGGCCGGACGCCGGGTCCGGGTGGTTGTAGCGGACCGTGCCCGCCTCGGCGAGCAGCGTGGGGGAGACGCCCAGCTCCTCGTACGTACGCCTGGCGGCCGCCGCGAAGGGGCCCTCGTTCGGGTACGGGTGGCCGCAGCAGGTGTTGGACCACACGCCGGGGGAGTGGTACTTGCCGAGCGCGCGCTGCTGGAGCAGCAGCCGTCCCGCCTCGTCGAAGAGGAACACGGAGAATGCGCGGTGCAGTTGCCCCGGGGGCTGGTGGGCGGAGAGCTTCTCCGCGGTGCCGATGGTGTTGCCGCTCTCGTCGACCAGTTCGAGGAGGATCTCGGCGGAATCCGCGCTCGATCCGTTCTGAGCGCTGTTCGCCGCAGTGGCTGGTGTGGTCGGCATAACCATCCTTCGCTTCGGTGCCCGGCTGCCAAGTCTGCCGTACAAAAGCCTCTTGTCCGTACTTCGCCCGCAGGCCACCCGTACGGGCGAGCGAAGTAGGCGCTGGGCAGAAAGGAATCTGCCCCCGTCGCGGGTGCGACAGGGGCAGGACTTCCCCTTCGGCGGCCGGATCAGACCCCGAACGCCGCCGGGTAGGCGATCTCACCGCGCGGCGGCTCCACCGCGTCGTCGAGCACGAGCGCCATCATGGCCTCGTCCGGCACCTCGAAACCGGGCCTGATGCCCAGCCGGGACGCCGGCGTGAACCCGAACCGCGGGTAGTACTCCGGGTGCCCCAGCACCAGCAGCACCTGCTCCCCGTGCGCCCGGGCGGCATCGATCACGGCCCGCGTGACCGCCGCCCCCGCCCCCTGTCGCTGGAACTGCGGGGAGACCGCGACCGGGGCCAGCGCGGCCGCCGGAACGCCGCCGACCCGGCAGCGGGTGATCAGCGCGTACGCCGCCACCGAACCGTCCGGCGCCTCGGCGACGTACGAGAGCCCGTCCAGCCAGGCATCGGGGTCCTTGCGCAGCGCCTCCACGAGATCGGCCTCGCCCTCCGTCGGGAAGGCGGCGGCGTTGACCGCGTGCACGGCCGCGACGTCGGCGGCCGACTCGGGCCGGGTCCGCCAGCGCGGGTCGACGGGCCGCAGGACGTACCCGGTGTACCCGTAGTCCGCCGCGTACCTCCGGCGGACCTCCAGCTCCTCGCGGCAGAAGGCGAGCGCCTCGGCCATGCCCGCAGCGGCCGGATCGGCGGTGGCCACCCGCTCGCCGAGCGGGCCGTAGTACTCGTCCCAGTCGCTCTCCGGCTGGAGATACGTGCCGAGGACGTCGTACCCGGCGGCGACGGCCGCCGCCGCGTGCGCGGCGCGGGAGCGCAACGGATACTGCGGGTCCCAGAAGGCGCGCGCCCCCGCCGAGGGCTCCTCGGCGGTCCACTCGCAGTCGGAGGCGACGAGCACGCCGCCCGGGGCGAGCAGCCGCTTCCACCGCGCGAGAGCGGTGTCAAAGCCGATGATGTACGCCGAACCCTCGGCCCAGACCAGGTCGAAGGACCCGTCCGGGAACTCGGGCCCGTCGAGGGCACCCATGTCGGCGTTGACGGCACGGATCGAGTCGCCGAGCCCCCGGGCGGCCGCGGCTGCCCGCAACTCGTCCAGGAAAGGCTCGTAGAGGTCGACGGCGGTCACGTGTGCACCGGCCTCGGCGGCCAGCAGCAGCGCGGCACGGCCCGGACCGCAGCCCAGGTCGAGGACGCGCGGACGCGTCGGCAGCCGTCCCGCGAGGGAGGCCAGGGAGAGGAAGTGCCGGGTGGTGTCGTCTGAGCCGGGACTCTGCCGGGGCAGGTCGCGGTGCAGGGTCATGAAGGCGTCGAAGATGACGTTGTCGGACAACGTGAATCCCTTGTCAGGAAGGGCCCCACGGATGAACCGGAAGGTGAGGTGTCAGCCGAGGGACCGGGTGATGAGGACGGTCCGTATGCCGCGGAAGGCAGCGCGCGTCACGACAGTCATCAACTCATCACCCTTCATCACTCACGATTCGACCGAGACCGAACGTCTCTTCGAGCACTCTAACAGCCCGCACCGACAGCCGTCCGGCCCCGGACCCTGGCCCCGGCGGACCTCAGTGGCAGAGCTTCGCTTCGTGCGCCGCATGCCCGCTCGGCTCCAGCTGGAAGGTGCAGTGCTCGACGTCGAAGTGGTCCCCGAGGCACCCCTGCAACTCGTGCAGCACCTTCTCGTGCCCCACCGAGTCCAGTACGTCCTGGCTCACCACGACGTGCGCCGACAGCACGGGCATCCCCGACGTGATCGTCCACGCGTGCAGATCGTGCACGTCCTCCACACCGGGTGTCCGCAGAATGTGCTCACGGACCTCACCCATGTCCACCCCCTTGGGCGCCGCCTCCAGCAGGACGGACAGGGTCTCGCGCAGCAGCTTCACCGTGCGGGGGACGATCATCAGGCCGATCACGAGCGAGGCGATCGGGTCCGCGTACGACCACCCCGTCAGCAGGATCAGGGTCGCCGACACCAGCACGGTCACCGAGCCGAGCGCGTCCGCCAGCACCTCCAGATAGGCGCCGCGCACGTTCAGGCTGTCCTTCTGCCCCTTGACCAGCAGCGACAGCGAGATCATGTTGGCCACCAGGCCGATCAGGGCGAAGACGATCGCCAGCCCGCCCTTGGTCTCGGCGGGGGTGATGAACCGCTCCACCGCCTCGATCAGCACGTAACCGCCGACGCCGAGCAGCAGCAGACAGTTCGCCAGCGCCGCCAGGATCTCCGCCCGGGCGTACCCGAAGGTGGCGTTCCGGGTGGCCGGCCGATTGGCGAAGTGGATCGCCAGGAGCGCCATCGCCAGCCCCAGCGCGTCCGTCGCCATGTGCGCGGCGTCCGCGATCAGCGCGAGCGAGTCGGAGAGCACACCACCGACGATCTCGACCACCATCACGCTCAGCGTGATGGCCAGGGCTATGCGCAGCCGCCCCTTGTAGGCGGCGGCCGCCGTTCCGGTGGGCGGCGGCCCGCCGTGCGTATGCCCGTGATCGTGCCCAGCCCCCATGAAGAGCCGCCTCCTGAGACGTGACGAGTGGTGTCGGACCGAGCGGTCCGATACCCCAGTGAACTACGGGTGGGGGGTATGGGCAAGCCGGGACTGAACACCGTTGTCATGTGCCCTGACCTGCGGAAATGACCGCAGGTCAGAGAGCCGGGACGATCTCGTCCGGCCATCTGCGAGCGGTCGGACGCCCGGCCCGGCGGACGCGGTTTGTGGGGCGGGGCGGGAATCGACCATGATGATCGCGGCGGCCCCGACGTCGCCCGGTGCGGTCCTGCCGGAAGCCTGAACGGGCAGTGAAATCAAGGTTCCGTTCATCCGATAGCCTCTGCCGATGCCGCCCCGCCCGCCCGTGCGCGGGCCACCAAGGGTGCGGCTCCCGAAGCCATGCTCAGGCGTGAAGCCATGCTCAAGGAGTGAGTTCGTCTGTCGACCGCCATCCTCACGGGCCCGCCGGTACCCGGGTCGTCGCTCGAAGGCGAGCTGCGGTCGCTGGGATTCGACGTACGGTCCGCCGCCGACCCCTCCGAAGCCGCCAAGCTGCTGGACCAGGCGCCCGCCGGTGAACGCGTCGCCCTCGTCGACCCCCGGTTCGTCGGCCATGTGCACTCCCTGCGCCTGGGTCTGACCGACCCCCGCTTCCCCGCGGCCGCCGTCACCGGCGCGCTCACCGCGCAGCCCGAGGCCCGGGCCGCGCTCAGCCGGGCCGCGCACACCGCGCCGGGCTCGCCCGACGAGATCGCGGCCGCGCTCGACGCCGAAGGCATCGCCGTACAGCGTCCGGAGCTGGGGTCGCTCGTCGCGGCCGTACCGGCCGACACCGCGTCCCGCACCGAGGCCGAGCGGGCCGTCGCCGCCGTCGACGACGAGGCGATCCGGCTTCGCACCGCCGTGAAGTCCCGCGACGGCTTCTTCACCACGTACTGCATCAGCCCGTACTCCCGCTACATCGCCCGCTGGTGCGCCCGGCGCGGTCTCACCCCGAACCAGGTCACCACCGCCTCCCTGATCACCGCGCTCATAGCGGCGGGCTGTGCGGCGACCGGCACCCGGGGCGGCTACGTCGCCGCGGGCGTGCTGCTGCTCCTGTCCTTCGTCCTGGACTGCACCGACGGGCAGCTCGCCCGCTACTCGCTCCAGTACTCGACGATGGGCGCCTGGCTCGACGCCACCTTCGACCGCGCCAAGGAGTACGCCTACTACGCGGGCCTCGCCCTCGGCGCGATCCGCGGCGGCGACGACGTATGGGCGCTGGCGCTCGGCGCGATGGTCCTCCAGACCTGCCGGCACGTCGTCGACTTCTCCTTCAACGAGGCCAACCACGACGCCACCGGCAACACGAGTCCCACCGCCGCCCTCTCCGACAAGCTCGACAGCGTTGGCTGGACCGTCTGGGTGCGGCGCATGATCGTGCTGCCGATCGGCGAACGCTGGGCCATGATCGCGGTCCTCACAGCCGTCACCACCCCCCGCATCGTCTTCTACGCGCTGCTCATCGGCTGCGCCTTCGCCGCCTGCTACACCACCGCGGGCCGCGTCCTGCGCTCCCTGACCCGGCGCGCCACCCGTACCGACCGGGCCGCGCAGGCGCTGGCGGACCTGGCGGACTCCGGGCCGCTGGCCGAGTTCGTCGCGCAGGCCCCGTCCAAGGGCCGCAGCCCCGCCCCCCTCGTCGCGGGCTTCGCCGCCGTCCTGCTGCTGGCCACGGTGTGCGTCGCCCCGTTCGGCGACTGGCGCACCGTCGTCGTCGCGGTCGCCTACGCGCTGCTCGCCGGGTTCGCCGTCAGCCGGCCCCTCAAGGGCGTCCTCGACTGGCTGGTCCCGCCGATCTTCCGGATCGCCGAGTACTGCACGATCCTGGTCCTCGCGGTCAGGGCGGACGTCGCAGGAGCGCTTCCCGCCGCCTTCGGGCTGGTCGCGGCGGTCGCCTACCATCACTACGACACGGTGTACCGCATCAAGGGCGGCACCGGAGCCCCGCCGAACTGGCTGGTGCGCGCGGTCGGCGGCCACGAGGGCCGCACGCTGCTGGTGGTCGCCCTCGCCACCCTGTCGACGTCGGTCGACTTCCCCCTCGCACTCACGGTCATGGCCGTGGTCATCGCCCTGGTGGTGCTCGCCGAGAGCATCCGTTTCTGGGTCTCCTCGGGAGCACCCGCCGTACACGACGAAGGAGAAACCGCATGATCGGCCTGGTTTTGGCGGCGGGCGCCGGACGGCGTCTGCGTCCCTACACCGACACGCTTCCCAAGGCGCTCGTGCCCGTGGACGGCGACACCACGATCCTCGACCTCACCCTCGGCAACTTCGCCGAGATCGGCCTCACCGACGTCGCGATCATCGTCGGCTACCGCAAGGAAGCCGTCTACGACCGCAAGGCCGCGCTGGAGGCCACGTACGGCCTCAACATCACCCTGATCGACAACGACAAGGCCGAGGAGTGGAACAACGCCTACTCCCTGTGGTGCGGCCGCGACTCGATCCGGCACACGGTGATCCTCGCCAACGGCGACACCGTGCACCCCGTCTCCGTCGAGAAGACGCTGCTCGCCGCCCGCGGCGACGGCAAGAAGATCATCCTCGCGCTCGACACGGTGAAGCAGCTCGCCGACGAGGAGATGAAGGTCGTCGTGGACCCCGCCAAGGGCGTCCAGAAGATCACCAAGCTGATGGACCCGGCGACGGCCACCGGTGAGTACATCGGCGTCACCCTCATCGAGGGCGAGGCCGCCGACGAGCTGGCCGACGCCCTGAAGACCACCTTCGAGCGCGACCCCGACCTCTACTACGAGGACGGCTACCAGGAGCTCGTCAACCGCGGCTTCCAGATCGACGTGGCCCCCATCGGCGACATCAAGTGGGTCGAGATCGACAACCACGACGACCTCGCCAAGGGCCGGGAGATCGCGTGCCAGTACTGACCCGCCTGATCCCCTCGCCGCTGACCGTCGACATCTCCCGGGGCGCCCTGGACGATCTCGCCGGTCTGCTCGCGGACCAGCGGATCTCCGGCTCGGGCTGCCTGGCCATCGCCATCAGCGGCGGCTCCGGCCAGGCGCTGCGCGAGCGCCTGGCCCCCGACCTGCCCGACGCCGACTGGTACCCGGTCGCCGACGGCACCCTGGACTCGGCGGTCAAGCTCGCCGACGACATCAAGGGCAAGCAGCGCTACGACGCGGTCGTCGGCCTGGGCGGCGGCAAGATCATCGACGTCGCGAAGTACGCGGCGGCCCGCGTCGGCCTGCCCATGGTCGCCGTCGCCACCAACCTCGCCCACGACGGCCTCTGCTCCCCGGTCGCCACCCTCGACAACGACAACGGGCGCGGCTCCTACGGAGTCCCCACCCCGATCGCCGTCGTCATCGACCTCGACGTCATCCGCGAGGCCCCCGACCGTTTCGTACGGTCCGGCATCGGCGACGCGGTCTCCAACATCTCCTGCGTCGCCGACTGGGAACTCGCCCACGAGGTGCACGGCGACCCCATCGACGGCCTCGCCGCCGCGATGGCCCGCCAGGCGGGCGAAGCGGTGCTGCGCCACCCCGGCACCATCCGCGACGACTCCTTCCTCAAGGTGCTCGCCGAGGGCCTGGTCCTCACCGGCATCTCCATGACCGTGGCCGGCGACAGCCGCCCCGCTTCCGGCGCCTGCCACGAGATCAGCCACGCCTTCGACCTGCTCTTCCCCAAGCGCTCCGCCCCGCACGGCGAACAGGTCGCCATCGGCGCCACCTTCGCCATGCACCTGCGCGGCGCGCACGAGGAGGCCGCGCTCTTCGCCGACGTCCTGCGCCGGCACGAACTGCCCGTACTGCCCGGCGACATCGGCTTCACGGTCGACGAGTTCGTCCAGGCCGTCGAGTACGCCCCCCAGACCCGTCCGGGACGCTTCACCATCCTGGAACACCTCGACCTGTCCGCAGACCAGATCAGGGACGCTTACGCCGACTATGTCAAGACGACCATCAGTAGCTGAACTCCGTCCCGTCGTTCACCCCGCGGGCGTCAAGGACCGGCGCAGCGGCGAGCACTGGGGCGGCCGCCTGTACATGCGCGAGATCTCCCTGCGCGTCGACCGGTACCTGGTCAACACCCGCATCACCCCCAACCAGCTGACGTACGTCATGACCGTGTGCGGCGTCCTCGCCGCACCGGCGCTGCTGGTGCCCGGGATCTGGGGCGCGGTGCTCGGCGTCGTCGCCGTACAGCTCTACCTCCTGCTCGACTGCGTCGACGGCGAGGTCGCCCGCTGGAAGAAGCAGTTCTCCCTCAACGGCGTCTACCTCGACCGCGTCGGCGCGTATCTGACGGACGCCGCCGTGCTCGTCGGCGTCGGCCTGCGCGCCGCCGACCTCTGGGGCACCGGGCGCATCGACTGGCTGTGGGCCTTCCTCGGCACGCTGGCCGCGCTCGGCGCGATCCTGATCAAGGCGGAGACCGACCTGGTCGCCGTCGCCCGCCACCAGGGCGGCAAGCCGCCGGTCGCGGAGTCGGCGAGCGTGCCGCGCTCCTCCAAGATGGCGCTCGCCCGCAGGCTCGCCTCCATGCTCCAGTTCCACCGGCTGATCCTCGGCATCGAGGCCTCGCTGCTGATCCTGGTCCTGGCGATCTTCGACGCGGTCCGCGACGACCTGTTCTTCACCCGGCTCGGCGTCGCCGTCTTCGCGGGCATCGCCCTGCTCCAGACGCTGCTGCACCTGGTGTCCATCCTCGCTTCCAGCAGGCTGAAGTGAGTGCCGCCCAGGGGAACAGCCCCCTCAAGGTCGGCGCGGTCATCATCACGATGGGCACCCGCCCGGACGACCTGAACGCCCTGATCGACTCGGTACGCAAGCAGGACGGCGCCCCGATCGACATCGTCGTCGTCGGCAACGGTGCCCCCGTCACGGGCGTGCCCGACGACGTACGCACCGTGGACCTGCCCGAGAACCTCGGCATCCCCGGCGGCCGCAACGTCGGCATCGAGGCCTTCGGGCCCGCCGGATCGGACGTCGACGTCCTGCTCTTCCTGGACGACGACGGCCTCCTGCCGAACACCGACACCGCCGAACTGTGCCGCACGGCGTTCGAGACCGACCGGAAGCTGGGCATCATCAGCTTCCGCATCGCCGACCCGGACACCGGCGTCACCGCACGGCGCCACGTCCCCCGGCTGCGCGCCTCGGACCCGATGCGCTCCTCCCGCGTGACGACCTTCCTCGGCGGCGCCAACGCCGTCCGTACGAAGGTCTTCGCGGAAGTCGGCGGACTCCCGGACGCGTTCTTCTACGCCCACGAGGAGACCGACCTCGCCTGGCGGGCCCTCGACGCGGGCTGGATGATCGACTACCGCGCGGACATGGTCCTCAACCACCCCACCACCTCGCCCGCCCGGCACGCGACCTACCACCGCATGGTGGCCCGCAACCGGGTCTGGCTGGCCCGCCGCAACCTGCCCGCGCCCCTGGTGCCGGTCTACGTCGGCGTCTGGCTGCTGCTCACCCTCGCCCGGCGCCCCTCGGGGGAGGCGCTCAAGGCCTGGTTCGGCGGTTTCAAGGAGGGCTGGAGAACCCCCGCGGGTCCTCGCCGCCCCATGAAGTGGCGTACGGTATGGCGGCTGACCCGTCTGGGCCGACCACCCGTCATCTGACAGGCTCGGAACAGCCCTCCCGGGACGGCAGGCATCGGGTTTTGTCTCCCGGGACCCGGATACCCGCGCGCCAGCGCCCACCGGTTCGCGCATCTTTGAAGACGAAAGTTTCCACTTGTGAGTGACACTTCCCAAGACGGAGCGGTCGCTATGAGCGTCCCTCCCTCTCCCGACGAGGGGCTGACCCCGGCGGAGCTCGCTGCCAAGTACCACCTCTCGGTGAGCGGCGCCCGGCCCGGACTGGTCGAGTACGTCAAGCAGCTGTGGGGGCGGCGCCACTTCATCATGGCGTTCTCCTCGGCCAAGCTGGCGGCCCAGTACAGCCAGGCCAAGCTGGGCCAGATCTGGCAGGTGGCGACCCCGCTGCTCAACGCGCTGGTCTACTTCCTGATCTTCGGGCTGATCCTCCAGGCCGGTCGCGGGATGACCACGGACGTCTACATCCCGTTCCTGGTCACCGGCATCTTCGTGTTCACCTTCACCCAGAGCTCGGCGATGGCGGGCGTGCGCGCCATCTCCGGGAACCTGGGGCTGGTGCGCGCCCTGCACTTCCCCCGGGCCTCGCTGCCCATTTCGTTCTCGTTGCAGCAGCTCCAGCAGCTGCTGTACTCGATGATTGTGCTGCTCCTGATCGTCGTGGGCTTCGGCAACTTCCCGCGGCTGTCGTGGCTGCTGGTGATCCCGGCGCTGGTGCTCCAGTTCATGTTCAACACCGGGCTCGCGCTGATCATGGCGAGGATGGGGTCCAAGACCCCCGACCTGGCCCAGTTGATGCCGTTCATCATGCGCACCTGGATGTACGCCTCCGGTGTCATGTTCAGCATCACGGAACAGCTGAAGGAGCAGCCGGCCTGGATCGCCGACGTCCTCCAGTGGAACCCTGCGGCGGTCTACATGGACCTCGTCCGCTTCGCACTGATCGACGGGTACGGGGCGGAGCACCTGCCGCCGCACGTCTGGCTGGCCGCGGTGGTCTGGGCGGTTCTCTTCGGGGCGCTCGGCTTCGTGTACTTCTGGAAGTCTGAGGAGCGTTACGGCCGTGGCTGAGGACAACAACAAGGGACGCGTCCCCACGGTCATCGCCGACGACGTGCACATCGTCTACCGGGTGAACACCGGTGGCGGCGGCAAGGGCGGCGCCACCGCCGCCCTCAACCGCATCCTGCGCGGCAAGAAGGCCGACCAGGCGCGCGGCGTCCGCAAGGTGCACGCCGTGCGCGGGGTGTCCTTCACGGCGTACCGCGGCGAGGCCATCGGCCTCATCGGCTCCAACGGGTCCGGCAAGTCGACGCTGCTGCGCGCCATCGCGGGCCTGCTGCCCGCCGAGAGCGGCAAGGTCTACACCGACGGCCAGCCCTCGCTGCTCGGCGTCAACGCGGCGCTGATGAACGACCTCACGGGTGAGCGCAATGTCATCCTCGGCGGTCTGGCCATGGGCATGTCGCGCGAGCAGATCCGCGAGCGCTACCAGGACATCGTCGACTTCTCCGGCATCAACGAGAAGGGCGACTTCATCACCCTCCCGATGCGGACGTACTCCTCCGGCATGGCGGCGCGCCTGCGCTTCTCCATCGCGGCGGCCAAGGACCACGACGTCCTGATGATCGACGAGGCACTGGCCACCGGTGACCGGAAGTTCCAGATCCGCTCGGAGCAGAGGATCCGCGAGCTCCGCAAGGAGGCCGGCACGGTCTTCCTGGTCAGCCACAGCAACAAGTCGATCAGGGACACCTGTGACCGCGTCCTGTGGCTGGAAAAGGGCGAACTGCTGATGGACGGCCCCACCGAGGAAGTCGTCAAGGCGTACGAGAAGGAGACCGGCAAGTAACGCCGGTCCCCGAGTCCGTCCGCAGGGCCCCCGCCGGAACCGGCGGGGGCCCTGCCGCTGTGTACGGGGGTGGGGCCCGCCCCGGTCCTACGCGGTGTCAGGTTTCGGCCGTTCGGCCAACTGGCCCACGGCCGGGGAAGGTTGGCATCGATTGGAGTGTTGTTGTAATGCGCGCAACACCCCGAGGAGATGCTTCGCGTTGTACAACGTAAGCTGTACCGGTGCTGATTCGCGGCAAGTGGGGCGATACCCCCTCGGGGCCCCGCCTCAGAGCACTCTCCGCCGTCGGATGACGGGCGGCGTGTCCGAAATGGGATGTTTTGAGTCGGCAGTGTAGAACGGGAGGTGTGACGGCAATGGCAAGGGAAAATCTCCAGCTCCGGGATGCTTTCGCCGTCCTCGTGGAGGGCGGTCGACGATGACCGGAGTCCGGGAGGCGCACCACGGCGCCCCTGAGCGCACCACCCTCGACAAGGCCGCGGACGAGAACTTCCCCGTGGCCCCCTTCTTCCTGCCCCGCGCCTGGCGCGACGACCTCATGGCCGTCTACGGGTACGCGCGGCTGGTCGACGACATCGGCGACGGCGACCTCGCCCCCGGCGGCCGGGACGCCGAACTCCTGGGCCTCGACCGGGAGCAGTCGGACGACCGGATCGCCATGCTGGACGCCTTCGAGGCCGACCTGCACCGCGTGTTCGACTCCACGCCGCGCCACCCGCTGCTGCTCGCCCTGCAGCCGACCGTCCGCCGCCGGGACCTCACCCCCGAGCCCTTCCTCGGGCTGATCGAGGCCAACCGGCAGGACCAGACGGTCGCCCGCTACGAGACGTACGACGACCTCCTCGCCTACTGCGAGAAGTCCGCCAACCCCGTCGGCCGCCTGGTCCTCGCCCTCACCGGCACCACCAGCCCCGAGCGGGTCCGCCGGTCCGACGCCGTCTGCACGGCGCTCCAGATCGTCGAACACCTCCAGGACGTCGCCGAAGACCTCGCCCGGGACCGGATCTACCTCCCGGCCGAGGACATGCGGCGCTTCCACGTGTCCGAAAACGACCTTGCCGCGCCGAGCGCCAACTCCTCCGTGCGCTCACTGGTCGCTTTCGAAGCAGAACGCGCCTCGCGCCTCCTGAATGAAGGACCCCCGCTCGTGGGTAGCGTGCACGGCAGACTGAGGCTTCTGCTGGCCGGCTTCGTCGCCGGTGGTCGCGCCGCCCTCAAGGCGGTGCACGCCGCCGGATTCGACGTACTCCCTGGACCGCCCAAGCCCACCAAGCTCAGTCTGCTGCGCGAAGTGGGAGCGACTCTGCGAAGAGAGGGGTGAGCCGGACCATGGAGGGACTCGACGAGACGTCCGCACCGGTACTCGCCGCGTACAGCTACTGCGAGGCGGTGACCGGACAGCAGGCGCGCAACTTCGCGTACGGCATCCGGCTGCTGCCCACCGACAAGCGCAACGCGATGTCCGCGCTCTACGCCTTCTCCCGGCGCGTGGACGACATCGGCGACGGCACGCTGCCGCCGGAGGTCAAGGAGAAGCGCCTCGGGGAGACCCGCGCGCTGCTCGCCCGCATCAGCGCGGGCGACATCGAGGAGGACGACACCGACCCGGTGGCCGTCGCACTCACCGATGCCGCCCGCCGCTTCCCGATCCCGCTCGGCGGGCTCGACGAGCTGATCGACGGCGTCCTCATGGACGTCCACGAGGCCACGTACGAGACCTGGGACGACCTCAAGGTCTACTGCCGGTGTGTCGCCGGAGCCATCGGGCGCCTCTCGCTCGGCGTGTTCGGCACGCCGTCCGGCGCGTGGGACGCCGACCGCGCCCCCGAGTACGCCGATACGCTCGGCCTCGCGCTCCAGCTCACCAACATCCTGCGCGACGTCCGCGAGGACGCCGGGAACGGGCGGACCTACCTCCCCGCCGAGGACCTCGCCAAGTTCGGCTGCTCGGAGGGCTTCCACAGCTCCACCCCGCCGGCCGGCTCCGACTTCGCCGGGCTCGTGCACTTCGAAGTACGGCGCGCCCGTGCCCTGTTCGCCGAGGGCTACCGGCTGCTGCCCCACCTCGACCGGCGCAGCGGCGCCTGTGTCGCGGCCATGGCGGGCATCTACCGCAGACTCCTGGACCGCATCGAGCGCGACCCCGAGGCCGTGCTGCGCGGCCGGGTCTCGCTGCCCGGACGCGAGAAGGCGTACGTCGCCGTGCGCGGGCTCTCCGGGCTCGACGCGCGTCACATCTCCCGGCAGACCGCCCGGAGGCGTCCTTGAAAGGGGCGGGAAGAGCGTTTCACGTGAAACATCCGAATCCGGTGCGCAAGCCGCGCACCGGGTGGACCGTGTGGAACGCGCGAAAGCCACAGAATCCACGGAATTCGTCGAACCGGTGCGCAACCCTCCGCCGGTCTGACGCGTCCCTGACTGCAACGACGAAGCCTTCACCGACCGAGCCCGGCACGGCCACGTCGGCGTTCTGCACGGCACATCGCCCGGGGGAGGGTGCATGACTCACGACACCATGCCGCCCGCGCCCACAGCCGTCGTCGTCGGCGGCGGCCTCGCGGGAATCACCGCCGCCCTCGAACTCGCGGGCGCGGGCGTGCGCGTCACGCTGCTGGAAGGGCGGCCCCGGCTCGGCGGCCTCGCGTTCTCCTTCCGGCGCGGCGACCTGACCGTCGACAACGGGCAGCACGTCTACCTGCGCTGCTGCACCGCCTACCGGTGGTTCCTGGACCGTGTGGACGCCGCCGAACTCGCGCCGATCCAGCGCCGGTTGGAAGTGCCCGTGCTCGACGTCGGCGACCCCCGCGGCCCCCGGCTGGGGACGCTGCGGCGCGCCGCCCTGCCCGTACCGCTGCACCTGGCCGCCAGTCTCGCCACGTATCCGCACCTGTCGATGGCCGAGCGGGCCTCGGTCGGGCGGGCCGCGCTCGCGCTCAAGGGGCTCGACCCGGAGGACCCGGCGCTGGACGCCGTCGACTTCGCGACCTGGCTCTCCCAGCACGGGCAGTCGCCGCGCACCATCGAAGCGCTCTGGGACCTGGTCGGCGTCGCCACCCTCAACGTGCGCGCCCCGCAGGCCTCCCTCGGGCTCGCCGCCAAGGTCTTCAAGACCGGGCTGCTCTCCGACCCGGGCGCCGCCGACATCGGCTGGGCCCACGTCCCGCTCGGCGACCTGCACGACACCCGCGCCCGCAAGGCCCTCGACGCGGCCGGGGTACGGACCGAACTGCGGGTCAAGGCCGACTCGCTGACCCGCAGCAAGAAGGGCGGCTGGGTCGTCGAGGCGGGCGGGGAGCAGATCACCGCCGACGCGGTCGTCCTCGCCGTACCGCAGAAGGAGACGCACGCCCTGTTGCCCAAGGGGGCGCTGGACGAGCAGGACCGGCTCCAGGAGATCGGCGTCTCGCCGATCCTCAACGTCCACGTCGTGTACGACCGCAAGGTGCTGCGCAAGCCGTTCTTCGCCGCGCTCGGCACCCCCGTGCAGTGGGTCTTCGACCGCACCGAGGCCTCCGGGCTCACCGGCGGCGGCCAGTACCTGGCGCTCTCGCAGTCCGACGCGGCCGACGAGATCGACGCGCCCGTCGCCGAGCTGAGGGAGCGCTACCTCCCCGAGCTGGAGCGGATGCTGCCCGCCACCCGGGGAGCCGAGGTACGGGACTTCTTCGTCACCCGGGAGCGCACCGCGACGTTCGCCCCCACGCCCGGCGTCGGGCGCCTGCGCCCCGGCACGCGCACCCGTGCGCCGGGTCTCTACCTGGCCGGCGCGTGGACCGCCACCGGGTGGCCCGCGACCATGGAGGGCGCCGTGCGCAGCGGGCTCACCGCCGCGCAGGCGGCGCTCTCGACACTCGGCCGCCCCTATGAACTTCCGCCACTGGAGGCGGCATGAGCATCAGTTATGGAACAAGAGGAGAGCCTGTGACCCCGGCGAACCCGGCTGTCGACACCGTGGACATCGCGGCGCTTTTGGAGCGCGGCAGGGCCATGTCCGCCCCGGTGCTGCGTGCCGCCGTGGACCGGCTCGCGCCGCCCATGGACACCGTCGCGGCCTACCACTTCGGGTGGATCGACGCCCAGGGCCGTCCCGCCGACGGCGACGGCGGCAAGGCCGTCCGCCCCGCGCTCGCCCTGCTGTCCGCGGAGGCCGCAGGCGCCACCCCCGAGGTCGGCGTGCCCGGCGCGGTGGCCGTGGAGCTCGTGCACAACTTCTCGCTGCTGCACGACGACCTGATGGACGGCGACGAGCAGCGCCGCCACCGCGACACCGTGTGGAAGGTGCACGGCCCCGCCCAGGCGATCCTCGTCGGCGACGCGCTCTTCGCGCTCGCCAACGAACTGCTGCTGGAGATGGGCACGGTCGAGGCGGGACGCGCCACACGCCGCCTGACCACCGCCACCCGCAAGCTGATCGACGGCCAGGCCCAGGACATCTCCTTCGAGAACCGCGAGAGGGTCACCGTCGAGGAGTGCCTGGAGATGGAGGGCAACAAGACCGGGGCCCTCCTCGCCTGCGCGGTGTCCATCGGCGCGGTCCTCGGCGGCGCCGACGACAAGACCGCCGACACCCTGGAGGCGTACGGCTACCACCTCGGCCTCGCCTTCCAGGCCGTCGACGACCTGCTCGGCATCTGGGGCGACCCCGATTCGACCGGCAAGCAGACGTGGAGCGACCTGCGCCAGCGCAAGAAGTCGCTGCCCGTCGTCGCCGCGCTCGCCGCGGGCGGTCCCGCCTCCGAGAAGCTCGGCGAACTGCTCAAGGCGGACGCCGAGTCCCAGGACTTCGACACCTTCTCCGAGGAGGAGTTCGCCCTGCGGGCGGCCCTCATCGAGGAAGCCGGCGGCCGCGAGTGGACCACCCAGGAGGCCCGCCGCCAGCACGCGGTCGCCATCGAGGCGCTGCACGGTGTCGACATGCCGGAGCAGGTGCGGGCACAGCTGACCGCGCTCGCCGATTTCGTGGTCGTACGAAAGAGGTGACGGCCACCCGGCGCATATGACTCGCAGTCGCCGCCCGGCACCCCTCGTGGGCGCCGGGCGACGGAAACCCCAGCACAGCAGAAGTCCAACTGCACGAAGGGGAAACCATGACAGCGACGACCGACGGAAGCAGCGGGGCCGTGGACCCCGGGGCGACTTCGGCCAGCCAGACCACCACCACTTCTACGACGACCACCACCACCGCCGCGCCCGACGTGCTGGACGCGGCCCGGCTGGCCACGGAGCGGGCCACGGCGCATCTGCTCGCCCGCCAGGACGCCCAGGGCTGGTGGAAGGGCGACCTGGAAACCAACGTGACCATGGACGCCGAAGACCTCCTGCTGCGGCAGTTCCTCGGCATCCAGGACGAGAAGACCGTCCAGGCCGCCGCCCTCTTCATCCGGGGCGAGCAGCGCGAGGACGGCACCTGGGCCACCTTCTACAAGGGGCCCGGCGACCTCTCCGCCACCATCGAGGCGTACGTCGCCCTGCGGCTGGCCGGTGACCTCCCCGACGAGCCCCACATGACGCGGGCCGCCGCCTGGGTGCGGGCCCGCGGCGGGATCGCCGCGAGCCGGGTCTTCACCCGCATCTGGCTGGCCCTCTTCGGCTGGTGGAAATGGGACGACCTGCCGGAACTCCCGCCCGAATTGATCTTTTTCCCCTCGTGGGTCCCTCTCAACATTTACGACTTCGGCTGTTGGGCACGGCAGACGATCGTGCCGCTCACGGTGGTCTCCGCGAAGCGGCCGGTGCGGCCCGCGCCGTTCGCCCTGGACGAGCTGCACACCGATCCGCGCAACCCCAGCCCGGCCAGGAGGCTTGCCTCACCGGCCAGTTGGGACGGCCTCTTCCAGCGGCTCGACAAGGCGCTGCACGTCTATCACCGGTTCGCCCCGCCGCCGCTGCGGCGCATGGCGATGAAGTCCGCCGCCCGGTGGATCATCGAGCGGCAGGAGAACGACGGCTGCTGGGGCGGCATCCAGCCACCCGCCGTGTACTCCCTGATCGCCCTGCACCTGCTCGGTTACGACCTCGAACACCCCGTGATGAAGGCGGGGCTGGAATCCCTGGACCGGTTCGCGATCTGGCGCGAGGACGGGGCCCGCATGATCGAGGCCTGCCAGTCGCCGGTCTGGGACACCTGCCTCGCCACCATCGCGCTCGCCGACGCGGGCGTCCCCGCCGACCACCCGGCGCTGGTCAAGGCCGCCGACTGGATGCTGGCCGAGGAGATCGTACGGCCCGGCGACTGGGCGGTGCGCAGGCCCGAACTCCCTCCGGGCGGCTGGGCGTTCGAGTTCCACAACGACAACTACCCCGACATCGACGACACCGCCGAAGTCATCCTCGCCCTGCGGCGCGTCCAGCACCCGGACCGCGAGCGGATAGAGGGCGCCATCGCACGCGGTGTGCGCTGGAACCTCGGGATGCAGTCCAAGAACGGCGCCTGGGGCGCCTTCGACGCCGACAACACCAGCGCCTTCCCCAACCGGCTGCCGTTCTGCGACTTCGGCGAGGTCATCGACCCGCCGTCCGCCGACGTCACCGCCCACGTGGTGGAGATGCTGGCCGTCGAGGGCAAGGCCCACCACCCGCGCACCCGACGCGGCATCACCTGGCTGCTCGCCGAACAGGAGCCCAACGGCGCCTGGTTCGGCCGCTGGGGAGTCAACTACGTCTACGGCACCGGCTCCGTGGTGCCCGCCCTCACCGCCGCCGGACTGCCCGGTTCGCACCCCGCGATCCGCCGCGCGGTGGCCTGGTTGGAATCCGTACAGAACGACGACGGCGGGTGGGGCGAGGACCTGCGCTCGTACCGGGAGCCGGGCTGGGTCGGGCGCGGGGAGTCCACCGCCTCGCAGACCGCCTGGGCGCTCCTGGCGCTGATCGCGGCCGGGGAGAGCGACTCGAAGGCCACCGAGCGGGGCGTCGCCTGGCTCGCCGAGACCCAGCTGTCCGACGGCTCCTGGGACGAGCCGTACTTCACCGGCACCGGATTCCCCTGGGACTTCTCCATCAACTACCACCTCTACCGGCAGGTGTTCCCGCTCACCGCACTCGGCCGGTACGTCCACGGGGAGCCCGTCTTCCCGACCTCCCGGTCCTGAGAAGGACCACCGCCCGCTCAAGGGGGCTGCATTGACCCGAACCCCGGGTTCACCCGGACCCGGCAGCACCAAGCCGCTGCTGATCGCCTGTGCGCTCGGCATCGAACGCCTCGCCCTGCGCGGCGGCGACCGCAGCGGCGCGGCAGGTCCCGTCCTCGTACTCCGTACCGGAATGGGCCCGGAAGCCGCCGACTACGCCATCGCCCGCACCCTGAGCGAACAGGGCCCGGCCCGGGACGCGGCGGTCATCGCGTCCGGATTCTGCGCCGGGCTCGCCGCGGGCATGCACCCCGGCGACCTCGTCGTCGCCACCGAGACCCGCGACCGCCGCGGCAACACGGCCTGTACGGACGTGGAGCTGCTGGCCGACGCGGTGGCCAGAGCACTGCCGGAACGAGTGGTCCACACCGGACCGCTGGCCGGCAGCGACCACGTCGTGCGCGGAACGGCCGAGCGGGCCGTGCTGCGCGCGGAGGGCGCGATCGCCGTGGACATGGAGTCCGCGGCGACCCTCGCAGGCGCCCTGCGGGCCGGACCGCGGCCCGTTGCCGCCGTCCGGGTGGTCGTGGACGCACCCCAGCACGAGCTCCTGCGGCTCGGCACGCTCAGCGGTGGAATATCGGCTTTCCGCGTTCTCCGCCACGTTCTTCCGGCGTTCTACGAATGGCACCGTTCTTTGCTGCTCCCCAGGAGGTGAGCCAGATGGCAATGCCGCTCCGTCAGACCATCAGGGTCGGGACATATCTGTTCGAACAGAAGGTCCGCAAGCGGGAGAAGTTCCCGCTGATCGTCGAGCTGGAACCGCTCTTCGCGTGCAACCTCAAGTGCGAGGGCTGCGGCAAGATCCAGCATCCGGCCGGAGTGCTCAAGCAGCGCATGCCGGTGGCGCAGGCCGTGGGGGCGGTGCTCGAATCGGGCGCCCCGATGGTCTCCATCGCCGGTGGCGAACCGCTGATGCACCCTCAGATCGACGAAATCGTGCGGCAGTTGGTGGCGAAGAGGAAGTACGTCTTCCTCTGCACGAACGCCATGCTGCTGCGCAAGAAGATCGAGAAGTTCACGCCATCGCCGTACTTCGCCTTCGCCGTCCACATCGACGGGCTGCGCGAGCGGCACGACGAGTCGGTGGCGAAGGAAGGCGTCTTCGACGAGGCGGTGGAGGCGATCAAGGAGGCCAAGCGGCGCGGCTTCCGGGTCACCACCAACTCGACCTTCTTCAACACCGACACCCCCCAGACCATCATCGAGGTGCTCAACTTCCTCAATGACGAGCTGGAGGTGGACGAGATGATGATCTCGCCCGCCTACGCCTACGAGAAGGCCCCCGACCAGGAGCACTTCCTGGGCGTCGAGCAGACCCGGGAGCTCTTCCGCAAGGCGTTCGCCGGGGGGAACCGGAAGAAGTGGCGGCTCAACCACTCGCCGCTCTTCCTGGACTTCCTGGAGGGCAAGGCCGACTTCTCCTGCACCGCGTGGGCGATCCCGAACTACTCCCTGTTCGGCTGGCAGCGGCCCTGCTACCTGATGAGCGACGGGTACGTACCGACGTACCGCGAGCTCATCGAGAAGACCGACTGGGAGAAGTACGGGCGCGGCAAGGACCCGCGGTGCGCCAACTGCATGGCGCACTGCGGCTACGAGCCGACGGCCGTCCTCGCCACGATGGGCTCGCTCAAGGAGTCCATCCGCGCCGCCCGCGAAACCGTCCAGGGAAACCGCGGGTGACGTGATGACCGCAGGAGTTCCGGTGCAGCTGGGGCTCCCCGCGCTGCCGGCCCGACCGCTCGCGATACGCCGCACCTCGCGGCGCATCCAGGTCGGGCCGGTGGCGGTCGGCGGGGACGCGCCCGTGTCCGTGCAGTCCATGACCACGACCCGTACCTCCGACATCGGCGCCACCCTCCAGCAGATCGCCGAGCTCACCGCCGCGGGCTGCCAGATCGTCCGGGTGGCCTGCCCGACGCAGGACGACGCCGACGCGCTCGCCACGATCGCGAAGAAGTCGCAGATCCCGGTGATCGCGGACATCCACTTCCAGCCCAAGTACGTCTTCGCCGCGATCGACGCCGGGTGTGCGGCGGTGCGGGTGAACCCCGGCAACATCAAGCAGTTCGACGACAAGGTGGGCGAGATCGCCCGGGCCGCCACGGCGGCGGGCACCCCGATCCGTATCGGCGTGAACGCCGGATCGCTGGACCGGCGGCTGCTCGCCAAGTACGGGCGGGCCACCCCCGAGGCCCTCGCCGAGTCGGCGCTGTGGGAGGCGTCGCTCTTCGAGGAGCACGGCTTCCGGGACATCAAGATCTCGGTGAAGCACAACGACCCGGTGGTCATGGTGAACGCCTACCGGCTGCTGGCCGCCCAGTGCGACTACCCGCTGCACCTGGGCGTCACCGAGGCGGGCCCCGCCTTCCAGGGGACGATCAAGTCGGCGGTGGCCTTCGGGGCGCTGCTCAGCGAGGGCATCGGCGACACCATCCGGGTCTCGCTGTCCGCGCCGCCGGTGGAGGAGGTCAAGGTCGGGCTCCAGATCCTCCAGTCGCTGGGCCTGCGGGAGCGGACTCTGGAGATCGTGTCGTGCCCGTCGTGCGGGCGGGCGCAGGTCGACGTGTACAAGCTGGCGGAAGAGGTGACGGCGGGACTCGACGGCATGGAGGTGCCGCTGCGGGTCGCCGTGATGGGCTGCGTGGTCAACGGGCCCGGTGAAGCGCGCGAGGCGGATCTGGGGGTCGCTTCGGGCAACGGGAAGGGCCAGATCTTCGTGAAGGGCGAGGTCGTCAAGACCGTCCCCGAGTCGAAGATCGTCGAGACCCTGATCGAAGAGGCGATGAAGATCGCCGCAAGCATGGAGGACGCCGGAGTGCCCTCGGGCCGCCCCGACGTCACGGTGAGCTGAACAATCCGAGAGGGGGCCGACGTGGCGATCTTGGAAGGTATCCGGGGTCCGCGGGACCTGAAGGCGCTGGACGAACCAGAACTCGTCGAACTGGCCGAGGAGATCCGGCAGTTCCTGATCCAGGCGGTGGCCAGGACCGGGGGCCATCTCGGCCCTAATCTGGGCGTGGTGGAGCTGACCATCGCGCTGCACCGCGTCTTCGAGTCCCCGGTCGACCGGATCCTGTGGGACACCGGCCACCAGAGCTACGTGCACAAACTGCTGACCGGGCGACAGGACTTCTCCAAGCTGCGCGGCAAGGGCGGCCTGTCCGGCTACCCGTCGCGGGAGGAGTCCGTGCACGACGTCATCGAGAACTCGCACGCCTCGACCGTGCTCGGCTGGGCCGACGGGCTCGCCAAGGCCAACGAGGTGCTCGGGCGGCCCGACCACGTGGTCGCGGTCATCGGCGACGGGGCGCTCACCGGCGGCATGGCCTGGGAGGCGCTCAACAACATCGCCGCCGCCAAGGACCGGCCGCTGATCATCGTCGTCAACGACAACGAACGGTCGTACGCACCGACCATCGGCGGACTCGCCAACCACCTCGCGACGCTCAGGACCACGGACGGCTACGAGCGCTTCCTGTCCTGGGGCAAGGAGGTGCTCCAGCGCACACCGGTCGTCGGACAGCCGCTGTACGAGTCGCTGCACGGTGCGAAGAAGGGGTTCAAGGACGCCTTCGCACCGCAGGGCATGTTCGAGGACCTGGGCCTGAAGTACGTCGGGCCCATCGACGGGCACGACGTGGCGGCCGTCGAGTCGGCGTTGCGCCGTGCGAAGCGCTTCCACGGCCCGGTGCTGGTGCACTGCCTCACCCAGAAGGGGCGCGGGTACGCCTTCGCCGAGCAGGACGAGGCCGACCGCTTCCACGCGGTGGGCGCGATGGACCCGCTGACCTGCGAGCCGCTGAGCCCCTCCAACGGGCCCTCCTGGACCTCGGTGTTCGGCGAGGAGATGGTGAAGGTGGGGGCCGAGCGGCCGGACGTGGTGGCGCTGACGGCCGCCATGCTGCACCCGGTGGGGCTGACGAAGTTCGCCGAGGCGTATCCCCATCGGGTGTGGGACGTGGGGATCGCGGAGCAGCACGGCGCGGTGTCGGCGGCGGGTCTTGCGACCGGCGGCCTGCATCCCGTGTTCGCGGTGTATGCGACATTCCTCAATCGTGCCTTCGACCAGGTTCTGATGGACGTGGCCCTCCACAAGTGCGGTGTGACCTTCGTACTGGACCGCGCCGGCGTCACCGGGGCCGACGGACCCTCGCACAACGGCATGTGGGACATGTCGATCCTCCAGGTCGTGCCGGGCCTCCGGATCGCCGCGCCGCGCGACGCCGAGCAGTTGCGGGCGCAGCTCAGGGAGGCGGTGGCCGTCGACGACGCGCCGACCGTGGTGCGCTTCCCGAAGGAGTCGGTGGGGCCCGAGTACCCCGCCCTGGACCGGGTCGGCGGACTCGACGTACTGCACCGGGACGACGAGCCGCAGGTGCTCCTGGTGTCGGTGGGGGCGCTGGCCGGGGTCGCCCTGGAGACCGCGAAGCTGCTGGGGGAGCGGGGGATCGGGTGCACGGTGGTCGACCCGCGCTGGGTCAAGCCCGTCGACCCGGCGCTCGCCCCGCTCGCCGCCCTGCACTCGCTCGTCGCCGTGATCGAGGACAACTCCCGTGCCGGAGGCGTCGGTTCGGCGATCGGGCAGGCGATGGGGGACGCGTCCGTCGACGTACCGCTGCGGACCTTCGGGATTCCGGAGCAGTTCCTCGCGCACGCCAAGCGCGGCGAGGTGCTGGCCGACATCGGGCTGATGCCCGTGGAGATCGCCGGGCGCATCGGGGCGGCCATGACTCCGTACGAGACGAAACCAAGCGAACAGAAGAAGACAAGCGAACAGAAGGAGAACTGACGGAATGACGGAAGACGCGCCCGAGGCTCTCGCGCCCGCCGGGGACGGGGCCGCCCGGGGATTCGACCTGGCGGCACTGCTCGCCGCACGCGGTGGGGAACGGTACGAGCTGCACACCCGGCACCTCAACCACCAGCTCCCGCGCATGCTTCACACCATCGGCTTCGACCGGGTGTACGAGCGGGCCGAGGGTGCGTACTTCTGGGACGCCGACGGCAACGACTACCTCGACATGCTCGCCGGATTCGGGGTGATGGGCCTCGGCCGCCACCACCCCGTCGTCCGCAAGGCCCTGCACGACGTGCTCGACGCCCAGCTCGCCGACCTCACCCGCTTCGACTGCCAGCCGCTGCCGGGCCTGCTCGCCGAGAAACTGCTCGCGCACAGCCCGCACCTGGACCGGGTGTTCTTCGGCAACAGCGGTACCGAAGCGGTCGAGACCGCGCTGAAGTTCGCCCGGTACGCCACCGGCAAGCCGCGCATCCTGTACTGCGCGCACGCCTTCCACGGGCTCACCACCGGGTCGCTCTCGGTCAACGGGGAGAAGGGCTTCCGGGACGGATTCGCCCCGCTGCTGCCCGACACCGCGATCGGACTCGGTGATCTGGCCGCGCTGGAGAGGGAGTTGAAGCGCGGCGACGTCGCCGGGTTCGTCGTCGAGCCCATCCAGGGCAAGGGGGTGCTGGAGTCCCCGCCGGGATTCCTGCGCGCCGCACAGGAGCTGCTGCACCGGCATAAGGCGCTGCTCATCGCGGACGAGGTGCAGACGGGCCTCGGCCGCACCGGCGACTTCTACGCGTACCAGCACGAGGACGGCGTCGAGCCGGATCTCGTGTGCGTGGCGAAGGCGCTGTCGGGCGGGTACGTGCCCGTCGGTGCGACGCTCGGCAAGGACTGGATCTTCAAGAAGGTGTACTCGTCCATGGACCGGGTGCTGGTCCACTCGGCCAGCTTCGGGTCCAACGCGCAGGCCATGGCGGCCGGGCTCGCCGTGCTCTCCGTGATGGAGGACGAGCAGGTCGTGGCCAACGCGCGGCGCACGGGAGAGCTGCTGACGTCGCGGCTGGCGGCCCTGATCGGGAAGTACGAGCTGCTGCACGACGTGCGGGGGCGCGGCCTCATGATCGGCATCGAGTTCGGACGGCCGTCCTCGCTGAAACTGCGCAGCCGGTGGGCGATGCTCCAGGCGGCCCGCAAGGGACTCTTCGCGCAGATGGTCGTCGTACCGCTGCTCCAGAAGCACCGGATCCTCACCCAGGTGTCCGGCGACCACCTGGAAGTGATCAAGCTGATTCCGCCGCTGACCGTGGGGGAGAAGGAGGTCGACCGGTTCGTGGAGGCCTTCACCGCCGTGATGGACGACGCACACTCCGGCGGTGGCCTGATGTGGGACTTCGGCAGGACACTGGTGAAGCAGGCGGTCGCGAACCGCTGAGCCGTTTTTGCCTCTGGGGTAAGAAGTTTGCCCCAGAGGCAAGCAGTCTGGCTCAATGGACGGCATGACGCCACGCCTCGAAGAGGCGGCCGAAGGCCCCGTGGACCTGCCTTCCGTCGCCCCCCACCTGCGAGAACTCCGCCGCCGCAGCGGTTTCACGCTGGAGGCCGCGGCCCGCCGCGCCGGGCTCTCGCCCGCGCACCTCTCCCGGCTGGAGACCGGGCAGCGCCAGCCCTCGCTGCCGTTGCTGCTCGCGCTGGCCCGCATCTACGGTACGACCGTCTCCGAGGTCCTCGGCGAGACGGCCGCCGACCCGGACGCCGTCGTGCGGGCCGGCGAGATGACCGCCCGCGAGGCCGACGGCTGGACGTACCGCCAGGCCGGGAGCCACGGCCGGGCCATGCAGGCACTGCGGGTCCACGTCCCGCACGCCGCCCAGCAGGAGCTCGTACGGGTCCATCCCGGCGAGGAGTGGCTGTACGTGCTCAAAGGCCGCCTGCGTCTTGTCCTCGGGGAGCGTGTGCACACCCTGGACGAGGGCGACAGCGCCCACTTCGACTCGCTCACCCCGCACCGGATCACCGCGGTGACGCCGGACGGGGCGGAGCTGCTCTTCCTCCACACACTGATGCAGAGCACCGTCGCAGGGCTCTGCCTGCCCCAGGAGTCATGAGATGCCCGAGTTCGCCGCCGCCCAGCCGCAGGGACTCGCCCCGTCGCAGGGGGCCGCTTCGCCGCAGGGTTTCGTCAAGGCTCCCGGGCCCACCCCGGCGCACCAGCTCACCGAGGCGCAGACCGCCGCCATGGACGCCATCGCCCGCGCCGCGGAGGAGGCGGCCCGCGCCGCCCGGCCCGGCTCCGACCGGGGAGCCGAGTGGCAGGACGGTGCGGGCAAGGCAGGTCCGGACGGCTTCGTCGCGGACAAGGCGCCGCACGGGCTGGTGGTGCGGGTCTTTCTCTACATCGTGGTCGGGCACATCATCGCCGCGTTCATCTTCCTGCTCTTCACGATCGGCGACGCCTGACCGCAGGGGCTACTCGGTGAGCCGCTCGCGCAGCGCCTCACGGACCTCGGGGGTCAGCCGCAGGCCCTGCTCCAGGTAGGCGTCCGTGGTGCCCCAGATCTCCTCGATGGTGGCGAAGGCCGCGTCCAGGTACTCGACGCGGGCGTCGAAGAGCGGCGCGAGCAGGCTCATGACCTCGGCGTTCATGGCGTCCGGTGAGGTGCTGGTGCGGCGCACCCGGTAGCGGCGGTGCGGGTCGTTGGACTTCAGGTAGTCCGCCCGGACGGCGTCCGGCTCCACGCCCACGGCCAGCAGCGTCACCGCGATCGCCAGGCCCGCGCGGTCCTTGCCCGCCGCACAGTGCATCAGCGCCGGAACACTGTCCTCGGCCAGGGCGTGCAGCACCCGGCTGTGTTCGGCGGTGCGGTCCTTGATCATGCGGCGGTACGAGTTTGTCATGCGCGCGGCGGCCTTGCCGTCGTCGAGGATCTCGCGCAGCTGGTCGATGTCCCCGTCGCGCACCATCCGCCAGAACTCGGCGCCGTCCGCCGGGTCGCTCAGCGGGATGTTCACGTTCCGTACGCCCGTCAGCTCGACGTCCGGACCCTCCAGCTTCTGGTCCGCCGCATTGCGGAAGTCGAAGATCGTGTGCAGGGCGAGGGAGCCAAAGAACACTGTGTCGGCCTCGGTGGCGTGCGCCAGGTGACCGCTGCGGAAGAGCCGCCCGTACCGCGTCCGCCGCCCGTCGGCGGCGGGCAGCCCGCCCACGTCGCGGAAGTTCCGTACACCTGCGAGATCCGGCTCGGCCGACGGCGATGCCTGCTGCGTCACGAGTGCTCCTCAAGGTCGTTCGCCGGCGCGGGCACGCCGACGAGGGGCACTGGCCGACGATACGACAGAAGCGTCCCGAAATGGGGGCCTCGGGCAACCATCTGGGGCGTACAGGGGTGCGAGTGAGCAGAATCATAGAGAAGGCCGTGACTTCTGCTGCCGAAGCGTCAAACGGCAGGCCAGGGGCGGGAGATGACATCCGGGACGGCTGCGCGCCACCGGGAGAATCGTGGAGAAGACGTGTCCGGGAGAGGGAGAAGGCGGGAACGGCTTGTTCCGGCGGTCTGCACTCGCTTACGGTCACCGTCAATCCGGGTGGACCGCCGAATCCTGCCACCGCTCGGAGTCCGCATCCCATTTCTTCGTGTGGCAGGAGCGGGGGACCCAGGTAGTACGCCGGTACCGGAGGGCACCAGCCCGCCGGAGCGGCTCGGGGTGAAGCAGCGCTCCCAGGGGAGCGAGGCCGGGCATCTCCAGCCCGAACCCGACAGCTCACCTCGCAGGCGCCGGAGAGGAATCCGTCATGCCCGCAAAGGGTAAGCACCGCCGCCCGAAGTCCAGTTCCTCGCTCACCCGGGGCTTCGTCGCCGCCGGTACGGGCGGTGCGGCGCTGGCCCTTCCGCTCATCGGCGCCACGGGGGCGCACGCCGCCGAGAAGGGCGCGGCCCCGGTCGCGCTGCCGCAGGAGGCGCCCCAGGTGCAGCTGCCGCAGCAGCGCACGGCCGCGCCGCAGCAGGCGGCCCCCGCCGCTGTCCCCGCCGCTCCCTCCGCGCCGAAGACCGACACCCGTACGTACTCCGTGGTGTCCGGCGACAGCCTGTCGAAGATCGCGGCGGACCAGGACGTGCGCGGCGGCTGGCAGAAGGTCTACACCGACAACAAGAAGGTCGTCGGCGGGGACCCCTCGCTGATCTACCCCGGCATGAAGCTCACCCTCGGCGGCAAGGCCCCCGCCGCTGAGCAGAAGGCCTCCGCGCCGGTCCCGCAGCAGCAGCGGACCGAGCGTGTGGAGCGTACGGACAAGCGCGCCGAGCAGCGCACGGAGAACCGGGTCGAGCAGCGCTCCGAGAAGCGGACGGAGCGGCGCGCCGAACAGCGTTCCGAGCAGCGCACCGAGCGCAAGCAGCAGTCGCAGCGCTCCGGGTTCAGCGCCCCCGTCCCCTCCGGCGTCTCCACCCCCTACCGCGCCTCGGGCGGCAGCTGGTCCAGCGGTTACCACACCGGTGTCGACTTCCGGGCCTCCTCCGGCACCCCGGTCAAGGCCGTCGCTGCGGGCACCGTGGTCTCCGCCGGCTGGGGCGGCGCGTACGGCAACGAGGTCGTCATCCGGCACAACGACGGCCGCTACTCGCAGTACGCCCACCTCTCCGCACTGGGCGTCCGCTCCGGACAGAGCGTCTCGGGCGGCCAGCAGATCGGCTACTCGGGCTCCACCGGAAACTCCACCGGCCCGCACCTGCACTTCGAGATCCGCACCGGCCCCGGCTACGGCTCGGACATCGACCCGCTGGGCTACCTGCGCAGCAACGGCGTCCCGCTCTAGCCTTCCCGCTCGCGTACGGTCCTCTTCCGTACGGTCGTCCTCACGGTCGTCCTTCGTGCGGCCCGGCCATTCGGCGTACTCGCCCCCGCGCCCCTCCCGGTGCGGGGGCGAGACTCGTCCCAGGAGGCGCCACCTCTGTATTCCGGGTTGGGTGAATCTTGACCGGTGGCATATCTCACCCCCCGTCAACCCCTCCCTACGGTGGCGTAGGTCACTTGCGAAAGTGAAGGATGTATCGACGTGGCAGACGATTCGAGATCATTCAGCGCAGGCACCATCGGGTCGTACGCGGCGATCGGGGACAGCTTCACCGAAGGGGTCGGAGACCCTGGCCCCGGCGGCGCGTTCATCGGGTGGGCCGACCGGCTGGCCGTCCTTCTGGACGACCGGGTACCCGAGCACACCTTCCGATACGCAAACCTCGCCGTACGCGGCAAACTGCTCGACCAGATCGTGGCCGACCAGGTCCCTCGGGCCAAGGAGCTGGCTCCCGACCTGGTCAGTTTCTGTGCGGGCGGCAACGACATCATCCGGCCCGGCACCGACCCCGACGACGTCGCCGAGCGCTTCGAGAAGGCCGTCGCCGACCTCACCTCGGCGGTCGGCACGGTCATGGTGACCACGGGCTTCGACACCCGGGGCATCCCGGTGCTGCGCCATCTGCGCGGCAAGGTCGCCACGTACTCGGCGCACGTGCGGGCCATCGCCGACCGGTACGACTGCCCGGTGCTGGACCTGTGGTCGCTGAGGTCCGTGCAGGACCGGCGCGCCTGGGACTCCGACCGGCTGCACCTCTCTCCCGAGGGGCACACCCGGGTCGCGCTGCGGGCCGGTCAGGTCCTCGGCCTGGAGATCCCGGCCGACCCCGACCAGGCGTGGCCGCCGATGGCACCGCGCGGGCGCCTCGAAGCGCGCCGCGACAACATCGACTGGGCGCGCGAGCACCTGGTGCCGTGGATCGGGCGACGCCTGCGCGGCGAGAGCTCGGGCGACCACGTCGAGGCGAAGCGGCCGGACCTGCTTCCGCTCTGATCCCCGCTGCGGGGTGTGCGGCGGGGCAGCCCGGCCGCCCGCCTCACTCCGACACGGACGTGAACCGGCCCGCAGAGCCCCTGCCGCCCCACGGCGTGTTGCGCTGCGACAGGTCCACGCGCACGCCGTGCGCCGCGATCTCCGCCTGTATTCGCCGCTCCATCTCCGCGGAGAGGAAGTGGTGGTGCAGGTCCAGGCACCGGAGGTGGGTGAGCGGCTGCCCCTCCAGCAGGGCGGCCGCGCCCTCGTCGCCCAGCACGCCGTTGGACAGGTCCAGGGTGTGCAGTCCGGCGACGACGGGGGCGCCCGCGACCGCTTCGGCGATCTCGTTCTGGATCTCGCTGTTGCGCAGGCCCAGGTACGTCAGGCCCGGGAAGCGGGTGCCGTCCAACAGTGGTGCCAGGTCGGAGAGTTCGGCGTCGCCGCCGCAGCCCGATTCGCCGAGCCACAGGTCGAGGTGGGTGAGGGCCGGCAGGGTGCTGGCGGCGATGCCGTTCGCCACCGCCCTGGGCAGGCCGCCCGTCTCCATGGTCAGGCGGCGCAGCTTCTCGTGCGTGACCGGCGGGAACTCCAGCTCGGTGCCGCCGCGTACGCCCAGTTCGACGAGGTCCGGGAAGGCGGAGAGCAGGACCGTCACGTCGGACTGCTCGATGCCGCACATCTCCTCGTCCTCCGGCGTCATGTCGCCGATGAAGACCGCCTCCAGGGTCGTCAGACGGTCCGCCGCAGCCGTGATCAAGGACAGCACGGTGCTGCTGGACTCCGGCCCGAACTCCCCCCACCTGCCGATGACGAGTGCCCGCACCCGGCCGGGATCGACCGCGGCGAGGAACCGGTCGAAGGACTCCATCCAGTCCTCCTCGCCGTCCCACGATTCGACGTGCACACGCCAGGCCACGGTGTCGGCGTCGGGCAGCGCGGCGTCGTCGCCCGGCTCGGGGAAGGTCACGACCGGCAGACCGTGGAACTCCGAGAGGTGGTCAATGCTGTACATGTCCGCGAGCTCCTCACGCCGTACGGCCGACTGATGTGCGAAAAGGTTTACCAAGAGCCACTGACATCGCCGGTCGCCCGGGTTGTTTCCGCAGCTCAGCGGTGATTGTCAGACCCGACCCTTAGCTTTTTGAGGCAAGGCGGTCACAGCGGGTGGCGGCCTGGGAAGGGGAGAGCTGTGTACCGGCAAGGGGACGTTCTGATCGTGCCGCTGGAGGAGACGGCGGTGCCCTCGTACGCCGTGCGGGCACCCGGCGAACCCCGGGACGGCCGGGGCCGGTTGGTGCTGGCCCTCGGCGAGGTCACCGGTCACGCGCACGCGGTGCAGGGTCCCGGCCGACTGGTGCGCGAGGGCGGTCCGTTGGACCCGACGCTGCTCCATCTCCCGGACGGGGGACGGGTCGTGCACGAGGAGCACGCGGTCATACCCCTCCCGAAGGGCTGGTACCGGGTGGTGCGCCAGCGGGAGTACGTGCCGGGAGCGTTCCGTGTCGTCGCCGACTGAACCTGTCGGGCTGACGTGGGGCACGGACCACGGTGAACAGAGCGTTGGGCAACAGGGGACGGGGAGTTCGACCATGCAGGACGTGCGGGACACACAGGACATGTACGACATGCAGGAGCTGACGGCACGGGGCGCGCACGACTGGCGCGACGTGGCCGCCGCCACCGGAGCCGCCGACCGGGCCGCCGCGGAGGAGGGCGTACGGCTCGCCTACCGCTCGGCGGGCCTCGCCGAGCCCGCGCGGATCGTCTGGGCCGACTCGCCCAGGGCCGCCGTCGAGGCCGTCGACAAGCTCGCCGACGCGGGCCGGTCCGTGCGGCACGAGGTCCGCACCGCCCCCTGGGCCGAGGAACGGCGGCGGGCGCACGACGCGTTGGGCCCCGCCGGATGGGCCGGGCTGTGGTCCGCCACCGGGGCACGGCTCTGGGACCCGACCCGGGCGCTCGCCGACCGCATACGCGCCGGGGTCGTCGAGGCCCTGACCGTGCGCCCCGAGGACGCGGCGCACGTGCGGACGGTGCTGCTCGACGCCGTGCTCGGCCAGCACGACGCGGCCTGGCTCTCCGCCTTCGACGGCCGCGGCGAGCGGCTCGCGGGACTCGCCCGGGTCGCCCGCAACGCGGGCTGGTGGTGGCCGTACGAGAACGCCGTGGTGATCAGCGAGCGCCCGGTCGCCCTGCACCGCGACGAGGCCGGACGGCTGGACCGGGGCGACGGCCCCGCCCTGGCCTACCCCGACGGATTCGCCCTGTACGCCTGGCGCGGCATGCCGGTGCCCGCCGCGTTCCTGGACGAACTGGCCGGACTGACCCCGGAGCGCATCCGCGACGAGGAGAACGCCGAACTGCGCCGCGTGATGCTGGAGTTCTACGGCTACGACCGCTACCTCGCCGAGTCCGGGGCCGAGCCCGTGCACCGCGACGAGACCGGCGTCCTGTGGCGGATCGCCCTGCCGGACGACGAGGACGTGGTGATGGTCGAGGTCGTCAACTCCACCGCCGAGCCCGACGGCACCCACCGCACCTACTGGCTGCGGGTGCCGCCCACCACGAGGACCGCGAAGGCGGGAGTCGCCTGGACCTTCGGACTGGGAGGGGACGCCTACGCCCCCCTGTGCCAGACCTGAGCGGGTGTGCCGACCGGGGCCCCTACGCCGTGGGGCCCGCCGGCTCCGGCAGCAGGGCCTCGGGGCCGATGAGAGAGGTGTTGCCCGGCACCGTGCAGGCGTACGCCCCCGCCAGCGCGCCGAAGCGGGCGCACTCCTCCAGGCTCCGGCCCGTGAGTCGCCCGTACAGGAACCCGGTGACGTACGCGTCGCCCGCGCCGTTGGAGTCGACCACCGGAGCGGGCGGGACGGTCGCCGCGACCGGGCGCGGGGTGCTGCCGCCGTCGCGGGTCAGCAGGTAAGAGCCGCCCGCGCCCGCCGTCGCCACCACGGCCTGCGCCCGCCCCTCGCGCAGGATCTCCCGCATCACGTCGCCGATCCGCTCGCCCGCACCCGCGGCGCTCAGGAACACCAGGTCGGCGCTCAGGGCGAAGGCGCGGTGGTGGTCGGCCACGCCGTCCCAGTCGTGCAGATCGGTGGAGAGCGGAACACCGGACGCCACCACGTCGTCCAGGAGGTGTCGGGCGAAGCCCATGATCGAGACGTGGACGTGGCGGGCCCGGCGCAGGTGCGGCGCGTAGAAGTCGTGCGGCATCCGCAGGTCCTCCGGGTCCCGGGCGTCGTAGAACGACATCCGGCGGCCCGTCGGGTCCACCAGGTTGACGGCACGCCGGGTGCCCGCGGGCGAGATCAGCGGCTCGAAGTCGACATCGCCCTTGGCGAGCCGCTCGCGCACCTGCCCGCCGATCCAGTCGTCCCCGATCACGTCCAGGAACTTCACCCCCAGCCCCAGCGCCCGCAGGCCCAGCGCCACGTTGCCGCCCGTGTGCCCCGGCCACTCGCCGATGGGCGCGACCCCGACCGAGTCCGCCAGCGGCACCGGCAACTGGTCCACCCGCACCACCGTGTCCACGCCGCTGCCGCCGATCACCAGGACGTCGTACGTGCCGCCCTCGTCCGGACCGTCCTGCCCCTGCTGAGCCACCGCGTTCCCCTTTCCGTCCCCCGGAACTCCCCGTCGCGGCCCAGTATGGCGGGTTCGTACCCCTTACCGGGCCCCTCCCCGGAACGCCACCCAGGGGCTTCCGGGGGGTGAACCTGTCCCGGGCCATCGGGGTGGCGCGGATCGGCCGGGCCGCGAAGCTGCTGGGATGTGCCCCACTCTGTTCCGCCGGGCGCTTCGTGTCCCCGGCTCCCGGAAGGACCCACCCCGCCATGCCCCTGTTCCCGCCCGCCCCGCGCCTGATCCCCTCGCGCGTGCTCGTCGCCACCGCCCTCGCGGGCGGCCTGCTCGTCGCGGGCGCCGTGCCCGCGTCCGCGCTCACCTCGGCCCCGGTCGCGGCCTCTGTCGCGCACCCCGCGCCCGCCACCGTGACCGTCACCGGTTCGGGGGAGGCCACCGCGACCCCCGACACCGCTTTCGTCACCCTGGGCGTCGAGGCCACCGCGCTGACCACCAAGGAAGCGCTCGCCGCCCAGTCGACCGCCGCCCAGGCACTGCTCGCCGCCGTCCGGGCCCAAGGCGTCGCCGACCGCGACGTACGCACCGAGAACCTCTCCCTGAACCCCGTGTACCAGTACGACAACGGCAACCAGCGGCTCACCGGCTACCAGGCCGGACAGGGCTTCTCGGTCCGCGTGCGCGACCTCTCCCGCACCGGGGCCGTCATCCAGGCGGCCATGGACGCGGCGGGCAACGCCGGCCGGGTCAACGGGGTGACCTTCGACGTCGCCGATCCCGCTCCGCTGCGTGCCGCCGCCCGCCGGGCCGCCCACCTCGACGCCCGTGAGAAGGCCGCCCAGCACGCCCGCCTCAGCGGTCGCTCGCTCGGCCGGCTGGTGTCCCTCACCGAGTCCGACCCCGGCCGCCCGCGCCCGGTTGAGGTGCCCGCGGGAGCGCTCGCCGACGCGCCGCCGTCGGTGCCCGTGGCCCCGGGCCAGGTGAAGGACGAGGTCGTCGTGACCGCCGTTTACGAGCTGGACTGACCGCACCGCGGTCGACGCGCGTTCCACAGGGAGGACGGCCGGGCATACGAGCGGCACAACGACCGTTCTCCCTGAAGAAAGCGCCCCCTTTTCGGCGGCCGGTCGTCACGGGCCCGTTTCCCGGCCGTCGCACACGGGTGCACATAATGGAATGAAGCCGACCCCTTGGAGGTGCCGTGACCAGTGCGGATTCCCCGCAGAAGCCGTTGCGCGAAAAACTGCGAGGGCTGAGGACCGCGGCGTTCGGAGCCGACCCCGCCGGGGAGCGCATGGAACGCATCCGCCGCTCGCCGAACTTCGCCGACGGCGTCTTCCAGAACCCCGAGGGCACCCGAGCCCTCCGCCCCTCGCCCAAATCGACCTCCAGCCTCCTCACCACGTACTTCCGCAAGGACGAGCGCGTCCTGCGCGCCCCCGCGGGCACCGTCCCCGTGCACGCCACCACGCTCGCCGACATCAAGGAGCCGCCCGCCTCAGGGCTGCGCCTGACCTGGATGGGCCACTCCAGTGTGCTCGCCGAGATCGACGGCAGCCGGGTGCTCTTCGACCCGGTGTGGAGCGAGCGCTGCTCCCCGTTCGACTTCGCGGGGCCCAAGCGGCTGCACCCCGTGCCGGTGCCGCTGGCCTCGCTCGGCGCGATCGACGTCGTCGTCATCTCGCACGACCACTACGACCACCTCGACATGCCCAGCATCCGCGCCCTGAAGGCGAGCGGCGCGCTCTTCGCGGTCCCGCTCGGTGTCGGCGCGCACCTGGAGCGCTGGGGCATCCCGCCGAGCCGCATCCGCGAGCTCGACTGGAACGAGTCCACCGAGGTCGCCGGGCTGCGCCTCACCGCCACCCCCGCCCGCCACTTCTGCGGCCGCGGGCTGCGCAACCAGCAGCACACCCTGTGGGCGTCCTGGGTGGTCGCGGGTCCCGAGCACCGCGTTTTCCACAGCGGTGACACGGGCTACTTCGAGGGCTTCAAGGACATCGGGGCACAGCACGGCCCCTTCGACGCCACGATGATCCAGATCGGCGCCTACAGCCCGCACTGGCCCGACATCCACATGACCCCCGAAGAGGGCATGCGCACCCACCTGGACCTCCAGGGCGGCACCCCGCGCGGCGTGATGCTGCCGATCCACTGGGGCACCTTCAACCTCGCCCCGCACCCGTGGGACGAGCCCGGCGAGGGCACCGTCACCGCCGCCGCCGAGGCCGGTGCGGCGATCGCGCTGCCGTGCCCGGGCGAGCCCTTCGAACCCACGTCCCCGTCCGTACCCTCGACTCCCTGGTGGCGCGGCGTCGCGGCCCGCAGGCCCGGCCCCGAGGCGCCGAGCGCCTCGTCGACGCTGACGAGCCCCGTCGTCGTACAGAAGGAGACAGCGGCGTCCGCATAGCTGTCACGCAGCACCGCACACCGGTCGTCCCCGTATCCCCGGGGGCGGCCGGTTTTCGTCTGCCCGTACGAAGCCTCATACCAGAGCGGGACGCCGGGCGGGCAAGTTTGGCAACTGCCCCTCACCCATGGAATGTTCCCGACTACTGTGAGTGCCCGGTGATCAACGGGGGCCCGCATCACCCGAGTTGAGCCCAGCCCTGCTCCGGCCCCGGAAATCCGGACCGGACGCAGGCCCTGAGACCAGGAGGGCCCTGCACGCCGCATCCGTGGGGCCCCACGTACCGAGGACGCTGATGTCTCATCTTCGCGCACCAGCCGCGCGAGCAGACCGCCGCGAGGGCGGGCGGCACGGCCGGCCGGGAGCCCGTCCCCCCGCGGCGTCCACTCCCGAGGCGCAGCTGCGTCCCCAGATGCTCCGCGCCGCCGTGCTGCCCGCCGTCGTCGTCGCCCTCAGCGGCGCGGGCGCCGTGCTGCACACGGTCCGCACCGCCGGGGTCCGCCCGACGCAGAGCTTATGGATCGGCCTCGCGGCAGCCGCCGTGCTCGCCGCCCTCGCCGTGCTCGTCGCCGTGGTGGCGGCCCTGCGGGCGGCCCGTTCGGTCACCCAGCGGTGCGCCGAACTGCGCCGCACCAGCGCCCGCCGCCAGGACGAACTGCGTGCCGTCGTCGACACGCTGCGACGCGGCGAGGAGCCCGACATACGGCGCACCGTGCCACCCGGCGCACCGCGCGGCGGCGACGAGTTCGACCAGCTCGCGCAGGAGATGGGGCGCGCCCACGACGCGGCGGTGACCGCCGTCGTGCAGGCGTCCAAGTTCTCCAGCAGCGCGGGCACCGACCAGAAGGTCGAGGTCTTCGTCAACCTCGCGCGCCGCCTTCAGTCCCTGGTGCACCGCGAGATCCAGCTCCTCGACGAACTGGAGAACGAGGTCGAGGACCCGGACCTGCTCAAGGGCCTCTTCCACGTCGACCACCTGGCCACCCGCATCCGTCGGCACGCCGAGAACCTCGCCGTCCTCGGCGGGGCCATCTCACGCCGCCAGTGGAGCAACCCGGTCTCCATGAGCGAGGTCGTGCGCTCCTCGATCGCCGAGGTCGAGCAGTACTCGCGGGTCAAGCTGGTGCCGCCGATCGACGGCACCCTGCGCGGCCACGCGGTCGCCGACATCATCCACCTGCTCGCCGAACTGGTGGAGAACGCCACGGTGTTCAGCGCCCCGCACACCACGGTGCTGCTGCGCGCCCAGTTCGTCACCGCGGGGCTCGCCATCGAGGTCGAGGACCGGGGGCTCGGCATGCCGGTCACCGAGCAGAACAAGATGAACGCCCTGCTCGCCGACCCCGACCAGGTCAACGTGCAGCACCTCCTCCAGGACGGCCGGATCGGCCTCTTCGTGGTGTCCGCACTGGCCCGCAGGCACGGCATCGCCGTCCGCCTCCAGAACAACATCTACGGCGGCGTCCAGGCCGTCCTCGTCCTCCCGGAGGCCCTGTTGGGCGAGGAGCACGACACCGCGGGCGCCACCCGGCAGCCCACTGCCGCCGCCTCCGCGCAGGCCGACCCGCCCCCGATATCCGGCACGCCCCCGGACCGGCGGAACGCCCCGCCGCTGCCGTCCCGGGACCGGGAGAGGGAGAGGGGCCGCAACCACGACCGGGACGCCGCCCCCGAGCCCGGCAACGCACCCGGGCAGGAGCCCACCCGCCCCGCCACCACCACCGGCAACACCCCTCTGCCCGTACGCGGCCAGGGCGCCGACCGGCCCAACCCGGCCGCCGCCGTGCCCGGCGTCACCCACGGGCTCACCTCCCCGCCGGAGTTCACCCTTCCGGTCGAGCCGGTGCACAGCACCGCGCGCACCATGCCCGACAGTGCGGTGCGCGGCCGGGTCAGCAGGCCCCGGCTGCCGAGGCGAAGGAGCCAGGAGAACCTCGTACCGCAACTGAAGGACGGACCCGCCCCGCGCAAGGACGACGAGCAGCCGGTGCTGCACGACCCCGGACTGATGGCGGCCTTCCAGCGCGGCATCGGACTGGCCGAGGCGGCGGACCCGCGCACGGAGGAGCCTCCCGCCGACGATGCCGCCGCAGGGCCCGGTTCCGTACACCCCCACGACACGCACTTCCCCACCCCCAAGGAGTGACCCCCATGGCGAGCGACGCGCCGACCGGCCAAGCGACCGATCTGGACTGGCTGTTGAGCGGACTCGTACAACGGGTTCCGTACACCCGCAGCGCCGTACTGCTCTCCTCCGACGGACTCGTGAAGTCCGTGCACGGCCTCGACACCGACAGCGCCGACCACATGGCCGCCCTCGCCTCCGGCCTCTACTCGCTGGGCCGCAGCGCCGGAATGCGGTTCGGGGACGGCGGCGAGGTCCGGCAGGTGGTGGTCGAACTGGACTCGACGCTGCTGTTCGTCTCGACCGCCGGATCGGGCACCTTCCTGGCCGTGCTGGCCGGGCGGGAGGCCGACGCCGCCGTCCTCGGGTACGAGATGGCGATGCTGGTCAAGAGCGTACGGCCGTACCTGGCGACCCCGGCGCGGCAGCGGGCGGGCAGTGCGCCGAACGCCCCGGGGCACTGAACGTGGCGGCCCCGCAGGACGGGCCCTGGCTCGACGACGCGGCAGGCCGGCTCGTCCGCCCGTTCACGGTCAGCAACGGCCGTACCCGCCCCAGCGTGGAACTCGACCTGCTGACCATGGTCATGGCCACGGGAGCCGCCCTGCCCCTGCACCTCGGTCCCGAGCACGTACAGGCGATCGGCCTGTGCGACGACCCCATGTCGGTGGCCGAGATCGCGGCACATCTGCACCTCCCCGCCGTCGTCACCAAGGTCGTGCTGAGCGACCTGGTGGACTGCGGGGCGGTCCTCACCCACGCCCCGATCCTCCAACACCCCCCGACCGACCGCGACTTGCTGGAGGCAGTGCTCGATGGTCTACGACGACAACTCTGACTACGGCTCCGGCTACGGGGACGCCTACGACTACGGTCACCAGGGGGCGGGCCCCGACCCCGACGAGGTCTTCCCCACCGCGCTGAAGATCCTCGTCGCGGGCGGCTTCGGCGTCGGCAAGACGACCTTCGTCGGCGCGGTCAGCGAGATCGACCCGCTCAGCACCGAGGAACTCCTCACCCAGGCGAGCGCCGACACCGACAGCCTGGAGGGTGTCGAGAACAAGTCCATGACCACCGTCGCCATGGACTTCGGCCGCATGACCCTCGACAAGGACCACGTCCTGTACCTCTTCGGCACCCCGGGGCAGGAACGGTTCTGGTTCATGTGGGACGAGCTGTCCAAGGGGGCACTGGGTGCGGTCGTCCTCGCCGACACCCGGCGTCTGGAGGACTGCTTCGCCGCCGTCGACTTCTTCGAGCAGCGCGGCATCGGCTTCGTCGTCGCCGTCAACGAGTTCGACGGCGCCTTCCGGTACGAGCCCGAGGAGGTGCGCGGCGCCCTCGACCTCAACCCGGAGATTCCCATCGTGATCTGCGACGCCCGGCTCGCCAGTTCCGGCATCGCCACCCTGGTCACCCTCGTCAAGCACCTCCTCAACCACGCGCCCGCCACCCCCACCACGGCCCACGGAGCCCACCCATGACGGGAGCCCACATATGAAACACGACAGGATCGGCCATCTGCTGCTCACCCCGGCCGACCGGGAAGGCCCCGAACGGGCGCGCAGGCTCAAGGAGTTGGGGCTCGGCGGGCGGCCCGACCCGATGCTGGACGCGTTCGCGGTACGGCTCGCGGAGGCGACCCGCGCACCGTACTCGATGGTCAACTTCATCGACGAGAACCGGCAGTTCTTCGCCGGACTGCACACCCCCACCGGCACCCACTCCGGCAGCGACCTGGGCGCCGCTGCCGCCGCCGGTCGGATCGGCCGGGCAATGGCCCGCGACCACGGCTACTGCCCGCACGTGGTGGCCCGCCGGAAGGCCCTGGTCCTGGAGGACGTCTGCGACTACCCGCGCTTCGCGGGCAACCCGGTCGTCGACGAGATCGGCATCCGCTCCTACCTGGGCGCACCCCTCATCGACCGGGACGGCATCGCGCTCGGTGCGATCTGCGTGGTGGACACCAAGCCCCGGCAGTGGGGGCGGGAGGGGCTGGAGACGATCAAGGCGATGGCCGCCGAGCTGATGGCGCAGATCGAGCGGCGGGAGGAGGGCGGGCTCTGAGACGGGGGAGCTGAGGCGGGGGCCCTGAGGGCGGTGGGGCGGAAGTGTCGTGCGAGGCGTGGGCTGCCCTGCGGGACGTTCGCGGGCTAACGTCAACGTCCGTACCGGACAAGGGGACTCTGCACAGGGAGCGCGCACGATGACCGACCTGCTGGACACCTCCGACACCTCCGACACCTCCGACACCCCCGAATCGACCGACGCCCCCCACATACCCGCCCCGCCCGACCTCCGGATCGGCGTCCTGGGCCACGGACTGCGCGGCAGCCTCGCCCGTACGGCACACCGACCCGGCCACGGCGCCCGCGTCACCGTCCTCGCCGACCCCGACGAACGGGCCCTCGCCACTGCCGCCGAGGCCTTCCCCGACGCCACCCTGACCGCCGACCACCGCACGGTGATCGAGGACCCGGCCGTCGACGCGGTCCTCGTCCTCACCCCCGACCACACCCACGCCGACCTCGCCTGCCAGGCCCTGCGCGCCGGGAAGCCGGTCTTCGTCGAGAAGCCCCTCGAAACCACCGTCGAGGACTGCGACACCATCCTGCGCACGGCGTACGAGACGGGCACCCGCCTGTACGTCGGCCACAACATGCGGCACATGCCCGTCGTCCGCCTGATGCGCGACCTGATCCGGGCCGGGAGGATCGGACAGGTCAAGACCGTCTGGGTACGGCACTTCGTCGGCTACGGCGGCGACTGGTACTTCAAGGACTGGCATGCCGAACGCGCCCACACCACCGGACTCCTCCTCCAGAAGGCCGCCCACGACATCGACGTCCTGCACTGGCTCTCCGGCGGGTACGCCCGCGACGTGCAGGCGATGGGCGACCTCATGGTCTACGGCGACAACCCGCACCGCCGCGCGCCCGGCGAGCCCAAGGCGGACGACTGGTACACCAAGGACGGCCACTGGCCCCCGCACACCCAGCGCGCCCTGAACCCGGTGATCGACGTCGAGGACGTCTCCCTGCTCAACATGCGCCTCGACAACGGCGTCCTGGCCGCCTACCAGCAGTGCCACTTCACCCCCGACTACTGGCGCAACTACACCGTCATCGGCGACGCGGGCCGCCTGGAGAACTTCGGCGACGGCCCCGGCGGCCAGGTCAAGGTGTGGAACTCCCGCCGCTCGGGCCACCGCTTCGACGCCGACGAGACCCACGAGATCCCGGCCGCCGAGGACAACGCCGGGCACGGCGGCGCCGATCCGCTCCTCGTGGACGAGTTCCTGCGCTTCGTACGGGACGGGGGTACGACGGACACCTCGCCGGTCGCGGCCCGCATGGCGGTGGCGGCGGGAGTCCGGGCGACGGACTCGCTGCGGGACGGCGGGACACCGCGCCGGGTGCCGGAGCTCGACCCGGAGCTGGTGGCGTACTTCGAGCGGGGGCAGGTCAGGGCGTAGCGCCGCCGAGGGTCTGGCATGAGCGTGCCGTGCCGGGGGAGGGTCAGCACCGTATCCCCGCGCAGCGACAGCTCAGAGAGGCAGGCCGACCATGACCGCTCCCGGCACCCCCGGCACGGCGACCGCGCACGACGGCGTCCAGATCGCCACGTACACCTGGCTGCCCGACAGCGGACGCCCGCGCGCCCTGGTGCAGATCGCGCACGGCGCGGCGGAACACGCCCAGCGCTACGACCGGTTCGCCCGGCACCTGGTCTCCCACGGGTACGGGGTGCTCGCATCCGACCACCGGGGCCACGGCGCGACCGCCGCCGGCACCGGCGGCCTCGGCGTCGCGGGCGACGACGGCTGGCGGAACATGGTCGCCGACCTGCGCACGGTCGGCGACCAGGCGCGTGCCCTGCACCCGGGTGTGCCGGTGGTGCTGTTCGGGCACAGCCTCGGCGCGATGCTGGCCCGCGACTACGCGCAGGAGTACCCGGACGGCCTCGCCGGGGTGATCCTGTCGGGAGTCTTCCGCACCCTGCCCGGCACCGACCTCGAAGCGGCCGTGGCGGACCTGGAGCGGCAGGCGGCGGCGGAGGGCAGGGACGCGATCGCCTCCTTCACCGCCGACCGGTTCGTCCACTTCAACGACGCGTTCACCCGCCGCACCGGCTTCGAGTGGCTCTCGCGCGACGAGGCAGAGGTCGATGCGTACGCGGCCGACGAGCGCTGCGGATTCCCCTTCAGCACGGGCCTCTCGCTCGACTGGGTGCACGGCATCCGCAAGCTCAACGACCCCCGCAACCTGGCCCGCATCCCCGCCGACCTGCCCTTCCACCTGGCCGTCGGCACCGAGGACCCCTGCAACCAGGGCATGACCCTGGTCCATGAACTCCTGGAGGACCTGCGGTACGCGGGCGTCGAGGACCTCACCTGGAAGGGGTACGAGGGTGCCCGCCACGAGATCCTCAACGAGACGAACCGGGGCGAGGTCCACGACGACCTGACGGCCTGGCTCGACAAGCACGTCTGAGCACATCCGCCGCCCAGGCCGATTGTCAGTGGTGACCCGTACGGTTTTCCCATGACCGATGCCGAGGACGTACGCAGGGTCGCGCTCGCCCTGCCGGACACAGCGGAGAAGCTCGCCTGGGGGAGCCCCACCTTCCGGGTGGCCGGGAAGCTGTTCGCCGCGCTCAGCGAGGACGACACGTCGGTGGCGTTCAAGTGCCCCCGGGACGAGCGGGCCGAACTGATCGAGGCGGAGCCGGAGAAATTCTTCGTCAAGGAGGGACACGACGACAACTACGACTGGCTGCGGGCCCGCCTGCCCGCCCTGGAGGACGAGGAGGAGCTCCGCGCCATCCTCCTCGACTCCTGGCGGCAGGTCGCCCCGCGCAAGCTGCTGGCACAGCACCCGGAGCTGGCCGACCCCGAGGGCTAGGGCCTGAGGAACGTGCTGATCCGCTCCCGCAGCGAGGCCGCGTCGAGCCCGTGCGCCGCGAGGTGCTCGGCCATGTCCCCGTACCGGCGCAGCTCGCGCTGTCCGACGCCCAGGCCGAGCACCCGGTGCGGGAGGTCGGCGAGCGCGTCGTTCGCGGCGGCGGTCGAGGTACCGGCCAGGTAGGGCTCGACCAGGACCACGTCGGCGTGTCCGGCGGCCCGCAGCGCCGCGCCGTCGAAGGGCCGCACGGTGGCCGCGTACAGGACCGTTACGTCCAGGCCCGCCACCGCGTCCAGCACGGTGTCGAGCATCGGCCCGACGGCGACCACGGTCCCGCCGCGCCCCTGGCGCACGGTGACGAACCCTCCGTCGCCACGCACCTCCCTGGCCTGCGCGTTGCTCTGCAGCGACAGCCGTACGTAGACCCGCTCGTCACCGTCGGCGACGGCGTGCCGCAGCAGGGTCTCCGCCTCGTCCGGATGCCCCGGCACATGCACGGTCCATCCGTCGAGCGTGTCCAGCAGTGCCACGTCGCCCGGCGCCATGTGGGTGAACCCGCCCGCCGGCCAGTCGTACGAGGCACCCGCGCTGACGAGCACACCCCCCACGCCCTGGTGCCCGAAGTCCAGCTTCACCTGCTCGAAGGGCCGCTCCACCAGGAAACTGGCGAAGGTGTGCACCACGGGCCGCATCCCGGCGAGCGCCATCCCGGCACCCGCCCCCACGAGCAACTGCTCCCTGATGCCGACGTTCACCACCCTCTCCGGGTGCTTGCGCCGGGCGGCGGAGAAGCCGTCCGAGCTGATGTCGGCGAGGACGACGGCGACCCTGGGGTCCGTGTCCAGCAGTCGTGAGGTGGTGGCGATGAACCGGTCCCGCATCGTATCCATGATCAACTCCCGCGTCTCGTATGCCGGTTGATGTCCGCTGATTCAGTTCTTGGGCTCGACGCGCGCCACGACCACGTGGGGGCGGCCCGGGTGCGGGGCGGTGTACGCGGCGTACAGCGCCTCGTGGTCGCGGCCGTCGACCGTGGCGGCGGACCAGCCCGCGGCCTCGAAGCGGGAGGCGATCCCGCCGGGCCAGCCGTGCGTGGCGGACGCGTTGTCCACGACGAGCGCGTGCAGCCGGTCGAGTCCGGCCGGTCCGGCGAAGGCGAGGGCCTCGTGGTTGCTGCCCTCGTCCAGCTCCGCATCGCCGAGCAGCACCCACACCGCGGGGTCCGTCAGCCCCCGCGCCCGCAGTCCCAGCGCGGTGCCGACCGCCAACGGGAGCCCGTGCCCGAGCGATCCGCTGCCGATCTCGACCCCGGGGACGAGCAGGCGGTCCGGGTGGTGGCCGAGCGGTGAGTCGTACGAGCCGAATCCCGGCAGCACGTCCTCCCCGAAGAACCCCTTCGCGGCGAGCACCGCGTAGTACGCCATCGGGCCGTGCCCCTTGGACAGCAGGAACCGGTCCCGCCCCGCCTCCTCGGCGGTCTCGGGAGTAACCCGCAGTACCCGGTCGTAGAGCACCCAGAGCGCGTCCAGCGTCGAGGTGGCGGCGGGGCCGTGCTTCTCGTCCCCGGTCATGAGGCCCATCAGGCGGGCCAGGTCCGGGTATCCGTAGGGAGGCCTGTGTTGCGTCCGTGTCGTCATGTGTGTCGTCGTGTGTGTCGTCATGCGTACGACTCTCGGACCTCAACCGGACTTGAGGTCAACCCCCTCCCTCGGAGCACCGCGCCGGCCGCGCGCAGGGGTGCGCACGACCTGGGTAAAGGCGTTCGCAACCACGTCCTGATGTGCGGTATTGTTCTCGTACGCGCTCAGCCGGGGAAAACCCCAGGTCAGGCGGGTAACGGGACGTGGCGCAGCTTGGTAGCGCACTTGACTGGGGGTCAAGGGGTCGCAGGTTCAAATCCTGTCGTCCCGACCAGCGTTTTCGCGGGTCGGAAGTCGTGTCGGAGAAATCCGGCACGGCTTTTTCATTTCCCGGTGTCCTTCCCGGCGTCCCTTCCGCTTCCGCTTCCGCTTCCGCTTCCCCTGCCCTTGCCGGCGCCGGGTTCGGCCCGGGGCGCGATGGGCCGACGCAACTCCGCCGCTGTGCAGCCGAATTCTTCGCGGAGGGCGCGGGAGAGGTGGGGGCCGTCCAGCAGGCCCCAGGCTGCTGCGATCGAGGTGGCCGTGCGGTGGGAGAGGGACGGGTCGGCGAGGTCGCGGCGGATGCGGGTGAGGCGTTCGTGGCGGAGCCAGGCGGTGAAGGTGCGGTCGCGGCCCTGGAAGAGCTGGTGGAGTCGGCGTACCGAGATGTTGTGGTGGGCGGCGACGGACTCCGCGCACAGGTCCGGGTCGTGCAGGTGGGCGAGTGTGTGCAGGGTGATGCGGTCCGCGAACGTGGTGGTGGGGGTTTCGACGCGTTCGCCCGCGGTGCCGGTGAGGGCGCTGATCAGGAGACCGGTGACCGCGTCCAGGACGCGCTCGGAGCCGGGGCCGGAGAGGGCGTCGACGTGGTCGCCGAGGGCGGAGAGGAGGGCGGCGCACAGGGCGCTGGTGCCCCTGTCGGCGGGGACCGGGGTTCCGCTGCGGCGGGCCAGGGCGCGGGTGTGCGGGCCGGTCAGGCCGCGGGGGAGACCCAGGACCACCACGTCGCAGGGTTCGGGGAGGTGCAGGGCGTAGGGGTGTGTGGTGTCGAGGGTCAGGAGGTCGCCGGGGCGGACCAGGTGCTGGCCGTCGGCCTGTTCGGCGAGGGCCGTGCCGGAGAGGTGGAGGGTCACCTTGAACAGGTCGGCGTCGGTGGAGGAGATGAGGTGGCGGGGGCGCAGCACCGAGTGCGGGGTGCTGCGCAGGCGGGCCGCGTGCAGGGCGGCGTTTCCGGCCGAGGTGACCGTGGCCCGGAAGGGCCGGCCGGGGGGAGCGGTCACGCGCAGGGGGACGAGGAAGCCCGAGACGGTGCGTTGGAGGGCTTCGGTGTGGTGGAGGGTCGAGGCGGGTGAGCTGGGTGAGGCGCTTGGGGTGGGGGTGGGTTTCGGCATGGGGTTCCCCTCCGGTCGGCGGCCCGGTGGTGCGCGGTGCGGAGAGTGGACGTACGCGCTGTGGCGAGTGCCCCCGCTCTCTTGCTTCTAGCGTGTCAACCAGCGGAAGAGAAGGGGGACTTCCGCGCGGAGGGGGCAGGGGCCGGGCACACGGGGGAGGTGGGAGCCTGGTCCCGGCTCCCGCCATGTGCGGCCATGAGGTGCGTGTGCGGCTATGAGGTGGGTCAACTCCTGCGGGGGACGGCCTGAGCCGGGGCGTCGCTGGTTCGACCGGGCTGCGTCTGCTGATCGCGGATGAGCCGGTACCCGAGCTGTTGCGGGGGCTGGGAGCCGTCCCGTGCGGCTGCCGCCTTGCGGTGCCGGACTCCGCCATGAGGGAGTCCGGCACCGGGACGGCACGCGGTCACACGCGACCGGTGCCGTTGACGGGTGCCGGGCCGGGCCGTCGGCCGGTGCCCCGCCGGGCCGGCCTCGGAGCGGCTGGTCGGGCTGGTCGCGGCGCATCGGCACTCGTAGGCGTATTCCGCCTTGCCCGCGGTCGAGACTCTGTGGGGCGAGGCGGCCACCCTGCACGCCATCGCCGAGGCCCAGCTGGCCACCGCCGGTAACGTGCCCTCCGCCCTCCGGCGGGCGCGGGCGGCAGTCGGACTCTGGCGCCGGATCGGCTCCCGGACCTGGCTCGCCACCGGCCTGGAAACCCTGGCCGACGCCCACGCCCGCGCGGGCGACCCGCACGCCGCCCGACGGGCCAGGGCCGAGGCGGCGGAGCTGTCCGGCACCACCCCCTGACCGCCGTCTCCGCCTGACCGCCGCCTCCTCCGGACCCTACGAGGCCGGGAGGACGTGGGTGCCGGTGCGGTCCGTGGTGAGGCAGAGGGAGCAGATGATGCCGCCGCTGGCGCTGGCGAGGACGTCCGGGCGTTCGAAGGGCTGGGTGCAGACTCCGCAGGTGTAGGTCGTCGCGCTGGGGTTGCCGTCCGCGTCCAGAAGAGGCTCGTCGATGCCGTCCGACGTGCGCCGCAGGTAGTAGCGGCCCCGGGTGGCGACGGCCATGAGCGGGGTGAGGACGACGGCCACGCCCACGGCGACGATCGGGGAGTAGGGCTGGATCGCGTCTCCGAAGAGGCCGAAGTAGACGGCGACGGACAGGAGCGAGGAGGCCAGGAAGGAGACCACGCCGACCGGGTTGACCGCGTACAGCATGCCGCGGCGGTACTCCGGGTGCTTGGGCGACAGCTTCAGGACGTACTTGTTGACGGCGATGTCCGTGGCGACGGTGACGACCCAGGCCATCGCGCAGTTCGAGTAGAAGCTGAGGACGTTGTTGAGGAAGGCGAACATGTTCGCCTCCATCAGGGTCAGTGAGATCGCCAGGTTGACGAGGACAAAGACGGTGCGGCCCGGGTAGTGCTTGGCGACCCGGGCGTAGGAGTTCGTCCAGGCGAGGGAGCCGGAGTAGGAGTTGGTGACGTTGATCTTGACCTGGCTGAGGACGACGAGGAGGAGCGCGAGCGGGACGACCAGCCAGCCGGGCATCAACTGCTTGAAGGCGGCGGTGAATTGCTCGATCGGCTCGACGGCGGAGGCGACGCCGACCGCGTCCACGATGTAGACGGCCAGGAAGACGCCGATGGCTTGCTTGAGGGCCCCGAAGACCACCCAGCCGGGGCCCGCGAGGAGCGTGGCGGCCCACCAGGAGCGCCTGTTGGCCTCGGTCTTGGGCGGCATGAAGCGCAGGTAGTCGATCTGCTCGCCGATCTGGCCCATCAGGGAGAGGCAGACGCCCGCGCCCAGCATCACGGCGGCGGTGGAGATGCCGGTGCCGGTTCCCTCGTACGCGAGGAAACGGGAGAAGGAGGAGGGCTCGGTGATGACGACGTACGCCAGGGGGGCGACGATCAGGACGAGCCACAGGGGGTTCGTCCAGGACTGGAGCTTGGTGAGGGCCTTCATCCCGTAGATGACGAGCGGGATGATGATGAGGGTGGAGAGGGCGTAGCCCGCCCAAATGGGCATCCCCAGCGCGTACTTGAGGCCCTGCGCCATGATGGCGCCCTCGGTCGCGAAGAAGATGAAGGTGAAGCTCGCGAAGATGACGCTGGTGATGACCGAGCCGTAGTAGCCGAAGCCGGAGCCGCGGGTGATCAGGTCCAGGTCGAGGTTGTAGCGGGCGGCGTAGTAGGCGAGCGGGATGCCGGAGACGAAGATGATCGCGGCCGCGACGAGGATGGAGAGCAGGGCGTTGCCGGTGCCGTGGGTCATGCCGATGCCGGCGCCGATGGAGAAGTCGGCCATGTAGGCGATGCCGCCGAGGGCGGAGGCGGCGACGACGGTGGGGGTCCAGCGGCGGTAGGTGCGGGGGGCGAAGCGGAGGGTGTAGTCCTCCAGGGTTTCGTTGGCGGGGGTGGGTGAGGGTGAGGGTGAGGGTGAGGGTGGGGGTGCCGTGGTGGGGGTCGGGTGGGGCTCGACGGTGGGGGTCTGGTCGACCGTCACGGGGGTGCTCCTGGGGTGGGGTTGGGGGTGGGGGTGTGGGTGTGGGGAGTGACGGTAGGCAGGGGGTGTTTCGGGTTGGAGGTCGGTGCGTAACGCACGTATTTCGGGGTGGTACGGGGTGGGGGTGGCCGTGTCGGGTGTGCGGGGCGCGGGGGCTGGGCGGGGGCTGCCGGGGTGGGCCGGGAGCGGGAGGGGCCGCCCCCTTGCCCGCCCGTTCCGCCCCCGGGGGGCGGCCCCGCCGCCCA